>NZ_KV806951.1:258718-355263 GCF_001811895.1 Olsenella sp. HMSC062G07
CCGCGGGCAGGCGGCCATCCTGCGGGCAGGCGGCTACTCCGCGGGCGAGATGAAGCCCGTGTCGATGGTGATCTGGACGGTGGCGCCGGGATGGCGCTCATGGACGATGTCCTCGATGTGACGGCGTAGCTCGTCGTCGGAGACCTCGAGCCCGTCCGGCCGCCAGCAGTCCAGCCTGACCAACTGGGAGCCGTTCTCGCGCGACTGGGGGACGTAGGTGACGTCGTGGACGCTGAGGTTCCCGTCGATCTCCCCCAGACGTCCCTCCACCCAGTTGCGCAGGTCGTTGGGGCCGTTGTGTACGTCGATGGGGTCGCAGTGCAGCACGGTGCGCAGGCCCTCCTCGCGCAGGAGGTCGTCCTCGATGCGATCGAGCACGTGATGGCTTGCCCTCACGCTGGTGTCCGCCGCCATCTCGACGTGGGCGCTCGCAAAGCGGTGACCCGGTCCGTAGTCGTGAATGAGCAGGTCATGGGCGCCCAGCACGCCGGGATAGCCTACGATCTTGGCATGGACGCGCGCCACCAGCTCCTCTGAGGGCGTGTTGCCCATGAGGGGGTCGATGGTGTCGCGCAAAAGGCCGATGCCGCTGACCATGATGAAGGCCGACACGCCCAGTCCCGCCCAGCCGTCAAGGTCAACTTCCGTAAGGGCCGACACGAGGGCGGCGAGAAGGACGGCTGAGGTGGTGATCACGTCGTTGCGCGAGTCCTGGGACGTCGCCTCGAGGACCGTGGAGTCAATGCGGGCGCCCAGCCGGTGGTTAAAGCGGGCCATCCAGGCCTTGACCGCAATGGAGAGCAGCAGCGCCGCCGCGCTCAGCCAGCCAAACTCCGTGGGGGAGGGCGCGAGGATCTTCTCGACGGACTGCCGTGCCAGCTGCAGGCCCACGGCCACCACCAGCACGGCGACGACCACGCCCGCCAGATACTCGTAGCGCCCATGTCCGTAGGGGTGCTGCTCGTCGGCCGGGCGGCTTGCGAGCTTGAAGCCCAGGAGGCTCACCACGTTGCTGGAGGCGTCCGACAGGTTGTTGAGAGCGTCCGCCACGATGGAGACGGAGCCCGCGAGCATGCCCGCGACGCCCTTGACAAAGCAGAGCAGGACGTTGAGGACGATGCAGCTCAGGCTCGAGAGGAGCCCGTAGGCGTTGCGCGTGCGCCGGTCAAGGACGTTCGTGGCGTCGGGCACGAAGCGTGCGACGATGCGCTGCGCAAGGTCGGGTTGGCGTGACATGCTCACCCCTCCTTCGGGGTACGTGGCGACGTTCGCGCGCGGAGGCCGGTGGCCGCTGGCTCGAGGGCCAGTGACGTCAGGCCTTCCCGACGCCGGCGTCGGCGACGTGAGGGCGGCCGTCCCCTGGCTAGGGGCGCACCTCGTGCTTGGGTGCGCGCCCGTGCACGAGGACGTCGATGACGGCGTCAAGGGCCATGCTGGTGAGGGTGTCCAGGGCCTCCTCGGACACGAAGGCGGCGTGGGGGGTCACCAGGCAGCGAGGGTGGTCTATGAGACGCCGGTCACGACATGTCTCGTTCGCGAGCACGTCCAGGCCGGCGGCTCGGATCTGTCCGGCGTCGAGGGCGGCGACGAGCGCGTCCTCGTCGATCACGGCGCCGCGGGCGGTGTTGACCAGGAGGGCCGTGGGCTTCATGAGGCTCAGCTCGCGGGCACCGATGAGACCCCTGGTCTGGGGGATGAGCGGGCAGTGAAGGCTCACGACGTCAGCGTCCGCGAGCAGCTCGTCGAGCGTCGTGGCCTTCTCGCATCCTGCCGCCGCGAGGCATGCCTCATCCTTGGTGGGGGCCCAAGCCAGCACGCGCATGCCCAGCGCCTTGGCGAGGGGCACCATCTGCCGCGCGATGTTGCCAAAGTACACCAGGCCCAGGGTCTGGCCTTGGGTGCGGTGCATCGCGTAGCCGTGATGGGGGTCCCAGCCGCCGGCCAGGACGCCGCGATTGAGGAAGGTGGTCTGACGCATGAGGTCGAGCATGAGGGAGAGGGCGTGGAGGGCGACGTCTTGCGCGCAGTATCCGGGACAGTTGGCCACCAGGACGCCGCGCTCCCTCAGGCCCCCCACGTCCACGTGGTTGATGCCCACGGACATGCTCACCACGAGCCTGACGCCCGCGTCGGCGACGAGCTTGACGTCGTCGCCCGAGACGGGCATGAGCTCGCCCAGGACGGCCTCCTGCCCGGCGAGCTCGTCGGCCGTCGGACACGTGAAGGGGGCATGGGCGAGGCCGGTGACATCAAAGGCGTCCGCGAGCCCTCGGGACGCAAGGTAGGACTCGGCGCGTCGCGCATTGCCATCCACCGTATACAGCAGAATCCTATGGGCCATGCAGGCCTCCTCTCGCATTGGCTCCCATCATACGGTACGCCGGGGCGTCATGGTCCGTTCATCATGCGAAGTTGCGAGGGGATGGGGCAAGGCGTCGTTCCCGGGAGCTACACTGAGACGGTCACCGCAACGTGCAAGGAGTTCCATGCCCAGTTTCAACGAGTTCCAGGCCAAGCTCTTCACCATGAGGCCCGTGGGGCCCCCGCCCTCGCCTGCCCAGGGCGACAAGCCCGCAGCGCCGCCGACGCCCGCCGCCGACCAGGCGCACCTCGCCTCGCGCGCGACGTCGGGCGAGGTGGACCTCGCGAGCCTGAATCCCTCCCAGCGCAAGGCCGCGACGACCACCCGCGGGCCGCTGCTCGTGCTCGCCGGCGCAGGTTCGGGCAAGACGCGGGTGCTCACCTATCGCATCGCGCACATGATCGCCGACGAGGGCGTGCGTCCCTGGGAGGTCCTCGCCATCACCTTCACCAACAAGGCCGCGGCCGAGATGCGCGAGCGCCTGGGAGCCCTGCTCCCGGGCGGCACGCGCGGCATGTGGGTGTGCACCTTCCATGCCATGTGCGTGCGCATGCTGCGCGAGGACGCCGAGCTCCTGGGATATGACGGCAACTTCACGATCTATGACGACGACGACTCCAAGCGCCTGGTCAAGACCATCATGAACGAGCTCGACCTCGATCCTAGGCAGAACCCCCTGCCCACGGTCAGGTCCATGATCAGCCAGGCCAAGAACGCGCTCGTCCTCCCCGATGAGTTTGACGCGCAGGCCACCTCGCCCCTCCAGCTTGCCTGCGCTCGCGTGTACCACGCGCTCCAGCGGCGGCTTGAGCGAGCCAACGCCATGGACTTTGACGACCTGCTCGTGAAGGCGTTTGAGCTTCTGTCCAAGCACCCCGACGTGCTCGAGCGCTATCAGGACCGCTTCCGCCACATTTCGGTGGACGAGTATCAGGACACCAACGCGGTGCAGTACGCCATCACGAACCTGCTCGCGTCCAAGCATCGCAACCTCATGATCGTGGGTGACGACGACCAGTCCATCTACAGCTGGCGCGGGGCCGACATCAAGAACATCCTGAGCTTCAGGCAGGACTACCCAGACGCCGTGGTGGTCAAGCTCGAGCAGAACTACCGCAGCTTCGGCCACATCCTGAGCGCCGCCAACGCCGTGGTGCGCAACAACTCCCGCCGCGAGGAGAAGCGCCTCTTCACGGACAGGGGCGACGGCCACAAGGTCGAGGTCTTCCAGGCGGCGGACGAGCGCGACGAGGGGCGCTGGATCGGCGCCGAGATCGAGAGGCTCCATGACGGCGGCTGCAGCTATGACGACGTCGCCGTGTTCTATCGCACCAACGCCCAGTCGCGCATCCTCGAGGACATGTTCCTTCGGGCGGGCGTGCCCTACAAGATCGTGGGCGGCACGCGCTTCTTCGACCGCGCCGAGATCCGTGACGTCACAGCCTATCTCAAGCTGGTCGTCAACCCCAATGACGACGTGAGCGCCCTGCGCGTGGTCAACACCCCCCGCAGGGGCGTGGGCACCACCTCCATCCGCCGCGTGCGCGACTACGCCGCCCGGGAGGGCCTCTCGTTCGTGGACGCGGCGCGCGCCTGCGCCGCCGAGCCGGGGCTGCTGGGCGCCAAGGCGCGCGGCGGTCTGGCCGAGTTCACGGGCGTGGTGGACGCGGGCAGGTCCTATGCGGGCGAGCTCGCGCGGGTGGTCGAGGCCATCGTCGAGAAGGCCGGCATCATCCGCGCCTACGAGGCGGAGCAGAGCGTGGAGGCGGACGGCCGCATCGAGAACGTCCGCGAGTTCCTCTCGGTGGCGCAGGAGTTTGACGAGACGCACGAGGACGCCGCCGAGACGCTCGAGTCGCTGCGCCAGCTCAGGGAGGCGGGTCTCGTGGGTGGTCCCGCCGGGGCGGACGCCGCGTCGGGCGGCCCTGCCGACGGCGGGGATGCCGCCGTCACGTCGGAAGGTCCCGCCACGAGCGCTTCCGCGCCCGTGGCGGCCGAGAAGCTCCCCGCCTTCATGGAGTGGCTGGCCCTGCGCTCGGACCTCGACGCCCTTGACGGGCAGACGAGCGCCGTCACGATGATGACGATTCACTCCGCCAAGGGCCTGGAGTTTCCGGTAGTCTTCGTCGCGGGCATGGAGGAGGGCATCTTCCCGCATCGCGGCAAGGAGGATGACCCCGCCAGCATCGAGGAGGAGCGACGTCTGGCCTACGTGGCCATCACCCGTGCGAAGGAGCGCCTCTACCTGACCCACGCCTCCACGCGTCACGTGTTCGGGTCGGTGCAGACCAACCCGCGCAGCCGCTTCCTTAACGAGATGCCCGAGCGGGACGTGCATGCCGTGGGCGTGGGGTCGTCAGGCCTCACGGGCGTGGGCTGGGCCAAGCGCGGTGACCGCCACGGCACCTTTGGGTCGGGACGCGGCTCGCAGGTGTACGGCGGCAACGTCTTTGGCTCGCGCACGCGATCGACGGGAGGCGCCCCCTCCCGCCCCGCGCCCATCCGCAAGGATCCCGCCAAGGCTGCCGAGAGCTTCGCCGTGGGCGACCAGATCTCTCACAAGACCTTTGGTCCGGGCGTGGTCAGGGCGGCCTCAGGCGACACCATCGAGGTGTACTTCTCGCGCACGGGCAAGACCAAGAAGCTCATGAAGGGCTTTGCGCCCATCGTCAAGATCGAGGGCTAGGCAGCCCTCGCCGCCCAGCCCTCGCGAGTCTCGTTGTCGTCGCCGGCCTAGCCCCCCGTTTGCCCCGTCTCGCCGGGGGAGGGGGCGTGCCCTGCGTCTCGTGGCCGGTTCGGCAGGCGCCCCGCGCGCTTGAGCGCCGTGCGCAGGACATGCTCGACCTGCGCGTTGGCGCTGCGCATCTCGTCCTTGGCCCAGATTTCCAGGGCCTCCCAGACCTCGGCATCTATGCGCAGGGGATATTGTTTGCGCGCCGCCATGCGTCAGGCCTCACTGATAGAGCGAGCCGGTGTTGAGGACGGGCTGCGCCTCGGACTCGCCGCAGAGCACCACCATGAGGTTGGAGGCCATGACGGCCTTGCGGTCCTCGTCAAAGTTGACGATGCCGTCGTCGGAGAGCTGGGTGAGCGCCATGTCCACCATGCTCACCGCACCCTCCACGATCTTCTTGCGGGCGGCGATGACCGCCTCGGCCTGCTGGCGGCGAAGCATGGCCTGGGCGATCTCGGGCGCATAGGCCAGGTGGGTCAGGCGCGCGTCGTCCACCGACACGCCGGCGATGGACAGCTTGCGGTCAAGCTCCCTCTTCAGGGCCTCGGAGACCTCCTCGATGTTGGAGCGCAGCGTGATGGAGGCGCTGCTGTCGTCCTCGTCCTCCAGGTGGTCGTAGGCATAGACGCTCGCCACGTGACGCAGCGCCGTCTCGGTCTGCATGGAGACGTAGCTCTCGTAGTCGTCCACGTCAAACGAGGCCTTCGCGGTGTCCGCCACGTGCCACACGATGACGGTCGCAATCTCGATGGGGTTGCCCATCTTGTCATTGACCTTGAGCCTCTCGCCGTTGAGCGTGCGCGCACGGGTCGATATCTTTGAGACGTGGGAATGGCCCTTGCCAAAGGAGACGCCCTTGCCGTCGGTCGAGACGGTGACGTCGGCGCTGCCCAGGCTCTTGGCATAGAAGGGGTTGGCCCAGCGCAGGCCCTCGTCGCGCACGGTGCCCACGTACTTGCCAAAGAGCACGCAGACGCGGGCCTGGCCGGGCTGCAGCGAGAAGAACCCGTTACTCAGGATGATGGCGAGCACGAAGACGACGATGCTCAGGCCCAGCATGACAAAGGTCCTGACGGGAATGGGCAGGCCGGCGTCTTCGTAGCCTGCCATGGTGCCGGCAGTAATGATGAAGCTGATGACGGAGAGCACGTACAAGGCGATGACGACGAACGCCATCAACCATCCGGACGCCGCGTGTGCCTTCTTCTCGACGCTCATGCCCGATCCTTTCTTCAGAAAAGCAACTTTCCGACGTGCGCGGCACCTCTGATGCCGCGCGCCTGCCCCGACCAGACGCGGGACGCTTGGCTAATTGCATTATGATATCATTTTGATTTGTTGTAAAGCCCCTTCGAAATTTGTTGCAAAGTCCCTTCGGGCAGGCATCGCGCATGCGCGTGGTCGCCGCCTCGCGCGCGGTCCCCGCCGCCTCGCGAAACTCCACGCGATGGCCACAGACGGCGCCTCGCGAGCGGGCCGCGTGGCGGTTCAGGGGATAATGATGACCTGCGCGAGATGTCCGGACGCAGGGACCGGGCGGCGCCGAAGGGGGGGCGGCAGCATGACCATACTGGGCCTGGGCGTCGCGGAGTTCGTCAGCCGCGCCGTCCTGCTTGTGGCCGTCCTCCTCGCCGTGATTGTGGCGCAGCGCCTTGTCGTGCGAGCACTGACCTCCGCCCTTGACGCCTCGCGCGTGCCCTCCGCCTCCATCTTCATCTACATCGTTCGTGGGCTTCTGTGGTTCGTGGCGCTCCTCTGCGTGCTGCAGCCCGTCTTTGGCGTGAGCCCCACGGGCTTCGTCGCCGCCCTGGGCGTGGGGTCGCTCGTCATCTCCCTGGGCATGCAGGCCACCGTCGCCAACATCGTCGCCGGCCTGGGCCTCATGCTGGGACATGTGGTGCAGCCGGGTGACCAGGTGAGCGTGGGAGGCTATGCGGGCAAGGTGGTCGATGTCACCTGGCGCCACACCATCGTGCGGGGAAGGGACGGGTCTGAGCAGGTCATCCCCAATTCCGTGCTCAACACCACGGCCCTCACCCGCAGCACGGACTGGAATGCCACGGACTGCTCCGTGCGGCTGCCGGTGCGCAGGGGCGTCTCGCTCGAGGGCGTGAGCGACGACGTCATCCGTCGCGGCGTCATGGCCCTGGGAAGAGACCTGGACGCCTCCATCGCGCCGTCGGTCAGCTTTGAGGGGTTCGCGGAGAGCAGCATAGCGGCGACGGCCCATTTTCATCTGCTGGAGGGGGTCAGCCCCGCCTCTGCGCGCGACCGGATCGTCAAGGCGCTGACGCACTGCGACTGGCTGGCGTAGGTGGCACCTCGCGCCCGTCTGCCCTTGGGCTATGCTTGGGGGCGTCTTGACGACTGCGCGGACGGGCCGCGCGCCCGGACGAGGGAGGGTTTGGTCCCCATGGAGAAGATTGCGAGCTTTACGATCAACCACCTGCTGCTTGAGCCGGGCGTGTACGTGAGCCGCGTCGACAGCTGGCACGGCGTTGACCTGACGACCTTTGACCTCAGGCTCACGGCGCCCAACAGGGAGCCAGTCATGGACACTGCGGCGGTCCACGCCATCGAGCACCTGGGCGCCACGTTCCTGCGCAATGACCCCGAGTGGGCCGACCGCGTGGCGTACTTTGGTCCCATGGGCTGCCGTACGGGCTTCTATCTGGTGGTCTTTGGCGACGCGACGCCTCAGGACGTGCTCGCGCCGCTGCGCCGCCTCTTTGCGTTCGTGCGCGACTTCTCGGGCGACGTCCCGGGCGCACGACCCGAGGAGTGCGGAAACTGGCATGACAGCGACCTGGCGCAGGCGCAGTGGTGGGCGCGACGCTACCTTGAGCAGACGCTCGAGCACATTGACGAGGCCCACACCACCTACCCCACGCGCGAGCCGTGACAGGGACGGGCGGCACCGGAGGCGCGGCGTCGGGCCCAGGCCTGAGGCCGCCCGCGCAAGATCGCGCGTGACACGAGAGGGGCACGTCATGAAGCTGGGCATCATCGGGGCCATGGACGTGGAGGTGGCCCATCTCAAGGATCGCCTCGAGGGCGTCGCCCTCACGCGCCATGCCGCCATGGACTTCTGCGAGGGGACCCTCGCGGGCGCAAGGGTCGTGGTCGTCAAGTGCGGGGTGGGCAAGGTCAACGCGGCGGTGTGCGCCGAGGCGCTCGCCGCGCTCTTCGGCGTCACCCACGTCATCAACACGGGTATCGCCGGCTGCCTCAACGACGAGCTCGACATCGGAGACGTGATCGTCTCGACTGACGCCGTCCAGCATGACATGGACGTCACTCGCCTGGGCTACCCCTCGGGAGAGGTGCCCGGCCTGGGCGTCGCCGCGTTCGCCGCCGACGAGGCGCTTGTCGCCTGCGCGCTCGAGGCGGCCCGCTCGCTGGTCCCGCCCGTGCGAGCGCTTGCGGGCCGTGTCGCCTCGGGGGACCAGTTCGTGGGCGACGCCGCCGTAAAGGGGCGCGTCAAGGAGCTGTTCGGCGCGGACTGCTGCGAGATGGAGGGCGCGGGCATCGCCCAGGCCTGCTGGCTCAACGGGCTTCCCTTCGTCATCATCCGCGCCATGAGCGACAGGGCGGACGGCTCAAGCCACGTGGACTATCCCAGCTTCGAGAGGCGGGCCGCGCAGCGCTGCGCCCTCATCACCGAGGGCATGGTCCGGCTGCTGGCCCAGGGCCGCACGGGTCGATAGGGCTCGCACGCGGCCTGCGTCTTGGCGAGGCGCGCTCCTGTCGCCGCCTGCGCCTCGCAGCGGCGACGTAGGCGCTCAGGCGCCCTGCACGCCCATGCCCACGAGGTTGGGACCCGTGTGCACCATGAGGTCGGGCTGGAGCTCCTGCGAGAGGAACTCCACCACGTCGGCCTTGACCTGCGCGCGCACCCGCTCCTCGAGCACGTCGCGAAGCCTGGCGGTCGCCTGCGTGAAGCACACGGCAAGGCGCACGCGCTCAAAGCGGTTGGCCCTCTCGGCCACAAGCCTCACCATGGCCTCAAGGGCTCGCTCCCAGCCGCGGGCCTTCTTGGCCATGGTGTAGTAGCCCTCCCTGTTGCAGGTGAGCACCGGCTTGATGTTGAGGATGCTGCCAAGGCGATAGATGGCCGCGTTGATGCGGCCGCCCTCGTACAGGTAGTCGAGCGACTTGACGGCAAAGAACACGTCGGTGTCCTCGACGACGCCCTGAAGCCTGCCGTCGAGCTCGGCAAAGGGCACGCCCTCCTCCACGAGCGCCGTGGCGCGCCGCACCACCATGCCGGCCATCATGCCGATGGACTTGGTGTCAATCACGAGCACGGGAAAGTCCTCCAGCTGGTCGGCGACCATCTGGACGGTGTGGTTGGTGGCGGAGAGGGCGCTGGCTATGGTGACGACGACGGCCCGCTCGTAGCCGTCGGCCTTGGCCTTGCGCAGCGTCGTCTCGATCTCGTGGGGGGAGGGCAGGGAGGTCTTGGGTATCTCGTCCGCAAAGCGCCGCACGACCTCGGCCGAGCTGATGTCAACCCCGCTCGAGAACGAGGAGCCGTCCGAGTAGTTTATGTGCAGCGGCATGACGCGGATGTCGTGCTCGCGGCAGAATGCCGGGTCCGTGTCCGTGCCGGAGTCAGTGATGATGGCGATGCGCTGCGCGTTCATGGGATCCTCCTGGACAGACGTGCAAGGAGGCGTCTCCCCCTCGTTTGCTGTCTATGGTTGCACAAACCTGCTATGTTCTGTATGGGTTTGTCGAAGGTGTAACGAGGGCGTCGCCAAGCGTCCGTCCGCAGGCGCCCGCAGAGGCCGTCCGCCCGCCGCCAGCACTGACGCAGCCGCCGCCCCGCACGCGGGAACGGCACGTCTTCCGGGAGCGACCCCTCATGCGGGGCCGGGGCGTCACGTAGTCACGTAGAAGGGAAGAACATGGACAAGGCACGTCCCGGCATCCGACAGGACGGCGCGCATCAGCCCAAGAATCCCACCGTCCAGCAGCGGGGCATCATACGTGAGCCCAAGGTCGTGCGTCGGCTCAAGAGTCGCTCCGCCCTTGAGACCATCACGTCCAACGGCACCATCGCCGCGGCCATGATGGTCGTCGCCGCGCTGCTTGCGGTCATCGTCGCCAACTCGCCCGCCTACGAGCCCCTCCATCACGTGCTGGAGGCTCCCCTGACGCTGGGCGTGGGCCCCCTGACGGCGAGCATCAGCGTCGAGGGCTTCGTGAACGACTTCCTCATGGCCGTCTTCTTCCTTCTCGTGGGCATAGAGCTTAAGTACGAGATGACGGTGGGACAGCTGCGCCGTCCCCGTCAGGCTGCCCTGCCCATGCTCGCCGCCGTGGGCGGGGTGTGCATGCCCGCGCTCGTCTATCTGGCGTTCAACCACGGGGGCGCCTCGCACGGCTGGGCCGTGCCCATCGCCACCGACATCGCCTTCGCCCTCGGCGTTATGTCGCTGCTGGGAGACCGCGTGGCCTCCGAGACCAAGGTCTTCTTCCAGACGCTCGCCATAGCCGACGACATCGTGGCCATCGTGGTCCTGGCCCTCTTCTATGGCCAGACGCCCCAGGTGGCCTGGGTCGCGGCGTCGCTCATCGTGGTGGTGCTGCTCGCCGCGCTCTCGCGGGCGCGCGTGTATTCGGCCAAGCCCTACCTCCTCGTGGGCCTCGTGCTGTGGTTCTGCATGTACAACTCCGGCATCCACGCCACGCTCGCCGGCGTGGTCCTCGCGTTCTTCCTTCCCGCGCGCTCGGACGTCAGGCTCAATAGCCTGCGGTCGTGGCTGGGCAACCAGGCGCGGGTGCTCGAGGACCGCTATGACGATGACATGCACGTCCTGGGCCAGCATGCCTTCACGGACTCGGCAAACCACGTCGAGAGGGTCCTGCATCACGTGACGCCGCCCCTCCAGCGCGTCGAGCGCACGATCGCCACGTCGGTCAACTTCCTGATACTGCCCATCTTCGCCTTCGTGAACGCTCAGGTGCGCCTTGTGGGCCTTGACGTCACCAGCCTCATGGGCGACCCGGTGGCCCTGGGGGTGTTTCTGGGCGCCGTGGCGGGCAAGCCGCTGGGCATCATCCTCACGACCTGGGCGCTGGTGAAGGTGGGGTTTGCCCGTCTGCCCCGGCGCGTCAGCTGGGACCAGGTGGTCGCCGTCGGCATCATGGGCGGCATGGGGTTCACGATGTCCATCCTCATCTCGGGGCTTGCGTTTTCCGACCCCCTGGAGGCCAACGTCGCCAAGTGCGCCATCCTTGCCGCCTCGCTCGCCTCGGGCCTTCTGGGCATGCTGTACATGCGCGTGGGAGGCCCGCTCGTCGTCCGCCTCGTCAGGTGGAGGCGCTCCCGCGCGGCGGCGCCAAAGGGGCAGTGACGCCCGCGGCCCCTCCGGATGGGCGTCGTCGGCACGACTCTGAGGGCTCGGGCGGGCTAGGCCACCGTCCCATGGCTGAATCCCCAGCCGTGGGCGGTGATGATTGAGTTCAGTTGGTCGCAGAGGCGCCCGCGTGCGAAGCGCCCGCCCGGAAGCAGGTCGATGACCTCGCGCGAGTCATTCGACAGGTCGTCGATGTCGGCGCGCATGAGGAGGTCGATCTTCGAGACGACCCTTCCGGGGTCTCCCTCAAAGAGTGCGTCCACCAGGCCTTGCAGCTCGCCGTCGTCCGGCGAGGCGTAGCTGTCGTCTGACATCGGCATAGGGTGCTCCCGCCGCTCTCGTGCGTTCTCGCATCTCATGGCGCACATGGTAGCAAATCGTCGGTGCCGCTCGGGCAAGACGCCCGTGCCTCACGCCGTCAGGCGGGACCTCCTCGTCGTGGTGCGCCGCCGGGGCGGGCCGGTCGGGATGCCTACGGGGGAGTATACTTTGCTGCGACGGGCGCACGGCCTTCGAAAAGGAGAGGTTCATGACAGAGCTTGCAACCCCCAACGTGTACGAGGCCCTTTCCGACGAGGAGCTGCGCGCCCGGGTGACGGCGCTCGAGGCCGAGGCCGCCGACATCAGGGCCCGGAGGCTCTCCCTGGACATGGCGCGCGGCAAGCCCAGCGCCGAGCAGACGGCGTTGTCGCGTCCCATGCTCGACCTCGTCAGCTCGACCACGCCCCTCGAGGACGGCGGCGCCGTCGTGGACAACTACGGCACGCCCGACGGTCTCCCTTCGGCGCGGCGGCTTGCCGCCCAGATCCTGGGCGTGTCCCCGGACAACGTGGTGGTGGCGGGATCGTCGAGCCTCAACCTTATGCACGACCTCGTCTGTCGCGCCTTCACCAACGGCGTCGCGGGCCAAAAGCCGTTCTGGCAGCAGGGCGAGGTCAAGTGGCTCTGCCCGAGCCCCGGCTATGACCGTCACTTCAGGGTCACCGAGGACCTGGGCATCACCAACGTCGCGATACCGCTTCGCGCCGACGGCCCCGACATGGACACGGTGCAGGAGCTCGTCGAAGACGACCCTGCCGTCAAGGGCATCTGGTGTGTTCCCAAGTATGCCAACCCCACCGGCATCACGTACTCTGACGAGGTCGTCCGCCGCTTTGCGGCGCTCAGGCCCGCCGCGCCCGACTTTCGCGTCTACTGGGACAACGCCTACGCCGTCCATGCCTTTGGCGACACGGACGACCGGCTGCTCAACATCTTTGACGAGCTGGCCCAAAAGGGCGCCGGCTCGCTCGTGTACGAGTTCGGCTCCACCGCCAAGGTGACCTTCCCAAGCTCGGGCATCGCCTTCGTGGCGGCCGACGACCACGACATGGCGGAGATTCGCGCCGCGTTTGCCGTGGAGCGCGTGAGCGCCGAGAAGTTCTCGCAGCTGGCCCACGCCCGCTTCCTCAAGGACCTCGACGGTGTCCGGGCCCACATGGCCAAGCACGCCGCCGTGGTGCGACCTCGCTTTGAGCTGGTGGAGCGCAAGCTCAGCGAGGGCCTGGGCGGGCTGGGCGTCGCCGAGTGGAGCCACCCTCACGGGGGCTACTTCGTGTCCTTCGAGGGCCGTCCCGGGTCCGCCAGGCGCACGGTGGCCCTCATGGCCGAGCTGGGCGTCAAGCTGACGCCCGCCGGCGCCACCTGGCCCTCAGGCAAGGATCCCCGTGACACCAACATCCGCATCGCGCCGACCTATCCCACGCTTGACGACCTGGCTGCCGCGCTCGACGTCTTTGTGGTGGCCGTCAAGCTCGTGGCCGCCCGCCTCGTTCTGGAGGCGCGCGCATAGGCCGCGGCATGGGGCGCGGACGAAGCTTTGCTCACTCTGTGGGGTCGGCGGTAATTAGGTAGAATCAGTGCTGCGTGTCCCACGGTCGACGCGCATGTCTTTCATACGTCCTGGGCGTTCGGCCTTGCGTCGCGGCGCCCGCCGGGAGGGGTTTCGTTCCATGGCACATCACGTCACGTCGCCGGGCACGGCACAGAAAGCGCGCAAGGGGGGCGGTGCCACGGGCGCCGGCAGGAGGAGCTCCGCCCGCGTTCGTTTGGCCGGGGTTGACGGCGGCGACAAGGGGCACGTCGTCTACAAGCCGTCGCTCACCGACCGCCTGGGCGGCAAGAAGCGCCTGCGCGACATCGCGATCGCCGCGTTCGCCGTCATCATCGGCGTGTCCATGATGCTGCCGTCGCTCTCGCTCATCTTTGCCAGCCCGGGCCCCAAGACGCCCGCGAGCTCCTCGACGCCCACGTCCGACTCCCCTGACGCGTCGGGCGCCAGCTCGGCACCCGCGAGCATGTCTGACGTGGACGCCACCTACGGCGCGACCACCGACTCCCTCAAGTCCAAGCTCGAGGCCGCCACCAGCGACTCTGATAAGCTGGCGTGCCACCTGGGCCTGGGCGACGACTACGCCGCATGGGCCGCCGCCGCCCGAGGCTTCGCCAAGGACGACGCCGGCAAGGCGCACGTGGCGGACCTCTACGGACAGGCCATCGACCACTACCGGCAGTACCTCTCCATCAACGACTCCAACGCCGTCAAGGTCAAGGTGGCGCAGTGCCAGCTGGGCAACAACGACGTCAACGCTGCCGTCGACCTTCTCGAGCAGGTCGCCAAGGACGCTCCCGACTATGCGCCCGCCTGGGTGTACCTGGGCGTCTCCTACGCGGCCAGCGGTGACCTCACCAAGGCGACGAACTCGTTCAAGAAGGCGGAGGAGACGGACCCCAACGACGAGTACGGGGCCAAGACGCTCGCCCAGAAGTACGAGGCCTACCTCGCCTCCAAGTCCGGCCCCTCCGACAGCGCCGGCTCGGATGACGGAGCCGGGGGCTCGCCCTCGTCGCCCGCGCCGGGCACCACGCTTTTGGACAAGCTGAACTCCAGCGCGGGCACGGCCGCACAGTAAGAGAAACGGAGCAATCATGAGCATTTCCATCACCCCGTCAGGGTCGTCGGACGCGCGCCTTCTGGGATGCGCCGGCGAGATTGACGTCTCCAACGCCGCCGTGCTCAGGGACGCCCTGAACCAGGCGCTTGACGAAGGGGTGACGTCCCTCGAGGCGGATCTCGCGGAGGTCTCCTACATTGACTCGACGGGCATCGGCGTGCTGGTGGGCGCCGCGCATCGCGCCAAGGAGTCAGGTGTGAGCTTCACGGTGTCCCATCCCCAGCGCAACGTCGAGCGGGTCCTCTCCCTGCTGGGCGTGGCCGGGGAGCTGGGCGTTGACGAGGCAAGATGACGAGGCTGCGAGCAGGTCGCGGCAGAGGGCCGCTCGACGGCGGCAGGAGGTGTGACGCTTGTTTGGCATAGGTGGAACTGAGCTCGCCATCATCATCGTCTTCGTCTTCCTGCTCTTTGGCCCGGACAAGCTCCCGGGCATGGGCAGGACGATAGGCCGAGCGCTCAGGCAGTTCAAAAGTGCCCAGGAGGGCTTTACGGAGGTCGTTCAGACGCAGGTCATGGACCCTCTCAACGACGCCATGAACGGGACGGACGACAAGAGGAAGGCCAAGCGGGCGGCGGCCCTGGGCGACGATGCCGACCTGGAGAACGAGAGCGTCCCCAAGAAGCGCATTAACGAGACGTTTGCCGAGCGCAAGGCGCGGCTCAAGGCGGAGCGCGCGGCGAAGGAGGCCGCCCAGGCGCGCGAGGGCGCCCAGGCAGCAGAGAAGGACGGCGACGCGCAGGGTTCTGTCGTCGGCGCGTCCGACGACGTCTCGCCCACCGCGGCCGTGGCCCACCACGAGGCTGACGACGCGGCCGCGGCGCGACCTGACACGAGTGCGGCGGCCCTGTGGTCCATGAGGCCCAAGAAGGCGGCCGTGCCGGCATCGGAGGAAGACGGCGTCGAGCCCGTGCCTGCGGGCGACGCCGCAGACGTCGCCCCCGACGACGACCGCGCCGGCTCCGCCGACGCCGACCTTGACGCCGACCGCGTCGATCCCGCCGACGCCGACATCTCGGCGGCGGGCGTCACGGACGAGAGGGGGGCGTGACCATGCCCATCGGACCAGCGCGCATGCCGCTCATTGACCACCTGGGCGAGCTCAGGCGGCGCATGACCATCATCATCGTCTCGCTTCTCGCCACGGCCATCGTGGTCTACATGGCGACGCCAACCCTGATCGACTTCATGATGGATCCCATCCGCAGCTCCCTGCAGGGCAGCAACCTTGCCATCTTCAGCGTCCTGGGCGGCTTCACCATCAGGTTCAAGGTCGCCCTCTTCTTTGGCATGATCATCTGCTCGCCGATCATCATCTGGGAGGTCATGGGGTTCTTCCTGCCCGCGCTCACCGAGCGCGAGCGCAAGTGGGTGGTGCCCACCGTGGGCGCCATGGTGTGCCTCTTCTTTCTGGGCATGGCCTTCTGCTACCTGGTGATCCAGAAGGCCGCCATCGGCTGGATGATCAGTCAGAGCGCCGACGTCGCCGCGATCATCCCTGACGCCGTGGACTACCTCAACATCATGATGCTGCTGGAGATCGGCTTTGGCGTCGCCTTCCAGATACCCATCGTGATCTTCTACCTCTCGGTGCTGCACCTCGTCCCCTACAGCGCCCTCAGGAGCCAGTGGCGCTACATCTACGTGGGCCTGCTGGTATTTGCCAGCGTCGTCACGCCTGACGCCTCGCCCGTCACGATGATCCTCATGTTCGCGGCGTTGATTCTGCTCTACGAGGCCGCGCTCGTCGTGGCGCGCTACGTCCTGGTGGCCATGGACGGCAAGGAGTCGCTCAAGTGGACGCGCGAGCAGTACCGGGAGCACAAGCTCGAGAAGGAGGCGTAGCGCGTCCGCTGTGAGCCGCGCCTGTCATGCGCCTTTTGGGGATGTTGCGCAAGGCGCGCGGCAGGCTTGCCGATGTGGGGCAATAGTCCGTGACGTCGCGCCTCGTCTGCTATAGTGTGCAGCCCAAGGGACGGTGCGACGCGCCGTCGCCTGAGCGTCCGGGCCCGAAGGGAGTCGAGCGTCTTGAAGCTCGTAGTCACAGAGAAGAACGATGCCGCCCAGCAGATAGCGCGCCTGCTCGCCAGCGTGGGCAAGCCCAAGGCCGAAAAGGTCTATGACACCCCGGTCTATCGCTTTGTGCATGACGGCGAGGAGTGGGTCACCATCGGCCTGCGCGGGCACATCATGGCGCCCGACTTTCCCCATGAGCTGCGCTATGACGACGCCGAGGGCTGGCATGTCATCAGCGAGGAGGGCGAGGTGATTCCCGCCGCCGTTCCCGACGCCCTGGCCAAGCCTCCCTACGACAGCAGGCGCAAGCCCTTCCTCAAGGACGGCATCGACATCAAGGGCTGGAAGGTGGCGAGCCTTCCCTACCTCGTGTGGGCCCCCGTCGAGAAGCTTCCTGCCGAGAAGGGCATCATCCGCGCTCTCAAGAACCTGGCCAAGAAGGCGGACTCCATCGTCATCGGCACCGACTTCGACCGCGAGGGCGAGCTCATCGGGTCGGACGCCCTGCGTCAGATGCGCGAGGTGGCGCCCACCACGCCCGTCTCGCGCGCCCGCTACTCGGCCTTCACGAAGGCCGAGATCGACCACGCCTTCGCCCATCTCGTCGAACTCGACCAGGACCTCGCGGACGCCGGCGAGAGCCGTCAGTACATAGACCTCATCTGGGGCGCCGTGCTCACGCGCTACCTCACGATGGCGCGCTTCGGCGGCTTTGGCAACGTGCGCTCCGCCGGCCGCGTCCAGACGCCCACGCTGGCCCTCGTCGTCGAGAAGGAGCGAGAGCGCGAGGCCTTCGTTCCCGAGGACTACTGGGTGCTCTCGGGCACGCTCGCGCCCGCCGGCCAGCGCGGCGAGGACGTTACGTTCCGCGCGACCCATCGGACGGCGCGCTTCAAGGACGAGGCCGCGGCACAGGCGGCCGCAACACGGGTCAAGGACGCCCGGAGCGCCCGCGTCACGGGCGTCGAGACAAAGAGCCGCACCACCCGTCCTCCCGCGCCGTTCAACACCACCTCGCTGCAGGCGGCCGCGGCGTCGATCGGCCTCTCGCCCTCGCGCACGATGCGCGTGGCCGAGTCGCTCTACATGGACGGCCTCATCTCGTACCCGCGTGTGGACAACACGGTCTATCCCCGTTCGCTCGACCTGCGCGACTGCGTGAGGACGCTCTCGGCGGTGCCGCAGTACCGGCCCTGCTGCAAGGAGCTCCTCGCCAAGGACAGGCTCGCGGCCACGCGCGGCAAGCAGGAGACGACCGACCACCCGCCCATCTATCCCACGGCGGCGGCCGACCCCGACAAGCTGGACGGCGCCTCGTGGAAGCTCTACAACCTCATAGCCCGCCGCTTCCTGGCGACGCTCTCGGAGGCGTCGGTGAGCGAGTCGACCAAGCTTGCGCTCGACGTTGGCGGCGAGCCCTTCGTGGCCTCGGGCACCGTCGTCGTCAAGCCGGGGTTCAGGGCCATCTACGGCTTCGGCCAGAAGAAGGACGAGCTGCTGCCCGCCCTCGCCGTGGGCGACGCCTGCGACGTGCTCTCCATGACGCTCGACGCCAAGCAGACCGAGCCCCCGGCCCGCTACAGCCAGGGACGCCTCATCCAGGAGATGGAGAAGCGCAACCTGGGCACCAAGTCCACGCGGGCGAGCATCATCCAGCGCCTGCTGGACGTCAAGTACATCAAGAACGACCCCGTCGAGCCCAGCCGCCTGGGCATGGCCGTCATCGAGGCGCTGACGACCTACGCGCCGCACGTCACGAGCCCCGATATGACGGCCGAGCTCGAGGCGGACATGACGAAGGTCGCGGAGGGCGTCGACACCCAGGACCAGGTGGTCACGCACTCGCGGGCGCTCCTCGCGGGCATGGTCGACGCCCTCATCGAGCACAAGGAAGACCTTGGGAACGCCATCGCCGACGCGGTGACGGCCGACGCCAAGGTGGGCGTATGCCCCAGCTGCGGCAAGGACCTGGTCATGAAGAGCTCGGCCAAGACGCGCGGCCGCTTCATCGGCTGCATGGGCTGGCCCGACTGTGACGTCACCTATCCCGTCCCCTCCAACGTCAAGGTGGAGCCCCTGGAGGGCGATGCCGGCGTATGCCCCAGCTGCGGCGCTCCGCGCATCAAGTGTCGGCCCTTCCGCTCCAAGGCCTACGAGCTCTGCGTCAACCCCGCCTGCCCCACCAACGTCGAGCCCGACGTCATCGTGGGAGAGTGCGCCGCGTGCAAGACGGCGGGTCGTCACGGGGACCTCGTGGCCCACAAGAGCGAGAAGACGGGCAAGCGCTTCATCCGCTGCACCAACTACGACGAGTGTCAGACGAGCTACCCGCTGCCCCAGCGCGGCGAGCTGCATGCCACGGGCGAGACCTGCCCCGACTGCGGCGCGCCACTCGTGGAGGTTATCACGGCCCGCGGCCCCTGGAGGCTCTGCCCCAACATGGAGTGCCCGGGCAGGGAGAAGAAGCCCGCTGCCCGCGGGGGCCGGCGCCGCGGCGCCGCCGGGAAGGCTGCCGCCAAGAGGACCGCCACCAAGCGACCCGCAGCCAAGCGACCCGCCACCAAGCGACCCACTGCCAGGCGTCCCGACTCCGGTGACGGCTCGGCCGAGGGACGCTAGCATGGACGGGCGCAAGGGCATCTTCGTCACCTTTGAGGGCATTGACGGAGCGGGAAAGTCAACGCAGGTCACGGGCCTTGTCAGGCGACTTCGGAAGGCCGGCGTCGAGGTCGTCTCGCTTCGCGAACCCGGCGGTACGCCCATCGGCGAGCAGATACGCGCCGTCCTCTTGGACCCCGCGAACGGCGACATGGCCGACGAGTGCGAGCTGCTGCTCATGAACGCCTCGCGCGCGCAGCTCGTGCGTCAGCGCGTGGAGCCGGCCCTTGCGCGCGACGCCGTGGTCATCTGCGACCGCTTCCTTGACTCCACCTTCGCCTACCAGCATGGCGGCCGCGGCATCGACGAGGAGACCACGCGCAGCTGCAACCTGCTGGGAAGCTGCGGCGTCGTGCCCGACCTGACCCTCGTCCTGGACCTCGAGCCTCAGGTCGGCCTGGGACGCGCCACGCGGCGCCGCGCCGACAGGCTCGAGGCGGAGGGCGTCGGCTTCCAGGCGCGCGTGCGCGAGGGCTACCTCACGCTCGCCCGCCTTGAACCCGGGCGCGTTCGGCTCGTCGACGCGGACGACGATCCCGCAGTGGTGGCTAGCCGGGTGGACTCGCTGCTCTGCGCGGCCTTTCCCCGTCTGCGCAGGGTGCTTGCTCCGGCGAGGGACGGTGCGTGACATGACCGCGCCCCCGCCCCGCCTTCCGGACGCCCTGCGCGCGCTCGCGACGCAGCCGCGGGTGCGTGATTTTTTCGCCCGGGCCTTCTCGGAGGGCAGGCTGAGCCATGCCTATCTCTTCCTGGGGGTCCCCGGCTCGGGAAAGACTGAGGCGGCCCTGGCCCTGGCGCAGCTCCTCGTATGCCCCAACGGCGGGGACGCCAGCTGTGACGAGTGCATTCGCGTGTCCCATCGCACCCATCCCGACGTGCACCTCCTTGCCCCCGAGAGCGCCTCGGGCTACCTCGTGCGGCAGGTGCGCGACCTCATCGACGACGTCAGCCTGGCTCCCACGCGCTCCCGGGCCAAGGTCTACATCCTGGGGCAGGCGGGGCTGCTCAGGGGCGCCGCCGCCAACGCGCTGCTCAAGACCATGGAGGAGCCGCCCGCAGGCGTGTACTTCGTCCTGATCGCCCGCTGTGCCGACGCGGTGCTGCCCACGCTCGTCTCCCGCTGCCAGCAGGTGCCCTTCCGGATTGTCGGGCCCGACGCGGCCGAGCGCGCCGTGGAGCTGCGCTCCGGCATTCGCGGGACGGACGCCCGCGTGGCACTCTCCGTGGCGGGCACGCCCGACGCGGCCGCGTCGTTTCTCGCCTCGGCACAGCGGCGGCAGGTGCGCTCGTCCGTCGTGAGGGCGCTGGCGGGCCTGGCACATGACGACGCCTGGGACGTGCTGCTGGCGGCGCGCGAGATCGTGGAGGGGGTGCGCAGCCCCCTTGAGAGCTACCGGAAGGAGCAGGACAGGCGGACGAGGGAGAGCGGCGAATATCTGAGCCCCGCCTCGCTGCGCCAGCTGGAGCAGGCCAACAAGCGCGAGCTTACCGCCCGGGAACGTTCGGGTATGATGGAGGCGCTCGCCGCCGCCGACTCGCTCCTGCGTGACGTGCTCGTGCGCCGCGAGGGCGTGTCCGAGCCCATCGTGAACGAGGACGTGACGGATGTGGTCGACCGCCTGGCGCAGACCGCCTCGAGCGAGGGCGTGCTGCGTGCCCTGGGCCGCGTCTTGGGCGCGGCTGACGACCTCGCGCATAACGTATCACCTCAGCTGGTCCTTGAGACCATGCTCCTGTCTGTCAAGGAGGCGCTCGCATGCCCACCGTCATCCCGGTGAAGTTTAGGTTCGTGACGCACGACCTCTGGTTTAACCCCGCCGACACGGGCGCGGAGGAGGGTGACCTCGTCATCTGCTCCACGGAGCGCGGGCAGGAGATCGGCCTTGCCACCCGTGACGCCAGAGAGGTGGACGGCGACGAGCTGGTGAGGACGACGGGCGGCACCCGCCTGAGCAAGGTGCTGCGCATCGCCACCGACGAGGACCTCGACCGCGCCGACCAGCTCGCCCAGCAGGGGGACGACGCGCTCCCGCTGTTCCGGTCCGCCATCCACGAGCTTGAGCTTGACATGAAGCCCGTGGGCGTTGAGTACCTCTTTGACGGCGGCAGGGTGGTCTGCTACTTCTCCGCCGAGGACCGCGTCGACTTCAGGCAGCTCGTCCGCGAGCTCAGCCACACGCTGCGCAAGCGCATTGACATGCGCCAGATCGGCGTGCGCGAGGAGGCGGCCCTCGCCGGCGGGTTTGCCCACTGCGGCCAGGAGCTGTGCTGCGCACGCCTGGGGCGCGAGTTTGAGCCCGTCTCGATTCGCATGGCCAAGGAGCAGGACCTGCCCCTCAACACGTCAAAGATCTCCGGCGCCTGCGGGCGCCTCATGTGCTGCCTGCGCTACGAGTTTGACGCCTACAAGGACTTCAAGCAGCGGGCCCCCAAGCGCAACGCCGTCATCAGCACCCCGCTGGGCAAGGCCAAGATCGTGGAGTACGACACGCCCAAGGAGCGCATCTGCCTGCGCCTGGAAAACGGCAAGCAGGTGAGGATACCCCTCTCGGACATGGAGACCTCCGACGCGGCGGTCAAGAAGAGCGAGGAGCTGCATTGCCCCTGCCGCCCCGACACCGTGACGCGCTCGGCGCTCGAGCGTCTCCAGTCGCCCGAGGTCGAGATGGCCCTGGCGGAGCTTGACCGCGCCCACGGCCTCATTCCCGAGGAGACCTTTGCCGACGAGGACATCTTCGTGAGCAAGCGGCAGCGGCGCCGCGGCAGGGGCGAGGCCCCCCGACGCCAGGAGGCTCAGCGGCCGCAGGGCAAGGGGTCGTCCGAGGGAGGGCAACGCTCCCGCCGCCAGCGGCGCAAGGCCGCCGAAGGCGACGGTGTCCGCCTGGAGCCTGCCGCTTCGCAGCAGGGCGATCGGACGCCCGGCCCTAGGCGTCGGCGCCGTCACCATGCCGGCGACGCAGGCCAGGACCAGGCGGCGGGCGCCCAGGCTCCCGCAGGGACCGCGCAGGGCGATGTGACGTCAGGTGGCGCCCGCCCGACGCGCAGGCGCCGCCGTCCGGGCGATCACGGCGGCCGAGACGCCGCGACGCAGGAGGCGCCGGGGCGACCCCGCGACAGGGCCCAGCGCTTTGCGCCCGACGCGGCGCCCGACGCCTCCGACACCGACAAGCCCCGGCGTCGTCGCCGTCATCGGGGTCGTGGCAGGGGAGGAAGCGGCGGCACGGGGACGCAGGGCGGCGGCCCGGCCTCCCGGGGCGACGAGTGACGCCTCGCCGCTCGTGCCGTCACGCACGGTTTGAGGCACCCATGCGCCCAGGGAGGCCATGATGTACGAGCTCTCCACGGAATACTGGTTTGACAGCGCCCACTTTCTGACCGGCTACCATGGCGCATGCGAGAACCTCCATGGTCATCAGTGGCGCGTGACGGCCTACGTGCGTGCCGACGCGCTGGGGTCCTCTGGCACGGAGAAGGACATGGTCGTTGACTTCGCACGGCTCAAGCGCGTCGTGCGCGAGGAATGCGACGCCCTGGACCACACCTTCCTCGTCGAGGAGGGGTCCCTGAGGCCCAGCACCATCGACGCCCTGCGCGAGGAGGGCTTCTCGCTCACGATCCTCCCCTTCAGGACCACGGCGGAGAACCTCGCCCGGCATCTTGCCGAGCGCCTCGCGGCACGCGGGCTCCCTGTGAGCCGCGTCGACTGCAACGAGACCCCCAACAATCGCGCCACGTATCTCGTGGGCTAGAAGGCGCAAGCGCCT
The DNA here is from genome assembly GCF_001811895.1 of Olsenella sp. HMSC062G07. NCBI lineage: Bacteria > Bacillati > Actinomycetota > Coriobacteriia > Coriobacteriales > Atopobiaceae > Olsenella > Olsenella sp. HMSC062G07. The sequence goes on from NZ_KV806951.1 coordinate 281,609, forward strand.
TGCCTCCCGCGTCCGGCGCCGGGGGGCCGCCATGACGAGTCGCGCGGCCCCCGGACTGCTCACGCCCGCGCGCCCGCCTAAAAATGTATGAGAAAGTGCCCGTCATGACGCCCTTTGACGTCGTGCGCGTCCGGCTATGCACGTATACTTGAGGCAGTCGGCAGGGGACGGCCTGTGAAAGGACGCCCCACGAGAGAGGGGGCAAGATGCCGTCACGGGCACTTCATGGCGTGAACCTCACGGGCTGGCTCACGCTTGAGCCATGGGTGACGCCGAGCCTCTTCGCCGACTCCGGCGCCCTCGACGAGGACGCTCTCATCGCCTCCATCGGCAGTCGTCGCTACCATGAGCTGGTGCGCGCGCATCGTGCGAGCTTTCTGGGCCAGGATGACTTCACGCGCATCGCCGGCCGTGGCTTCAACGCCGTGCGCCTTGCCGTGCCGTGGTACGTCTTTGGCGCCGTGGGCCCCCACACCGGCCCCTATCTGGGCTGCCTTGACTACGTTGACCAGGCGTTTGACTGGGCCGAGGAGATAGACCTCAAGATCGTGCTCGTGCTCGCCATCACCCCCGGTGCCCCCGCGCCTGACGTGCCTCTCGTCCGTAACCATGACGACTTCCAGCACTATCGCGACGACATGCTCGTGGTCGTGGGCGCCCTCGCCAAGCGTTATGCCTATCGCATGGCCTTCGCCGGCATCGAGCCGGCCGACGACGTCATCGCCCAGGTGCGCAGGGGCCTCTCGCTCACGGACGGCGTGCCGCTGCACGTCATGCGCAACTACTACCGCGACGCCTACGAGACCATCCGGGCCAACGCCCCCGACGCCACCATCATCCTTCCGGACGCCGGCCAGCCGGGCGCCTGGCGGCACTTCATGGCGCCGAGGCGCTACCACGACGTCTGGCTGGACTGCCATCTCTACCACTACCTGGACAGGGCCGGCGGCTCGGGTCCCACGGGCATCCGCCGCCTCTCGGACGCCTCCAGAAGGTCGCTCGCGCTCGCACGGAAGAGCGGCCTTCCCGTCATAGTGGGCAAGTGGTCCGCGTCCCTGCCGTTCTCTGACTCCTCCACCACGCCCGAGGGTCGCATCGCCCTCGAGCGCGTCTTCGTCTCGGAGCAGATCGGCGCCTTCGAGGACTGCCCCGCGTGGTTCTTCAACACCTGGAAGACCGAGGGGCGTCTGACGAGCTGGGACGCGCGTGCGGCCCTTTCGTCCTTTGAGCGGGCGATGCTCTCGTGAGCCCTGTCGCCCAGGCCCCGGACGCCCGTCTTGGCGTGCTCTCGATGGTGGGGACGCCCATCGGCAACCTGGAGGACGTCTCGCCCCGGGTCAGAAGGACCCTGGGCGAGGCCCAGATCGTCCTGTGCGAGGACACGCGGGTCACGGCCAGGCTGCTCACCTGTCTGGGCCTCAAGGCGCAGCTCGTGCGCGCGGACGAGAACACCCTTGAGGAGCGCGTCGGCCTCGTGCTCGAGCGCGTCGCGGCGGGATGCCGGGTGGCGTTCGTCTCGGACGCCGGGATGCCGGGCGTCTCCGACCCGGGCCAGCGCCTGGTGGACGCCGTCCTCGACGCCGGCCTTCCCGTGGAGGTCATCCCCGGACCCTCGGCCGTCACCTGCGCCCTCGTGGCCTCGGGGCTGCCCATGGACCACTTCTTCTTCGAGGGGTTCCTCCCGCGCAAGCAGGGCGCCCTCAAGGCCCGTCTGACCGAGCTCGCCACGATTCCCGGCGCCCTCGTGGTGTACGAGTCGCCCCGGCGGGTGAGTGCCACACTCTGTGCCATCGCGCAGCTGCTCCCCCAGCGAAGGGTCGCCCTCGTCCGCGAGCTCACCAAGCTCCACGAGGAGTGCGCCCGGGGCCTGGCCCCCGAGCTCGCCGCCGGCATCGCCGAGCGCCCGACGCTGCGCGGGGAGTGCGTCATCGTGATCGCCGGCCCCAGCCCGGACGAGCTTTCCGCCCGTCGCGCGGCGGCACGCCAGGAGGCGCTTCCCCTTGAGGAGGCGCTGCGGGCGGGCGTCGCGGCCGGCGAGCCCAAGAGCTCCCTGGCGCGGCGCCTGGCGAAGACCTACGGCATGTCGCGCGGCGCTGCCTACGACCTGGTGATCGCCGCCACGTCAAAACGTTGAGCCCGCGTTGCGTCGGCCTTCGCCCCCCTTGTCATCATCCCCCCGACAGCGAGGAGACGTCATGCTCGTGAACGACAAGATCTGGATGGCCCAGGGCGAGGACCCCTGCTTCCTTCTGCTTGGCCAGGCAAACCGGCACGGCCTCATCGCCGGCGCCTCGGGCACGGGCAAGACCGTGACCCTCAAGGTCATGGCCGAGGGCTTCTCGCAGGCGGGGGTTCCCGTCTTCATGGCTGACGTCAAGGGCGACGTCACCGGCATGGCCGAGGCCGGCTGGATGACCGACTTCATCCGGAAGCGCTGCCAGGACACCTTCAGGCTCGAGCCCGACCAGGTGAGCTTCGTGGGCTGCCCCGTGCGCGTGTGGGACATGCTGGGCGACGCGGGCCTGCCCGTGCGCATCACGATCAGCGATATGGGGCCCGTGCTCCTGAGTCGCCTGCTGGGTCTCACGGACGTGCAGGAGGGCGTCCTCAACATCGTGTTTAGGGTGGCGGACGACAACGGCCTGCTGCTCATAGACCTCAAGGACCTGCGCTCCATGCTCGCGTACGTGAGCGAGCACGCCAAGGAGTACCAGACCACCTATGGCAACGTGTCCGCCGCCACCGTCGGCGCCATCCAACGCGCGCTCATGGTCGTCGAGGACCAGGGCGGCGACGTCTTCTTTGGCGAGCCAAATCTGGATCTGGCCGATTGGTTCTGCCGCGCTTCCGACGGGCGCGGCTATGTGAACGTCCTCAACGCCGCCAGGCTCATCCAGACGCCGCAGATCTATGCCATGTTCCTGCTCTGGATGCTCTCGTCCCTCTTTGACACCCTGCCCGAGGTGGGCGACCCCGACAAGCCCGCGTTCGTTTTCTTCTTTGACGAGGCGCACCTGCTCTTTGACGGCATGCCCAAGGCGCTCCAAGACAAGCTCGTGCAGGTCGTCAAGCTCATCCGCTCCAAGGGCGTGGGCGTGTACTTCATCACGCAGAGCCCGTCGGACATCCCCGACGAGGTGCTGGCGCAGCTTTCCAACCGCGTGCAGCACGGCCTGCGCGCCTATACGCCCGCCGAGCAGCGGGCGGTCAGGGCGGCGGCCGAGAGCTTCCGCGCCAACCCCGCCTTCGACAGCGTGCAGGCGCTTCAGGAGGTCGGCACCGGCGAGGCGCTCGTCTCGTTCTTGGACGAGGAGGGCGCCCCCTGCGTCGTGCAGAGGGCCAAGGTCCTCTTTCCCCAGTGCTCCATGGCGGCCGCCTCGGACGCCATGATGCTGCAGGTGCAGGAGGCCCAGGCCGACCTCATGGGCAAGTACGGCGACGCCGTGGACCGTCAGAGCGCCTTCGAGCAGATTCAGGACCAGAAGGCCAACGACGAGGCGAGCGCCCGGCTTGCGGCCGAGCGCGAGGCCCTCGAGAGGGAGAAGGCCGAGTTCGAGGCCAAGCGTCAGGCCGAGGCCGACGCCGCCGCCAAGCAGAGGGAGAAGGACGACGCCAAGGCCGCCGCAGCCGCCCAGAGGGAGCTGGAGCGTCAACGGCGTCAGGCTGAGCGCGACGCCCAGGCCGCCCTCAAGCGCCAGCAGCGTGAGGCGGAGCGCGTCGCCCGCGAGGAGGCGCGCCGCCGCGAGCAGCTAAGCAAGCAGGCACAGCGCGTCGTCGGCTCCCTTTTGGGCACCTTTGGGCGCGAGGCCACGCGCCAACTCACCCGCGGCCTGTTTGGGGCCCTCAGGCGATAGCCCGTCTCGCCCAAGGAGCCCAGGGAGGCGCCTTCCGCGCGCAACGGCCTTGGCCTGATCCTTGCGGGTGACCATGGGCGCGTCGTTTTCGCGGGCCTCTCGTCCTGGTGCCGCCGCGTCCTGGTGACGTCGTGGGAGAGACGCCCGCGCCCCATAACGCCCGCCCTGCGTGCCGTGAGGTAGAATGAACAATCGTGCGACGTCCCGCCGCCGGGATGCCGTCGGCACTCGGCCGCCCCCTTCCTCACACCAGGAGCGCAAAACCATGGCACAGCCCATCGACCACAGCAAGAGGCCCTTCTTCATCACCACGCCCATCTACTACGTCAACGCCAGGCCCCACCTTGGCACGGCGTACTCCACGATCCTCGCCGACGTCCAGGCTCGCTATCGCATGTCCATGGGCTATGACGTCAAGTTCCTCACGGGCATGGACGAACATGGCCAGAAGGTCGAGGAGGCGGCCCGCGAGCACGGCATGAGCCCGCAGGAGTGGTGCGACAGCCAGGCCCCCCTCTTCAAGGAGCTCTGGCATACGCTCGAGGTCTCCAACGACGACTTCATCCGCACCACCGAGCCGCGCCAGGTGCGCGCCGTCCAGTACCTCTGGGAGCGCATGAGGGAGTCGGGCTACATCTACAAGGGCTCCTACGACGGCTGGTACTGCGTGCCCGAGGAGACCTACTTCACCGAGAACCAGGTGCGCAAGGCCGACGAGGGGCGCCACAGCGAGGGGGAGCACCTCTGTCCCGACTGCGGGCGGCCCCTGGAGCGCGTCCAGGAGGAGTCGTGGTTCTTCAAGCTCTCCGCCTTCCAGGACCGCCTCCTCGCCCTCTATGACGAGCGGCCCGACTTCGTGATGCCCTCCTTCCGCATGAGGGAGGTCCGCACCTTCGTCGAGGGCGGGCTCCAGGACCTCTCCGTGAGCCGCACGAGCTTCGACTGGGGCATCAGGCTTCCCTTTGACGAGAGGCACGTGACCTACGTGTGGTTTGACGCGCTCCTCAACTACCTGACGGCCGTCGGCTACGGCCAGGAGGGCCAGGAAGCGAATCGCGAGCTCGCCTACCGCTGGCCGGCGCAGTTCCACGTGGTGGGCAAGGACATCATCCGCTTCCACTGCGTCATCTGGCCCGCCATGCTCATGGCCATAGGCGAGGCCCTGCCCGAGCACGTCTTTGCCCACGGCTTCCTCATGGTCAGGAACGACGAGACGGGCCAGGGCGAGAAGATGAGCAAGTCGCGCGGCAACGCCATCGCCCCCCAGGAGGTCATCGACCTTTTGGGCGTGGAGGGCTATCGCTACTACTTCATGACCGACGTCGTGCCCGGCGAGGACGGCGCCATCAGCTTCGCGCGCATGGAGCAGGTCTACAACGCCGACCTCGCCAACAGCTGGGGCAACCTCGTGAGCCGTGCCCTCAACATGAGCGCCAAGTACTTCGACGGCTCCACGCCCGCCTTCGACGAGGGCTGGGCCGCGCGCGAGAGTCCCCTGCGCGCCGTGGCCGAGGGCATCGCCGAGCGCTACTGCGCCCACATGGACAAGATCGAGTACGTGGCGGCGAGGAACGTCATCATGGAGCTCGTCCACGCGGCCAACCACTACGTGGAGGACTCCGCGCCGTGGACCGTCGCCAAGGATCCCGCCCGCGCGTGCGAGCTCGCGGACATCATCTGCAATCTGCTGGAGTCCATCCGCATCTGCGCCCACCTGCTCATGCCCTTCATGCCCCAGACCTCGGCGGAGGTGCTGGGCCGCATGGGGCTTGCCGACGAGGCCGCCACCACGGACCTTCGCGCCGCCTGCGCCTGGGGGCAGATCAAGGGCGGCGTGGGCGTCACCAAGGGCAGCGCCCTCTTCCCGCGCCTGGCGGGCAGGGACTAGGCATGGCGTACTCGCGTCTGGCCAGCAGGGAGCAGGCCATCGCGACGCTTCGTCGCCACGGGCTGTACGCCAAGCATCGGCTGGGTCAGAACTTTCTGGTGAACGACGAGGTCATCGGAAAGATCCTGGACCTCGCCCAGCTGGGGGGCGAGGAGTGCGTTCTTGAGGTGGGGCCGGGCATCGGCACGCTCACGCTGGGACTGTTGCCCCGGGCGGGGAGGGTCATCGCCATCGAGGCGGACCGCGCGCTCGAGCCGGCGCTCGGCGAGCTTGCCGACGAGGCGCCGGGCCGGCTCGACCTCGTGTGGGGAGACGCCCTGGCCCAGGTGCCCGACGGCGTTCTGGCGCGCCTCGGCGAGGACGAAGCGCCCCACGCCCTCGTGGCCAACCTGCCCTATCAGGTTGCGGCCACGCTCGTGCTCCAGGTGCTCCAGACCCTTCCCAGCGTCCGGCGGCTCGTGGTGATGGTGCAGGCCGAGGTCGCCGACCGTATGGCGGCGCGCCCCGGCGGCAGGGCCTACGGCGCCTACACGGCGAAGCTTGCGCTCTTTGGGCGGGTCACCGGGCGCTTCGAGGTGGGGCCGGGCAACTTCATGCCGCCTCCGCACGTTGACTCCGCCGTGCTGCGCATAGACCGACGTCCCGCCCGCGATCCGGCCTCGGGCGCGTGCCTTGCGAACGAGCGGGTCTTGGCGGTGACGCGCGTCATCAACGCCGCCTTCGCCCAGCGACGCAAGACCATCAGGAACAACCTGGTGGCGGGGGGCTACGACCCCGCCCGCGTCAGCGAGTCCCTTGAGCGCGCGGCCATTCTGCCCGCCGCGCGCGCGGAGACCCTCGCGCCCGAGGACTTCGTTCGTCTTGCTGCCGCATTGGACCGCCGATGAAGGGTTGGTGAGCCATGTCACGTCTCGCCCTTACCGATGCCAAGGGAAGGCCCGTCGAGACCCCCCGTCCCCTGGCCCCCCTTGCCGACACTCACGGCCACATAAACTGCCTTCGTGACCATGACGCCGCGGAGGCCCTGACTAGGGCCGCCCTGGCGGGGGTCCGCCTCCTCGTGGTGCCCCTCGATGCCGTGGAGGACGTCGGCGGCCCCTGGCCCACGGCCTCTGACCTGCTCACGTGGCTGGACGACCAGGTCGAGCGTGCGCGGGAGCTGCTGGACGCCCGTGCGCGGGAGGGCGTCGTCCCCCCAGCGGCTGACGGCTGGGATGCGCCGGATCTTCTGGACAACGTGCGCATCGTCGCGGGCGTGCATCCCTATGGGGCGGACCGGCTCGACGCCGCGCGACTCGCGACCTTGGACGAGCTGCTGGCGAGCCCCCGCGCCGTGGGCGTGGGAGAGATCGGCCTTGATTTGGGACCCTACGGCGAGCTTCCTCTGGCGCTGCAGGAAGAGGCCTTTCGCCGCCAGCTGCGCCTGGCCCATGAGCGCGGGCTTCCCGTGGAGCTCCACATCAGGGACGGACAAGACGACACGCGCGCCCATGATTTGGCGGCGCGGGTGCTCATGGAGGAGGGCGTCCCCGCCGCCGGCTGCGACCTGCATTGCTTCACGCAGGGGTCCGAGGTCATGGAGCCCTTCGTTCGACTCGGCTGTTACGTGGCCTTTGGCGGGGCGGCAACGTTCAGGCGCTCGGACGACGTTCGCGCGGCGCTCGCCGCCTGTCCCGAGGAGCTTCTCATCACCGAGACCGACTGCCCCTACATGGCGCCCGTGCCTCTGCGCGGCCAGGAGTGCGAGCCTGCCATGGTTGCGTTCACGGCGGCGCTCGCGGCGCAGGTGCGCGCCGAGTGCTGCGGCGTCCCGCCAAAGCAGACCTATGCGGCGCTCTGGCGCAACGCCTGCGCGCTCTTTGGGCTTGACGCGCCCGCGCGCTGACGCGTGACGCCAGCCGGGCGCGAGCCTGCGGCACGTCAGGCGCCAGCCGCACCCCCTAGCCTGGGGATGCCGGGGATGTCGGGTGACCTTCGGCATCGTGGCCGGGGGAGGTGGCGCCGTGCTTCTGGACCCTTCGGGCGACACGCCGGGCGGGCGGCTCGCGTCCGTGCTCGCCGAGCTGCTGTGGCCCACGCGCTGCGTGGGCTGCGACCGCCCCGGGGAGCTGCTCTGCGCCGACTGCCGCCGCTCTCTCGCCTGGATCGACCAGCGATGGGCCTGCCCGGGCTGCGGCGCGCCCTTCGGTCATATCACCTGCACCGAATGCGACCACGACTGGGCGAGTCGCGCCACCGTCTGCGCCGTGCGCTTCGGGGGGCTGCCCGCCCGCCTCGTCACGATCTTCAAGGACCACCACGAGCGGAGGCTGGCCCGGGTGCTGGCGGCCGCCATGGTCGTCTCCCTTGACGAGGCGTCCGCGTGGCCCTCATGGTCGGGGACGCCCCGCTTTGACGTCGCCGAGACAGACGCCGTGTGCTTCGTGCCCGCCACGGGCGCCGCGTTTGCGCGACGCGGCTTTGACCACATGGAGCTTGTGGCGCGTGAGCTGTGCCGTCAGACGGGCCTGCCCCTGGCCGACGTCCTGGTGCGCGACAGCGCCCGCGACCAGCGTTCGCTCGGCCGCAGGCAGCGCGCCGCCAACCTTGAGGGCAGCGTGCGCGCCCTGGATGACCTGGACGGGCTCAGGCTCCTGCTTGTGGACGACGTGATCACAACCGGGGCGAGCATGCGTGCCGCGACCCGGGCGCTGCTCGCCCGCGGGGCCGCGTCGGTGACCTGCTGCGCGTTTGCCCGCGTTTGACGCATCCCCCTCCGACCTGCCGTCTGCAAACGGCATGGTTCGTGCGCGTCGCGCAAAGCTGGTATAATTACAAGGCCTTACTCAGGTCTGTGGTTGCGGGAGAGAGGCGCGCACGACCGCGTCCTCGCTCCCTAGTCCATGGCAGACGAGGCCAAAAGGATCCACGTAAGCCGGGCGTGAGCGTTCCGGCGAGCATGGCTCGTCCTAGGGGTAAGCCGCACCGCCCGACACCTTCGGGGCATGGGGCCCCGCGGGCGAGAGGACCTACGGTGGGGGGCCGCAGCCCCGAAGCCAGAGTCCCGGTGCGCGAGTGTGGGGCCAAATACCAGGTCAGCTGAGTAAGGCGTCGGGACGGCACATCTGACACGGGGGATACGATGACAGCACGCAGCAGGACCGCGGCAATCGCAGGGGCGATGGCGCTCGCCATGAGCCTCGGCCTGACCGGATGCGACCTTCCCGACCTTTCCGCGGCTCAGGACGTCGCCGGCTTGGTCCTCTCTGAGGTCGCCAAGGTCCCCGGGGCCGTCATGTCCCTGCTGCCCGGATCGTCGCCCGACGCGGGCACGTCCTCTCGGCCGCAGGTCGAGCAGACGGTTCCCGACAGCGCGCTGGTCACGCCCGGCACGCTGACGGTGGGCGTCAACCTGCACGGCACCATGGTGCCGCTGTGCTATCAGGCCGACGGCGCGGTGGCCGGTCTGGACGTGGACCTTGCCTCAGCCCTGGCGGACCAGATGGGCCTCAAGGTCAAGTTCGTCGACGTGAGCGACCCCGCCAGCTCCCTGGGCACGGTATGCGACGTGGTCATGGGACAGCAGGCAAGCGACCAGGGCGTCTACACGCTCGTGGGTGCCTATGCCGAGACCGCCTCCGCCTTCTTCCACAAGGGTTCCATGGGCGTCGCCCGGGTCGAGGACCTCTCGTCCAAGAAGATCGGCATGCAGGCGGGGTCGGTCTCGTCGTCGGCGCTCGCCGCCACGGGGCTCAACGTGACGGTCAAGGACGGCTACGCCAACCTCAACGACGCCTTCGCGGCGCTGGATCGCGGCGAGGTCGATTACGTGCTCTGCGAGGCGTACTCGGGCGCCTATCTCGCGCGCGGCTACGGTGACGTCTCGTTTGCCGGGACGCTTGCCGCGCCCGTCGCGGAGGGCATGGCCTGCGCCAGCTCAAACGCCGAGCTCCAGACGGCCCTCGGCGCCGCGCTCGACACCATTCAGGGCAACGGCATCTATGACCTCACGCGCGCGCGGTGGATGGGCGACTTTGCGAAGCTGACGCCCGGCGATGCCGTCAAGGACGTTCCCGCCAAGCAGCCGGACGCCGTCACGGAGAGCGAGTCGGCCTCGGCGGCGCAGGCCGCCACGACCAACATGGCCTCCGCCGCCCTGACGGGCACCCCCACGGCGGGAGCCAACGCCGTGTCCCTCTCCGACTAGCCGTTGCGACCCATCTAGGCGCAGCTCGCCTCCCTCGCTCGGGGACGGCCCGCCGCCGCCCCGCCGCCGGGCGCCTGCGCAAGAAACCAGCTCACGCGGTTTGGGTAAGAGGAAGGTACGGGCGCTCCCTGCCAGTTCAAACGCACACGAGGAGGTACCGATGGTTGACATCAAGATCTCGGGACGCAAGGTCTCCGTCTCTGACGGCATGCGCGAGCGCGTCAACGCCAAGGTCGGAGATGCGCTCAAGGTCTTTGACATCAGCCCCATGAGCTGCGACGTGGTTTTGCGCGTGGGGAAGAACCGCTCCAACCCCGACCGCGCGTCCTGCGAGGTCACGGTGTTCGTGCGCGACACGGTCGTGCGCGTGGAGGCGAGCCACGCCGACATGTACGTCGCCATCGACGAGGCGGCCGACAAGGTCACCAGGCAGTTGCGCAAGTACAAGACGCGCGTCGTCGATCGCAGGCAGCGCAAGGCGGCCGAGTCCATTCGCACCGCCATGGGGTCGCCTGCCGACCTGGGCAGCCTCATCGAGCCCACCAAGGCCGAGCTGGAGGAGGACGCCCAGCTCGTGCGTGAGAAGCTGATCGACCTGCGTCCCATGACCGAGGAGGAGGCGCTCGTCCAGACCGACCTTCTGGGCCATGACTTCTACGTCTTCGAGAATGCCGCCACGGGCCTCGTCAACGTCATCTACCATCGCGAGAACGGCGGATATGGCATCATCAAGCCCCGGGTCGACGTTCCCGACGAGGCCTAAGTCAGGAGAGTTTCCTATGTCCCAGGACGTCAGTCAGACGGACCAGAGCCGCGTGGCCCCCAGCGACAGGCAGCCTGCCGTGGCGGGCCACCGGCATCGTCACGCTCCCGCAGTGCGCATCATCGTGGACTCCTCGGCGGACTACGCCCCCGAGGTCGCCCGACGTCTTGGCGTCGAGGTCATCCCCTTTACCTACGTCACGCCCGAGGGCGAGAAGGTGGACGACCTCTGGACGACGGGCGACCCTCACGAGTTCTATGAGCGCATGCGACAGGATCCCAGCCTGCACTACAGCACCTGCGCCATCACTCCCGGCCGGTATCTCGAGGTCTTCCGTCGCGCCGCCCAGGAGGGCACGCCCAGCCTGTATCTGGGGCTCGCGGGCGGGCTCTCGTCGTCCATCGAGAACGCCCGTCAGGCCCAGGATCTCGTGAGGGAGGAGTTTCCCGACTTTGAGCTCTACGTCCTGGACAACGCCGTGGACTCCGCCTGCGGGGAGCTTCTTGCCATCGAGGTCTGCCGTCAGGCGTCGCTGGGCCTCACGGCGCGTGAGCTGTACGCCTGGGCGGCCGACGCCCGCTACTTCGTGCACGGCTACTTCACGCTCGACGGCTTTGAGACCCTTGCCGCGGGAGGCAGGATCCCGCCTGCGGCCGCCAACGTCGGCGGAAAGCTCGACATCAAGCCCGAGCTCTCGTTCGACCTCAACGGAGCGCTCACGCTCAGGGGCATGTGTCGCGGGCGCAAGAAGGCCCTGCGCGCGATCATCCAGGACTTTCGTGAGAACTACGCGCACGACCCGTCGCTGCCCCTTGCCATCGTGTCCACCGACGCCGAGAAGGACGCCGACTGGCTCGAGCGCGAGGTCCGCAAGGAGAAGGGCTGCGAGGACGTCACCATCATCAGGAGTCAGGTGTCGCCCACCTTGGGCAGCCACGTCGGCCCGGGGATGGTGGCCCTCACGTTCTGGGGCGTCGACCGTCGCGAGAAGCTCTCGCTGACCGACCGCATCACGCGCAAGGTGCGCAAGGCATCCCTGGGGGCGTGACGACGGCGGTTCTGCCCTCCGTCCCAGAGGCCGGCGCGGCGACGTCCGGCGACACACATGAAAGGTGGCTCCCATGCAGGGCACAACCATACGCACGGTCTCCTTCATAGGCACTGGCATCATGGGCGCCCCGATCGCGGCTCATCTGATGGACGCCGGCGTCGAGCTCACGGTACATAGCCGCACCAAGTCAAAGGCCGACCCTCTCGTCGCCCGCGGGGCGCGCTGGGCTGCCGACGTGGCCTCGGCCGCCCGGGACGCCGACGCCGTCTTCACCATGCTCGGCTATCCCGAGGAGGTCGAGGAGGTCTACCTCGCTCGGGACGGGCTCATCAGCAGCACCAGGCCCGGCGCCTGGATGGTGGACCTCACCACCAGCTCCCCCGAGCTTGCGCGTGACATTCACGACGCCGCGGAGGTCGCGGGCAGGCATGCCTTCGACTGTCCGGTCACGGGCGGCGAGCAAGGCGCCGTTGACGGGACCCTGACCCTCATGGCGGGCGTCTCCCCGCAGGAGGCGGCGGCGGTGCGCCCGCTGCTCGAGAGCTTCTCGGCGCACATCCACTATCTTGGCGGAGCCGGCAGGGGCCAGGCCGCCAAGCTGTGCAACCAGGTGTCCCTGGGCGCAGCCATGGTGGGCTATGCGGACGCCCTCGCCCTCGCTGAGCGCGAGGGTCTCGACAAGTCCCAGGTCATTGACATCGTCTCCCAGGGTATGGGAGGATCCACGGCGCTGCGCGCGCTGGCGCCCAAATCGGTCGCGGGCGACTACCGCCCCGGTTTCATGGTCGAGCACCTGCGCAAGGACCTGCGCCTCGCCCTGGCCGAGGCCGATGAGTTCGACGTCGCGTTTCCCAGCGTCCAGACCGCCGAGAGCCTCTACGACCTGCTCTGCAAGATCGGAGGAGCGCGGCTGGGGACGCAGGCCGTCACCCTGCTGTACGCCGATGACGCCACGGCTGCCGCCGCCGGGCTTGACTGGTCGGGCCTGGACGAGGAGGCCGAGGGCGAGCTCGATGACGCGGGTCACGGACATGCTGCCCACCAGGGCCATGAGGACGCGTGCGGCTGCGGCTGCGACGACGGCTGCGACTGCGGCCATGAGCACGAGCCACACGAGTCTCGTCATCAGTAAGACGACAACGACCGCGGCGCCGTCCTGGCGCCCGCACGCACGAAAGGAACCGTACGAGGCATGAACGAGAACAATCAGAGCTCCCTCGCAGTCCTCATAGACTACGAGAACCTTGCGCTTGGGACGGGTAAGCGCAAACGTAACGGCCACCAGGAGCCAGGGCCCCGTCCGGACGTCAAGCGCATCCTCGAGCGACTCGTCGACAAGGGCCGCATCGCGGCAAAGCGCGCCTATTGCGACTGGCAGCGCTTTGACGATGCCATCACCCCCCTGCACGAGCTGGGCATCGAGCTCATCGAGATTCCCGACCGCGCGTTCACGGGCAAGAACTCGGCGGACATCCGCCTGGCCGTGGACGCCGTCGAGATGTGCCTCACGAAGGAGCATATCGACACCTTTGCGATCCTCTCGGGCGACTCGGACTTCTCGCCCCTGGTGGCAAAGCTCAAGGAGTTCGGAAAGACCGTCATCGGCGTCGGCATGAAGGAGTCCACCAGCTCCCTGTTGGCCGAGGTCTGCGATGAGTTCCTCTTTTACGAGGACGTCGTGAGCACCAGCGGCATCCCGGACTACGCCCAGAAGGTCCCCAAGGAGAAGCACGGCTGCTACCAGCTGCTCTTTGAGACCATCGACGCACTTCAGGGCGAGAGCACGGACAGCGCCATCCTCGCCTCGCGGCTCAAGGACACCATGAAGCGCAAGCGCCCGCAGTTCTCGGAGCGCAGCTATGGGTATCGGTCGTTCTCGAACCTGCTGCGTGAGGCGTCAAAGCTCGGATTCATCGAGATCCACCAGGACCCTCGTTCGGGCACGGTCATGGTGGACGGTTTTAGCGAATAGGGGACAGCATGTCAGAGGAAACGCAGGAAACGTCCGTCGGCGACCTTGCCGCCGAGCTTGACGGTCCCAACCGCCGCCTGAGGCAGGAGGCGGCGCATCAGATCGCCCTCTTGGCCAAGGAGGACCCCAACCAGCTGTTTGACTATGCCGGCGAGATCATTGACGGGCTTGACCGTCCCGAGGCCCAGACCCGCTGGGAGCTGCTTGACGCCCTGAGCGAGATGGTGACCATCGACCCGGGCTGTCTCGAGGAGGCCTTCGAGGGCGCTGAGACCTCGTTGTTTGACGAGGACTCCTCAATCGTGCGACTTGCGGCGTTTCGCTTTCTCGCCACCTACGGCTCGACGTCGCCCGAGCGCTCCGACCAGGTGTGGCGCATCCTGGACGAGGCCGTCCAGTGCTACCACGGGGATCCTGAGTACCGCGACATGCTCCGCAGCCTGGTGAGCCTGGCGGGCGGCAGCATCTCGGACCAGGCGGCGGAGGTGCTGAGGGCGCGCGTGAGCTTTGACGCGCAGAACGGCCGCGGGTACATCCGCGCGTATTCCAAGGAGATCATCGAGGTGCTGAGCAGGCGCTAGGGAAGGCGCGCCGTCGCCGGGCGGGCGCCGGATGCTCGACGCCGGCCGTCTGGGGCGCTCCTTTTTGCCCCACACCAGCGATGCGGCATTTTCATGCGCGTTTGCCCCTGGCATGGAGGACAGGCGCGTCTCTGCCGTACCATGTCTGCGTATTTTGCATCTGTGGGGTCTCGTGCGCCCTGGCTCACGTCAGCGCGACGCGAGGCGACGCGCCCCGTGGGCGTGACAGGAGGTCTGTATCGTGGCACACAAGAAGGATAAGGTCGAACTCGACGCCAAGGACGCGCCGATGGAGAGGGACTCCAAGGGCGACGTTGCCAATTCGGACGAGACGCCCGGCGCGGACGAGGCGCCTGGCGGGGCGGGCAAGGCCAAGCGGGCCAAGAGGTCGGCCATGGTCGCCCGGACGCACAAGGACGGTGAGACCGACGAGCCCCGCGAGACGTCGCCTGCGCCCGAAGGGACGCGCCGCGGCCTTGCCACCCCTTCCTGGATCGCCATCTGCGTCGCGGCGCTGCTGGTGGGCGCCGGCGTCTGCTATGCCACCCTTCGCCTGGTTCCCGCGGCGTCGGGGGCCTCGGCGCTCAGCGGCAAGACGACCGTGAGCGAATCCGAGCTTGACGCGCCGCTGGGAAGCTACACCTACAACGGCGTGACCCATGCCGTGACGGTGCGTGACGTCATCACGGCGAGCTCGACGCTCGATGCCGCAAAGGGGGACGATGGCAGCTACAAGGTGCCTGCTGCCGACGGCGTCCTCTCCGTGGCTCGCAACAACATCCTCATGGACCTCTGCGCCGCCAAGGGCATCAACGTCTCGGACGACGAGGTCAGCGCCTACGCCCAGCAGTTCACGGGGACCTCTGACTTCTCGCAGCTCGCGTCCACGTACCATCTGGACGAGGCGACGGTCAAGGCCCAGATCACCGCGGCGACCAAGATCTCAAAGCTGCGCGACACCGTGGTGAGCGCCACGGTCCCCGCAAAGCCCACGGCGCCCAGCGCACCCTCTGACGGCAACAAGGACGCCGAGACGCCCGACTACGCCACCTATATCCTCAACCTGGCCGGCGACGAGTGGGACGCCGATGCCGGCGCCTGGAAGGACAGCAGCAGCCCCTACGCCACGGCTCTTGCCAACTATAAGGTGACCAGCGACTCCGCGTCCTACGCTGCGGCGCAGGCCGCCTATTACGTGGCCTTCCAGCAGTATCAGACGGCCCAGAATCAGTACACCTCCGAGTGGACGGCCTACGTCAACGCCGAGCTCTCCAAGGCGAACCTGGCGCTTTCGACGCTGGTCGCCTAGCGTCACGCGAGGCAAAGGTGAGGTGCGTCGCTCATGCGCGTGCTGGTGAGCAGCTGTCTGCGAGGCGTCGCCTGTCGCTATGACGGCTCGGCAAAGCCCTCGGACGCGGTGAGGGAGCTCTGCGGGAAGGTCGATGCCCTGGGGGTGTGTCCCGAGAGGGACGCCGGCCTTCCCGTCCCGCGTCCGCCCGCCGAGCGGCGAGCGGACGGGCGCGTGCTGCTTGCTGACGGCACGGACGTCACGGAGGCGTTCGAGCGGGGCGCGCGCGTGGCGCTGGAGCGGCACCTGCGCCGCGGGATGAAGGTGCCTCTCGCCGTTCTCAAGGCCAAGAGCCCCTCCTGCGGGTCGGGGCTCGTCTACGATGGAAGTCACACCGGTACGCTCGTCAGGGGGGACGGCGTGTTCGCGCGCCTCCTCAAGAAGGAGGGGGTCTGCGTGGTCAGCGAGAGGGACGTCGAGCTCTGCAAGCCGTCGGTCGAGCATCCCGTCGCGCTGGTCATGGGCACCGGCCTGGGACATCTTGCCCAGCTGGTCAAACCCGTGCGCCGCATCGACTACCATGACATCGACGGCTTTCCCGAGGACGCCGTGCCGGTGCAGGGGCACAGCTTCGAGGCCATCGTCGGCACCGTGGACGGGGTGCCCGTGGTGGTCTATCCCGGCCGCATCCACCTGTATCAGGGCTACAGCGCCACGGAGGTGGCGTCGCTCGTGCGTCACGCTGAGCGCTTGGGCTGCAGGGACATCGTGTTTGCCTCCGCGACGGGCGCCGTGCCCGGTAACGCCCAGGTGGGTCTGGGCATCATCACCGACCAGGTCAACCTCACGGGCAAAAATCCCCTGGCGGAGTGGGACGGCACGCGCGACATTCAGACGCCCTTCGTGGGGATGACGGACGCCTACACTCCCTACCTGCGCACCCTGGCGCGCGGTGTCGCCGACGACTTGGGCATCACGGTCGAGGAGGGGGTGCTCGCCGGCGTGCTGGGACCCTGCTTCGAAACGCCGGCCGAGGTCGCGGCGATGCGCCTCATGGGCGTGTCGTACGTGGGAATGTCCACGGTCAACGAGGTCATCATGGCGCATGCCCTGGGCATGAACGTGCTGGGCCTCACGCTGGCGGCCAACCAGTCGGGCGATCCTGACACATCGCACGAGTCCGTGCTCGCGACGGCCGAGCGCCATGCCGCTGACTTTGAGCGCCTGGTGCGCGGAGTGCTTCGCCTGCTGTAGGGTAGGGCGCGTGCTGCCGGGTGCAGGATAATTTCCCCTTGCGCAGAGAAGATTGTTTCGGGTATCATTCTTCTGTTGCGCCGCTGGTTGACGTGACGCCATGTGGAACGCCAGCTTAGCTCAGTTGGTAGAGCACCGCTCTCGTAAAGCGGGGGTCATCAGTTCGAGTCTGATAGCTGGCTCCATGCAAACGCGCAGGCCGTCGGGAGTGTCCCGACGGCCTGCTTTTCATAAAGCGACCGTCCCTCTGGCGTCGCACGTCCCGGCATCGTCGTTGCAGCCATGTTCCTATAGGTTTGAGAGCGGCGACGGCACCCATTCCGGGATTCCTATAGGTTTGAGCGCTTACCTGACGCAGAACTATACGCTTGAGAGCCGCCTCAGCGCGAAGTTATACGTTTGAGAGCCCCCTCGGGACAAAGCTATAAGCTTGAGGATTCAAGAAGATTTTTACCTGGGCAAACGCGCCGCCGATTCCTCAAGCCTATAGGTGCGTCTCTCCGACGCTCGCAAACCTATAGTCGTGTGGGCTCGCGGCTCGCAAACCTATAGCTGCAAAGCAACAAAGGAACGTGCCGGGTACGATGAGACGCACCAGGGAGGCACATGTCACAGCCAAGGCCCCCCAGGTATGTCTTCTGTGACATATGCGCAGGCAGCTTAGGTACCATTCTCACCTGAAGAAGAACTGTAGAAAGCGCAATATTTTGTCCGCGCAGCGCGAGAGAGGTCAACCCATGGCGTCAGGTAAGTCCGCGACGAGCACCCTTCCCAGCAAGGGCGACCGCCGCAACAAGGGAGACCGCACCACCATACGTCGCACGCTCTACTACTTCTGGCGGGTCACCAGGCAGAAGCCGGGTGCCTTTGCGCTCTCCATCGTCAGCAGCGTGGGTTACATCGCTCTGCTCACCTTCGCAAACCCCTACATCATGGGCCTTATCGTGGACCGCGTCCAAGCCTCTCCCGTCGCGCCCGACGAGGTCTTCTCGGTGTTTGGCCCCTACATCTTGGGGCTGCTCGTCGTCAACGCCGTGGGGCAGACCTTCTCCAAGCTCCAGGACTACTCCGTCTATAAGCTTGAGATCAACGGCGACTACCAGCTTTCGCGCCTGTGCTTTGACACGTTGTCC
Organism: Olsenella sp. HMSC062G07; assembly: GCF_001811895.1. Classification (NCBI taxonomy): domain Bacteria; kingdom Bacillati; phylum Actinomycetota; class Coriobacteriia; order Coriobacteriales; family Atopobiaceae; genus Olsenella; species Olsenella sp. HMSC062G07. The sequence goes on from NZ_KV806951.1 coordinate 299,579, forward strand.
AACCAGTCCATGACGTTCCACAACAGTCGCTTTGGCGGCAGCCTCGTGAGTCAGACCTCCCGCTTCGTGAGCGGATACGCGGGCCTTGTGGACGTGCTCACGTATGCCCTGTGGCCCACCGTCGCCTCCGTCATCCTCACCGTCGGCATGCTGGCCCCCACGGCACCGAGCTTCGTCGCCGTGCTCATGGTCATGCTCGTCCTTTACGTCGTGCTTGCCTACCGCATGTACCAACGCATCCTCGTGCTCTCCGCCAACGCGTCAAAGGCCCAGAACAAGCTCTCGGGCGTGCTCTCCGACGCCGTGACCAACATCCTCGCCGTCAAGACCTACGGACGCGAGGACTTTGAGCGCGAGACCTTCACCGTGGCCAACCGCGAGGCCATGGTCGCCGCGAACGCCAACATGCGCGCCTCCGTGCAGCGCGGCTTCATGACCTCGTTTCTCATCACGGTGATCATGTTCATCGCCTCGATCTTCGTGTCCGGCGGCAACGCCTGGTTTGGCATCAGCGCGGGCACGCTGGTCATGATGTTCACCTACACCTACAACCTCACGATGCGCTTCAACTACTTCAACTCCATGATGGCCCGCATCAACCGCGCTCTTGGCGACGCCGCCGAGATGACCCGCATCCTCGACGAGCCCACGCTCGTGGAGGACGACGAGGGGGCGCCGGCGCTCAAGGTCTCCTCGGGCAACATCGACTTTGAGCACATCGGCTTCAGGTATCCCGACGCCCCGGCGGACGACAAGGTCTTCGAGGACCTCAACCTGCATATACCGGCGGGTCAGCGTGTTGGCCTGGTGGGCCGCTCGGGCTCTGGCAAGACGACCCTCACCAAGCTGCTCCTTCGCCTGGACGACGTGCAGGAGGGGCGCGTCCTCGTGGACGGCCAGGACGTGAGCCACTGCACCCAGCAGTCCCTGCGCCAGCAGGTGGCCTACGTGCCCCAGGAGGCGCTCCTCTTCCACCGGACCATTCGCGAGAACATCGCCTACGGCAGGCCCGACGCCACCGAGGGCGAGATTCGCTCCGCCGCGCGTCAGGCGAATGCCCTCGAGTTCATAGAGCGGCTGCCCCGGGGCTTTGACACCATGGTGGGCGAGAGGGGCGTCAAGCTCTCGGGCGGCCAGCGCCAGCGCGTGGCAATCGCCCGCGCCATCCTGGTGGACGCTCCGATCCTCGTGCTCGACGAGGCGACCTCCGCCCTGGACAGCGAATCGGAGGCCCTCGTGCAGGACGCCCTCGAGAACCTCATGCGCGGCCGCACCGCGCTGGTGGTGGCCCACCGCCTCTCGACCGTGGCGTCCATGGACCGGATCGTGGTGCTCTCGCAGGGTGCGGTCGTCGAGGACGGCACCCATCACGAGCTCGTGGAGGCGGGCGGCGAGTACGCGGGCCTCTGGAGCAGGCAGACGGGCGGCTTTCTGGAGGGAGACGCCGCAGACGCCGCCGAGGACTAGGCGCGCGGCGTCCCGCTCCCGCCGCTCACCTCTCTGTTGCGGCCCTTGAGAACGGCACCACCTCAAGGCTCCCGTCCACCAGCTCGCCCAGGAAGACCTGTCGCGTCGACGTGTACCCCTGCGCCCTACGCGATGTTCAATTTTTTACGTACCACGCAACAAAAATATTGAACTTTCTAACTGTCAACGCCAGGTTACGTGCTATGCTTTGCCTCAAAATTGAACTATAGGGACCGGAAAACTGAACATCGTAGTACATTGAACTTTGGAGGCACCCGATGGCATTGATGACGTTCGCCGAACAGCTCAGGGCCGCGATGGACGTCCAGGGGCTCAAGCAGGTCGACCTTGTGCAGAGGGCGGCAGACCGGGGCCGCAAGCTGGGAAAGAGCCAGCTCTCGCAGTATCTCAGCGGCAAGACGGAGCCGCGGCCCGACATGCTCGAGACCCTGGCGGAGCTGCTGGGGATGCCGGTCGATCGCCTCTGCCCCCCGGCGGCGCCCCCCATGCCGGCCGCCGCCACCGCCGCACGGCCAACGACCACGCAGAAAGGCACGACCATGTCACGTCGCAGCTTCAAGAAGTCGAGCAAGCTCGAGAACGTCCTCTATGACGTGCGCGGGCCCGTCCTCGACGCGGCCAACCGCATGGAGGACGAGGGAGCCCACATCCTCAAGCTCAACATCGGCAATCCCGCGCCCTTCGGCTTCCGCACGCCTGACGAGGTCGTTCGCGACATGCAGCGCCAGCTCGTCGACTGCCAGGGCTACTCCTCAAGCCGCGGGCTCTTTTCGGCGCGCAAGGCGATCATGCAGTATGACCAGCTCAAGGGCATCGCCAACGTGGACGTGGACGACATCTACACGGGCAATGGCGCCTCGGAGCTCATAAACCTGTGCATGTCGGCCTTTCTGGACGACGGCGACGAGATCCTGATTCCGAGTCCCGACTACCCCTTGTGGACCGCCAGCGCCACGCTCGCGGGCGGCAAGGTCGTCCACTACGTCTGCGACGAGGACCAGGACTGGTACCCCGACATGGACGACATCCGCGCCAAGGTCACCGACCGCACCAAGGGCATCGTCATCATCAACCCCAACAACCCCACGGGCGCCCTCTACCCGCGCGAGGTGCTCCAGGAGATCGTCGAGGTCGCCCGTCAACACCAGCTCGTGATCTTCTCGGACGAGATCTATGACCGCCTCGTGCTCAACGGCCAGGAGCACGTCTCCATCGCGAGCCTCGCGCCCGACCTGTTCTGCGTCACGTTCAACGGGCTCTCCAAATCGCACATGATCGCCGGCTACCGCATCGGCTGGATGACGCTCTCGGGCGACAAGTCGCTGGCCAGAGATTACATCGACGGCATCAACATGCTTTCGAACATGCGGCTCTGCTCCAACGTCCCGGCCCAGTCCATCGTCCAGACCTGCCTGGGCGGGCACCAGCGCGTCAAGGACTACCTGGTGCCGGGCGGCCGCGTGCACGACCAGCGTGATTACGTGTATGAGCGCCTGAGCGCGATGGAGGGCGTCTCGGTGGTCAAGCCCAGCGCGGCCTTCTACATCTTTCCGCACCTTGATCCCGCGCGCTTCAACATCACGGACGATGATCAGTTTGCCCTCGACCTGTTGAGGGAGAAGCGCGTCCTCGTCGTGGGGGGCAAGGGCTTCAACTGGGCGAAGCCCGGCTACTTTCGCATCGTCTACCTGCCGCGCATGCACACGCTGCAGGAGGCCATGGACGCCCTCGAGGACTTTCTCGGGCAGTATCGCCAGGGATAGGCGATAGGTCGCGGGGCACGCGAGCGCGTTCAGGGAGGTCACATGCTCAGGGCAAACTATCATACGCACACCGTGCTGTGCGACGGCACGAACACCGCCGAACAGATGGTGAGAAGGGCCCTTGACCTTGGGTTTGAGCACCTGGGATTCTCGGGTCACATGGACCCGGACATCCACATGGACTGGCCCGCCTATGTGAGCGAGATCGATCGGCTCAAGCGTGCCTATGGCGAGCGGATCGACATCCTGACGGGCGTCGAGCTTGACAACACGTTTGACCGGTCGTGCTGTCCGGGCGCCGAGTACGTCATCGGGTCAACTCACTTCCTGCCGGTCGCGACGGAGACGCCCATGAGCGTCGATGGCAGCCCTGAGACGCTCCGGCGGCTGTGCGACGAGTTCTACGGCGGAGACTGGTACCGGCTCACGCGCGCCTACTATGAGTTTGAGGCCCAGGTGCACGAGCGCACCGACTGCACCTTCGTGGGTCACTTTGACCTGGTGACGCGCTTCAACGACCAGATGCGTGCATTTGACGAGGGGGACCCGCGCTACCTCGCGCCGGCGCTCGAGGCCATGGAGCGGCTCGTGTCCGAGGGGGTCCCCTTCGAGATCAACTGCGGCGCGGTCAACCGCGGTCGCAAGCGCGAGCTGTATCCGCGCCATGAGCTGCTACGGGCGCTGAACGACATGGGCGGGCAGATTCTGATCAACGCGGACGCTCACCAGGCGGAGAAGCTCGACGGGGGCTTTGACGTCGCGGTGCGCACGGCCCTGGCATGCGGGTTCACGCACGTCAACATCCTGGCGCACGAGCCCGACGGCACGGTGGGCCTCAGGCAGCTGGCCCTTGACGCGCTGTAGGCGGCGTCTTGAGCGGGCCTGCGGCGCCGCCCGCGCAGACCTGCGCCGCGACCCGCCGCACCCCTCTCGCCGTCCGGCCTGAATAGGGTCCGCGCATCGGGGGCATACAATGGTTCAGGCGTTTTGGCGCCCGGGTGTACGGACGTCCGGGCGCGCACGCGAGCGGGCCCTGCGAGGCCCCTCGTCCGAGGGCAGGCCCCTCGGCCCAGGGCCGTGCCGCTCGGTGCGGCGCCGCAGGCAACGAACAGGCGGGAGTGCCGCGTGACAGGTACGATTGAGCCACAGGGGACCGACGAGCGGGGGACGAGCCTGAACCCTGGCGTCCACCCGCAGGTCGAGGATCCGTCCGAGGACGCCATCTACGGCGGGCGCTACCAGGACCTGGTCGCCCTGAAGGACCGGCTGCTCGCAGACGTGGACGCCCTGCGCGTCGAGCTCAAGGCCGAGCGGGGCGATGACCCCGTCGCCCATCTTCTCGGCCGCGTCAAGGGCCCCGCGAGCCTGCGCGAGAAGTGCGGCCGCAAGGGGGTCCCCGCGACGGCCGATGCCGCCTTCGGGCGCATCCATGACATCGTGGGGGTTCGCGTGGTGTGCACCTTTCTCAACGACGTCTACCTCATGCGCGACCGCATCGCACGGCTGCCCGGCGTCAAGGTCGTCTGCGAGAAGGACTACATCCGCCACGTCAAGCCCAACGGCTATCGGAGCTACCACATGGTGGTCCGCGTGGACGGTGACCTCTGCGCCGAGTTTCAGCTGCGCACCATCTCGCAGGACACCTGGGCGGCCCTTGAGCATCAGATGAAGTACAAGCATGACCTCACGGGTAATCTCGCGCTCATCACGGCCGAGCTCAAGCGCTGCGCCGACGAGCTCGCCTCCACGGACCTCTCGATGCAGACGATCCGAGACATGATTCGCTCCTCTGACCTTTCGGGAGGTGACGTCCGATGCGACTGCTGATCGCCGAGGACACGCGTGACCTCAACCGCGCGCTCCAGGCCATCCTCGAGAACAACGGCTATGAGGTGTGCTGCGCCTTTGACGGCGAGGAGGCGCTCGAGCGGCTTCTGTCCGAGAGCTTCGACGGCGTCATCCTGGACATCATGATGCCCCGCAAGGACGGCATCGAGGTCCTTGGCGAGCTGCGCTCCCGCGGCGTCACCACCCCTGTCCTGCTCCTCACCGCCAAGGCGGAGGTGGACGACCGCGTGGCCGGCCTGGACGCCGGCGCCGACGACTATCTGCCTAAGCCCTTTGCCATGAGGGAGCTTCTCGCGCGGGTCCGGGCGCTGTGCAAGCGCCGTGACGCCTTTGGCGATGACGTCCTCACGCTGGGCGACGTCACCCTGAGCCCGTCAAGCTCGGAGCTCTCCGCCGAGAACGCGGTGCGCCTGTCCGTGAAGGAGCTCGAGCTCATGCAGCTTCTGGTCAAGAACGCGGACCGGCCCCTGACGCACTCCTTCGTCCTGTCCACCGTCTGGGGGGACGACCCCGACGCGACGAACGAGACGCTCGCTTTGTACCTCTCGTACCTGAGGGCCAAGCTCTCGTCAGTGGGCTCGTCGCTCAGGGTCGTCGAGGGCGAGGACCAGACCGTGCGTCTCGTCTCGTAAGGCTTGATGACTCAGGGAGGGACGACCATGGGAGAGCGATCCATCCAACGGCTGCGCCTCAAGATCATCGCCACGATGCTCGGGGCGTTCTTCCTCACCATGCTGCTCATAGCCGTGCTGGTCAACGGCGCCTACATGGGCGTCGCCCAGGCGCGCATGAACAACGTGCTGCAGTCCATCATCGAGCATGACGGCGTCCTGGTCGCGAGCGTCGCCGACAGCTCGCTCTCGATCGCGCAGCGCACCGCCCGCTACTTCATGGTCACCTTGGGCCCCGACGGGTCGCTCGTCTCGTATCAGGGCGGCAACGACCAGGACCTTGACCCCTCCCTAGGCGCCGACATGGCGCGTCAGGCGGTCTCCTCGATCTTTGAGTCCGGATCCGTCGGCGACTACTACTACAAGGTCGTCCACGCCTCCGACGGCGACGCCGTGGTGGCCTTCGTCGATGGCTCCATCGAGCTGGGGGAGGGGAGGCAGGTCCTCTCCTACACCCTCATCTTCCTGGGCGGCGGCCTGCTTCTTGCCTTCGTGCTCGTCTGGTTCATGTCCCGCCAGGCCATTCGCCCCGAGATCGAGGCGGCGCGGCGTCAGGGCGAGTTCATCACGAACGCGAGCCACGAGCTCAAGACTCCGCTCGCCGTCATCCGCGCCAACACCGAGCTTCAGGAGACGCTTCAGGGCCCCAGCGAGTGGGGGACCTCCACGCTGAGGCAGGTGGAGTATCTGGACGGCCTGGTCAGGCGCCTTGTCGAGTTCTCGCGTGACGAGGAGGACGAGTCGGCGCCGCTCGAGGATGTGGACGTGGCCGCCGTGGTGAGCGACGTGGCCGCCGGCTTTGCGTCGGTGGCCCGGCGTCGGGGCATATCGCTCAGCTGCGTCCCAGAGGACGGCGTCGTCACCCCGGCGCGTCGGGACAAGGTCGAGCAGCTCGTTCGCCTCCTGTTGGACAACGCCACCAAGTACTGTGACGAGGGCGGGTCCATCGTGGTGAGGGTGTCGGTGCCGCGGCGCTCGAAGGTCTCGCTCAGGCGCCGTGGCGCGCGCCTGGTGGTGTCCAACAGCTATGCCAACGGCGAGGGCGTGGACTTCGATCGCCTCTTCGAGCGCTTCTATCGGGGCGACACGTCCCATTCGAACCAGTCGGGCTACGGTATAGGGCTCGCCGTCGCGCAGCGCATCTGCGAGCAGGCGGGCGGGTCGATCTGCGCCGGCTGGCAGGACGGCGTCGTGAGCTTCAGCTGCCTGCTGCCCTAGGGCCCGTCGTGCGGCCTGTGAGCGCATCGGCGCGCCGTCTCCTCGTGCGACATGTCGGCTAACAATTGACTTACAATCTGATTACGATTAACTTACCAAGGACGTATGCCCGACGCGTCGCGACGGCCCGTGCGGCTGCGGCGGCCTGGAGGGTGCTCGCCGCCCGAATGACCGGGTTCTCAGGGGGAGGAACGCCGCATGCAGGCCTCACAGATCGCCATCTCCTTCTCCCAGTTCCTCGACATCCTTGGCCAGAACCCCTTCCTTGCCATCGTCATGGTCCTGATCATGGGGACGATCTTCGTCAACGGGGCGACTGACGCGGCAAACGCCATCGCCGAGCCGGTGGGGACGCGTTCGATCGGCGTGAACGAGGCCATAGCCATGAGCGTCGTCTGCAACTTCGTGGGCCTCGTGGGCATGACGTTCATCACGACCGCGGTCGCCGACACCATGAGCGTGATGGTGGACTTCGGGGGCGACGCGCACGCCGCGCTCATCGCCCTTGCCGCCGCGACGGTGGGCATCGTGGCCTGGGGTCTCGTGGCCTGGGCCTTTGGCATTCCCACCTCCGAGAGCCATGCCCTCATAGCGGGCCTGACCGGCGGCGCGCTGGCGGTCTCGGGCGGTCTGGGCGGCGTCAACGTCGCCGAATGGATGAAGGTCGTCTATGGCCTCGTCCTCTCCACGGTGCTCGGGTATGCCGCAGGATGGCTACTCGCCAGGATCATCCCCCTGGCCTGCCGTCACGCTGACCGTCGTCGGGCCAACGACCTCTTTGGCAGGATGCAGGTGCTGGGGGCGGCCGGGGTGGCGCTTATGCACGGCGCCCAGGACGGCGAGAAGTTCATGTCCACCGCCATGATGGCCGTCGTCCTCTCCACGGGCAGGACCAGCATGGAGGGCATCCAGTTTCCTCTGTGGATCATGGTGCTCTGCGCTGGCGTCATGGCCCTGGGCACGGCGGTGGGCGGCAAGAAGATCATCAAGACCGTGGGCATGAACATGGTGCGCCTTGACAAGTACCAGGGCTTCTCCGCCTCGCTCAGCGCCACCGTCTCGCTGCTCATCGCCACGCTCACGGGACTTCCCGTCTCCACCACCCACACGAAGACGGCGGCCATCATGGGGGCGGGCGCTGCGGAGAACGTTCGCTCCGTCAACTGGTCCATCGCTCGGGACATGGTCCTCACCTGGGTCTTCACCTTCCCGGGCTGCGGTCTTATCGGCTATCTTCTGGCGCGGCTCTTCCTGCTGTGGTTCTGAGCCATGCCGACGACATCCGCCCGGCGCGGCGGCGAGCGCGCCATCAGCATCGCAGGCTCTCGACGAGGGGGACACATGGCTCGCATCAAGAAGGAAGACCCGTTCTATGCGCTCTTCAGGGAGTTCTCCCAGGAGATCCTGAACGCGTCAGAGGATTACGTGAGGCTGGTCGGGGGGTATCCCGAGACCATCTCGATGATTCCCACGATGAAGTTGCATGAGACGCGCTCCGACGCGCACGTCCGCAAGATCATGAAGGAGCTGTACACCTCGTTCATCACACCCTTCGACCGCGACGACATCAGCGACCTCGCGCTCAAGATGGACGACATCGTGGACTACATGGAGAGCGCCTGCACGGGGCTCGACCTGTTCAACATGAGCACGACGCGCGTCGAGGCGCACCAGATGGCCGAGCTCACGCACCAGGCCATCGTGGAGCTCGACGTGATGTTCAACCACCTGGCCAACTACAAGCGCGACCCACTCGTGCGCGAGAAGGCCATCGCCGTCGGCGAGATCGAGGATCAGGGCGACGCCGTCTATGAGCAGGGCATGCGCCACCTCTTCCACGACGACTCGCTCGACGAGGCGCGCCGCGGGCACGTGGTGGGCTGGCTGAGGGTCTTCGACCGCATGGAGGCCTCCCTCGACGCCTGCGACGCGGCGGCGGGCGTGGTCAGGTCCATCATCATGAAGAGCGCGTAGCGCAGCGGCCCCGCGCGGCGGTCCTTGCGCGACGCGCCCTCACGCAGGCTTGGTGCCAGGGCCGTGTTAACTGTCATGACACCTGTCTTGTCAGTTCGGACGACATGAGGCAGTTTCGGGTACCCTGGTCCCATGGGAAGGCGGCAAGGGAGGAGTTCCCATGGAGCGGCTGGCCGACAGCTATGAATTGTCCGAGCTTGAGAGACAAAGCCTGGACGCGGCCCTGCGGCGATATCGCGAGCGAGGCGCTTCACCCGCGACACGGGGCGATGCGGACTTTGAGGAGCTGCGCAGGCGGGTGGAAAAACTCAAGCGCCGCCGCAACGCCGTGGTGCTCGCGCACTACTACGTGCCGGCCGAGGTCCAGGCCCTCGCCGACCACGTGGGGGACTCCTTCCATCTGGCGCGGCTGGCCAAGACGCTCGACGCCGAGGTCGTGGTCATGTGCGGCGTGTCCTTCATGGCGCAGAGCGTGAAGCTGCTCAACCCCCACCTGCGCGTGCTGCTCGCCGAGTCCCGGGCCGACTGTCCCATGGCGCACATGGTCCTAAAGCGTGACGTGGACCGCGTGCGCCAGGAGTTGGGCGACGTCGCCGTCGTCGCATACGTTAACACCACTGCGGAAATCAAGAGCTGGGCGGACGTCTGCGTCACCTCGTCGAACGCCGTCAAGGTGGTGCGCGAGCTGCCCCAGGACAACATCCTGTTCATCCCCGACATGAACCTCGGCCGCTACGTGGCTCGGCAGGTTCCCGAGAAGAACGTGCTGCTCAACCGAGGCTACTGCCCCACTCACCAGCGCATCGTCCCCTCCGAGGTGGAGGAGCTCGAGCTGGCATATCCCACGGCCGAGGTGCTCGCGCATCCCGAATGCTCCGAGGAGGTGCTGGCGGAGGCGGACTTCGTGGGCTCCACCAAGCAGATCATCGACCACATAGCCGCAAGCGAGGGCAGAGACTTCATCGTCCTGACCGTCGTGGGCATCGCATACGCGATCGAGCGCGCCTGCGCGGGCCAGGGCAAGCGCGTCCACTTTCCCAGGACGCTGCCCATCTGTCCCAACATGGCCCTCGTCACCGCGGAGCGTCTCGTCTCGTGCCTTGAGGGCCTGTCGGGCGAGGTGGGGCTCCCACCCCAGGCCGATGCCGCCAACGCGCCCCTTGAGCGCATGCTCGAGCTGGCGTCCCGATGAGGGGGCGCCAGGCGGCCGGCCGGTCTGAGACCTCCTGCGACGTCGTGATCGTGGGCTGCGGGGTGGCGGGCCTCTATGCGGCCCTCAACCTGCCCCGCGCGCTCCGGGTCATCATGCTCTCCAAGGAGGACCTCGCGAGCTGCGACTCCATGCTGGCGCAGGGGGGTATCTGCGTCATGCGCGACCATGACGACTACGGGCCCTGGTTTGACGACACCATGCGCGCCGGCCACAACGCCTGTCGCACCGCGAGCGTGGACACCATGATCTGGGAGAGCCGCGGCATCATCAACGACCTCATCCGCCTGGGCGTCTCATTTGACCGGCTGCCCGACGGCGGCCTTGACTACACGCGCGAGGGGGCCCACTCCCGGCCGCGCATCGTCCATCACGCGGACGTCACGGGCAAAGAGATCACCACCACGCTTCTGGCGCGCGTGAGGGAGCTTCCCAACGTGCGCATCCTGGCGTGGCGGCGCATGGAGGATCTGGTTGTCGCCGAGGACGGCCGTTGCGCGGGCGTCGTCTGCCAGGGTCCCGACGGGGAACGGGTCACGATTCGCGCCCATGACACGCTGCTCGCCACGGGCGGCGTGGGGGGCCTCTATGAGCGCTCGACCAACTTCGCCTGCCTCACGGGCGACGGCTGCCGCGTCGCCGCCGCGCACGGCCTCACGCTCGATCACATGAGCTGGGTGCAGGTGCATCCCACGACGCTCTACACGGGCCGCCCCGGACGTGCCTTCCTCATCAGCGAGGCCTGTCGCGGGGAGGGCGCCGTCCTCCTCGACGCTCGCGGCGAGCGCTTCGTGCAGGAGCTGCTTCCTCGCGACGTCGTGTCCGAGGCGATCAGGCGGCAGATGGAGGCCGACGGCCTGCCCTACGTCCTCCTCTCGTTTGAGCACGTGGCGCCCGAGGTGGTGCGGGGCCACTTTGCCAACATCTACCAGCGCTGCCTCGAGGAGGGACATGACCTGCTGCGCGAGCCCGTGCCCGTCGTTCCCGCCCAGCACTACCTCATGGGAGGCATCCGCGTGAACCGACACTCGCGCACGGGCATGGCGCACCTCTATGCCGCGGGTGAGACGAGCTGCAACGGCGTGCACGGCAAGAACCGTCTTGCGAGCAACTCGCTCCTTGAGAGCCTGGTGTTCTCCCGGCTGGCGGCACGAGACATCATACGAAGGAGGCATCACGCATGAACGACGTCACCCTGAGGCTCCACGCCGAGCCCCTGATCCTCTCCGCGCTTCGGGAGGACATCAGCTCAGAGGACCTGTCCACGGCGGCGATCGTCGGCGACGACGCACAGGGCGAGGTTCGCCTCATAGCCAAGCAGGACGGCGTCATCTGCGGGCTGGACGTCTTTGAGCGCACCTTTAGGCTCCTGGACGAGCGTGCCCGCCTGGAGGCGGTCGTGGAGGAGGGAGACGAAGTCCATGCCTCCCAGGAGCTGGGCGTCATGCGCGGCCGCGTCGTCGCACTCCTCGCCGGTGAGCGCGTGGCCCTCAACTTCCTGCAGCGCATGAGCGGCATCGCCACGCTCACCCGATCGATGGCCCGCATGCTCGACGGCACGCGGACCCGTCTGGCGGACACGCGCAAGACCACGCCTAACCTACGGATCTTTGAGCGCGAGGCCGTGCGGGTGGGGGGAGGGGCCAATCATCGCTACAACCTCTCGACGGCGGTCATGCTCAAGGACAACCACATCGACGCGGTGGGCGGCATAGCCCAGGCCGTCGCCGCCGCGCGCCGCCGCGTGCCGTTCGTCTGCGCGGTGGAGGTCGAGGTGGAAACGCTCGGCCAGCTGAAAGAGGCGCTCGCCGCCGGCGCTGACGTGATCATGCTCGACAACATGGACCTGCCCACCCTGCGCGAGGCGGTGGTCGTCGCAGACGGCAGGGCGACGCTGGAGGTGTCGGGCAACGTGACGCCCGAGCGCCTGCGCGACCTTGCCGACCTGGGCGTTGACGTCATCTCCTGCGGAGCGCTCACGCACTCGGCGCCCATCCTCGACTTGAGCCTCAAGCACCTGCGGGTGCTTGGGACCGCCGGCGCGGGGCGCGACGGCGCGGCGACGGGCGGCGTGGGGGGCGCAGGACGATGAGGGGGCAGCCGGCGGGGGAACGACGCCGCGAGCGTCTCCTCGCGCTTTTGGGCGCGTCTCGCTCGGCGCTCACCGGCGCGGAGCTCGCGTGCCAGCTGGGCGTCAGCCGTCAGGTGATCGTGCAGGACATCGCCCTCATCAAGGCGCAGGGCGCGAAGGTCGTCCCCACCAGCCGAGGCTACCTCCTCGAGCGGGAGCCGCCTGCCCGCCCGGTTCGCCTCCTCAAGCTGCGGCACGGTCTGGACCGGGTGGAGCTGGAGCTCAAGATCATCGTGGATTTGGGCGGCACGGTGGAGGACACGCTTGTGAACCATCGAACCTACGGAAGGCTGAGCGCCCCTCTCCATGTGTCCAGCCGCAGCGACGTCGCGCGTTTTTTGGGCGACCTTGCGGGGAGTCGCTCCTCGCTGCTCTCCGAAGTCACCTCGGGCTATCACTTCCATCATGTGAGCGCACGCGACCAGGAGACGCTCGAGCGCATCGAGCGGGCGCTCGATGAGGCAGGCCTCCTCTGCGAGCCCACCGACTGGGAGCGCGCGGAGCTTAGCTGAAAAGCGCGCCCGCGTCTGCGCGAGGCGGGCCTTCTGGCGGGCGCTGCCGGCGTGCCGCATGATGTTTCGAGTGCGTCTCGGCTCCCTGTGGTCGCCCGAGGGCTCCCGTCGAGGCGCGTACACTTTTTGACAAGCGTGCCGCCGTGCGCACGGCGCGTACCCAAGATCCAAGGAGGACCACGCATGCAGAAGAAGGACCTCGACTGGGGCGGTCTCGGCTTTGCCTACCAGCCCACGGACTACAGCTATGTCTCGCATTACCGGGACGGGGCATGGGACGAGGGGGCGCTCACGAGCGACCACAGCCTTCGGCTTTCGGAGTGCGCGGGCATCTTCCACTACTGCCAGGAGATCTTCGAGGGGCTCAAGGCCTATGCGACCGAGGGGGGCGACATCGTCTGCTTCCGCCCCGACCAGAACGCCGCGCGCATGTACGACTCGGCCAGGCGCCTGGTCATGCCGCCCTTCCCCAAGGAGCGCTTTGTGGAGGCCGTCGAGCGGGTCGTGCGCGCCAATGCCGCCTGGGTGCCGCCCTTCGGCTCCGGCGCGACGCTGTACATCCGCCCCTTCATGATCGCCACCGGCGACGTCATCGGCGTCAAGCCCGCTGACGAGTACCAGTTCCGCATCCTCGTGACGCCGGTCGGCGCCTACTACAAGGGCGGCGTCAAGCCCGTCAAGCTGCAGGTGTCCAAGTTTGACCGGGCGGCCCCGCACGGGACGGGCAACATCAAGGCCGGCCTCAACTATGCCATGAGCCTGTATCCCTCCGTCGAGGCCCATGCCGCGGGCTATGCCGACAACATGTTCCTCGACCCCCAGACGCGCACGTTCGTGGAGGAGTCGGGCGGCGCAAACTTCCTGTTCGTCGACAAGGGCGGGACGCTGGTCGTGCCGCAGTCAGCGACCGACTCCATCCTTCCCTCGATCACCCGTCGCTCGCTCGTCGACGTCGCAACGAGGCTGTTGGGCATGACCGTCGAGCAGCGCCCCGTCACCTTTGCAGAGATCGGCGACTTCGTGGAGTGCGGCATGTGCGGCACCGCCGCGGTCATCTCTCCCGTGGGTCAGGTTGACTTTGACGGGGGTTCCGTCGTCTACGGCATGGGGGAGGTGGGTCCCGTCATGCGTACGCTGCGCGAGACCCTGACCGGCATCCAGGACGGTTCGATCGAGGACACGTTCGGCTGGGTTCACAAGATCGACGTGGCGTAGGGACGCGGCGTAGGGTCTGGGGCCTTCTCGCGCGCCTCGGCCGGCTGCGTCGGCGTGGTCCCCATCGCCCCCGCCTCGGTCGGGGAGGCCTGCCGCAGGCTGGCGAACGATGCCTCGCGCCCCTGGCGTATACTGACATCTCTGATGGCCGAGGAAGGCGACGTGCGCTCGCACGTCGCTCGTGGCCGCGGCCACGATGTCGCGCAGAGGACGCGAGGAGGGGGCACGTCGCTATGGCACAGAGGATTCAAGGCACTGAGGACCTGGTGGGCGGCTACATGCGCGCCTGGCAGCATATGCAGGACGTGGCGCGCGAGCTCTTTGGCGCCTATGGCTTCGACCAGATCGAGACCCCGGCCATAGAGCAGGTTGACACCTTCGTCCATGGCATCGGCGCGTCCACGGACGTCGTGCGCAAGGAGATGTTCAGGGTGTTCTCGGGCGCCCTCATGGAGCGCATCCTGGCCGCCGGCGGCGAGGGCGGCCTCAAGGCAAGGCAGCGCATGGCGCTGAGGCCCGAGGGCACGGCTGGCGTGGTCCGCGCGGCCGTGGAGGGCAACTTCGTGCCCCAGGGCGCGGCGCCCGCCAAGCTCTGGTACGCGGAGGCCATGTTCCGCGGCGAAAGGCCCCAGAAGGGCCGCCTGCGCCAGTTCCATCAGATCGGCGTCGAGGTCCTGGGCGCGCCCGACGCCGCCGCCGACGCCGAGTGCGTCATCATGCTCATGGAGTTCTACCGGCGCCTGGGCTTTGACGCCGCCAAACTGCAGCTGCGCATCAACTCCATGGGCGACGCCAGCTGTCGTCCCCGCTATCGCGAGAGGGTGCGCAGTTTCATCCTCGCTCATCGTGACGAGATGTGCGACGACTGCCTGGAGCGTGCGGACATTAACCCGCTGCGCGCCTTTGACTGCAAGAACGAGCGCTGCCACGAGGTCATGCGAGACGCCCCCCTCGTCACGGAGAATCTCTGTGACGACTGCGAGGCGCACTACGCGCAGGTGAAGGCCTATCTTGACGAGGCGGGCCTCGCGTACGTGGAGGACCCCACACTCGTTCGCGGCCTGGACTACTACACGCGCACCGTCTTCGAGGTGGACGCCCTCGCGTCGGGCGTGGGCGCCATCGGGGGCGGCGGGCGCTACGACGGGCTCATGGAGCTGGAGGGCGGCAAGCCTACCCCGGGTATCGGCTTTGCCGTCGGCTTTGAGCGCATCGCCCTCGCCCTGGCGGCCCAGGGAGGCACGCTCGAGACCCCTGCGCCCGGCTGCGTCTACGTGGCCTGCGCCTCTCCCGAGCAACGTCAGGCCGTGTTCTCGGCGACCCTCGCGCTTCGTCAGGCGGGCGTCCGCACGGAGGCGGACTACCAGGGACGCTCGCTCAAGTCCCAGTTCAAGCAGGCGGACAGGCTGGGAGCAAGCGTCTGCGTCGTCATCGGCGCGGACGAGGTCGCGACGGCATCCGTGACCGTTCGCGACATGCGGACGCACGAGCAGCTGCTGGTGCCCGCCGCCGAGTTCGTCGGGAGGGTGAGGGCGCTTCTTGGCTAGCACGCTCGACGGCCCCTGAGGCCGCCGGCCGCGCTAGTGGGCGTCGTCTCCCTCGCCCGTGCCGATGAGCAGCTCGTCTCCCGCGTTGACGCCCTGGACGGCGGCCGATTCGCCGTCGCGGGCGAGGATGGTGACCTGCCTTCGCTCCCTGCTGGCAAGGTCCTTGCCGTTGCTCGCCAGGGTCACGACCTCCACGTAGCTCGTCTTGGAGGCGTCCGTCGTTATGGCGGCCAGAGGGATTACGACGGCGCTGGGTACGACCTTAGTGGTGATGGTGGCCGTCACGACCCACCCCAGCCTGATCGCCGGGTCCGGGCTGCTCAGCAGCAGCGTGACGACGTAGCTCGCGCCCTGCGCGTCGCCTTCCTTCGCGATCGGGGCGCTGTCGACGTGCGAGACGGTCGCCTGCGCGCTCACGTCCGTGATCTGGGGAAAGCTCAGCGCCGCCGTCTGATTGAGTCCCAGCTGCCCGATGTCGTCCTGGCTCACCCGCACCTCTGCGCGCAGCGTGGAGAGGTCCGATATCTGGGCGAGCTGGCTCACCGCCCCCGCCGTCGCACGCAGCTCCGCGTCGGACGAGCTGGTGCCCACCACGGCCGTCCCCTCCTTGACGAACAGCCTGGTGATTGTGCCGGAGGCGGGTGCGGTGATGGTTCGCCCGTCGGCCTGCGCGACCGCGCTCTCATAGCTGCCCTGGGCGCCCTGGACAGCAGTCTCGGCCGCCTCCACCGCGCTGGCGAGCGAGCTGGGGTCGACGAGCCCGGCAGTTGCCGAGATGCCCGCCGCGCCGCCGACGCCCACGCCGCTCGCCTGGGCCTCCGCCCTGGCCTTGTCGGCCGCCAGGGCGGCATCCCAGGCCTGCTGCGCGGCCTGGTACTTGCCCTGCGCCTCCGCGAGGGCCGACTTCGCCGCGCCCAGCTGCGCCTCGGCCCTGCCGACCGCCGCGTCGAGGTTGTCGTTCTTAAGCACGAAGAGGACGTCGCCCTCGGTGACGTCTTGGCCCTCCGTCACTCGCACCTCCGCCACCGTGCCGTCGACCTCCGACGCCACGTCGGCGGTCGACCCCGCGACGATGGTGCCCATCGCGCTGACCGTTGACGTGAAGTCCCTGAGCTCGGCCGTGACGACGGACGGCGCGGGCCTCCGTGCCTCCTGTTGGGCCGCCATGAAGGCGTCCAGCTGCTTCTTGGCGTACGTTCCCAGCACCAGGGCCAAAAGTGCGCACAGCGCCGCCCCGACGCCGACGAGCGCTCGCGTGCGCCGCTGGCGCCTCGTCCTGCGGCGCGTCTGTGCCATGGCGAGCACCTCGGCGGGCGCGCGGTTGTCGATGCGGACGCCCCCGATGTCTGCGGTGTCGCCGACGCCCGCATCCGCCGCCATGGCGTCTTGCGCGGACTCAGACGAGACCGCGTCGTCCGCGTCGGCGGGCTCGCTCGGCGCGGTCCCGTCGGTCGGGGCGGCGTCTCCTCGCGCGCCGCCGGCGTGGCCGGTCGCGCCAACGACGCCTGACGATTCCGGGGCGTCCTCGCCCGTCTCGGGCAAGACGGGTGTGGGCGCCGCGTGCCGTGCGGAGGATTCGTGGGTCTCTGGCATGGGGACTCCTTGCAAGCTGCGTATACATTGCTTGCCCCTAGCATACGGCATTGGTTGTGTCAGCCGAAGCATCCCTGGTAGACGGCTCGCCTGACAAAGACGGCACGGCTGTGTTTCTCCTGGGTAAGACCGTTCGCGCGCCGACGTCAGGGGCCATGAGGGCTGCTATCATGATTCGTCGCGTGCGTCGTCGCAGTCTACGCCGACGCACGGTCTGCTGGTGGGCCGCCCGTACGGCACGGGGCGGCAAGAGACGAGAGGAAGAGCCATGCCCACAACCAACCCCATGCATGTCCACAGCATGCACACCCACACCTGCGGAGAGCTGCGCCTGGAGGACATCGGCCGCGAGGTCACGCTCACGGGCTGGGTGTGGCATCGCCGCGACCACGGCGGGCTGATCTTTGTCGACCTGCGCGACCGTGACGGTGTGACGCAGGTCTCCTTTGACCCTGAGCACTCCGGCGGCACGGCCTTTCACGTCGCCGAGACCATTCGTTCCGAATGGCCCATCAAGGTCACGGGCGTGGTGCGCGAGCGCCCCGAAGGCCAGGACAACGAGAAGCTCGCTACCGGGCGGGTCGAGGTGCTCATCTCGGACATCGAGGTCCTGGGCGGCGCCAGGACGCCCGCCTTCCAGATAGAGGACCGCATTGACGTCGCCGAGGACGTGCGACTGCGCTACCGCTACCTTGACCTGCGCCGCCCCAAGATGATGGGCAACCTCAGGCTGCGCTCCGACTTCACCTTCGCCATGCGCCAGGCGTTGCACGACCGCGCCTTCATGGAGGTCGAGACGCCCGCGCTCTTCAAGTCGACGCCCGAGGGGGCCCGTGACTTTCTGGTGCCGAGCCGCACGCAGCCGGGCCACTTCTACGCCCTGCCGCAGTCGCCCCAACTGCTCAAGCAGCTGCTGATGGTGGGCGGCGTGGAGCGCTACTACCAGGTGGCCAAGTGCTTCCGCGACGAGGACCTGCGCGCCGACCGCCAGCCCGAGTTCACGCAGGTGGACATCGAGATGAGCTTCGTGTCGCAGGATGACGTCATGGGCGCACTCGAGGAGGTGCTCGCCTCCGCCTTCGCCTCGATGGGTGTCAGGATGGAGCTGCCCCTGCGTCGCATCAGCTATTGGGACGCCATGGACAGCTACGGCACCGACAAGCCCGACACCCGCTATGACATGCGTCTTCATGACGTGACGTCCATCTTCGGCTCGTCCAGGTTCAAGCTGTTCGCGAGCGCCGCATCGAACCCCGACCTGTTCGTCAAGGCCATCAACGCCAAGGGCGCCGGCGCCTGGCCCCGTGCCCAGATTGACAAGCTTGCCGACGTGGCCTCCGGCTTCGGCGCCAAGGGCCTCGCCTACATCGCCTTCCGCGAGGATGGCTCGGTCACGAGTCCCATCGTCAAGTTCTTCTCGGACGACGAGATGGCGGCGCTCAGGGCCGAGATGGACGTGGAGCCCGGCGACCTCGTGATGTTCGCGGTCGAGGGCCGTCTTGCCGCCGACGAGATCCTGGGCGGCATGCGCGTTCACATGGCGCAGGCGCTGAACGTGCCGCGCGAGGGTCACGACTTCCTCTGGGTCGTGGACTTCCCGCTGTTCCACTGGGACGAGGACCGCAAGGCGTACGCCGCCGAGCACCAGCCCTTCACCCAGCCGGTCGAGGACGACGTCGAGCGCCTGGACACCGACCCGCTCTCCGTGGGTTCGCACACCTATGACTTCGTGATGGACGGCTTTGAGGCCGGCGGCGGCGGCATGCGCATCCATGACGCCGACCTCCAGATGCGCGTCCTCGAGAAGCTCGGCTTCACCAGGGAGCGGGCGCAGGAGCAGTTTGGCTTCCTCATGGAGGCGCTCGAGTTCGGCGCGCCTCCGATGGGCGGCTTCGCCCTGGGCCTGGACCGTGTGTGCATGCTGCTCGCGGGCGCGGACTCCATCCGCGAGGTCATGGCCTTCCCCAAGACCTCGAGCGGCTCCGACCTCATGAGCGCCGCTCCGAGCGAGGTCTCGGGCAAGCAACTCAAGGAGGTCTCGCTGCGCCTGCTGTAGGGGCAGGCGGTAGGGGGCGTGATGGCCGAGAGAGGTTTGCGATGATGTACGAGACGGTCGTCCAGGCGCTGGCCGTGGGGTTTGGCGGCTTTGTGGGCAGCGTGGGCCGGTGGGGGATAGGGGCGGCCCTTGAGGATCTCGCCCCTGGGCTTCCCGCCGGGACTCTCGCCGCCAACGCGCTCGCGGGACTCATCATCGGCGTCGTCACGGGCATGGATTTCGCGAGTCCGCTTGACGCGCGTCTGAGGCTGCTTTTGGCAACGGGGCTCTGCGGGGGCCTATCGACGTTTTCGACCTTCTCGGCGGAGACGCTCGCGCTCGCGGGCGCGGGGAATCTGCGCGCCGCGGCGGCAAACGTGATCGTCAACGTCGCGAGCTGCCTGCTGGCCGTGGCTGCGGGTCTGGCGCTTGGCAGGGTGTTCGCGGCGGGGTAGGCGTTGACGAGACGGATGTCGTGCGAGGGGCTCATGGGCGCCTCGGGCGTGACCGTGTTGTGAGGGCTAGGGCGCCCGGCGGCGGGGTATACGACACTCGACCCAACAGACCTAGCGCCGCCCCGTTCGTCAGCGCGGCGCCTCGAGGAAGGCGAGAGCCCATGGCCACGAAGGACCTCCAGCTATACGTCAAGGACGCCTGCCCCTACTGCCGGCGCGTCGAGTCGTTCATGAGCAAAGCGGGCATCGAGCTGCCGCTGCACGACATCGACGAGAGCGACGAGGACAGGGCGTACCTCATCGAGCACGGCGGCAAGCGCCAGGTTCCCTGCCTGTTCGTCGACGGACAGGCGCTCTATGAGTCCGAGGACATCATCGACTTCCTGAGCAGGGAGTTTGACGTCAAGCCCGCCGGTCCCGCCGCCGGCGGTGAGTCCGCCGCGGGCGGGGCATGCTCGCTGGACGGGAGCGGCTGCAGCTTCTAGGCGCGCCGTCACGCCTGACGTCGCGCGTCTGACATGAGGAGGGTCCGGCCCTTCCGGGCCGGACCCTCCCGTTGCTTCCCCGTGAGGCGGCGGTGCCCTGGCCGTGCGGCTTCTAGAGCAGCTTCTCCACGGCCGGCTTCACGACGCCCTCGACGTCGGCGGTGGGCTCAAAGCGTTCGACGACGTTGCCCTCGCGGTCGATGAGGAACTTGGTGAAGTTCCACTTGATGTCCGCGCTCTGCTCCCAGTTGGGGTCGGCCTTGCCGAGGATGTCTTTCAGGATCGGCGTGATCTTGTGGTTGGGGTCAAAGCCGGCATAGCCCTTCTCGCCCTTGAGCCACACATAGAGGGGGTCAGCGCCCTCGCCGTTGACCTCGATCTTGCCAAACTGGGGGAAGGTCACGCCAAAGCGACCGGTGCAGAAGGTGTGGATCTCGTCGGCGGTGCCGGGTGCCTGCTCGCCAAACTGGTTGCAGGGAAAGTCCAGGATCTCAAGGCCCTTCTCGTGCTCCTGCTCGTAGAGCTTCTGAAGGTCGGCGTAGGTGGGGGTGAAGCCGCACTCGGTGGCCGTGTTCACCACCAAGAGGACCTTGCCCTTGTAGTCGCCCAGGTTGACGTCCTTGCCCTCGCGGTCCTTGACGGTGTAGTCATAGATGCCTGCCATGCGAGCCTCCAAAGTCAATGATGTGAACAAAATGATACTTAGACGCAATCATTTACGTCCTGGTGGTGACATACCCGTTTTGCGCTGCGGCTAGGCCGAACTTTCCGCGAATGGTCATGTGCCGTCGGAGCCTTATGACCGCACGCGAACGACGACGTATTGCGATGCCAGCAGCAGGAACAGAGCCGCCATCGAGAGCGCGTAGGCGTAGACCGCCCCGTCGAACCCGATGATGCGCACCAGCGTCATGCTCAGAAGGACGGAGACGCCGAACGCGATCAGATAGAGGCGGCTTGCCAGCTCCTGGCGCCGCTGCACGGTGATGATCTGATAGAGGAAGTCGACGACGGCGGAGAGGCCCCCCGCCACGACCATGAGATACAGCTGGTTGCGCAGAGGCTCAAAGTCGGCGCCATACAGCAGGTTGAGCAGGGGTATGCCCACGAGCGCGTTGAAGGCGACCATGGCCACGGTGATGCCCACGGCCAGCGCGACGACCACGATGACGATCAGGTCAAAGCGTTTGCGGTGCGACGGGTTTGACCAGATGGTGGCAAGACGGACGAGCTGGGGCCTGTAGATGAGGCTCACGCTCATGGCGATGCCCTGGGCCGGAAAGTAGATGGCGTTGAAGAAGAGCTGGCTGTCGTAGGGCAGACTTCCCTCCATGGCAAACTTGGGGACGGTCTCGATGAGCGAGAAGAGGAACGTCGCCAGGAACGTGGGGGCGCAGTCGACGAAGATCTGCCTGACCTCCACGAGCTCCCAGCCGCGCGAGCGCTCGGTCTCGAAGTAGGTGAGGGGTATCGTGACGAGCAGAAGGGACGCCGCCGCGACGCCCGCCATGGCCATCGAGGAGGTCGCGACCTCACGGGTCAGCACGAGGGTAAGGCAGAACGCCACGATGCCGCCTGCGCAGCGCAGCACTTGGGAGAGGCCCGAAAGCCACAGCTTGTCCTGCTGCTGAAGACGGCCCTCGTACACGTCGGCGATGGAGTCGATGACCCTGAAGGAGAAGGTGCCCAAACAGATGGTGAGCATCTCACCCTGCCCATAGCCGCGCAGGGCGCACAGCAGCCATCCCGCCCCCGCCATGAGAAGGCAGGCCAGGACTCTCTGGAGCTGATAGGCGCCAAAGGAGTTGGCCTCGTCGACGTCGGACACCTGATATGTCCGCACTCCGTACATGCCCACGAACTGGATGAGGTTGGCATACACGAAGGCCATGGAGAACATGCCCGCCTGTTCGGTGCCCACGAGCTGCGAGGAGACCATCGTGAGCAGGGGAAAGAGAAAGCCCCAGATGCCCAGGCCGGCGCTGTTGAACGCATAGTCGCGCGTCGTGCTATGGCCGGCGTAGCGAGCCGTCTGGTCGGCGAGCGAGCCCGAGAACACGGCGGCGATCAGGCGGTCCCACCACTGGTTGGCAAGACGCGCCAGCAAGGCCTGGCGCGGGCCCGAGCGCACGCGGTCCCTCTCGCGGGGCTGTGGCGTCACGAGACTGCCGTAGCGAAACGCCCGTTGCGGCGCCGTGTCCCGTGCGGCCTCGCGCCCGCCTCGCCCCATGTCCAGATGACGCCGCGCGGACGTCGGCCGAAAGGGAAGGTGGGGCATACGCGCTCCTCGCTCGGGTCGGGATGAGGGTCTGAACTGTCATTCTAACGCGCCGTCGCGGTGCGGGGAGTTGATGGAAGCGTAAAGATTGGGTTTCGCCCGCCGTCATCGTCGGCGAGGGCGTGACCGAGGGTCTAAGCTACTGTACGGTCGTTTTTCATGCTCGTCCGACAGCGATGGAGGGTGTAGTGACCCAGATACGCCAGCACGCAGAACAGGTGTCCGTCCCGGTTGAGCGGCGGGGGGCGAGCGCACCCGACGCCGAGCAGGACGCGGCCCGCAGGACCGTCTCCGTGGTGAGCGTGCCCGATGACCTCAAGGAGAACCTCGCGCTCTTCCTGCGCCTCGTGCGCAAGGTCCTCACTGAGTACGACCCCTCGATTCGCGCGACCTTCGACCGCCTTCTGGCAGACTCCTTCGACGTGAGCGCACGCAGGGATGAGGAGACGGGCCCGTCTGCGTCCGACGAGTCGGTCAGGGACGCCATCTGCGCGCTCGAATCCCTTGACGTCGAGTCGTCCGTCATGCTGACGCGCGCCTTCGCCACCTTCTTCCACCTGGCCAACATCTGCGAGGAAAACTACCGTGTCTCCACCCTGCGCAAGCGCGAGGGGGTCGTTCCCGTCACGGCCGACATCGATCCCATCAACGACATCACGGTGGCCTATCGGCGTCTTGTAGACGAGTGCGGCCGCGGCAAGGCGCTGGCCCTGCTCAACCGCCTGGAGTTTCATCCCGTCTTCACGGCGCACCCCACGGAGGCGCGTCGCAAGGCCGTCGAGGGCAAGATCCGTCGCATCTCGGCCCTGCTTGAGGAGCGCACCCTGCTGGCGGGCGCCGCGCTGCGCGAGAACGAGCGCAAGATGCTCCAGGAGATCGACGCGCTGCTGCGCACCTCGCCCATAGCCATCAAGAAGCCGACCCCCGTCGAGGAGGCCGACACTGTCATTGACATCTTCGACAACACGCTCTTTGACATGATTCCCGAGGTGTACCGCCGCTTTGACGACTGGGAGCTTGGCGAGAAGGCCGGCACAGTCAGCCCCATCTGCCCCGCCTTCTTCCATCCCGGCAGCTGGATCGGCTCCGACCGCGACGGCAACCCCTACGTGACGGCAAGGGTGTCGCGCAAGGTCGCGGAGAAGTACCGCGTGCACGTGCTCGAGACGCTGGCGGACGCCACTCACGCGGTGGGTCGCAACCTGACCTTGGACGCTACCTCTACGAAGGGGTCGGACGAGCTGCTCAACCTCTGGAGCCATCAGGTCGAGATGAGCGAGGCCATCACGGCGCGCGCCCAGGAGGTCTCCGCCTCGGAGCTGCATCGCGCCACCATGATCGTCATGGCGCAGCGCCTGCGTGCCACCATCACGCGCACGGCTGACCTCATGTACCGGGACGCCGACGCCTTCATCGAGGACTTGCTCGTGGTGCAGCGCTCCCTTGAGCGGGCCGGTGCCGTCCGCTCCGCCTACGGGCCGCTCCAGAAGCTCATCTGGCAGGTCCAGACCTTCGGCTTTCATCTCGTCGAGATGGAGTTCCGCCAGCACTCGCTCGTCCACACCCGCGCGCTCGACGACATTCGCGAGCACGGGCGCTGGGGCGAGCGGGGCGAGCTTGACCCCATGACCCGGGAGGTCCTCGACACCTTCCGCGCCATCGGCTCCATCCAGAAGCGCAACGGCGTCAAGGCGGCGCGCCGCTACATCATCTCGTTCACGCAGAGCGTGCAGAACGTCGCCGACGTCTACGAGCTCGCGCGCCTGGCGTTTGCCCACGAGGAGGACGTCCCCACGCTCGACGTCATCCCCCTCTTCGAGCAGATCGAGGACCTCGAGAACGCGGTGGAGACCTTGGACGGCATCATCAGGCTTGACGCCGTTCAAAGGCGCCTGCGCCAGACGGGCCGCCGGCTCGAGGTCATGCTGGGCTACTCGGACTCCTCCAAGGATGAGGGCCCCACGGCGGCCACGCTCGTGCTGCACACCGCGCAGGCAAACATCGCCGCCTGGGCCGAGGAGAACAATATCGACCTGGTCCTGATGCACGGCCGCGGCGGCGCGGTGGGCCGCGGCGGCGGTCCTGCGAACCGCGCGGTCCTCTCGCAGCCCAAGGGTTCCGTCAACTGCCACTTCAAGCTCACCGAGCAGGGCGAGGTCATCTTTGCCCGCTACGGCAATCCCACCTTGGCCCTGCGCCACGTGGAGTCCGTCGCCGGCGCCACGTTGCTGCAGAGCGCCCCGTCCATCGAATACGTCACCACGGAGTCCACGGCCAAGTACGCCGACCTCGCCGCCGCCCTGGACAAGGGATCACGCGCCTGTTACCTGGACCTGCTGAACACGGACGGCTTCGTGAGCTGGTTTGGCACCGTCACGCCGCTGTCCGAGATCGGACTCATGCCCATCGGCAGCCGTCCCGCCAAGCGCGGCCTGGGAGCCTCGTCCCTGGACGACCTGCGCACCATCCCGTGGATCTTCTCCTGGTCGCAGGCGCGCGTGAACCTGGCCGCCTGGTATGGCCTTGGCACGGCCTGCGAGAGCTACGGCAGGATCGACCGTCTCAGGGAGGCCTACGCCGAGTGGCCGCTGTTCACGACCTTCATCGACAACATCGAGATGTCTCTGGCCAAGACCGACGAGCGTCTGGCCAAGATGTACCTCGCGTTGGGGGAGCGAGAGGACCTCGCGCGGAAGGTGCTTGACGAGATGGCCCTCACGCGCTCGTGGGTGCTGTCCATCACGGGCAACGAGTGGCCGCTCTCGAGCCGCCGCATCCTGGGGCCCGTCATTCGTCTGAGGCTGCCGTTCGTCAACGTGCTGTCGCTGACGCAGGTGCTGGCGCTCAAGGTCATGCGCGAGCGGGGGGACAAGCTGACGCCCGAGGAGCGCGAGCGGTTCATCTACCTCATTCTCTGCACCGTGAGCGGGGTCTCCGCCGGCCTGCAGAACACCGGCTGAGGCAGGCAGGACCACATTATCTTGCGCCGTCACCCGTGCGCCCGCGCTGCTGGCGCGGGCGCATTCGGCATGGGGCGCGCGAAAAAAGTTTGCCGCAGATTCCTTTCTACCCTTGTGTCCGCAGAAGTAAACCGTATAATACTTTTTGATAGGGCTTACTAACACCTGTCGGAGTTCACGTCGGTCACCTGGGGGTGCGTCATGGAAGCGGTGCGGAGCGGAGCGCGTGTGAGTGCGGTCCAGCAGCAGCGGTCGGCAGGGGAGCAGCTTCCCCTTGCCCTGGTCAGCGAGGGTTCGACGGTGCGCGTCCTCAAGGTCAGGGGCGCCTTGGAGCTGCGTCAGCACCTTCAGGAGCTGGGATTTGTCCCGGGAGCCAACGTCGACGTCGTGGCACGTGCCGGCCGCGACGTCCTGGTGAGCGTCAAGGGATCCAGCATCGCCCTCGGGCGCGACATGGCCCTGCGCATCATCACGACATAGGTCATCCTCATCGCCCTCGTGCTCCGCGCGGCCCCCGCGGCCAGTCGCGCGCGGCGTCATGCGGGCGAATCTCATCTTGAATCGGTATCGACGCGACGCCTGCGGGCGGCGTATGACGAAGGGAGCACACATGGCGAGTCTGCGGGACGTGAGGGTGGGGGAGGCCGCCACGGTCACCAAGCTGGGTGGCACGGGGGCGGTCAAGCGACGCATCATGGACATGGGCGTCACCAAGGGCACGCGGATCCTCGTGCACAAGGTCGCGCCCCTGGGCGACCCCATCGAGGTCACCGTGAGGGGGTTTGAGCTGAGCCTGCGCAAGGACGAGGCGGGATGCATAGAGGTCGCAGACGTCAGGCGGGGAGCCTGAGGGCGACGTGGCGCACGCCCGCCGGTAGAGGGGGCAGCGCGTGACGAGGGCTGCGGCCCCTCTTTTTTCGCCGCCTAGTTATCCTGAGCTAACAGACGCATGCCCTCGGGCATGTCCTCAGGGAGCAGTTGTGAACGTCTGCGACGACCGTCGCAGGCCCGTGACATGCGGTCGCCGACCGGGCGCCGTCATCGCAGGGCCACTCACGAATCGATTGGAGATGCAATGCCCGCACCAACGACCATTGCCCTGGCTGGTAATCCCAACTGCGGCAAGACGACTCTATTTAATGAGCTCACGGGCTCAAACGGCTACGTGGGCAACTGGCCGGGGGTGACGGTCGAGAAGAAGATGGCCTCTTGGCGCTCCGACCACGACGTGATCTTCGTAGACCTTCCCGGCATCTATTCGCTGTCGCCCTACTCCCCGGAGGAGGTCGTCTCGCGGGACTATCTCGTGAAGGAGCGCCCCGACGCCGTCATCAACCTCATCGACGTCACCAACCTCGAGCGCAGCCTCTATCTTGCCACACAGGTGCTCGAGGCCGGTCGTCCCATGGTCGTGGGACTCAACATGTGCGACCTGCTCAAGGGGCGCAAGGACAAGATTGACGCCGAGCTTCTGTCCGAGCGCCTCGGTGTTCCCGTGCTCGAGGTCTCGGCGTTGCGCAACACCAACCTTGACGCCCTCGTCAATGCGGCGGTGGATGCCGGGAGGTCCGGCAGGGCGCCAGGCGGCGTCGCGTGCTTCACGCCCGAGCTCGAGAAGGCGCTCGAGGACATCCAGTCCATTCTGGGGGATGCCTGCGCGCCCGAGCTCGCCCGCTGGTATGCCATCAAGGTCTTCGAGCGCGATGCCGAGGTCCTGCAGGAGCTGGGGCTCGACGAGGCAAGGCGCGCGCGAGCCGAGGTCGTCATCGCGGCCGTCGAGAAGGACCGCGACGACGACGCGGAGTCCATCGTCACCTCGGAGCGCTATGAGTGGATCGCCACGGTCGTAGACGACTGCGTGAAGAAGGCTCCCAAGCAGCTCACCACCTCGCAGAAGATTGACCGCGTGGTCACCAACCGCGTCCTGGGCCTGCCCATCTTCGCGGCCGTCATGATCGCCGTGTACTGGTTTGCCCTGGTCGCCGTGGGAACTCCCGCCACGGACTGGGTCAACGACAATCTCTTCTCGGACGGCTTCTTCATAAGCGCGCAGGGGTCGGCGGACTACACGCAGGCCAAGGAGGCATGGGACGAGCATCATTACGCCGACCAGATCGGCGGCTATCTTGACGCCGCCAAGGAGGCGGGCGTCGATGTCGATGGCGTCCAGGAGGCCATCGACGCGGAGGAGAGAGGCGACGAGGACGTCGCCACCATCTCCGCGTTCATGAAGGCGGCAAAGGACGCCGGCGTGACCGCCGAGGACGTGCCCATAACCGACGAGGACGGCAACTTCGTGGACGACGAGGGGGAGGCCATCACCAAGGAGGACGCCGACGGCAACCCCATCCTCGACGAGGGTCAAAGGCAGGGGCTCATTCCCTCGGTGAGCCTCGACCAGTTCAAGGAGGCCGTCGAGACCCCCGAGCCCGACCAGCATGACTACCCGGGGTTCGTGGACTCCCTGCCCAACGCGGCGAGCGGCCTGCTCGACGGCGCCGGCGCGTCCGACCTCGTGAAGTCGCTGGTCATTGACGGCATCATCGGCGGCGTCGGCTCCGTGCTCGGCTTCATTCCCCAGATCTTCTTTCTCTTTGTGGCGCTCTGCTTCCTTGAGGACTGCGGCTACATGAGCCGCGTCGCCTTCGTCATGGACCGCGTGTTCCGTCGCTTCGGCCTGTCGGGCAAGTCGTTCATCCCCATGATCGTCTCCTCCGGCTGCGGCGTCCCCGGCGTGCTCGCCACCAAGACCATCGAGAACGAGCGTGACCGTCGCATGACCGCCATGCTCACCACCATGATTCCCTGCTCGGCCAAGCTTCCCATCATCGCCCTGGTCATGGGCGTCCTCGCCGGGGGCTCCAACATGTGGTGGGTGGCGCCCCTGTTCTATCTTATGGGCATCGTAGCCATCGTGGTCTCGGCCGTCATGCTCAAGAAGACCAGACCCTTTGAGGGCGAGCCCCTGCCCTTTGTCATGGAGCTGCCCGCGTACCACTTCCCAGCCGTCCGCTCGTGGTTCCTGCACGTCTGGGAGCGCGTCGGCGCCTACGTCAAGAAGGCGGGCACGATCATCTTCGCGGCGGCCGTGGGCATCTGGTTCCTCTCCAACTTTGGCGTCGCGGGCTGGGAGGGCGGCGACGGCGGCTTTGGCTTTTTGCCCGGCATGGAAGGAGTGCCCGACAGCTTCATGGACTACTCCATCCTCGCCGGCTTCGGCGGCGCCCTGAGCTTCCTCTTCGTTCCCCTGGGCTTTGGCAACTGGCAGGCGGCGGCATCCTCGATCTCGGCCCTCATCGCCAAGGAGAACCTTGTGTCCACCTTTGGCGTCCTGTACGGCCTTGGCGGCGCCACCGAGAACTCCGTGGGCATGTGGCAGGGCTTTGCGAACATGTTCACCATTGGAGGGACGCTCCACGTGGGTGCCATGTGCGCGTTCGTCGCCTTCAACATGCTCTGCGCTCCGTGCTTCGCGGCCATGGGCACCATCCGCAGGCAGATGGAGTCGGCGCGCTGGACGGCGTTCGCCATCGCCTATGAGTGCATCTTCGGCTGGGTCATCGGCCTGTTCATCAACCAGTTCTACGAGCTGGTGGCGTTCGGTCAGTTCGGCTTCTGGACGGTCGTCGCGTTTGTCCTGCTTGCCGCGATGCTCTTCCAGATCTTCCGTCCCGCGCCTGTCTGGGACAAGCCGGACGAGAAGGTGCTCTCAAGCCTCACCGACCCGGGAGAGGCGGCGTAGCCCCTCGCGCCCTGCGGGCCCGGCGAGTCTGGGCACGCAGGGCGCCCGGAAGGAGGCACGAGACACGAAGGCCCCCGGCGACGATGCGCCGGGGGCCTTCGCACGTGGGCGAAAGGATGTCTACGAGAGGAGCATGCGGTCGTTGGCAAGCTCGCCGCCCGAGACCTCCTCGAACTTCTGGAGCAGGTCGGCCACCGTGAGGGCGGCCTTCTCGGCGCCGGCGACGTCGTAGATGACGCTGCCCTCGTGCATCATGATCAGACGGTTGCCCAGCCTGATGGCGTCGTTCATGTTGTGAGTGACCATCAGGGTGGTCAGGCGGTCCTCGTCCACCACGCGCCGCGTGAGGCTGAGCACCTTAGCGGCGGTCTTGGGGTCAAGGGCGGCGGTGTGCTCGTCCAGCAGCAGGAGGCGCGGCTTCTGTATGGTCGCCATGAGCAGCGTCACGGCCTGTCGCTGCCCGCCGGAGAGCAGCCCCACCTTGGAGCTCAGACGGTCCTCAAGGCCCAGGTCGAGGGATGCAAGGCGCCTGGCGTAGTCCTCGCGCTCCTCGCGGGTGATGCCCCAGGCCAGCCCGCGCGGCCTGCCGCGCCGCTTGGCGAGGGCGAGGTTCTCCTCGATCTGCATGTCGGCGGCGGTGCCGCGCATCGGGTCCTGGAACACGCGACCCAAATATCGAGCGCGGCGGTGCTCCGAGAGCAGGCTGACGTCCACGCCGTCCAGCTCGACCGTGCCGCCGTCCAGCGGGTAGACACCCGCGATCATGTTCAGGAGCGTGGACTTGCCCGCGCCGTTGCCACCGATGACGGTGACGAAGTCCCCGTCATCGAGCGTGAGGCTCACGCCGGTGAGCGCGGGCTTCTCGTTGACGGTGCCCCTGTTGAACGTCTTGGTGACATCCGTGAGCCTGAGCATCAGCGCTCGCCCCCCTTCCCCTGTCGAGCAGGCGCGCCATCGCGACCGTTCCTGCCGCGCGCCCCGGCGTCGCCCATGGCGGGCGTGCCCCTGCGATACGCGCGCCTGCGCTGCTGCCTCTCGAGGACCACGGGCACGGCGAGCGCCAGCGCCACGATGACGGCGGACAGCAGCTTCATGTCATTGGCGTCGAGGCCCATCTGCAGGACCACGGCGCGGATGATGAAGTACACGATGGAGCCCATGACCACGGCGGTGAGCCTGCTGCCGAACGAGATGAGCCGGCCGGGCGCGAAGCGGCCCAACACCTCGCCGATCACGATGGCGGCCAGGCCGATGACGATGGCGCCCGTGCCCATGCCGACGTCGGCATACTTCTGGCTCTGGCAGATGAGCGCGCCGGAGAGGCCCACGAGCCCGTTGGAGAAGGCCAGCGCGATGACCTTGGTCACGCGCACGTCGATGCCCAGGGCGCGGCACATGTCCTCGTTGTTGCCCGTGGCCCGAAGCGCGCTGCCGACCTCGGTGCCAAAGAACCAGTACATGAGGACGATCGTGGCCGCGGCGATGACGACGCCCACGACGAGCGTGGCCGCGGCCTGCGTCACGCCCAGGAGGGCGGCCAGCCGCGTGAAGACGGTGTCCACGTTGAGCAGGGGAACGTTCGACTTGCCCATGACGTGCAGGTTCACGGACCAGAGCGCGATCTGGGTGAGGATGCCCGCGAGGATGGCGGGGATGTCAAAGAGGGCATGCAGAAGGCCCGTCACCAGGCCCGCCATGAGGCCCGCGACGACGCCCAGCAGCACGCCCACAACGGGGTCGAGCCCCAGGGCGACGGCCGCGACGGCCGCGACGCTGCCGCCGAGCGCGAAGCTGCCGTCCACGGTCAGATCAGGGATGTCGAGCATCCTGAAGGTGATGAAGACGCCGAGGACCATGATACCCCAGAGTATTCCTTGGGAGAGGGCCCCCATCAGGGCGAGCTGCATATGGTTCCTCCAATGGCTTGTTACCGCGACCCGTTCGCGCAGGGAGGGCGCCGGCGGTCGTGCGGACCACAGGCGCCCCCTGGCCAACTTTACGTGTTCACTATACCTGTGTCTGGCTGTCGCCGAGCACGGAAAGGTCCACGTCGAGCTTTTCGGCGACCTTCTTGTTGGAGACGAGCGCGCACTTGCTCACGTCAAGATGCTGGATGGGCATGTCGGCCGGCTTGCTCTCGCCCTTGAGGACCTTGACGGCCATCTGGCCGGCGAGCTTGCCCAGCTCCTCGTAATTGATGCCATAGGTGGCCAGGCCGCCGTTTTCGACCATGCCCACGTCGCCCACGATGAAGGGGAGCCCGTTGTCAGTGGCGACCATCGCGACGGTCGTCATGCCTGCGGCGATGGTGTTGTCGGTGGGAGCGTACGCCACGTCCACCTTGCCCACCATGGACTCGACCACCTGCTGGATCTCGTTGGAGCTCGAGACCGAGAAGTGCGTGACGGCCAGGCCGTGGGAGGCCGCCGCCTCGTCGGCGAGCTTCACCTGCACGTCTGAGTTGGACTCCGCGGTGCAGTAGAGGACGCCCACGGTCCTCGCCGCAGGGAACAGCTTTGCCAGCAGGTCGAACTGCTCGGCGACGGGCGTGAGGTCGGAGCTGCCGGTGACGTTGTTGCCAGGCTTTTCGTTGGAGGCCACGAGCCCCGAGGCGGCAAAGTCGGTGATCGCCGTGCCGATGATGGGAATGTCGGTGGTGGCGCCCGCGACCGCCTGCGCCGCAGGGGTGGCGATGGCGAGGATGAGGTCCTCGCCGGCGTTCACGAGCTTGGTGGCGATGGTCTGGCAGGCGGACTGGTCGTTCTGCGCGTTGTTGTCGTCCACCTGGTACGCGATGCCCGACGCGTCCAGCGCCTTAAAGAAGCCCTTGTGCGCCGCGTCGAGGGCGGCGTGCTCGGTCAGCTGCAGCACGCCGATCCTATACCCGTCCGCGCCGGCCGAGGGGGCCGCTCCCGAGCAGGCGGAGAGGGCGGGGAGGGCGACGCCGAGGGCGCCGAGGCCTCCCATGAGCCTGAGGGCGTCGCGACGGGTGAGCTTGTTGTCCATGAGTCACTCCTTGCTGTGTGCCGCCAAGACGCGTGCCCGCGCCAGACGAGCCCGGGATCGACCGGATGGGGCCGGGGCTGCGGGCGTCGCGGGACGCGCCTCATTGATGAGTTGCATCCTATGCCCTGACTGCCGTCGGCGGCACGGGTGAGAGGCATCTACTAACAGAGTTGTAACTGCCGCGCAAACCGCCGCGCCCGCCTCGCGCCGCCCGCCAGCCTCGACGTCGTCATGTTCGATCTGCCCGCGCCCGTGACGCGGGATGCCGGCAGGGGAGGCCACTGTCCGAAGGCGGGGCGTTTTCCACAAATACCTGTGTTTGGGTGGGAATATATCCGCCCCGTCGGTTGCAAGATGGCTCCGATTCTCAAAAAAGATTGCGCTATAGTAAATATGTCTGGGACGCGTCTGCGTCTGGGGGTAGGGGCACGTGCCGGGCGTCAGTGGAAACCCCACCAGGGAGACTGGTGGACCGTATCGCTTTTCTAAGGAGAGGATATGGCGAGAAAATTCAAGTCGATGGACGGCAACGAGGCCGCCGCCTGGGTCTCGTACGCCTTCACCGAGGTGGCGGGGATCTACCCGATCACGCCATCCAGCCCCATGGCCGACCATGTCGACCAGTGGGCCGCGCACGGCCTGAAGAACGTCTTCGGCACGCCCGTCAAGGTCGTCGAGATGCAGTCCGAGGCCGGCGCCGCCGGCACGGTGCACGGCTCTCTGGGCGCCGGCGCCCTCACGACGACCTATACGGCGTCGCAGGGCCTGCTGCTCATGATCCCCAACATGTACAAGATGGCCGCCGAGGGCCTTCCCACCGTGTTCCACGTGTCCGCCCGTACCGTGGCGACGCAGGCGCTCAACATCTTCGGTGACCACTCTGATGTCATGGCCTGTCGCCAGACCGGCTTCGCCATGCTTGCCGAGGGCAACGTCCAGGAGGTCATGGACCTCTCGCCCGTGGCCCACCTCTCCGCGATTGGCGGCGGCGTGCCCTTCATCAACTTCTTTGACGGCTTCCGCACCTCCCACGAGATCCAGAAGGTCGCCGCCTGGGACTTTGATGACCTCGGCGAGATGGTCGACATGGATGCGGTCCAGGCCTTCCGTGACCACGCCCTCAACCCCGAGCATCCGCACGCCCGCGGCTCCCACGAGAACGGCGACATCTTCTTCCAGCATCGCGAGGCCTGCAACGCCACGTACGACAAGCTTCCCGCCGTCGTTGAGGCCTACATGGAGAAGGTCAACGCCAAGCTCGGCACCAGCTATCACCTGTTCGACTACTACGGCGCCGAGGACGCGGACCGCGTCGTGGTCTGCATGGGCTCCTTCTGCGACACGCTCGAGGAGACCATCGACTATCTCAACGCCCACGGCGAGAAGGTCGGCCTGGTGAAGGTTCGCCTCTACCGGCCCTTCTCCATCGAGCACTTCGTGGCCGCCCTCCCCAAGAGCGTCAAGAAGATCGCCGTCCTCGACCGCACCAAGGAGCCCGGCTCCATCGGTGAGCCCCTGTACCAGGACGTCGTGAACGCCCTCTTTGAGGCGGGTCGCTCCGACCTCGCCGTGATCGGCGGCCGCTACGGCCTTGGCTCCAAGGACACCAGGCCCGAGGACGCCTTCGCCGTCTACGCGGAGCTCGAGAAGGACGAGCCCAAGCGCGAGTTCACCATCGGCATCGTGGACGACCTCACGAACCTCTCGCTCCCGCGCCCGGAGCACACGCCCAACACCTCCGCCCCCGGCACCATCGAGTGCAAGTTCTGGGGCCTGGGCGGCGACGGCACCGTCGGCGCCAACAAGAACTCCATCAAGATCATCGGCGATCACACGGACAAGTATGTTCAGGCGTACTTCCAGTACGACTCCAAGAAGACGGGCGGCGTGACGATCAGCCACCTGCGCTTTGGCGACTCGCCCATCCGCTCGCCCTACTACATCACCGCCGCCGACTTCGTGGCCTGCCACAACCCCAGCTACATCGTCAAGGGCTTCAGAATGGCCCGCGACCTCAAGCCGGGCGGCACCTTCCTCGTCAACTGCCAGTGGAGCGACGAGGAGTTTGCCAACCAGATGCCCGCCGTCGGCAAGCGCTACATCGCGCAGAACGACATCAAGGTCTACCTCATCGACGCCATTGACCTGGCCGAGAAGGTCGGCATGGGCAAGCGCACCAACACGGTCCTCCAGTCCGCGTTCTTTGCGCTGGCCAAGGTGCTTCCCGCTGAGGAGGCCCTCCAGTACATGAAGGACGCCGCGGAGAAGTCCTACGCCAAGAAGGGCCAGAGCGTCGTCGAGTCCAACTGGAAGGCCATCGACGCCGGCGCCACCGCATTCCGCAAGTTTGAGGTTCCCGCCGACTGGGCCAACGCCACCGACGACGTCAAGCCCGTCGTGCTCGAGGGCCGCGAGGCCGTGGTCAGGCAGGTCAGGGAGCTCCTTGGGCCCATCAACCTCATGGAGGGCGACAGCCTGCCCGTCTCCGCGTTCAAGAACAACCCGGACGGCCAGTGGGAGCTCGGCGCCAGCGCCTACGAGAAGCGCGGCACCGCCGTCATCGTTCCCCGCTGGGACGAGAGCAAGTGCATCCAGTGCAACCAGTGCGGCTACGTGTGCCCCCACGCCACGATTCGCCCGATTGCGCTGACCGCCGAGGAGGCCGCCGCCGCACCGGAGAACATGCGCATGGTCGACCTCAAGATCCCCAAGGGCACCGGCTACCAGTTTGCGATCGCCGTGTCGCCGCTCGACTGCATGGGCTGCACCAACTGTGCCTACATCTGCCCCGTTGACGCCCTCACCATGGTGCCGCAGGCGGACGAGGCCGACATGATTCCCGTGTGGGACTACGCGGTCAACAAGGTCACCGAGAAGCGCGACCTCTTTGACAGCAAGACCGTCAAGAACTCCCAGTTCTCCAAGCCGCTGCTCGAGTTCTCCGGCTCCTGCGCCGGCTGCGCCGAGACCAGCTACGCTCGCCTGATCACCCAGCTCTTTGGCGACCGCATGTTCATCTCCAACGCAACCGGCTGCTCCTCCATCTGGGGCAACCCCGGCGCCACCTCGCCGTTCACCTGCAACGCCGAGGGCAACGGCCCCGCGTGGAACAACTCGCTCTTCGAGGACAATGCCGAGCATGGCTACGGCCTGGCCCTGGGGTACGAGGCCATCCAGAACAAGCTCGTCTCTGACACCGAGAAGCTCATCGCCGCCGAGGGCGTCAGCGAGGACTTTAAGGCCGCGGCCCAGGCATGGATCGACACGCGCACCAAGGCCGGCGAGTCCGAGCTCACGGCCGAGGCGTACGCCCAGCAGCTCGAGAAGCTCGGCACGCCCGAGGCCAACAAGATCCTCGCCGATAAGTCGTACATGAGCAAGAAGTCGTTCTGGATCTTCGGCGGTGACGGCTGGGCCTACGACATCGGCTTCGGCGGTCTGGACCATGTCCTTGCCTCCGGCGACGACGTCAACGTCTTCGTCTTTGACACCGAGGTCTACTCCAACACCGGCGGTCAGGCGTCCAAGTCGTCCAACCTGGGCCAGGTCGCCCAGTTTGCCGCGGCGGGCAAGTCCGTCAAGAAGAAGGCCCTGGGCGAGATCGCGATGTCCTACGGCTACGTCTACGTCGCGCAGGTCGCCATGGGCGCCAACCCCACGCAGACCCTCAAGGCCATCGCCGAGGCCGAGGCGTACCCCGGACCTTCCCTGATCATCGGCTACAGCCCCTGCGAGATGCACTCCATCAAGAAGGGTGGCATGAAGCACGCGCAGGCGGAGATGAAGCGTGCCGTCGAGTGCGGCTATTGGAACCTCTACCGCTTCAATCCCTCCGCCCCCAAGGGCAAGAAGTTCATCCTGGATTCCAAGGAGCCCAAGGGCGGCTATCGTGACTTCCTGATGAACGAGGCGCGCTACGCGAGCCTGACCCGGTCCTTCCCCGAGCGCGCGGAGAAGCTCTTCGCCGCCAACGAGAAGGCCGCCATGGACCGCTACGAGCACCTCACCAAGCTCAAGGACCTGTACGCCGAGCTGTAGGCAAGACGTCCCGACGACGTGCGTCGCATAGGCGCCGTCGTCGGGGCCGTCCCCACGGGCACGGCCCGAGACTGATCGCATGAGAGGGGCCGGAGGCGCACGCCTCCGGCCCCTCCTCGTCAGAGGCGCGGTCAGAAGCGCCCCTTCGCGCCCCGCCCTCGCCGGGGTTCTGGACGTGCCTTTCCGACGCGCTCTAGGCCTCCCGCCCGGACAGCAGCGGTGTCATGGCCCCCTGGGAGAGGATGACCACCTGATGCATGGCGCGGCTGATGGCCGTATAGAGCCTCCTGCGCGCCAGCTCGGTGGCAGGATAGGTCTCGGCCTGGGCGTCAGGGATGATGACCTGGTCAAACTCAAGGCCCTTGGCCAGCGCGAGGTCAAGGACGACCACGCCCGTGGCGGGAAGCCCCTCGCCCGGCCTGATGGCGCGCACCGCAGGCCCAAGCTGCTTGCGCAGCCAGTTGGCCCGGGGCTTGTCCGCCGCGACGACGGCGGTGAGGAAGTTCTCGCCGGTGTCTCGTGCCTCGGCGGCCTTCTGGTGGGCCAGCTCCACCTGGGCGCCCAGCTCGCGCAGGTATCCCTCCCTGTCCTGGGGGCAGGCGCGAATCACGGGCGGCACGCCCTCCCTTTGCACGGAGTTCAGGTTCTGTCGCTCGTCGGGGCGCAGCAGGCTCGTGAAGAGCTCCGTTATCTCGGGGCTCGACCGATAGCTCGTGAGCAGGCGGCACTCCTCGACGGGGCCCCGCGCGGCGCCAAAGATGGCGCGGACCTCATCAAAGCTCGCGCTGTTCTCCTTGATGGCCTGGTGCTCGTCACCCAGCAGCAGGAAGTGCGCGTTGCCAAAGTAGCGGGCGAGCAGCATGAGCTGCGTCGCCGTATAGTCCTGGACCTCATCCACCATCACGAAGCGGGCGTCTCGGGCGTGCCCGCCCGTCAGGAGCATCTGGGTGTACAGCCATTGGGCCGCGTTGAGGTTGCCGACGCCAAGGATGCGCCGGCCCAGGTGGTCAACGTCCAGCCAGGCGGCCCGCTCTATGTCCTCGTGGACCTGCCCGTAGCGCTCGTCGACGTAGCGTCGGGCCCAGGCGTCAAGCTCCTCCTTGTCGGAGGGGTCAAGGTCGAGCGTCGTGCCAAAGATGCGTATCTGCTCGTCGAGGTCAAGCGAGAGGAGCTCGTCTCGAAGCTCCTCCTTGCGGGAGAGTGCCGCCAGCTTGCGGTCAAGCCTCTCGTGCAAATCCTCGATCGCCAGGGCGCAGCGACGCGCGCCCAGCGGGACGCGGGGAAACTTCTCGAGCGCGTCCTTGCACTGCGCGGCCTTGAGGAGGGTCTCCTCGCCGACGCGCAGGTCCTTGAAGTCCTGCGGCTCGAGCTCGAGGGAGGGGAGGGCCGCCTCGAGCCGGGCGAAGTCATCGGCATCGCCGTCCCCGCTCAGGGCCCTGCTCGCAAGGCCCAAGGACGCCACAAACTCCCTCCAGGTGAGGATGTGGGGATTGCGCTCGCCCAGGGAGGGCAGCACGGCGTCGATGTAGCTCTCGAACACCGCGTTGGGGGTGAAGAGGTAGACCTGGCTGGCGTCCAGGGTGTCCTTCTGCTGGTACAGGAGGAAGGCGATGCGCTGGAGGAGGACGGAGGTCTTGCCCGAGCCGGCGATGCCGCTCACGAGCAGCACCGACACGTCCTCATGCCGCACGACCTCGTTCTGCTCGCGTTGGATGGTCGCCGTGACGGCCTTGAGCTTGGGGGAGTGATTATGCTTGAGCGCGGCCAAAAGCAGTGAGTCCTGGATGGCGACGGTGGTGTCGAAGTAGGCGTTGAGCCTGTCGCCGCGGATGTCAAACTGGCGCCTGAGCCTGACGTCGCAGGCTATGTCACGGCCCTTGACCTCATAGGTGCAGGGGCCCATCTTCTGGTTGTAGTAGGTCTCGGCGATGGGGCTGCGCCAGTCAACGACCAAAGACTCGTAGCGGTCGTTGATCACGCCCGCCGCGCCCAGGTAGACGTCCTTGTCGCGGCCGTCGGGATAGCGCAGCGACACCTTGGCGAAATAGGGCTGACCCAGCAGCAGCAGGACCTTGGTCAGGCGCTCGACGTCAAAGTCATGGGCCTGGTTGTAGGCGTCGATGACGGCGTTGAGGGTCTCGATGGCGGCGAGGGTCTCCATGGTCTCGTCGTCGCCGCTGAAGTCGCGCCTGACCTCCTCGGACATGTCCCTGAGGTCCTGCGCGGCGCGCCGATGGCTCACCTCGAGCTCGCGATTGAGACGGTCTCGTATGGCGACGAGCTGGGCATAGACGTCAGAAAGGTGCGCCTGCTCACGCGCCAGCTCAAGGTCCGCGCCCGATGCTGCCGACAGGTCCTGCATGCTGCCTCCCACGCTGCGTGTCTCTGATGAAACGACGATATGATAGTGTACCCGTCGCGCGCGACGTCCTGTCGCTCGCGTGACCCGCATCCCCTCGTCTGCCGCGTACGTGCCGTATCGTGGCCGCCACCTGCGGATCGTCTCCGCCTGCGGCTCAAACTGACCGTTCGCGGAGGACGTGCGAGGATGGGTGTACGGCCTGGCGTCGGAGGGTAGTATGAGAGTACCAGCAGGAGCCGCAACGTAACGCGGCCTACCAGGGAGGTGATGCCAATGTACAGCGAGGATTCGGATTCATCGGCTTGCGTGTCTGGTGTCATCAGTCCCGTCCCTTTTGCTTAGGCCATAGTTTTTAAGGCCTTGTCTAGCGGTACGAGCACCGCACTATTCTCACAAGAGATGGACGGCAGGCAAAACACCAGCACGCACGGCCAGAGCGCCACCCGCTAAGGCGCTGGTTGCGTGCTCCATGTCCTATCAACGTCATCGCACTTCGATAGAAGGTGATGGATTGTAAGGAGTTGAGTCCAAAGGGCCAAACAGTGCTCTAAGTGGCTTTACGTTTCAAAGAGGATCAAGGGGAGGGCAGCAATGGGGTTGCCCTCCCTCATATATGTCCCGTCGCTATCGTCGCGCTCTTACAGACAGGCCTCCTCGATGCGGCGCCTGAGCTCGGGGATGCCCGTGCCCGCCTGGGCGGAGGTGAGCACCATCTGGCTGCGCTCGATGCCGAACTGCCTTGCCAGCGTCTGGGCCTGGGACTCCTGCCTGGTGCGACTGAGCTTGTCCGCCTTGGTGAGGGCCACCACAAAGGGCAGGGCGCTCTCTCGGAGGAAGCCGAGGGTCTCAAGGTCGATCCTTTGGGCGTCGTGGCGGATGTCCACGAGCGCGACCACCAGGTTGAAGCTGCGCTCCTGGTCAAAGTAACCGGCTATGAGGTTGGCCCAGCGCCTCTTCTCGGCTTGGCTCACCTTGGCAAAGCCATAGCCGGGAAGGTCCACGAACATGACGCCGTCCACGTCATAGAAGTTGATGTTGGCCGTCTTGCCGGGCTGCGACGACACGCGCGCGAGCGAGGCGCGGCCGATGAGCCTGTTGAGAAGGGACGACTTGCCCACGTTTGAGCGCCCCACGAAGACGACCTCGGGCGTCGTGGGTGCCGGAAGCTGCTCGGGCGTCCCGTAGGAGGCCGCATAGCGGGCCGTCTCGTAGCGGAGCTTGTGTGCCATGCGTTTTGGTCCTTTCGCAGAAGACGACGAGGCGCCGCCCGTCGGGTGTGGCTATCGTAGCCCAAGGAAGGCCGCGCGACCAGGCGGGCCGCTGCGAGCTGCCGCGCGCCTCGCCCTGCGCGAGCCTCTCATCGCGCGAGGGCCCCTAGGGCGCGGCGAGGATGTCCTCGGCAAAGCCCACCCTGTAGGAGGAGAAGACCACGGCACCCTCGTCCTGGGTGGCGTCAAGGTCCACGTCGGCGGCGATGCCAAAGTCGCGGTCGCCGTCGCTGTCGCTGAGCATCTGGCGCACATGCCACACACGCAACGTCGCCTCGTCGCCCTCGTCGATGCTCAGGAAGTCTCGGCTTCGGGCGTCGCCGTCAAGCAGGATGTACTCGTGCTCCTCGTAGAGGCCGTCGATCGCCTGGCGCCAGCGGTCGCGTCGCCAGCCCCAGTCGGCGTCAAGCTCCCCCAGCGCCGCGGCGTCACGTCGGGCAACGAGGAGGACGCGGGCAAAGAGGGCGTTGCGCACGAGCAGGGTCAGGCCGCGGCGGTCGCGCACCACCGCGTCGGCCGCCTGGGGCGCCGCGCCGGCGTCGGACGTTGCCTCGTCGGTCCCGGCCCAGGCGTCCACGAGGCTCGAGTCCACCGTGCGTACGACCATGCCGAGCCACGAGACCACTTCAAGCAGGCGCTCGTCGAGCTTGTCCGTCGGCACGGTGCGGGAGAGCACCCGGTAGGCGTCGGAGAGGTAGCGCAGCAGCGTCCCCTCGCTGCGGGCTATGCCCAGGCGCTGGACGTAGCCCTTGAAGTCCGCGGCGGTCTCGACCATGTCGCGCAGCACCGACTTGCAGGAGAGGGCGTAGTCCGCAGCCCAGGGAACCTCCTTTACGTAGCGCCCGTAGGCCTCAAGGAGCATGTCCTCGAGCGGCTTGTCGTAACTCACCTCCTGGATGCGCTCGACGCGCTCGTCATAGTCCACGCCGTCGGCCTTCATCTGCGCCATGGCACGGTCGCGCGCCTCGCGCTCCAGCGCCCTCAGGATCTGCGGGGGGTCTTCGAGCGTGGCCTCGACCATGCTGATGAGGTCGAGCGCATAGCGTTCGTCCTCGGGGTCGAGCAGCTCCAAGGCCGCGAGCAAAAAGGGCGAGAGGGGCTGGTCGAGCGCAAAGTCGTCGGGGAGGTCGACGGTGAGGGCGTATCCCTCGCCTCCCGTCGCGTCGGGCTCTATGACGCCGGCGTCAAGCAGCGTCGCCAGCACCTCGTCGGCGCGGGCGTGCAGGCGGAGCTTCTCCTCAGCGTCCTGGAGGGAGTCATCGATGAGGCATCGGATGCGCCCGCGGGCGTCACCGCCCTGCGAGACCTCCGCCAGGACCATCGCGTGGGTGACCCTCAGGCGGGGCCGCAGCGTCTCGGGCGCGGCCAGGATGAGCTTCTGGAAGGTCTGGTCGTTCCAGCCCACGAAGCCCTCGGGGGGCTTCTTCGTCCTGACCTTGCGCGCCCGCCTGGGGTCCCCGCCAGCCTTTGCCAGGGCACGGGCGTTCTCGATGTCGTACTCGGTGGCCTGTGCGATCACGACGCCCTCGCTGTCAAAGCCCGCCCTGCCGGCCCGTCCCGCCACCTGATGGAACTCCCGGGCGTTGAGCCTGCGCATGCGCCTGCCGTCAAACTTGGTGAGCTGGGTCAGAAGGACGGTGTGAATGGGCACGTTGATGCCCACGCCCAGGGTGTCCGTGCCGCAGATGACGGGAAGCAGGCCCTGCTGCGCCAGCCGCTCGACCAGCAGGCGATATCGCGGCAGCATGCCCGCATGGTGCACGCCCACGCCCGTGAGCAGGAGCCTCCTGAGCGTCTTGCCGAAGCCGGTGGTAAAGCGCGTGCCGGCGACGGCCCTCTTTACCTGCTCGCGCTGCCCCT
This sequence comes from Olsenella sp. HMSC062G07, assembly GCF_001811895.1. Classification (NCBI taxonomy): domain Bacteria; kingdom Bacillati; phylum Actinomycetota; class Coriobacteriia; order Coriobacteriales; family Atopobiaceae; genus Olsenella; species Olsenella sp. HMSC062G07. Next base: position 341,238 of record NZ_KV806951.1, read on the forward strand.
TGGTCGACACGCCGAAGCTCGCCAGGCCCTGGGCAGACTTGAGGGCGCTGTCCTGGGAAAAGTGCACGACGTACAGAGGCGCCTCGTCGGCGTCCAGGGCGACCTTCACCGTCGCCTCGAGGGTGGTGTCGACGAAGCGATAGGAGAGGGGCACGGGCCTGGGGGCGTCCACGATGACGTCCACGGTACCGCCCGTCTGCTCCTCAAGCTTCGTCGCGATGACGGACGTGTCGCCCAGCGTGGCGCTCATGAGCAGGAACTGCGCCTGGGGCAGCGTCAGCAGGGGAACCTGCCAGGCCCAGCCGCGTTCGCGGTCGTCAAAGAAGTGGAACTCGTCCATCGCGACGGCGCCGACGTCCGCCTGCGCCCCCTTCGACAAGGCGATGTTGGCGAGGATCTCGGCCGTGCAGCAGACGATGGGCGCCGTGGGGTTGATCGTGACGTCGCCCGTGATCATGCCCACGTTGTCGCGGCCCAATAGGCCCACCATGTCAAAGAACTTCTCGCTCACGAGCGCCTTTATGGGTGCCGTGTAGTAGCTGCGCCGGTCGGTGCAGCACGCCATGAAGCAGAGTCCCGTCGCGACGAGGCTCTTGCCCGACCCGGTCGGCGTGCCCAAGATCACATGGTCGCCCGCTGCCAAATCAAGCAGGGCCTCCTCCTGGTGCTCCCAGAGCTCGACGCCCCGCGACGCCACCCAGCCCAGATAGAGATCAAGCGCCTCGTCGGCGGGGATGTTCGGGAAGTGCTCGTCGTCCGGCCAGGGAATGAGCTGGCCGAGCCCCGCCTCATCCCGTGCCGTCGGGGCGTCCGAGCCGTCGTCATGCGTGCTGGGGGCGTGCGTCGTCATGCTGCCCCTTCCGTGAGGCTGCGGTCATGGCCCTCCCATGGTACGCCATGCGACGCGCGTCCCCCTCGCGTCGTCGTCCGTCGTGCGGGCCTTCGCCTCATGCGTCAGGGCCGTCCTTCGTGTCCTCGACGCGCCGGAGCCGGCGCGAGGGAACGATGGGCGAGCTGCCCTCAAAGCTCACGATGCGCTCGGACAGGCGTGCGATGTACTCCTCGGCGAGCGCGCTCGGCCGTCGTTGGCCGTGAACCACGTAACCCACGTTCATGACCTCGTCGGTCTCCAGGGGCACCGAGGTGATGCCCGAGTACATCTCGTCCGAGCGCACGCCCGTCGAGATGAGGTAGCCGTCGTAGCCCTTGAGCAGGCTCGTCATGGTCGCGCGGTCGCTGGCGACGATCTGCCGGTCATGGGGCAGCGTCGAGAGCGGCTCCTCGGAGAAGTACAGCGAGCTCTCGGGCCCCTGCTCGAAGGTGTAGCGCGGAAACTCGGCGAGGTCCTTGACGCGCACGGTGCCCCGCGCCGCCAGGGGATGCCCGTCTCGAACGAAGACATGGGGCTTTGCCCTGAACAGTGAGGTAAAGACGAGGTTTGACTCATCCAGCCTGCGACGCAGCGCCCGCTCGGTCGAGGTGGCCAGATAAAGGATCCCCAGGTCGCTCCTGAAGCTGCGGACGTCGTCGATGATGCTGGCCGTGCGCGTCTCGCGCAGCGTGAACTGGCAGCTGCGCGACTCGTGGGCGGACACGAAGTCGATGAAGGCCTGGACGGCGAAGGCGTAGTGCTGCGATGAGACGGACAGCGCGCGCTGCGGCGAGCCGCCGCGGCTGTATCTGCTCATCAGCAGGTCGGCCTGCTCGACGACCTGCCGCGCGTAACCGAGGAACTCGGCGCCGTCGCTGGTGAGCGCGATGCCCCGCGAGGAGCGGTCGAAGATCCTGATGCCCAGCTCCTGCTCAAGGTCGCGCACGGCTACGGACAGGCTCGACTGCGAGACAAACATGCCGTGCGCCACCGCGTTGATGGCGCCGTTCTCTGCTATGGCGATAATGTAACGGAGCTGCTGGAGCCGCATGGGCGCCCTCTCTCGTGCTCAGGATGCGGCTATCCTATCTTCACGGCTCCCATGATGTCAAGAAAGCGCTGGTAGTCATCCTCACAGTGAGGCAGGAACGCTGCGTCGACGCCGTCACAGAGCTCCCCGTAGGTTATGGCCCTTCCCGAATCCAGCGTAAGATACAGCTCCGTCGCGGGAGGCTCCCGCCAGCTCTCGTCGGCAGGGGGTTCGGGAAGGGGGCGTTCGTGCGCACCATGCTCCATGTGAGGCTGCCCTTCGTCGTAGACTCTACCTTACGGAGAGTCTACGACGAATTAGCGACATAGCCTACGGAGGCAAGACACAGGGACCGCGCCACTGTTCACAATGGGACCTCGCGTGTGGACGGGAGGTGCGATGGCTGACGAGGTTCTCGGCGCGCGTCTGAAGAGGCTGCGAGACCGTGCCGGCAAGACCCAGGAGCAGGTCTCTGCCGAGATTGGCGTCTCGAGCAAGGCATACAGCTCGTGGGAGACGGGTCGCCATGACGTGCGGGGCAGGTATGTTCCCCCGCTGTGCCGGAGCCTGGGCTGCACGCCCAATGACATCTTTGGCTGCGATGTTGCCGACGGACGCTCGCCCGTCGCTCCGGCGTCGCCGCTGCTGGACGAGAAGGTCATGGAGTTCATAGAGCTCTATGACAGGACGCCGGCCAACGTTCGCGGCGCCATTCACGTGATCATGGAGAGCGCGATCAAGACGCGCAGGCCCCGTCGCCCCCGATTGTGAGCTGGCGCGGCGGCGGGACGGCGCCATGCGCCTGGGTTCTGGGCTACCATGGTGGCGAGAGACGAAGGCCGTCCCGTTGGAAGGTGCGTGCGACCGATGCAGGTGGACTCCCTGGTGCATATTCCCGCCGCGGGCGGGTATGGCAGCGTCATGGGGCTGGGCGAGGACGGCAGCGTGGAGGTCGAGCTCATTGACCCTGGTGCGGATGACTTCTCCCTCCGGCTTCCGCTCGCCAACGTGGGCGAGCTGGAGCACGCCCGTGACGCCGACCTCGAAGCCCTCGCGCGCTCGCTGGCTCTCCTCCATCTGCGGGTCAGCAGGGCGCTTGACCTGGACAGGTCGTTTGACCTGTACGTGGGGCGCACGGAGGACGCCGCCCTCGACCTTTGGTTTGGCGGCGGCCGCAGGCGGCCGCGCAGGCTCAGGACGCTGTCTGCGGCCGAGGGGGAGGCACTCGCGAGCACCCTGGCGAAGCTCGCCCTTGACGCCTGGAGGCACGGCGGCCCTCGGGAGGATACGCGCACGCTCGACGGCTGGGGCTGGTCGTGCGAGGTCATCGGCGGCGGCAGGGGCGCCTCGGGGTTCGGGCGCCAGCGCCCCTTTGAGGGCATGGAGGGGCTCTGCGACGTCCTCATGCGACTGGGGGCGCCCATCGGGTGGGAAGACGACGCCCCCGGCGCCGTCCCGCGCGCCCTATGAGCCCACGAGAGGGCGCCACCCTCGCCGCGGCGACGCGGGGAGAGGGCCGGGGCTACCTGGTCTACGTGCTGCGTTGCCGTGACGGCACGCTCTACAGCGGTATCACCACGGACATAGTGCGGCGCCTGGGCGAGCATCGTCTCGGGGGTCCCAGGGCGGCGGCCTATACGAGGTCGCACGGCGTCGAGGCGCTCGTCGCGCTCTGGGAGGCGCCGGACCGCTCGTGGGCGAGCAGGCTGGAATGGCGCCTGCATCACCTGACACGGGGGCGGAAGCTGTGGCTGGTCGCGCATCCCGCGCAGGCAGGGGAGCCGTTCAGGCCGCTGGGGCCTGACGCGCTCGAGCGGGCGTGGCGCTCCGTCCCTGGTCAGGACGTCTGATGGAGAAAAGCCGCCCAGGAGGCGCCTTGGTCCGCGCGCGTGGCGCCATCCTCTGAGCCGGCCTCGTCGGCGCCGGTGTCCCGGCGGGAGCTTGCCTCGTTGACGGCGGCCGCCTGGGGGTCCGGCCGTGTCATCCTCCATCCGCAGGTGGCAATGACGAGCGCCAGCACGACGACCGTCAGGGCGGCGAGGCCGCAGGCCAAAAGGCGCCGATGGCTCACGTCGCTGTCCTCGACGTACAGGCGGGGGTCGTGCCGGGAGACGGGCAGGAAGGGCCTGACGGCGGGAGGTTCCTCGGCGGGAGGCTCGCATGGCCGCCCGTCTTGGGGAGGCTGTGATCGCGTCTCGTCGAGGTCGGTTTCAGCCGCATCCGTCTCGTCAGCATTCGCATTGTCGGCATCCGTCGTCTCGGGCTCCGCCGGGGCGGCATGGACGGCGTCCGTCGGCGGTTGAGGCTGCGGCGGGGCCACGGCGTCCGCGTGGTCGTCTTCCGTGGCGCCAGGGCCGCCGTCGCCCTTGCCGCACTCGTCCGAGGCCTCGTCCTGTTGCGGCGGGCGCCCGCGCCCCCGTCGACTGTGCCTGCCCCAGCTCGCCATGCTGAGGTCCCTCTCGGAGTAGTCATCGTCCATCTCGTCGTCGGTGGTCCCGGCGTCGGGGCAGTCCCACCAGGAGCGCAGGTCGTATCCGCACTGCGCGCAGAAGCGCTGCCCCTCGACGAGGGGCGCTCCACACCTTGGGCAGTGGCGCGTTGTCATCGGCACTCCTGGGGCGTATGCGGGCGGGTGGGTTCGCGCCTTCACAGGTCGCCCCTTTAGGATAGCAATATGCGCGTGCAAAAGAGGCCGCGTTTGATCGGCGGCGGCCGCGATGATGCCGGGCGCCGGTCTCGTGCGGGGCGAGAAAACTTCCCCTGCCGGGTAAATCCTAGTTGCATGATGGGTATTACTACCCACAGGAACGTACGCACGGTGGTCATGCGGCGTCAGGGTCTCTTGCCTGTGCGGACGCGTGACCCGCATCATTCGTCGGCGGCACCGCCGCCCGAGAGAAGGAAGCCTGTCATGAGCGAAATCATTGACGTCTACGGCCGCGAGGTCCTGGACTCCCGCGGCAACCCCACGGTCGAGGTGGAGGTCGCCCTGGCCGACGGCTCCGTCGGCCGCGCTATCGTGCCCTCCGGCGCCTCCACCGGCGCGTTCGAGGCCGTCGAGCTGCGCGACGACGACGCTGACCGCTACCTGGGCAAGGGTGTCCTCGGTGCCGTCGCCCACGTCAACGGGGAGTGTCGCGAGGCCATCGTGGGCCTTGACGCGGCCGACCAGCGCGCCGTCGATGCGGCGCTCATCGCGGCGGACGGTACGCCCAACAAGGCCAGGCTCGGCGCCAACGCCATTCTGGGCTGCTCGCTTGCCGTCGCCCGTGCCGCAGCGGTCTTTGCCGGCCAGCCCCTCCACGCCTACCTGGGAGGCGTCAACGCTCACACCCTGCCCACCCCCATGATGAACATCCTCAACGGCGGCGTTCACGCCGACAACAACGTGGACTTCCAGGAGTTCATGATCATGCCCGTGGGCGCCCCCGACTTCAAGACGGCCCTTCGCTGGTGCACGCAGGTCTACCACACCCTCAAGGGCGTGCTCAAGGATGCCGGCCTCTCCACCGGCGTTGGCGATGAGGGCGGGTTCGCACCCGACCTCGCGTCCAACGAGGAGCCTCTCGAGTACCTCATGAGGGCCGTCAGGGAGGCGGGCTTCGAGCCGGGCAGGGACTTCCTGTTCGCCATGGACCCGGCCACCTCGGAGCTGTACGACAAGGAGACGGGCACCTACGTGCTCAAGGGCGAGGGCCGCTCGCTCACCAGCGACCAGATGGTCGACTATTGGGAGAAGCTCGTCGACACGTATCCGATCATCTCGATCGAGGACGGTCTTGCCGAGGAGGACTGGGACGGCTGGGTCAGGCTCACCGAGCGCCTGGGCAGAAAGGTCCAGCTCGTGGGCGATGACCTCTTCGTCACCAACACCGCCCGTCTGAGGAAGGGCATCGAGCTGGGTGCCGCCAACGCCATCCTGATCAAGGTCAACCAGATCGGCACCCTGACCGAGACCCTGGAGGCCATGCAGACCGCGCAGCGCGCCGGCTACGCCTGCGTCGTGAGCCACCGCTCCGGCGAGACCGAGGACACCACGATTGCCGACCTGGCCGTCGCCACCAACGCAGGTCAGATCAAGTGCGGCGCCCCGGCGCGCTCAGACCGTGTCGCCAAGTACAACCAGCTCCTGCGTATCGAGGACGCGCTGCTCGACGCCGGTGCCTTTGCCGGCAGGGGCGCGTTCTACAACCTGCGCGCGCAGGGCTAGACCATCCTTTTCCCGGCCTTGATGCCGTGTTCGGCACCGACCCGCGCCCCTTACCCGGCACGGGCGGTGCCGTCCTGCTGCCTGCGGGCAAGCTCCGCGCGCGGGGCGGCGCGTCCTGCGCCGGTTGTGTGCCTGACATGAGATGTGCCGCCCGCGTCGCCGCGCCAGAGGAGGACGCGTATAGTAAACCATAGCTAACACAAGGAAAGGCGGGAGCATGCTTGCAGACGTGTTGGTGATCGCGGCGGTCGCCGTGGCCCTGGGACTCAGCATCCGCGCGGTCATTCGGGGCTCGTCCGACTGCTGTGACTGCGCCAGCGGCAAGGGATGCGCGGCGCACGCCTCGCACCAGGGGCGCTGCCCGGCGGCCAAGGACATGGTCGCCAACGCGGAGAAGGCGCTCGGCAAGGCGCACAAGGCGTGACGTGCCGCTGGGCGACCCCTCGGACCCTCGAAACAGAGGCGTAATATGTCTCTGCCAAGCTATGCGCTGAGGCAGGGCCGATGAGCGCGGCGCGACCAGAGGAGGGTCCATGAGTGATGACAGGAACATCGACTTCGTCCTGAGGACGGTCGAGAAGCGCGACGTCCGCTTCATCCGCCTGTGGTTTACTGACGTGCTCGGCAACCTGAAGTCCTTCTCCATCTCGTCAGAGGACCTCGAGGAGGCGTTCGAGGAGGGTGTGGGGTTTGACGGCTCCTCCATCGAGGGCTTCGTGTCCGCCGACGAGTCCGACATGCTCGCCTTCCCGGACGCGACGACCTTCCAGGTGCTGCCCTGGCGCCCGCAGAAGTACGGCGTCGCCCGCATGTTCTGCGACGTGCGCACGCCCAGTCGCGAGCCCTTCGGGGGCGACCCCCGCTCTGTGCTGCAACGTATCTTTGCCCGGGCGGACGAGCGTGGCTACGTCATGAGCGTCGGTCCCAAGCTTGACTACTTCTACCTGCGTCCCACCGACGACGCCAACCCCGTCCCCGCGGACCGGGCCGGTTACTTCGACTTCACCTCCAACGACTCGGCGACCGACCTGCGCCGCGAGACCACGCTCTCGCTGGAGCATATGTCCATTCCCGTCTCGTACTCCTACCACAGCAACGCGCCGTCGCAAAACGCCATCGAGCTTCGCTATGCCGAGGCTGTGACCTGCGCGGACAACATCATGACGGCGCGCCTCATCATCCGTCAGGTCGCCCATGAGAACGGCCTCATGGCCTCGTTCATGCCCAAGCCCTTCTCCGAGTTCTCGGGGTCGGGCATGTATCTCTACGAGTCGATCTTTGACCATGACGGCACCAACCTCTTCTGGGGGCCCAAGACGGAGCATCCCGCCCACCTGTCCGAGCTCGGTCGCAGCTACGTGGCGGGACTCCTCAAGTACGCGCCCGAGTTCATGCTCGTCACCAACCCGACGGTCAACTCGTACAAGCGTCTCGTGGCCAACGGAGAGGTGCCGGTCTATGCCACCTGGGGACGCAAGAACCGCGCCGCGCTCGTGCGCGTTCCGACGCATAAGCCGGGCAAGCACCAGTCGACGCGCGTGGAGCTGAGGAACCCCGACCCGGCGGCCAATCCCTACCTCGCGATCGCCGCCTCGCTCGCCGCAGGCCTCAGGGGCATAGAGGAGCGGCTGACGCTCCCCGAGGAGTCCTTCTCGGGCCTTGAGGACCTGGGCGACCGCGAGCTTTCCGCCCGCGGCATCAAGCACCTGCCGCGCACCCTGGGGGAGGCCATCAAGAACTTTGACCGTAGCGATCTCATGCGCGAGGCCCTCGGCGACCACATCTGCGACTTCATGGTTGAGCAGAAGTGGCGCGAGTGGGACGAGTACTGCTCGGTGGTCACGGACTGGGAGCGGCGCACCTACTATGCTGGTGTGTAATCGTTCCGTAATTATACATTAAGTGATATCACATACCCGATATAACAGGTAGTTTGTTAACATACGAAATCCTTCGTACAAAAATTTGAGTAACACCAGCATATCGCCGAACGTGGCCTGCTAGGATGGTCCAAGTTCTGATGGGAGGGGTGGTCACGCCGTGGCCCCCCTCACGTGGTATGTTTGGAGGTCATTCATATGGGTGCGAACGCTTCGTCCAGGGAGGGAGGTCCGGGGCCGAGGGCCTTGGGCATCCTGCTCGCCTGCGTGACCCTGCTGGGCACGCTCGTGGGCTGCTCGAGCCTTTCGTCGCCTGGCGGCTCCGTCTCGGGGGCATCCGGTCCGTCAGAGGGGTATGTGCTGGTCAACCCCGGCAAGCTGACGGTCGTCTCGGACCTCGCCAACCCGCCTTTCGACTACTTTGACACGGGCAGCGCCGTCCCCGTCGGCTTTGAGGTCGATCTCATGCAGGCCGTCGCGCAGAAGATGGGCCTGACGTGCGAGTATCTCCCGCCCCAGAAGTTCGACTCGATCATTCCCATGATCAAGCAGGGCGGCAGGGCGGACGTGGGAGCCTCCAACTTCACGATCACCGACGAGCGCCTCCAGGAGATCGACTTCACGGACGCCTACATCGACTCCAACCAGGGGGTCGTGACCTCGGCGGACGTGGCCGATGCGGTCGCCGCGGACTATCGGGGCGCCCTTGACGCTCCCGAAGCGACGCTGGCCGTCCAGGCGGGCTCGACGGGTGAGGCCTGGGCGCAGGAGAACCTGCCCGACGCCACGATTGTCTCGCTCGACGACCCCATCGCGGCGTTGACGGGCGTCCAGAGCGGCCTCTACACGGCGGCCGTCGCCGACCTGCCGGTCATGGAGTACGAGGTCAAGAACTCCTACACCGCGCTCAGGGTGGCCCTTCAGGTTCCCACCGGCGAGCAGTACGGCATCGTCGTCTCCAAGTCCAACCCCGGCCTCACGGCCGCTCTCAACGAGGCGCTGGAGCAGTGCCAGGAGGACGGCACGATGGACGCGCTCAAGGCGAAGTGGTTCGGCAGCTCCGACAGCTCCTCCATCGCTACGGCCTCCACTGCGGGCGAGGCCTCCGTAGACTCCTCCGGCACGGGCACGGTGGCGGTGTCAAAGGCCACGGCCCGTCCCAACGAGTCGGGCGGCGACGGCGTCATCGGGGGACAGAACACCCGCCTTACCTGGGAGGGAACGGTCTATGTTGACAGCGGGGTCAGCTCCGTCAGGCTGACGTTGCCCGCGGGCGCGAGCTTTGACGGCTCCAGCACGCGCATCACGGTGCTTGACGGCCTCTCTCGCCAGAGCGTGAGCGGCACCGCCACCCCGGAGGGCAACGTGCTGAACGTGAGCTTTGGCGAGCCGGTGGCCAACGGGTCGCTGCTCAGGCTCGAGGTCACGGACATGCGCTTTGCGCCCGCGGGCGGTGACAGCGTCGTCTCGGGCAGCTACGTGACGGGGGAGGGCGCGACGGGGACGCTCGAGGACTCCAGCCCCATCGCCACCATCGGCCTGACGCCCCTGCAGTTCGCCGTCAACTGGCTTGACGGCCAACCCTGGGTCGCCGCCTGGAACTCCGTGCCCTTCCTCAACATGTTCTTCAAGCCCCAGCTCCTGGCGACCTCCTTTGCCGCGCTGCTGCCGGGCTGGCTCCTCTGCCTTCTCATCGTGACGGCGGCCTATCCCTTCGCCATCGTGCTGGGCCTCCTGTTCGCGCTGCTGAAGATCTCGCGCCATCGGCCCCTCAGGGCGCTGGCCTCGGTGTACATCAACGTCCTGCGGGGGACCCCGCTGTTCTTGCAGATCTACGTCGCGTTCTTTGGCCTGCCCATGTTGGGCGTCAACATTGACAACACGGTCCTGGGTATCATCGTGATGGCGCTCAACTCGTCGGCCTACCAGGCCGAGATCTACCGCGCCGGCATCCAGTCCATCCCGACGGGTCAGTACGAGGCCGCCGCCTCGCTAGGCATGAGCCGCCTGCAGACCATGCTCTGGATCATCCTGCCGCAGACCGTCCGGCGCGTGATACCCACGGTGACGAGCGACTTCATCACTTCGTACAAGGACACCTCGCTGCTCTCGTCCGTGGGCGTCATGGAGCTCATGATGTTCTCCAAGAACCTCACGACTACGACGGGCAACATCACGCCCTACATCGCCGCAGCCGTCTTCTACCTCATCGTCACCCTGCCTCTTATCAGGGTCGTCGGCGTCGTGGAGAGGCGCCTGTCCGACGCGGAGCACGGGCTGGAAGCGCGCCCCCTGGCGTCTGACGGCCAGGGTGGCACGGGCCCGTCCGCCCCTGCCGGGGACGCAAGGGCGGCCGATGCGCCCCTCTCGCCCCTCACGCCACACACGCACGATGACGGAGGTGTCAACGATGCACAGTAAGAATCGCCCCTGCGCCGCGGACGTCCCGCCCGCCATGGACGCCGAGAAGGCCGCCCGTCTCGCCTTTGCGCACGACCTGCCCCTCTCGCGCCATCACTTCGTGGAGGGGGAGCATCCCGTGGTGCGCATCGAGCATCTGGGCAAGACCTTCACGGACACGCCGGTGCTGCGCGACGTCAACCTCAACGTGTGGAACGGCGAGATCGTCGTGGTGCTGGGGCCGTCGGGATCGGGCAAGTCAACCATGCTGCGCTGCATCAACCTCCTGGAGACGCCCACGCAGGGGCATGTCCTCATTCGTGACCAGGAGATCACGGGCGCCAGCGGGGCGAGCCTGTCGCTGCTCCGTCGTGACCTGGGCATGGTGTTTCAGCAGTTCAACCTCTTTCCGCACCTGAGCGCCAAGGAAAACGTCGTCATCGGGCAGATGAAGGTCCTCAAGAAGTCGCGCGCCGAGGCCGAGGCGGAGGCCATGCGCCAGCTCGCGGCGGTGGGTCTGGCGGACCGCGCCGAGTTCAAGCCGCCGCAGCTGTCCGGCGGCCAGCAGCAGCGCGTGGCCATCGCCCGCGCGGTCGCCATGCATCCCAAGGTGCTGCTCTTTGACGAGCCCACCTCGGCTTTGGACCCCGAGCTCGTCCGTGACGTCCTTGCCGTCATGCGCGACCTTGCGCTCAACGGCGACATGGCCATGATCGTCGTCACCCACGAGATGGGCTTCGCTCGAGAGGTGGCCGACCGCGTGGTGTTCATGGAGGGCGGCGTCGTGGTAGAGCAGGGGCTTCCCAATGACGTGTTCGACCACCCCAAGGAGGCGCGCACCAAGGAGTTTCTTGGCAGCATCGGCTAGCGCGCGGCATGACAAGGCCCCGTCGCACCATACAGGCCCGCCGGCGTCCCGCATCCCGCGCGGACGCTGGCGGGCGTAATTGCGCGTGGCTCTGAGGGTGCGCGGCCGCCAAGATATGCTAGTCTCTAAGAGATTTGCTCGGCGGCTGTCCTGTCGTGGAAGGCGAGCGGGAACGGGGGCGAGTATGCACCACAAGAACGTCTTGCTTCTGGCAAAGACCGCGCGCTACGTCGAGCGGATGCGTGGGCTGCGCAACCCCCTGGACGTTTCGATCCTTCATGCGACGCCGGAGACGCTCTCGCAGGCCGTCAACTCGGGACGTGAGATTGACCTGGTGATTCTTGACGCCGAGGGCATAGGCGCAGACACCCTCAGCGCCGTGGACGACTACGCCGCGGACAACGGTCACATTCCCATGCTCGTGATCCAGGACGAGGGACGCCTGTCCAGCCTGCATCTTCCCGCCCAGGGGAGGAGCGACTTCATCCTGGCCGGCGCGGGGCAGGCCGAGCTGGCGGTACGCTGCGCCCTTCTTCTGAGGCCGGGAGACCAAAGCTCGCCCTCCGACATCGTATCCGTGGACAACATGACCATCAACCTCGCCACTTACCAGGTGTGCATTGACGACGAGCCCGTGGACCTCACGCTCATGGAGTACTCGCTCCTCTCGTTTCTGGCCACGCATCCCTCGCGGGCGTATTCCCGCGAGACGCTGTTGCACCGGGTCTGGGGCTTTGAGTACTGCGGCGGCACGCGCACCGTGGACGTGCACATCAGGCGCGTGCGCTCAAAGGTGGGCCCCCTCATCGCGACCCACATCGTCACCGTCCGTGGGGTGGGCTACCTCTTCAAGGTCTAGTCTGTGGCCTGCCTGCGACGAGGCGCGGGCCCGTCGGTGAGCGTCCGTGCCGCCGCGCAGGGTACGCAACGCGCGGCAGGACGCGCGACAGTACGCGCGACAAGCCCCGTGCTGTCGCTTGGGTGTGAATCCTCCGCGCGCGTCTGAACGCGAGCGCCTTAGGGGTACAGTCCCTGTGTACATAATCGACGAGGGTGCCGCGCACCCCTAAGACGAGGAGAACGCCAATGACGGAAAACGGTCTCGAGGGGCGGGGAGAGCCAGGTTCGTCGACGGGCCGCGTGAACGGCGCGGACGTTGCCCAGGACGCGAGCGTGCAGGCGACGCAGACCCATGCGCGGCCCGTCAGGTCCGCGCTCGTCTCGCTTGTTGCGGGTGCCCTCGGGGCCGGCCTTCTGGTGCTGGCGCTCAAGGCCACCGGCGTCATCGGCGGGACCCAGATCATCAAGACGACCCAGAGCGGGGCGGGGCAGACCGTCAACATCACCGCCAGCGACGCAGACGCCACCACGGCCCAGGCCGTCGCCGCCAAGGACCTCTCGTCCGTCGTGTCGCTCAACGTCACGACGGCCAAGGGCACGAGTCTGGGCTCGGGCGTCATCCTGGATGCCGACGGCAACATCATCACCAACTATCACGTGATCTCCGGCGCCACGTCCATCACGGTGACCGTCAACAACAAGAGCTACGACGCGACGGTGGTGGGGACGGACCCCTCGAGCGACATCGCCGTCGTTCACGTGAACCTCGACGGCGAGAAGGTCACTCCCATCGAGGTCGGCAACTCCGACGCGCTGACGGTAGGGGAATGGGTCATGACCATCGGCAGCCCCTTTGGCCTGGACCAGTCCGTCTCCGCGGGCATCGTGAGCTCGCTGTCGCGCAACACCCTGCTTTCGTCGCGCGCGGGCGAGACGATCTACACCAATCTGATTCAGGTCGATGCGGCCATCAACCCCGGCAACTCGGGAGGCGCCCTCGTTGACGGCAAGGGAAGGCTGGTGGGCATCTGCACGCTCTTCTCCTCAGACACCCAGTCGTTTGCCGGCATCGGCTTCGCCATTCCCGGCAACTACGCCGTCAACCTCGCCAAAAAGATCATCGCGGGCGAGACGGTCACCCATGCCTACGTGGGCCTCTCCATGCAAACCGTCAACGCACAGAACGCAACGGCCAATCACTTTGCGGTGCAACAGGGCGCCTACGTCGCCGGCGTCACGGACGGTGGTCCCGCCGCGTCCGCCGGCATCCAGAAGGGTGACATCATCACCGCCGTCAACGGTGACGCCATCACGAGCGCGGACGGCATGATCCTGGCGGTGCGCTCCCACGACATCGGGGACACCATAGCGGTGACGTTCATGCGCGGTGACAGGGAGCAGACGGTCAACGTGACCCTGGGCTCTGACGAGGCGCTCCAGCGGGAGCGCGCCGATGCCTCCGGCCTGGGACCTGACAGCGACTCCTCATCCACCACGCAGGACCAGGACATCTCCCCGGAGGACCTCTATAACCTTCTGCAGCGAATGTACGGCCAGGAGGACGGCGGCGGACGCATGGGTCGTTAGCCGCCACCTGCCGGGGCGTCGCCTGTGCCCGGCAGCGACGGATGGGGAGGCCTCCCCGCGCGTCGCGAGCCGCCCGGGCCTGCGGCGGGGGTCTCCGGCCTGGCGCTGGGGGCATCCCCATAGGTTAGCGGGCGCCGCGCGCCGGTTCCTACCGGTTCCTATAGGTTTGAGGGCCTCTCCCATACAGAGCTATAAGCTTGAGAAAAAAGTGGAATTCCCACCTGGGCAAACGCCGTGACGATTCCTCAAGCCTATTGGTCCGTCTCCTTCGGCATCTCAAACCTATAGGTGCGGCGGGTCGTAGCCCTCAAACCTATAGGTATGCGCCTCCGGCCTCTCA
>NZ_KV806951.1:355363-427674 GCF_001811895.1 Olsenella sp. HMSC062G07
AGGTATGCGCCTCCGGCCTCTCAAACCTATAGGTGTGTGGCGACGCTGCCCTCAAACCTATAGGTGCGGCACGCTGCGGCCCTCAAACTTATAGGTGCGGCACGACGCGGCTAGCAGGTTGCGGCTAGCGGGTTGCGACGGCCCTGATGGTGACCGTCGCGTCCTGCGCGACGGGCGAGCCCACGCCGGGGTTGACCTCCTGCACGGTCCCCGCCGCCCCCACGGCGTCATACAGCTCCGGGCCGTTCACGACGGACAGGCCCATGCCTTCAAGGAGGGTCGTGGCATCGGCCAGGGGCATGCCTATGACGTCGGGAACCGTGACGGCCGCGCCGTTCGCGTCGCCCGTGGCGATCCTGCCCTCGGACACCACCAGGTCAACCTTGGTGCCCTTGGTCTTCTGGGTGCCTGCGGCGGGGCCTTGGGCGATGACCCTGCCCTGCTCGACGCTGTCGGACTGGGCGTAGGTCACGTCGTCCTTCACGAACCAGGTCGTCCCCGCGATCTGGGCAAGGGCGTCATCCAGGGTCATGCCCCTGAGGTCGGGAACCGCCTGAGTCTGGTTGGCCCCCCTGCCCACCTTGAGCGTGACGGTGGCGCCGACGGGGACATGCGAGTCGGCGGCGGGTGTGGTGGCGATGACCCTGCCCTCGTCCTCCTGGGCCTGGGTCTGCTGCTCCTCGATGTTGACCTTGTAGCCGCGAGCCTCAAGGTCCGCCCGGGCTTCGTCGGCGCCCTCGCCGACGACATTGACGAGCCGTGTGCCCGCGAACAGGCCAAAGCAGCTGGTGAGAATCGTCGTCGAGGCGATGGTGGCAAGAACTGCGGCGACGCAGATGATGAGGAGCCAGGGCGGAATCCGTGAGAGGGGAGATGCCATGGCGTCCAGATGACCCGCCACGCCGCCCAAAGAGGGAACGACGGGCACCTGGATGTCAGCCGCCTTGAAAGCGCCCACCTCTCCCGTGACGTCCTCGGTCGCGGGCGTCTGCGCGGCGCGCATTTGGCTGCCGTCATCGAGGTCGCAGGCGTCGTAGGAAAGATGCTCGCCATCCAGCGCGCAGGCGTCATAGGCGCTCGGAGACGACGTGGAAGACGCTGCTGCGCCGGCGGGCGCTGACTGCTCATGCGAGACGTCAGGCAGCGTGGCGTCCGAGGGAAAAGATGCATCGGCGCCGCGCTCGGATGCCTCGTCAGACAGGGGCGCGTCAGTGGTGCGTGCGCTCGTCAGGTCGAAGGACGGCACGGGTGAAGACAGATGGCGCGGCCGGGGTCTCTCTTCGCTGTCAGCTGGGTCTTTGGCCACGCGGGTCCTCTCGTCTGCCTATAGATGCGAGCGCTCTCATCGGGACCGGGAAGTGTGTGGCCACACAGAGGCGCTCAAACATTTTAGCGATAAACGCCGAGGAGGCAACAGGGGGCTCGTGAGCGTAGTGTGTGGGCGGCGAGCGTAGTGCGTGGGCGGCGGGCGTAGCGCGTGGGCAGCGAGCGTGACGAGCGGGCGGCGAGCGCCTCGAACGTCCCGAACGTCCCGCACGAACAGGGCTGCGGTCGGAGGCTAGAGACCGAGCATGAGCCCCAGGATGAGCACGAGGCCGTCCTCCAGGCTGGCGGCGTCAACCCATTCGTCGCGCGTGTGCAGCAGCGCCCCACGTACGGTGCCGACGGTGTTGGCGGGGATGCCGCGCGAGAGGGGAACGTTGGCGTCCGTGGATGCGGGCGAAAGGTCGGGCTCCTCGCCCGTGACGGCGCGGATGAGCGCTGCGGAGCGTGCGGTCAGGCGCTCCAGCTCGCCTGCCTCCACTGGTCCGTTGCCCGGCCGCCTGCCCATGAGCGTGGCGGTGACGTGCGCCTGCGCCCCCAGCTCGTCGCGCAGGCGGCCGACCATGCCCTCGAAGGCGGCGCGCATCCTGGCAAGGTTCGCCTCGGACTCGCTGCGGTACTCCACGAGCGCCTCTGCATGAGCCGCGATGGCGTTGACGGCGCCACCGCCCTCGATGCGCCCCACGTTCCTGGTGGTGACGGCGCCGGAGTCCTTGTCAGAGGGCGGCTGGATGCCGTAGAACAGCCCGATGGCCCGACAGAGGACCTCGATGGCATTGACGCGCCCGGCGTCGTGATAGGAGTGGCCGCCCTGGCAGTCAACGGCCAGGCGCCAACGGTGTGAGCCCACCGCCCGGCAGACGCATTGGGGCAGGTACAGGTCAAACGAGACGAAGCTCGTTACGCTGCGCCCCTTCCGTGCGAGCGTGTCGAACAGCCAGGTGGTGCCGGCAAGGTTGCCCAGCCCCTCCTCGCCGGCGTCGGCCACCACGAGAAGGTCATGGTCCCGCGTCGCGCGGGCGAGGTCCTCGGGGTGCTCAAGCAGGTAGCGACAGGCGCAGAGCAGCCCGACGAGGTTGGCGCTGTCGTCGCCGACGCCCGGTGCGCAGAGGTGCGCGCCCTGGCGCCTGAGGGGCAGGGCCTCGACGTCATCAAAGACCACGTCCGTATGGGCGGCAAAGATGCGCAGCGGCCTTTGGGCGGCCGTGGTCCCCGCCTCGTCGCCGTGGGGGGACGACAAGAGGCACAGCACGTTGTTGCGCTCGTCAACGTGCACGCGAGGCGCGCCGACCGCCCGCAGCCAGTCGGCCACGAAGGCGGCTCGTCTCTCCTCGTGGCCCGTCGGCGCGGGAATCCGGGCGAGCTCGCACAGGAGCGCAACCTCGTCCTCGTGGACGCGGCGAGCGTAGCCTCTCAGCCTGTCCAGGGGCGAGGGGTCGCCTGGCAGTTCCGTGCTCATGGGTGCTCCCTTCTGAGAATGGCGGCGCCGTCGGCCATGTCCGCCTCGGGCGGGGGCGCCGCGTGGTCAAAAAGGGATGACGTCCCCGCCGCCGCGTTTAGATCGAAAAGAACGCGGCCCTCCGGCGCCCGAAAGCTGCCCGGCCCGTCCAGGTCGTAGGTCTCGCCCAGCAGGAGGGGCGCGTCGCTCGCCACGACCACCAGGTTGTCCTCCCGCCGCCGGTCGCCTGCCTCGCACGGGATGACCCACACCCGCTCAAACGCGGTCAGCAGCGTGCACCGTACGTCGCGCACCAGCTGGGACCGCGGCCCCTCCAGGGCGCTGACCACGTTTGCCAGGTAGGCGCCTCCCGGTCGCAGGCGGGCGCGCAGCAGGAGGGCCGCCTCCCTCGTCAGGAGCGAGGCGGGCGTCGAATCTCGCGCGAAGCAGTCGTTAAAGATGAGGTCATAGCGAACCTGCGGGTCGTCGGGGGCGCCCAGCTCAAGGAAGTCGCGGGCGTCACAGATGAGGCTGCGCAGGCGAGAGGGGCCCGCCTCGCGCGCGAGCATTCGCTCCACGCGGTCGAGGCCAAAGTGGCGTCGCGCGAGGTCGATGACGACGGGGTCGGCCTCGACGACGTCAAGCCAGACGTCGCTGCGGCGGCAGAGCAGGTATGAGGGAAAGCCGTAGCCCCCGCCGCCTAGCATGAGACAGCGAATCTGCGCGGGAAGCTCCTGCGCAAATGCCATACAAAAGGTCTTGTGATAGGAAAACACCAGCTCCGGCCAGGGGTCTCCCACGTAGGTCGCGCTCTGCCAGCTCCCGTCCACCAGCAGCAGGCGGACGGGGCGTCCGCCGGCGTCGCACGTGTTGCAGACGCGCAGCTCGCCAAAGAGAGAGTCGGGCACCCGCTCGACGGTCTTGAAAGGCAGCAACCGTCGAATTCGCGTGAAGATTTGAGGCCCCAGCCCAGGAAGGCGAGCGATGCGTACCAATGTGCTACCCTGTCGGTCGATAAATTGACATGCGCCATCATATGGGCATCATGATAGTCAATGAGCTGGGCAACGTGGTCGGCCCGGCTCGCCTTTTGCAGGAAGGACCTGGTTGTCATGAGTGACTCTCGGGCGGGTCTGCGCTGCGCGGATTGCGTCTTCGCGCAGTTTGTCGTCAACGAGATGAACGGCATGTATCAGGGCATCTGTTCGCGCGGCTACACACTTGCCGACCCGCACGTGCGCACGTCGCCCGACTGCTACTTTGTGGAAGACCCTCGTCTTCTCGTGCCGGTCATCGACCCCTTTGGCAAGGAGTTCCTGCGTACCAAGAACATCTGCGAGCGCTTTTTACCCCAGCCTAAGGGGGGCGACGGCCATAGCGCCTAGCGACGCGACGCGTGCCTCGCGGGGCGGCGGCCATCGTGCCTCGCGGGGGGCGTGCGGCTTGCGCCTAGCGGCGCGACGGGCACCTGACGGGATGGCGTGCGGCTAGGCCGCGTGGGCGCCGCCCGGAATCTCGCCCGCGCAGTGGGGGCAGCGCGTGGCGCCCTCCTTGACCTCCTCGAGGCAGTGGGGGCACACGGGGGCGGCCGGGACCTCCTGGGCGCCGTCATCCGCGTGGCGCATCCTCCTGCCGGCGTCCTGGAGCTTGGCAAGGCCCTTGATCATGAGGAACACCACGAAGGCGATGATGAGGAAGTTGATGATCGCCGAGATGAAGCTCGAAAACGAGATGGTGTTGGCGCCCACGGTGACGTCCAGGCCCGAGACCTCGGTGCCGCCGCCGGAGACGATGGCGATGACGGGCTGGATCACGTCCTTGGTCAGCGAGGTCACGATGGCCGTGAACGCGCCGCCGATGATGACGCCGACGGCCATGTCCATGACGTTGCCGCGCATGATGAAATCTTTGAACTCCGAGATGAACTTCTTCATGATGGCCTTCCCACTCCCTTAGGTCTTGAGTCGTGCGAGCGCAGACGAGCGGACGATGACACGAATGATGACGGTCATCACTATAACGAGCTCATTGTGACGTCCACAAGCATGTCCCCGTGCCGCGCCTGCGCTCAGGTTCTCGTGCGCCGCAGCCCAGGCGCGAGCTCGTCGGTGTCGAGACAAACGGTGAAGGGGCCGTCGTTGACGAGCGACACGCGCATGTCCGCCCCAAAGACGCCGTGCCCCACATGCTCGACGTCCCTGCGGGCAAGCTCGCAGAAAAGCTCGTAGAGCGTGCGCGCGACCCTGGGCTCGGCAGCCCCCGTGAAGCTGGGCCGCCTCCCGCGGCGGCAGTCCGCATAGAGCGTGAACTGGCTGACCACGAGCAGGTCTCCGCCCACGTCAAGCAGGGAGCGGTTCGCCTTGCCGTCCTCGTCGTCAAAGATTCTCAGGTGCCGCACCTTGTCCCACAGCAGGCGCGCCGCCCCCTCGTCGTCGCGCGCACCCACGCCCAGCAGGATGAGGTAGCCCCGTCCGCAGGAGCCGACGAGACGGCCCCTAACCTCGACGGACGCGCTCTCGACCCGCTGCACGACGGCTCTCATGCGCCTTGCCTACAGCCCGTAGATGGCGGAGAACTTCTCCGTCAGGTATTGGACGTACGGCTCGCAGGAGAAGGGCGCGCCGCAGGCGTCCTCGATGAGCTCGGCGGCGTCCTTGGAGCGCCCGTGACGCCAGATGCGCTCGCGCAGCCAGTCGTGGACGGGATCAAGCGAGCCGCTCGCAAGGACGCCCTCCCAGTCCATGCCCTCCTCGATCATGCGCGCCCGAAGCTGCGCGCCGATGGCGCCGCCGTAGGCGTAGGTGGGAAAGTAGCCAAAGAGTCCGTCGGCCCAGTGCGTGTCCTGCAGGGCGCCATGGGCGTCGTCGTGCACGTCAACGCCAAGGTATTCCTTGTACTTGGCGTTCCAGACGCGGGGGACGTCGCGCGCCGCGCACTCTCCCGCGAAAAGCAGCTGCTCGATCTCGTAGCGGATGAGGATGTGCAGCGGGTAGGTGAGCTCGTCGGCCTCGGTGCGCACGGGTGACCCCTCGACGCGATTGGTGGCGAGGTAGAGCTGGTTGGGCGTCACGCGACCCAGCTGTCCCTTGAAGTGGCTCGCCATGACCCTGAGCAACGGGCCGGCAAAGGCGCGCGACCGGCCGACGTAGTTCTCGAAGAAGCGCGACTGCGCCTCGTGCATGCCCGACGAGGTGCCGCCCTTGAGCGAGGTGTAGTTGAGGCTGGGATCGACGCCCAGCTCATAGAGGGCGTGGCCCCCCTCGTGCAGCATCGTGTAGACGTTGGAGCAGACGTCGTCCTCGAAGATGTGGCAGGCGATGATGCCGTAGTTGGTGGTCAGCGCGTCAGAGTAGGGGTGCTCGGTGCCCACGAGCAGTATGCGGTTCTGAGGCAGCCCCTCCAGCCTCATGAGGTCGCGCGCCAGGTCCCATTGCCTCCGCTCGTCAAACTTGCCCTCGACGATCGCACGCGAGGGCTGGCGGCCCGTCCTCTGGATGTCTGCGAGCAAGGGCACGACGCAGGAGCGAATCTGGTCAAACAGGCCGTCGTAGAAGGCTCGGTCGGTGCCGTGCTCAAAGCTGTCGAGCCAGGTGTCGTAGGGGTCGGCGTCGGGGCGACGTGCCAGGGCCACCTTCTTGGCGGCGCTCACCAGCCTGTCGAGATAGGGTTCATAGTAGTACCAGTCGCTCGTCGCCTTGGCGCGACGCCACACGTCGTCGGCCTCCGTCGTCAGACGGGAGAAGCTCGACGCCAGTGAGCTGGGGACGCCCATGAGCTGCTCGCGGTCGCGACGGATGATCCTGATCTGGTCCTCCTGCGTCTTGGAAAGGATGTGGCCCAGCGTCGAGAGGCGGTCGAGCAGCTTGCCGGTGGAGGGGGCGCAGAGCAGGGCCTGGTCCTCCTCCTCGAGGATGGCCAGGGCCTCCCCGCGGTCCGCCGTCGCCGCTGACGGGTCGATGGAGGGGCCGTAGCACTCGATGCCGATGCGGGCGTAGCGATGGGCATACAGATGGCGCTCGAGGTTGTTGAGGGCCTCGATGTCGGCCTTGGGGTTGGTGAGGGCGGCGTTGCCGGGGGTCTTGGGCAGGCCGTTGGGGTTGGTCGCGAGAGAGAGGTTCTTCTCGTCGCGCTCCCTCCTGGCGCAGGCGACCCGCTCCCTCTCGTCGGGGGTGGCCTCGCCCCCGTCGGGCGCCGACGCGTCCGTCCGTGCGGCGGCGTCGCCCTCGGCGCCGGGCCTCGTCGTCTCGTCGGAATCGTGCGTCCCGAGCTTCTCGTGCATGACAACCTCGCTTTCGATGAGCTGCGCCTGGCGGCGCGGCGGCTGTGTGCAGCCTCCAGTCTAGCCTGAGTGCGCGAGCGCGTGCGCGTCTGTCGACGCCTGGCGCCCTGCGGAGCGCCATTGGGTCATACTTGGGCCCATCGGGCCGGCCGGGGGACGGGCCGGCGCATCCGGGGCCACAGACGAGAGGGGACGACGATGGCGGACGAGAGCGGCTGCACTATTGGCATCGACGTGGGCGGCACGTCCATCAAGGCCGGCGTCATGAGCCTGGACGGCGACATCCTGAAGACCGTCGAGATCCCCACCGGAGAGATCGTGACGCAGGACGCCTACCAACGAATCGTCTCGGGTCTCAGGGGGCTCGTCGCCGAGGCGGGCCGCACGGACGGCGACGTGCGGGCCATGGGCCTTGACGTGCCCGGTCCCGTGGACGACGAGGGGCATGTGGGCTTCTTTCCCAATATCCAGCTTGACCCGGAGGGCCTGTCCGCGGCGCTTGGAGAGGCCTTCCCAAACGTGCAGCTCGCCTTCGTGAACGACGCCAACGCCGCCGCGCTGGGCGAGCTCTGGAAGGGCTCCGCCGCAGGCATCGGAAGCTTCGTTATGGTCACCCTCGGCACGGGGGTGGGCGGCGGCGTCGTGATCGGCGGGAGGCTCGTGCCGGGCGCCTTTGGGGCCGCAGGCGAGATCGGCCACATCACCGTCGTGCCCGAGGGGGAGGAGCGCGTCTGCGGCTGCGGTCGTCATGGCTGCCTTGAGCAGTACGCCTCCGCCAAGGGCATCGTGTGGCTGTACCGCCGGGAGTGCGAGCGCCGGGGGGTCGCGGGCGTCACGGTCGCGCACGACACCGACACGCTCTCGGTGTTTCGGGCCCTGAGCGACGGCGACGAGTGTGCGCGCGTCGCCGTTGACGCCATGTGCGAGTACCTGGGACGCGCGCTCGCGCAGATCTCGACGATCATCGACCCGGCCGTCTATCTCATAGGGGGTGGGGTGGCGGGAGGCTTCGACCTCTTCTCGGCCCAGCTCTCCGCTTGCTTTCGCGCCCATTGCCTCTCGACCTCGTCGTCGGCGCGCATCCTGCCCTGCAGCCTGGGCAACGCTGCGGGCATGTACGGCGCGGCCTTTGCGGCGCTGCGGGCGGCGGGCCTGGTCTAGGCGTGCCTCTCAGGCGGGACTCAGGGCCAGCGGGCCCGGCCTAGGCGCGCGTCTCAGGCGGGGCTTCGGGGCGCCGGTCCCAGGCCCTGCCTCAGCCTTGGTCCCTCGTCAGCCCAGCGGGCTCAGCCATTCCTTGAGCAGGCTCAGGTAGCGCGGCGTGTCCTCGGCATAGCACAGGTGCCGGCAGTTGGCGAACAGCTCCCAGCGTGCGCCGGGGATGCCGTCAGCAAGCTGCTTTGCCACGAGGGGCGAGCAGAGATCCTGCGTCCCGCTGATGACGAGCGCCGGGCAGCGTATCTCCGACAGGTGTCCCGCGTAGTCGTAGCCCGCCAGCGTGCCTTCGGGCATGAGCTCGTTGTCGCCCCAGGCGTGCACGTATGACTCGCGCCCCGTCCGCCTGGGCCTCCTCAGGCACGCGGGCGCGTCCGGTCCCAGCTCCTCCGTCGGCGTCGCGCAGAACAGGCGGAGGTAGCGAGCCTCGGCCCGCCTGAACGCCGGGCCGTCGAAGGTGTGCGTCCTCTCGGCCTCAAGGATGGCCTCGCGGTCGTCGCGCGAGAGGTAGCGCAGGCGTCGATGCCCCTCCTGGCTCCAAAGCCGGGCCGATGCGAGCGTGCTCGAGAGGATCACGGACTGGACGCCTCGCGGCCGGCGGTCGCAGAGGTACATGATCGCGAGCATGCCGCCCCACGACTGCCCCAGCAGATGGCAGCGCTCGAGGCCGAGCTCCTCCCTCAGCCGTTCGAGCTCGTCCAGCCAGGTCGTCGCCTGCCAGAGCTCGGGGCGCTCTCGCATCGCCTCGTCCCACGATGCGCCGCAGCCCAGCTGGTCGTACGTCACGAGCGTGCGCCCGCAGGCGTCGGCGAGCGGGTCAAGCAGCTCGAAGTAGGTGTGGGTGGAGCCGGGTCCCCCGTGCAAGAGGACGAGAGGCGCCGCTCCCGGGCGGGGACGGTCGGGCTCGACGCGACGCCAGTGGGTCGCAAAGCCTCCGTAGGGCATCGTTCCTTCGCATATCTGCATGATGGTGCCTTTCTGCCTCGTTTCGCCCCCGCCGTCATCGCCAACAGGCGCGCCTCCGTGTGCGCCCATGGCGTCCTGTCCCGTGCCGCCGCTGACAGCATAGGCGAGCCGAGCGGCGTGATGGGGAAGGTCCTTGGGCGGACTGACTAGGAGGGCGCGAACGGGGAATATACCCAGATGTGAATTGGGCGGACGGGGTGGCATGTCGCCAGGCGTGACGCCTCGGATCTTTGGCGAGCGCCCTGCCCCGCCGTCACCCACTGGTGTGCGCGGGAACGCCTGCGCATATGTTGCGACAAGGAAGGATGGGCATATGAGCGATGTGGTAGCTGCCTCCCAGGTGTTTTTGGACAATCCCGCCACGACCGTGGACGAGGCGCTCGAATTCATCTCGGCTAAGGCGGTCGAGCTGGGCATAGCGACGGACGCGGCGGCGACCCTTGCGGCGTTCAAGGCGCGCGAGGCGCAAGGGACGACGGGCATGCAGGCGGGCTTTGCCATTCCTCACGCCAAGAGCGACGCCATCGTCAAGGCCGCCGTGCTCGTGGTGAAGTTTGCCCATGACGTCGCGTGGGAGTCCATGGACAGGCAGCCCATCAGGGTTGCCGTCGCCCTGTGCATCCCCGAGGCGGAGGCGGGAACCACACATCTCAAGATCCTGTCCAACGTGGCGCTGCTGCTCATGGATGACGCGTTCTGCTCCACGGTCAAGACGTTCGACGACCCTGCCGTCATTGCCGCAGCCGTGAACGAGGGTGTGACGCAGTAGGCCTCGCGGCGACTGCCACCGCGACGTCCTCCCGGGCACGACGCATCACTCCCGTGCGCCGCGCCCGGGAGCCCAGCCGCGCCATGATCTGCGCATGCGTCCCGTCATACCCTGAGCTGCCGCATTGCGGCAAAGGAGGAGTCGCGTCATGGAAGAGCGCTCGTTCTGCATCAAGTCGGACCGTCTCGTCCTGCCGGGCGGCGTCGTCGCCTCTGGGTATCTTCCCGTGATCGAGGGCGTCCTCGGAACTCTGTCCGTTGAGCCCCCCGCCGGTCTGCCCATCATCGACCGCACCGGGCGTTGGGTCGCGCCTGGCTACGTGGACACGCACATTCATGGCTACCAGGGCCACGACGTGATGGACCGCGACGCGCAGGGCGTTCTCGCCGCAAGTGGCGGCTTGGCTCGCAAGGGCACCACGAGCTGGGTTCCCACGACGCTCACGCAGCCGGTGGGGGAGATCCTCGAGGCCTGCGCCAGCGTCCGGGAGGCCCGCCGTCTTCAGGAGGAGGGCGCTGTCCCCGGCGCCCATATAGAAGGCGTCTTTCTGGAAGGCCCTTTCTTTGCGGCCGCGAAGGCGGGCGCACAGAACCCCGCCAACATGCTCGACCCCGACGTAGACGTCTTCTGTGGCTGGCAGGATGCCGCCGGCGGCCTCGTCTGCAA
Source organism: Olsenella sp. HMSC062G07 (assembly GCF_001811895.1). Classification (NCBI taxonomy): domain Bacteria; kingdom Bacillati; phylum Actinomycetota; class Coriobacteriia; order Coriobacteriales; family Atopobiaceae; genus Olsenella; species Olsenella sp. HMSC062G07. Next base: position 366,017 of record NZ_KV806951.1, read on the forward strand.
GAGTGCGCTGGCACCCGAGCGACAGGGCACGCCTGAGTACTGCGCGGCCTTGCACGAGATGGGCGTCGTGGTGGCACTCGGTCACTCCGACGCGAGCTACGAGCAGGGCCAAGCGGCCGTCGCTGCGGGAGCCTCGGTGTTCGTCCACACCTTCAACGCCATGAGCGCCCTGGGTCACCGCTCTCCGGGCCTTGTGGGCTGCGCGATGAGCACCTCCGACACGTTCGCGGAGCTCATCTGCGACGGTCGTCATGTGCTTCCCGGGGCAGCGCGGGCGCTCGTGGCGGCCAAGGGCTGGCAGCACGTGGTCATCGTGTCAGACTGCCTGAGCTGCGGTGGCATGCCCGAGGGCGACTATGTCCTAGGTGATCTGCCCATACGCATGCAGGATGGCATCGCGCGCCTCGTCAACGAGGATGGCGGCGTGGGCAACATCGCCGGCTCCACCTCGTGCGTGGCCGACGGGGCAATGAACCTCCTTGCCTGGGGGGCGGCAACCGCCGAGCAGGCCATTCGCATGGGGTCCGAGATTCCCGCCCGGTCCTGCGGCATCGATGACGTCTGCGGGCAGCTTCTGCCGGGCAGGACCGCCGACCTCAACGTGCTTGCCGACGACCTCACGGTCCTTGAGACCTATCTTGCCGGCTCGCTTGTGAGCTAGGGGCTGCCCGCCCAGCTGACGTGCTTGCGGGAGGCCCGTGAACAGGTGAGGAGCTCGACATCATCCGCGAGCTGGCGGGGACGGGCGAGACTCTCACCCCCGCCCTGATGGCGCGGTGGCACAAACTTTTCGAGCGTGCCATCATCGAGCATCGGCTCCTAAAATGCCTCGTTCTTGTCGAGGCGCCCACCCACACGGCGCACTCCCGCATCGCCCGGGTCGTTGGTGCGAGCCGAGTGACGGTCATCAATGACGTCGATGCCCTCAGGGAGGATCTTGCACGTAACTACCTGAAACTCGAATCTCGTCCGGGCAAGGGACTTCTCGTCCTTGGCGAGGAGGCCGAGAAGCGATCGCTGTTGCTCAGGGCAGCCCTTTCGCCCGACCTCGTCCCCTCGGGGCTGGCCCGTGTCATGGATAACCCCCGCCTTGAGTCCGACACCGACATTATTGCTCGAACACTGACGGAGTAGGCGAACTTGCGCGGCATCAGCCTGAGTGACGCGGCGTTCCGTTCCATCAGCACGTACCTGCTCATCGCCGTGCATCGCGTGCGTACGGGGCGGGAGCTTGTAGGGGACGAGACGCCTGACGAGGACGAGGGCTTTGCGGCGGATCTCGCCCGAATTGTCACCCAGCGCTGCGCCGTGACCTTGAACTTTTCGGAGCGCAACTACCTTGGTGGCGTGATCTTGTCGTAGGGCATTGATGTGTATGACGACTTCTCCCTTGAGGCGGTGCGCACACAGGAGTGCGGCAGGCGTCTCATAGACGTGGTGTCCCAGCATCTGGACATCGACCTAGGTCACGACTATGCGCTCTTTGAGTTCCTCTGCAACCATCTGGAGTCCATGGCCCGCTCCCGCGAGCTCCTCGTTCTCGACAATACTGAGGTTCAGGAGGTCATGGCCGAGTACCCTAGCGTCAGGCGCGCCGTCGGCGCAAACCGTGACCTCGTCGAGGGGGTCTGCGGACGCATTCTTACCGACGCTGAGCTTGACTACCTTGCCGTGCACTTTTGTACCGCCCTCGAAAGGCGTAAGAATCGCGACCGGCGCCTGCGCGTCATCGTCGTATGCAACGCCGGTGTGGGTACTTCCCAGCTGCTCGCCGAGAATCTGCGCGGGCGTTTCAGCTTTCGGGTCGTTTCGGTGATTCCCACCCACGAGGCACGTCTCCTTGCTCCCTCCGCTGCCGACCTCGTGGTGTCTATCGTTCCGCTTACGGACTGTCCCATCGCGCATGTCGTGGTCGCCCCCTCACCCACGTCTGCTGAGTTCGAGGAAATTCAGCGCAGGCTCGACGTCGTGAGAGAGAGGCGTCTTCGTGACGGCTCCCTCGACGAGGGGGATGACGGACTCCAGGGGCTGCTTGACCTCATCGACGGCGTCGTGCGCAGGTACGCCCCAAAGGCCTGTCCCGCACCTTGCAATTTCATCGAAGAACGCTGTTTCTTTGCCATAATTACCAGCATCGAGAAAACGGATTCAATGTCGTGCTCGCACCCGGCTTTGTACTGCCTCACGAGGGCACGGATTGGAGAGCCTCTAGTCTGGAGCATGAACCTAATCCATCTCGCGGAGCCCATTGACTTTGGGGATGATAGGGGCTTAAGTCTGTGGACTTCGTCTGTATGTTCTTGGGTGTGGACAAGCCAGTGCATCTAAAGATCTACTTCAACTTGACCAACAACCCTCTTCATGACCCCGCTCGCCTTGTATCCTTGCGCAAGGTACAGACGCCTGCGGAGGCCGTGTGGATCATTCGCGACTTTGAACATTGCCCGGAATCCTAACGAGCTAGAGAGACGTATGGGCGGCTGGCGTTGATTGGCACAACTTTCGTCACAAAGCGTGAAGCGACTTTGACTGGCCTCCTGTTTGGGTGCTTCCTATAGTTGAGTCAATAAACGGCTTAACGAGATAGGGAGGCGAGCATGGTTTTGGAGGAGCTGGGGAACGACCTCATCTTTGTTGATGTGACCGTCAGTGACTCCGACGAGCTTTTTGAAGTCCCGGGCACTATCGTAGAGGTGGGCGAGGGCGCGACGACACGGGCGGCAAGAATGTCGCTATCGTGGGTGGCGGCACCACCGGCCTCTTTACGGCGCAGCCCGCGAGGATTTACGAGGCAGCCCTGATTGTGGTTTTGACGTCCAGGAAGAGAGGATCAAACTCGCTCGTCAGCTCGGTGTGGACTCCGTTGTCAACTTCGTTAAGGGGAGCTGGCTCGGCAAAGCCATGGAACTTATTGGCAGCAAGGGCTTTGACTACGTGTATGTCATTGCAGGTGCCGTCCCCACTATCAAGACGTCCATCGAGCCTGTCGATAACGAAGGTTATGTCACCTATGTCGGCACCCCGACTCGCGACCTCATGTTTGGCATCGACGAGTGAGAGCTCCGCAATCGCAAGGAGTTTATGCTTACGGACTTGTGGATGAGCTACAGTGCCTCGTTCCTCGGCAAGGATTGGGAGCTCGTGGTCCACTTCTTTGGGCTCTGTCAGCTCAAGTACGGCGGTCTTGCCTTCAAGATGTTCCCGCTCAGCAAGATTGCCGAGGTGTTTGCGCTTTATAAGGCGTCCGGTGCCATCAAAGGTAGGATTCTGGTGAATTTTGAAGCTTAGGGACACCTGCTGCAGGTGGTTCATCGAATTGTCGCACGTGTCAGCACGCGGGCCCGGTTGCACCATTGGTGGGCCAGGCCTTTCACAAAAAGGAGAGTCATGATCACGACGGTCACGCTCAACGCGTCCATCGACAAGGCCTATCACATGGTGGAGGATATCAAGGGCGGCACGGTCATGCGCGTCGCCAAGATTCATAACAGTGCAGGGGGCAAGGGCCTCAACGTGGCCCGCGTCACCCGGCTCTGCGGCTCCAAGGTGCAGGCGACAGGCCTGGTGGGGGGCTTTAACGGGGGCTACCTTGAGTCTCTCGCCGAGAAGGACGGTATCAGCTGCGACTTTGGCCACATTGCCGGGGAGACCCGCAGCTGCATCAACATCCTCGACCCGCGCTTTGGCTCGACGGAGTTCCTCGAGCCGGGAAGCCCCGTCTCGGCCGACGAGCTTGAGACCTACCTTGCGGACGTTCCTCGCATCATCGCGAACTCTGAGGTCGTCACGATTTCGGGGAGCCTTCCTGCGGGCGTCGGCGCGGACGCCTACCAACGCCTCATCGCACTCTGCAAGAAGGAGGGCAAGCTGGTCATCCTTGACTCCTCGGGCGAGGCCCTCAGGTGCGGCATCGAGGCGGGCCCCACGATGATTAAGCCCAACAAGGACGAGATAGAGGCGCTGTGCGGCGTCAGGGCCCAGTCGCTCCAGGACGTCGTCGCCTGCGCGCGGGAGCTCCATGGGCGCGGCGTCGCCAACGTGGTCATCTCCCTGGGAGGGGAGGGGGCGCTTCTCGTCTGTGACGAGGGAAGCTTCAAGGCGGCTCCCCCAAAGGTCGAAGCCGTCAACGTCGTGGGTTGCGGGGACTCGATGGTCGCCGCCTTCGCCGTCGCGCTCGAGCGGCGCCTCTCGCCTACGGAGGCGCTCATGTACGCCGTGGCCACCGCCACGGCCTCGGCGCTGTCGCCCAACACGGGAGAGTTCGATGCCACCGTGCGGGAGGGTCTGTTGAGCGAGGTGACGATTGAGACCGTCGAGGAAAGGTCGTGAGCGCAACGGCGCGGGCATGCGGTGAGGAGACCTTCGCGTTTGGGTCGGACGAGCTCGTTGTTACGGCGCGAGAGCACGGGGGAGAGCCTGCGTTCATTAAGGACTGTGTGAGCGGGCTCGAGTTCCTGTGGCAGGATGACCCCGCCTACTGGGGCGTCACCGTCCCGATTCCCTTTCCCATCTGTGGAAGCCTGAGGAATGTGGGTGACGCGGTTGGTGAGGATAGGCGGATGTAGATGCCGCGCCACGGCATCGTGCGCAAGCGCATGTGGCGTCAGGTGGAGCCGGGCTACGCTCGGTGAGCTATGAGCTCGTCTTTGACGACGAAAGGGGTGCTACGCTTCTCTTTGTCTTCGTGCTGAGCAGCATGCATGTGGTGGAGAAGCGCTCCGCCACCCGCATGAAAGCAGTTTCAAACGCCTTGGGGGAGGTGCGGACCTACTTTTTTGGGCAGACATCCCGGTTCCAGGTGCTTACTCGTTGAAGGCGAGTCTTTCGGAGACTACTATCTGGAGTTCGAACAGGTGGGGGCCACTATGAACGTGCTTGAGACGGGTCTCATCGACGTCATTCGGAGGACTTCCGTGCCTGCGGAGTCGTGAGAGCTGTCCCTCTCGCACTTGTTGTCCGCCCAGGATGTCATCGTGTGCGCTACGCTGAAGTCGCGTGCGATGGCGCAGTGTTCGCGCGGGAGCAGGGCGGGTGTCGAGCTTGACTTCGCGGGCTTTAACAACTCGCACGCGGTTCGAGCGCTAACGACGGCCCCTTCGTTGCGCTTGGGCCTTGGACCGGATTCTCCACGCCCACGACGGATGACGGCGTCTTTGAGCACAAGTGCGGCATGCAGTTCCTGGAGTGCGGCGAGTCTCGCAAGCATCGACTCACAACTTAGATACTGTAACTCTACCAGTTGGGGATTTGGCATGCAAAACCCCCTTAAAGCACATGCCTAGTCTCAAATCGGGCGGGAATCGCGCTATAAACCAGCGGTTTTCGCCGACGCTATTGGTACAACTCATTGTGCTATTACCAGTGGGCTCTTGGTCTGTTAATCCATCTGTGCCCCTTCTATTCTGCGAGCCATGCAGCGAATGCAATCGCTTTTGATTGCCCAGGTTGAAGAAGGGGAGAGAGATGGGCAGGAGATTCGAGGGAAAAGTTGCGGTTGTCACCGGAGCCGCTCATGGGATTGGAAAGCAGATAGCGTTTCAGTTTGCCTCCGAGGGTGCGAATGTGGTCATCGCGGATTACAACCAGGAGCAGGGGGCTGCAACTGCTGATGAAATTGTTTCGTCATATGCGAGATGCCTTTTTGTAAAGACGGATGTGTCGAGCTATTCCGATATGGAGGCAGCTCGAAAAAGGACGATAGAGGAGTTTGGTAAGGTCGATATCCTCGTGCTTGACGCTGGGGTTGCTTTCAAGAACAGGTTTCAAGACATCTCTTTGGATGAGTGGAACCGCACCCTGAGCATTAACCTTACCGGATTGTTCACCACGGTCAAAGCGTTCATTGACGATCTCGTGGTAAGCAAGGGGTCCATCGTATACATCTCGTCTGGATCAGCGGCAAGCGGAACGGGTGGCGGTGTTTCCTATCCCGCATCAAAGGCGGGAGGGGAGGGACTGATTCGTGGCCTTGCCAAGGAGTTTGGCCCACAGGGGGTCAACGTGAACGCCATCGCACCCCGTCTCATTGACACTGGAGCGATGATGCGCGTCAACTATCCTACGCAAGAGGCACTAGACGCTGTTCTTTCAAAAATTCCCGTCCGTCGGTTTGGGACAACGGAAGACGTAGCAAATCTCACCCTTTTTCTTGCGGACAAGGCCAACTCATACATTCAGGGTCAGACCATTCTCTTGGACGGCGGAAGAACTGTCGCGTAGCTGTTGTTTATTCAAATTAAAGGAGCTGAAAACCGTTGGGAGAGTCTCTTGAACTGCAAGAAATTGTGACCGAGCTGGGCTCTGCGCTGGCTCAAGTGGATGACACCCAAATGAGCAGCCTCGTTGCGACTATCGATGCGCACAGACGAGTTTTCGTGTATGGCACGGGTAGGTCTGGGCTCATGTTGAAATCATTTGCCATGCGTCTCATGCAGATTGGATACACAGCCTTCGTGATCGGGGAAACCACTACCCCCTCTGTCCAACTTGGTGATGTTCTAATAGTCGCCTCCGCATCGGGCAGTACAGACAGTGTCGTAAATGCTGCAAAGGGAGCGGTCGGGCAAGGTATCGACGTTATTGCCATCAGCGGTGCAGGACCCAACGAGTTGTCAATGGTTGTTCCACCACTGATTTGCTTGGATGTGGCTACAAAGTTTAAGGAATCCGTGGCAAGCGTCCAACCCCTCGGTAGCCTCTTTGAACAAATGCTGCTCATCATCTTCGATGGAGCAATTCTACGCATGAGCAGGGGATCTACCAAGACGAACAAGGCGATGGCTGCACGCCATGCAAGCATCGAGTAAGCGAGAGGCAAGACAAATCTTGGGAAATCAATTGGGACGGGTGGTGTGAACGGCGTGGACTACAAGATAGCACCCTCTATTTTTGCAGCAGACTTGAGACAACTGGAAAACCAAATTCACGAGCTTGAGCTGACACAGGTCGACCTCCTTCACGTTGACGTGATGGACGGCCATTTTGTCGACAAGATGGCATTTGGTCCAGACCATGTAGCTGCAATAAAAAGGATGACTTCTCTACCTTTGGACGTGCACCTCATGGTAGATCGGCCGGAGAGAATTCTCGACTCGATTCTTTCTTCCGGCGCTGACATCATCACCTTTCACGTGGAGTCAACTGCTCGGCTAACTAGCTGCATTGAACGGACTAAGAAAGCGGGACGTGGAGCAGGTATTGTACTGTGCCCCAGCACGAGCCCAAACGTCGTCGACGACTCTCTCCTTAGCGGCATTGACATGATTCTCCAGATGACCATCAATCCTGGCGAATCAGGCCAATCATTCCATATGGGAACGGTAGACAAAATCAGGCGCATCCGTGAATGGATTGGGCAGCGCGGGATTGATTTAGAAGTTGACGGGGGAGTTGACGCCCGAAACGCAAAAATTGCAGCTCACGCTGGTGCCAACGTGCTCGTCTCTGGCGGATTCTTGTTTGAGGGCAACCAAGTTTCAACTCGCGTGGCTGAGCTGCGTGCCGCGCTGGAACAGGTCGGCTCTTCTCAAGCACAAATGGATGGATTGGAACAGTTTGGGTAAGCGGGACGTCATCACCTTGGCCTAAACATAACAGGTGCGAGGTAATAGATTCTTCGGTAGCGAAGGATGCTTATCTAGTTCGCACGTTACAGGAGGGATAGTAATGTCAAGGAACTCTATGTGGGCCGCAGTACTTCACGGAAAAGGCGACATTAGGTACGAAGAGGTGGAGCGGCCTGTTCCCGAGCCTGGCGAAGTCCTGGTAAAAGTTATGAAGTCCGGGATTTGCGGGTCGGATGTTCCGAGGGTATTCGGTGATGGTGCGCACTTCTACCCAATCATCCTCGGACATGAGTTCTCTGGAGTCATTGAAGAGATTGGCGAAGGTGTTGAGGGGCTAAGGCAAGGAGATGCCGTTGCGGGTGCGCCTCTCGTACCTTGTATGAGCTGTGATTCTTGTACGAGGGGAGATTACGCGCTGTGCAAAAACTACAGTTTCATTGGAACGCGCAGACCCGGTAGCTTTGCCGAGTACGTATCTATACCTGCCTGCTGCGCGGTAAAGATTGATTCGGGAGTCTCTTTCGAACAGGCAGCTTTCATCGAGCCTGCCACCATTGCGCTCCATGGTCTCGAGCGCTTGGATTTCAAGGGCGGGAAGACCGTCGCCATTCTCGGAGGCGGGACAATCGGACTCCTGACGGCTCAGTGGGCTAAGGCATTCGGCGCACGTGAAATTACGGTTTTTGACATTGTGCCGGAACGGCTGAGCTTTGCACGAAAAGTGGGCGCGACTAGCACAGTCAATAGCCTGAATGATGACTTTGAATCTCAAGTGAATGCCATCACATGCGGGTCAGGTTATGACTATGTTTACGAAACTGCGGGAGCTATCCAGACGATGAGGATGGCGTTTCAAATCGTCGCGAAAAAGGGGCAAGTTTGCCTCATTGGCAAGATAAATAAGGACCTCACCTTTAGCGTTGAGGAGTGGGAGCAGCTCAATAGGAAGGAGTTTACTCTTACGGGTTCCTGGTTGAGCTACTCGGCATCTTTCCCCGGCCATGAATGGACTCTTGCTGCGAAGGCATTCAAGTCGGGCATGCTGCCGTTTGATGACGCCTTCATTTACAGGCGTTATCCATTGTCACGCATTGCAGAAGCGTTTGATCAATTCCGAACTCCAAGCCAAGTGAAAGGAAAGATTCTCATCGACTGTGCGTAAGCCTTTTCTGATATATGCCCTATCCAGCTCACTGACGGGAGGATTGCAATGCATACAGCTGACGACTGGAAGCAAGGAGAGAAGATAATTGGCGCATGTATGAACTGCGCCGACTTCATCAATCTGGAGAGGACCGTTGGCGAACTCGACCGCGCTGGAATCGATCTCTACCATCTGGACATCATGGATGGCAGCTTCGTGCCGAACATCGCTTTAGGACCTCAGGACGTAAGCGCAATTCGGCGACTCACCGACAATGTGTGCGACGTGCATCTGATGGTTCGGGAGGCCGCACGCTACATTGACCTCTTCGTCGGACTTGGGGCACAGATTATCCACGTGCACGGTGAGGAAGACAGCCAGGTTACAAGGACGCTTCAACACATCCGCGACATGGGAGCAAAGTCGAGCTTGGCCATTAGCCCCTGCACCTCTTTCTCAACGGCAAAAGAGGCCCTTAACGTTGCCGACTTCGTATTAGTAATGCGAGTAAACCCTGGTTTCTCAGGTCAGACGGCCCTTCCGTTTGTCGACAGGAAAATTGATGAGCTTGCAGCGGCAAAAGACTATTACGGCTACAAAATTCTCGTTGATGGAGGCGTTTCCTTCGAGGACGTGCCCGTGCTTTGGGAAAAAGGGGTTGATGGCTTCTGTCTCGGAAACGCTGGCCTCTTTGGAAAGGACTCCAGCTACCAGGAGATTGTGAGGTCGCTTCACGAACAATAGAAACGGCGCAATCCAATTGGCTATTTGACAGCGTAGTGAAGGGACAAAATATGGGAGCACAAGTAATAAAGGTACTTGTCGCCTGTGGGAGTGGCGTGGCCACCTCGACCGTGGCGGAAGGCATTGTCCAGGAGATAGCAAAGAGTGAGGGCATTCCTATCCAGCTCTTTAAGGGGACCATTTCTGAAGTGCCTCACAAGCAGGACGACGTTGATGTTGTACTCACAACGGCAAACTACCGCAATCCGCTCAAAAAGCCCTACATGAGCGTCTTTCCACTGATTTCCGGTATTAACAAGGCAAAGTGCGCTTCGCAATTGGTCGAACTGTTGAAGAGCGTCCAAAGTAGTAAGAAGTAGTGGAGGGGGAAGATAATGGATTTTGTTCTTGGGTTTTTTAAGGAGTTTGTTAATTTGGGCGCAGCAGTCATGTTGCCCGTGGTAATTGCGTTGCTTGGAATTCTGTTTCGTATGAGGCCTTCACAGGCAATTCGATCTGGCCTGCTGGTAGGCATTGGATTTCAGGGCATCGTGCTCATCATTACGTTCCTGCTCTCTACCATGCAGCCTGTGTTCGACTTCTACAAGGTTTTGGGATCAGGATACGACGTAGCGGAAATCGGATTTGCCGCATTAGGTGGCGCAAGCTGGACTGCACCCTACGCGATTTTTGTGATTCCCGCGATTATCTTGGTCAACATCATCCTTATACGGCTGAAATGGACGAAGGTTCTCAACGTCGATATTTGGAACTTCATGCACTTTCTGGTACCGGGAGCACTTGCTTGGGTCTTGTTCGACAGTCCGGTAATTGGCTTTCTTGTAACCCTTGCGCTTTCCGTGATCGACCTGTTCATCGCCGAATGGTGCGCTCCGCAGTGGGGCGAGTTCTTTGGCCTCGAGGGGACAGCCTGCACCTGCCTAGGCTTCATCGTCTACGAATATCCCCTTGCGATGCTGATTAACAAGATCATTGACGTGATTCCCGGGATTAACAAGATTGATCTTAACATCGAAAAGCTTTCCTCAAAAATCGGCATTCTTGGAGACCCTGCCATTATCGGTCTGTTTGTCGGCCTTTTCCTGGGTGTGCTCACTCAGCAGGATCTTGCCTCGATACTCAAGCTCATGGCGGGGATGGCCGCTGTTCTCGTGCTTATTCCTCGCATGGTCTCAATCATGATGGAAGGCCTTTCCCCCATCGGGGCTGGTGCCTCAGAATTCGCAAACAAGCATCTTGATGCAGACTCCGAGATTTACGTTGGCATGGATATCGCCCTTGGCCTTGGCGACCCTGCGTGCATCACCTGCACGTCCATCATGATTCCTATTACTGTGGGACTTTCTTTCCTTATTCCTGGCATGCGGTTCTTCCCGGCAGCCATTCTTGCTGAGGTGTGCTATGTATCTCCGATGGCGGTGCTCGCCAGTAAGGGGAACATCTTCCGCACATTGGTCATCATGACGGTTTTCATGTATCTTATGCTCTTCTTCGCAAACATGTTTGCTCCCTATGCCACTGAAATGCTGAGGGCGTGTGGTGTCGATTTTGGTGGAGGACTGGTCACTGCCTCCCACTTTGGCTATAACCCGGGATGCTTGATCGTGGAGTTCATTGCCAAGCTGCTGGGTATCTAGTAAATCTAAGGACGCATTCTTGAAAGGCTCGAGAACGGAAATGAGCAGTGCTTATTCTCAGGCCCGTCATATGTTTCTGGCAATCGAAGGGGACGTGGCATCGGCAGATGAAGCGATTTTGCTCTGCGGCCATGCTCTTGAGTCAGCCGGGTGTGTGACGAGTGATTTTGCTGACGAGTGCATTAAGAGAGAGCTGGATTATCCGACAGGTCTTCCGACGGATATTCCCGTAGCGCTACCTCACTGTCAGTCAGACGCAATTCTACGAAGTACGCTGTGCTACTTGAGGTTGAGAAATAAAGTCAAGTTCTACAGGATGGATGATGACGAAGACTGGATTCTCACTCGTCACGTATTTAACCTTGCCATCTTACCGGGCAATCATCTTGAGTTTCTTTCAAAAACAATTTCCTTGCTCCAGAATCAGGATGTTATGCGGCAACTTGAGGTGATGGATATCGAGATGGTCCCAGCGTTTCTTGCTCAGCAGTTTGAGTGTTAATGATAAGTCGGTGCGATGCGGCGGGATGACTCTTGGGGCACGTGGAGCTAGCTCTTTTGTTAGCTCCACGTGCCATACGTTATTCAGGAAGGGAGGAGCTTATCATGCGAAAACGTTGTACGGAGATATTGCTGCGTCTTTGTGAGGCGACCTCTCGTCGCGTTCGTGTCCAAACGCTGCTTGACGACTATCATATCTCTCTAAAAACACTTCAGATCGATTTGAATGCAATTGATTCATTTGTAAGGTCTCCCAATGGGACGCCTGTTTTTACCCGAACTCCCTTGCATGTCTGTCTCTCTTCGGACGTGCCCCCTGATGAGCTGAGGGCGCTTATTAACGAGATGGGACCGTGCGACTATGCACTTTCCACGCGGGAGAGGATGTACTTTATTATCCTTGAACTGCTTACTTTGCCTTCTGAAAGTTGGGTCAGCTCACAAAAATTGGCTGATGGCATGTATGTGGCCAGAAATACCGTGATAAACGACATCAAGGCCGTCCAGTCATTCCTTGCCTCGCGGAATGCGAGATTAATCAGTAGAAGTAAGTATGGCATGCGGGTAGAGGTCGCGCGCGAGATAAAGCTGGAAATCTTGGTTACGGTTTTTACGTCCCTCTTGGCTGAGAAAAAATGCGAGGAGAGTTTCTTTATCAACTATTTGACTCGTAGGTTTAACCTTGCAATACCGATGGGCGAAATAGCTAGACGGCAAACTGAGTTTCTCAGGAGAAATAACTCTCTTGTCTCCCCAAGCTCGCGCAATGTTATGACTGCCTGCATGTTTGTGATGCTTAATTTTGGGATAGAGGCGTATTCTGATGCTCAAATGAAAGACGCCCCCCAAACCGAGCTTGATCTTATCGGACGTCTCATTAAGGAGGTGTGCGCTGCCGTCGGCCCACCTCACGTCAGCGCCACTTGGATTGATGCCACTGAACAAATGATTCTCACCAACAGTCTGGCGCCACAGGTTCACAAGGTGGAGGACTTTGACTTGTATTGCGCCGTGACGCATTTCCTTCTCCTGGTGGGGCGTGACCTTAACATCGATTTGCAAAATGACGGCCTACTTGTTGAATCTCTGATTTCTCATGTAAAGGGCTTCGCTGACTGGTCGTCAGATGACTTTGATATAGGAAGCGATATTGCAGAAAACACGCTCATGAGCATGGTCATGGCCGCGGCCCGACCTCATTTTTCCGTAATTGAGCACTTCCTGCATTACCCGCTGAATGACAACATGAAGGCGTCCCTCATCGTTCACGTATGCGCGGCACTGTATCGAGGTGAAAGCGAACGTCGTACGTGTCGTGTTCGCGTGGTATCGGTTGGTTCGGGAGCGGCGGGAAACTACCTTGCGGCTCAGGTTAAGCGTTATTTTAATCTCGATATTGCCAGCGTGGACCTTTCCGCCGATGTCTTCGACAGCCAAAACGACCATGCTCCATCGATCGACTTCATCATTTCAACGGTTCCCATTAACTCCGAGGCCTGTCCCGTTGCAGTGGTAAGCCCGGTTCTTTCCATTGAGGATATCAATGCCATCCAAAAGCTGGCATTTACCTGCAGCAAGGCCGATGAGAGCGAACTCGAGGTGTCATCACGAGGGCTTGCGGCGGTGGCGTCAATTTTTTCGGTCGGAAACAGAAAGAAGGTCGATTATCTTAACAGGGCAATCGGAGAGTTGATCAATCAGTTGGAAACACTGGAAAGCAGGACCAAAGAAAACTCTCCTCTTCTTGACTTGCTCAACTCTGATGGCGTGCGGATAGAGAACGGTCCCCTTAGGTGGAAAGACGCGATCCTGCTTGCTTCCGAGAGGCTTCAAAAAGGAGGCTTCGTTCAAGAGTCATATGTGGAGAAGGCAATTTCAAACGTTGAAGAATATGGTAGCTATATCGTAGTGAACCAGGGCATCGCCCTTGCTCATGCCGGAAGCGAAGATGGAGTTGAAAAAGACGGCATCAGTCTGCTTATCTGTCCGGACGGCATTCAATTTGATGATATCGATGATGCGGTTCACCTGATGTTTTTCTTTTCTCAGACAAAAGGTGGAGAGGCATACCTTGGTTTGTTCCAGGAGGTTATCAAGCTTGGAAACAATCGGATTGACCTTGCTTCGATTAGATTCTCAAAATCCTCCGAGGAAGCATACCAGAGAATCGTTGAGGTGCTGACGGATTACAGCGCCTCCTCTATGTAGCTGATGCCGAGCGGATTTGGCTGAGTCACAACCCTGTCATGTTGAAGCGAGGAGATGTGCTGCGGAAGCCAGATGGGTATTGTCTGGCCCCCATTTTTCGTGTTTTGCCGTTTACGCCTTGCCCGTGGACCCAAGGTTGTCCATATGGCTCTCCACGACCGCCTGGATGCGCTCCATGCCCGGCGCGGCGGGCTTCTTGGGGTCGATGGCGTTGGGGTTGGCGGTCATGTATGCCATGAAGCCTCCCATGAAGGCCTGACGCAGCTCGGTAGCGTAGTTCACCTTGCAGATGCCGTTCTTGATCGCCTCCGCGACCTGCTCATCGGGGACGCCCGAGGTCCCGTGCAGCACCAGGGGAATGTCAACGCGACTACGTATGGCCTTGAGGACGCCCTGCTCGACGTGGGGGGTTCCCGAATATACGCCGTGCGCGGTGCCGACGGCGACGGCCAGCGAGCTGCACTGGGTGCGTCTCACGAACTCCTCGGCTTGGTCGGGGTCGGTGTAGGGGTTCTCGCCCTCGACGGCGGGGCCGTCGTCCTCCTTGCCGCCCACCTTGCCGAGCTCCGCTTCCACGGGCAGGTCGATGGCACGGGCGACCTTGGTGACCGACGCGGTGAGCGCCATGTTGTCCTCGAAGGGCACGTGGCTGCCGTCAATCATGACAGAGGTGTAGCCTGCACGGATGGCCTGCATGCAGCGGTCGAAGCCGTCGCCGTGGTCAAGATGCAGGGCAACGGGAACGCTCGCGTTCTCTGCCACCGTGCGCACCATTGCGGCAAGGTTGGCGAGGCCGGCGTATCTGACCGTGCCCGGCGTGGTCTGCATGATGACGGGAGAGCTTTTGGCCTCCGCCGCCCTGACGACGGCCATCACGAACTCAAGGCTCTCTACGTTGAACGCGCCGACGGCGTAGCGCCCCTCGCGCGCTCGCTCGAGCATCTCCCTGGTGGTCACAAGCATGGTGGTCTCCCTTCAGGGGCGCGCAGGCCCCATCGGCTGTGTACTGACCCCATGATACAGATACTTACGTTTTTAGTTATAGTATTACGAAGAACGAAAGTTATAGAATATGAAAGCAAGTAACAAGTAAGAATAATTTTTTGTTCCTAATCTTAAACAGGCATGAAGTGTTATTTCCTAGCGGCATAGAATCGTAAGCAAACATAAGTCAATCGGCTTTAGAGGACATGTGTATCGCGTCACACAATCACCACAAGAGAGGTCTTGATGGAGAAAAGATTGGGTCTTGAGGAGCGTCGTGCCGCCTTGTTCCAGCTGGTGGAGCGCGAGTCGTCCGTGCGTGTGCAGCAGCTTGTCGCAGAGTTCGGGGTGTCTCCTGTGACCATCCGTGGCGACCTTGCGGCCTTGGAGCGTGACGGCAAGCTCAAGCGCACCCATGGCGGGGCGGTGTCCCTCTCGCGGAGGCTGACCGTCTCGGTTCAGGAGAAGCGCCTGGGGGTGCAGGTGGAGGCAAAGCGCCTCATCGCACGCCGTGCCGCTGCCCTGGTTCAGGATGGCGAGACCCTGCTCGTGGACTCGGGCACCACTGCGCTCGAGCTTGTCAGGGCGCTCTCGCTGCATGCGGGACTCAAGATCGTGACCTGCGACCTCACCATCGCAGACTTCATTGACAGCTCCATGCCCAGCTGCGACGTTATCTTGCTGGGCGGCATGGTGCGTAAGGCTCACCGGTATACGACCGGCCCTCTCGCGCTCGCCTCGCTCGCGAGCCTCCATGCCGACGTCGCCTTCGTATGCCCAGGTTCCTATGTGCGCGGCTGCGGTCTCATGACCGACTATCCGAGCATGGCCGAGCTCAAGCGCGCTCTTCTGGGGGGTGCGGACCGCCGGGTCTGCCTCATGGACGCGAGTAAGGTGGGGGCTCGGGGGCTCATTCGCTTTGGGGGTCTTGCGGACGTGGAGACCGTCGTCATGGACGAGGACCCCCAGGGGCTCGTGGCGGCAGAGCTCGAGGGGCTGGACGTGGGGCTTGTGGTTGCATAGTTTTTGCTTGGCTTGGCTCGCCCATCCTGCGGCGAGCTAGACTAAGGGGGACGCCCGTGCGTCTGCGACCCACATTGTGCGCTCACGGCCTGGAGACCGACGGGCATCGACCGGGACAGACGGCGACTGACAGAGATTGAGGACCATGATCAAACTTGCGCTGACCGACCTTGACGACACCCTCATTCCCTATGGCGCCCCCAGCGCCAGCGACCGGGCGATTGCGGCCATCGGGTCCCTGCTTGACCGGGGCATCCATTTTGGGCCGGTGTCGGGGCGCGTGCCTGACGCCATGGGATGGATGTTTGCCGACGAGGGGCGCTGCTTTGCCACGGGCGCCTTCGCCAACGGGCAGGTGGTGCGCATTGACGGCGAGATCGTGCACGAGGAGTCCTTGGAGTCTGCGCTTCTGCAGGAGGTGGCAGACCTCTTGGACGGGAGAGGGGCGCCCGCTCTTCTTGCCACGTATGACGTGTACGGCAACAGCGCGCCCGTCTTTGTCACGCGTCGCCGCGGCGCGCTGGTGGATGAGCTTATGGACGGTGCGGGCATGGAGACGACGGTCGTCTCCGCCGTCGGTGGCACAAGCTGGCTCAAGAGCAACATCCACTGCGCCTGCGACCGCGACGAGATGGCCCAGATTCGCGACCTGTTGCGTCAGGAGCTGCCCGAGCTGGGGTTTGTGTTCCCGAGCCTTGTGGCTCCCTTCATCGACATCAGTCCTGCGGGGTGGGACAAGGGAGCCGCCGTTCGCTGGATGGCAGCTGAGCTGGGCATTGACCTGGATGAGGTTGCCACGTTTGGTGACTCCGAGAACGACCTTTCCATGATAGAGGCGGTGCCCAACTCCGTGGCGGTTGCCAACGCGGCTGACGTGGTCGCCCAGGCTGCCCGCTGGCACATTGGGCCCTCAGAGGAGGATGCCGTCGCCGCCGCCCTTGAAGACATCGCCCAGGCGGCAGAGACGGACGGGCTTCCCGCCTTCATGGGTGGGGGCGTCGCGTAAGAGATCCAAACGTTGCGCTTGGGGCGGACGGCGGTCCACGGCGCTGGCGACTCTTACGGCCCTCGCAGCCCTTGCGGCTCTTGTGGCTATTGGCTTGCGAGTGGCGGCGGCGCACACCTATACGTTTGGGAGTTCTCGGGCCACTCTCCTATACGTTTGAGAGTTGCTGGACCTCATACCTATACGTTTGAGAGCACCTGGTCGATAAAGTTATAAGTTTGCGAAATTGACGCTGCATTTGCCCAGGTAAGAATCGCCTTTTATTCTCAAACTTATTAGTATTCTCCCGATCCATCCTCAAACGTATTGGAACTCGTCGAACGTGCTCTCAAACGTATTGGAGTCCGGAGCACCGACCTCGGCCTTGCTAGAAGGCTCGACCTGGCTCCGCAGTAGTCCTTTGAGGACAAGCCGGGCTGTCTTCATTCGCCTCCCGTGCCGCCGCCTGCTTATCGTCCGTGCCGCCGCGTTGCGTCCTTCTCCCCGACGTGTCTTCTTTGTGAATGAGTTCCAAGACTTGCAATCCACCCATCCCGACGTAATATGAAAACAGATTCCGATTTTGATTGTGTCGGAGACCGCATGAGCGGCCCACGGCACCAAAGAGGAGCGATCAGCGCATGCCGGAGAGAACGTCAAAGAGGCGCACCTATAACACGCGTCAGCGCCAGGAGGTCATGGGCTTCATCGAGTCCCATGCAGACCGCTACCTGAGCGTCGATGAGCTCTTTGGCCTCATGCGGGGGGAGGGTTCGACGGTGGGGCGCACGACCACCTACAGAGCCCTTGAGTCCCTGGTCGCGTCGGGGTCTGTCGCCAAGGTCGTCGCGCCTGGCGGGGGAGAGTCACGATACCGGCTCATCGACCCATCTCGCCCTGACGAGGGACAGATGGTATGTTTGAGCTGCGGAAAGGTCTTTCCCCTTGATTGCGACATGCTGCTGCGTCTGGTGTCGCACGTCAGGAGCGAGCACGGCTTTGCCATCGAGCAGTCGCGCACGGTCTTATACGGCTACTGCGACGTCTGCGCCGAGGCCGCCCGCAGGTAGGGTGGCGCCGACGCGCGAGGCTGCGCCGCCGGCACGCGAGGCCCCCGTGCCACCGACGTCGGTCAAGGCATGAAACGATACGTCCCCTTTGGTTAGGAGTCATCTTGTCTTCCATCCTGTCACAGCTCGATCATTCGCCCTTCATGACCCGCCGCGGCTTCCTGGGCCTTACCGCCCTTTCCGCAGGCACGCTGCTTGCCGGTTGCGCCTCGCAAGGGGCTGCGCCATCGACGGGCCCCGACGCCGCTGGCTCCGCCACCAAGATCAAGGTCGCGGCGAGCTTTTACCCCATGTATGACTTTGCCTCCAAGATCGGCGGCGACCGCGTGGACGTGACCTGCCTTGTCCCTGCCGGCACGGAACCCCACGAGTGGGAGCCCTCGACGGCCGACATGCGTACGCTGGGCGAGGCCAAGCTCCTTGTGTATAACGGCGCGGGCATGGAGCACTGGGTCGACGACACGCTCGCCAGCCTGGGCGGCGACGTCCCCAAGGCCGTCGAGGCCAGCAAGGGCGCCGACCTCCTGAAGCTCTCCGCCGACGCCCTGAAGGAGGAGCAGGAGGAAGAGCAGAGCTCCGGCGGCGACCCGAGCAAGGTCTCGGACACCGACCCGCACTGCTGGCTCTCGCCTCGCGTCGCAAAGCAGGAGATGTCCAACATTCGCGACGGGCTCGTCGCCGTCGATCCTGACGGAGCGTCCACCTATGACGCCAACTACGAGACGTGGGCGGCAAAGCTGGACGCCCTCGACGAAGAGTTCAGGAGTGGTCTGGACCCCCTGCCCAACAAGTCCATCGTGGTGAGCCACGAGGCCTTCGGCTATCTCTGCCATGACTTTGGCCTGACTCAGATGCCCATCGAGGGCATCGAGGCGGACGCCGAGCCCGACGCCCAGGCCATGGCCAAGATCGTGGACTTCGTCAAGGCCCACGGCGTCAAGACCATCTTCTCCGAGGAGCTCGTGAGCCCCAAGGTGGCCCAGTCCATCGCCGACGCCACGGGCGCCAAGGTAGAGGTGCTCAACCCGCTTGAGGGCCTGTCTGACGAAGAGCTTGCCGCAGGCGACGACTACTTCTCGGTCATGAGGTCCAACCTCGACGAGCTTAAGAAGGCGCTTTCTTAAGATGGGACGTCCGTCAGAGGGCCAACGACGGGGGCATGCCCACGACGCCGACGGTACGCCGGTGCTGCTGAGCCAGGTGCGCTTCTCGTATAGGGGCACCGAGGTGCTCAAGGGCGTGGACGTGCGGGTGGACGCGGGCGAAATCTGCGCCTTGGTGGGCGACAACGGAGCCGGCAAGTCAACCATCGCCCGCGTGGTGGTGGGGGAGCTTGCCCCCGACGCCGGCATCGTGAGGCTCTTTGGCGAGAACCCCACGCGCTTCCAGGACTGGGAGCGCGTGGGCTACGTGCCGCAACTGCCCGGCGAGGCGGTGTCGCGCTTTCCCGCCAACGTGGGCGAGCTGGTGGACGCCAGCCAATACGCAAGCGGGAGGCGCCTGCGTCGTCGCGAGCGCCTGGAACGCTCCGCCGAGGCGCTCAGGCTCGTGCGCATGCAGGACTTTGGCCGGCGCCTCGTCAGCGAGCTCTCGGGCGGGCAGCTCCAGCGCGTGCGCCTGGCCTGCGCGCTCGTGGGCGACCCCTGCCTCCTAGTGCTTGACGAGCCCACCAACGGGCTCGACGCCGAGAGCAGGCGGACGTTCTACGACCTGCTGGGCGCCGCCCATCGCGAGAGGGGCATGGCGATTCTCCTCGTGACGCATGACCTTGAGGCGCTGCCGCTCCTGGGGGCGCGCGTGATACATGTGGGCGGCGGCCGCGCGGGCGGCGAGGCGGACGCAGACGGCGGCCGCGCGGGCGACGTTGCATGCGCGCCCGACCTGCCCGGGGTCGTCACCGAGGCGGGACGGAACGGGGGACATCGTGCTTGAGTACGTCTTCATGCAGCGCAGCCTTCTGGTGGGCGCGCTTTTGGGAGTCGCCATTCCCCTCGTGGGCGTGACCGTGGTGCTCAGGCGCCTCTCGATGATCGGTGACGCGCTCTCGCACACCTCGCTCGCGGGGGTGGCGGGCGGTCTTGTCGCGGGCGTCAGCCCCGTCGCCGGGGCCGTGGTGGCCTGCCTGGCCGGCGCCCTGTGCATCGAGGGCCTACGCCGGCGCTTTCGCGAGCAGTCCGAGCTGGCGGTTGCCATCGTCATGGCCACGGGCATCGGCCTGGCGGGCGTCCTCTCAGGGTTCGTGCCCAACGCCGCCAACTTCAGCAGCTTCATGTTTGGCAGCATCCTCACGGTGAGCCAGGGAGAGACCGTGGGCATCGTCGTCGTGAGCGTCCTGGCGACGGCATTCTGCCTTCTTGCCCGCCGCGAGCTCTTCCTGATGTCCTTTGACGAGCGACAGGCTCGCACGCTGGGCGTTCCCGTGGTCGTGGCAAACGTCGCCTTCGTGCTCGTCGTCGCCCTCGTGGTCGCTGTGGCGTCCCGCACGGTGGGCTCGCTCATCGTGTCGTCGATGATGGTGGTGCCGGTGGCCTGTGCCCTCCAGCTGGCACGGAGCTGGAGGCAGACCTGCATCATCTCGAGCGCCGTCGGGTTCGTCACCACCACAGGCGGGCTGGTCGTCTCGTACTATGCCGGCCTGAAGCCTGGTGGCACCATCGTCCTTTTGGCCGTTGCGCTGCTGCTTATGACCATGGGCGTGAGACGTCTGCTTGGCCTGGGGCGCTAGCCTACGTATGGCGTCGGTCGCCTCCCAAGCGCCGCCATTTCCGCCGACCGGCACCTTTGGCCTCGCCTCTTAGCCAGAACACGACGAACGTAACAGAATGCGGCCTAAATCGGGCCGATTCTGTTATATATGTCGTGTTCGCGCAGTGCCGCCGCGCCTGCGCCTGCCGGTGTCGTGTTCGCGCAGTGCCGCTCGTCCGCGCTCGCCGACGCCGCGTTCTTGCGGGTGCCTCGCGCTCGCGTGCGGCAGGATCGTCGTCCCCACATGACCCTGGGCGTGGCCCACGGCCTCGACCACCCTCTGCGCACAAGATTTCCTATACTCAAACGGGGCTCCGCACACGACGCGGCGGCACGAGAACCCGGAGGCGGCCATGGCGCATGACATCAAGCTCATACTGACGGACATCGACGGCACGATCCTGCCCTACGGCCAGCCCGAGGTGAGCGAGAGGTGCGTGGCTGCCTTCCACGCCGCCATGGATGCCGGCATCCACATAGGCCCCGCCAGCGGCAGGGGCCACAAGTGGCTGCCCCCGCTGCTCAGGGGCGACGAGTCCTGCTGCGCCGACGCGCTTGCCTCCAACGGCATGGAAGTCTACCTGGACGACGAGCGCATTCATGTCGAGACCCTGGACCACGGCGTGCTTGACCGGCTGGCGAAGGTCCTCGCGACGATGGACGGTACCGGTCTCGTGTGCTTTGACGACCAGACGCCCGTCCTGGTGCAGGGAAGCCTCGACGATCTCACGGCCTGCTTCCCCTCATATGGCTCGCGCGCCATCGTCGCGGACGCCGTGCCTGCCTGCGAGATCGTCAAGGCCAACGTCTTCTTTGACGGGACGCTCGCACAGATGCATGACCTTGCGGGGCGCCTGCACGACCTCGTGCCGACACTTGACTTTGACGTCCCGCAGCCCGGCTGGCTCAACATCCTCACGAACGGCTGGGGCAAGGGCCCGGCCATCGACGTCCTCTGCCACCATCTGGGCATTGACGTCGATCAGGTGGCCGTCTTCGGTGACGGCGGCAACGACGTCTCGATGCTTTCGTATGTGCCCGTGTCGTTTGCGGTGGAGGGTGCCGCGCCTGACGCCTGGGAGGCGGCGACGTACCATCTGGGTCGCTGCGAGGACGAGGCGGCGGTCCAGATGATCGAGGCCCTGGCGGCGGGGGAGACGCCATACCTGCGCGCGTGACGTCGTGATGTCGGCGCGGGCGGGCGTCGCGTGTGCTACCATGACCCAAGGCAACGACGGAGAGGTTCTGTCGCCGCGTGACTTGCGAACAAGAGAGGGCGCCCACCGGCTGAGAGGCGCCTGCGTGGGTCGGCGACAGGAGTTCACTCCAGCAGCCGCGAGCTTAACGGCGAGACGCGCAGGCAGCCGCCCGGACACGGGCACGACCGCGGCGCCCGTCGCCCAGTAGGTGAGCCGGCCGTCCCACGACACGGGGCGCAACGAGTGGTCGCGCGCGAGAGACAACGCTCGCGACAAGCAAGGTGGTACCGCGGATCATCCGTCCTTGGGCATGTGCTCAGGGGCGTTTTTTTGACGAGAGGGGTTTGGGTATGGCATTGTCCGACGACCTGAGGGCCATTCAGGAACAGGTGGGAAAGAGGCTGCGCGCGGCGCGGACCCTGGCCGAGCTCGATCAGGTGCGCGTGGGCTCCCTGGGCAAGAAGGGCTCGCTCACGGCCATCATGCGCTCCATGGGGTCGGTGCCCAAGGAGGAGCGTCCCGCCATGGGCCGGCTCGCCAACACCGTGCGCGCCAACGTGGAGCGCGCCATCGCGACGCGCAAGGAGGAGCTGTCCCAGGAGGCGCTCGCGGCCAAGATCGCCGCCGAGGAGGTTGACGTCACGCTACCCGGGAGGCGCCTGTCGCTGGGCACCCAGCACCTCATCTCGCAGATCCGCGAGGAGATCGAGGACATCTTCTGCGACCTGGGATACACCGTCGAGGACGGCCCCTACGTCGAGACCGCCTACTACAACTTCACGGCGCTCAACGCCCCGGAGGACCATCCCAGCCGATCGGCCAAGGACACCTTCTACGTGGCGGACAACGCACCCGAGGGCAAGGGCGTCTCGGTCCTCGGCGAGTCCGACGTGCTGCTGCGCACCCAGACCTCGGGCGTCCAGGTGCATGTGATGGAGGAGAAGGAGCCTCCCATCTACATGATCTGCCCGGGCACCGTCTTCAGGCCCGACACGGCCGACGCCAATCACCTTCCCCAGTTCACCCAGGTGGAGGGCCTCGTGGTGGACAAGGGCATCACCTTTGGCGACCTCAAGGGCACGCTCGACCACTTCTGTCGCGAGATCTTCGGTAAGGACCGCGCCACGCGCTACCGCCCGCACTTCTTCCCCTTCACGGAGCCAAGCTGCGAGGTGGACGTGTCGTGTGGCGTCTGCGGCGGCGCCGGCTGCCGCTTCTGCAAGGGCACGGGCTGGCTCGAGATACTGGGCTGCGGCATGGTCGATCCCAACGTCTTTAAGTATGTGGGCATCGATCCTGAGACGTACACGGGCTTTGCCTTCGGCATCGGCGTGGAGCGCGTCGCGGCGCTTCGTTACGACCTGCCCGACCTGCGCATGCTCATGACGGGAGACATGCGCTTCCTCAGGCAGTTCTAGGAGCCGCCGGACGGCCCGACCGCCCGGCTCGTCCGGCGACGGGCCCCACCCGCCTGTCATCACACCCCATCGCGCGAGCAGAAAGCGAGACACCATGCGCGTTTCATATGAATGGCTCAAGGACATGGTCGACCTTCCCGACGACCCGGCCGACCTCGTCGCCGCGCTCACCCGCACCGGCACGGAGGTCGAGGCCGTCGAGCGCGTCGGCGCCGACATCACCAAGGTTGTCACCTCCCAGGTCCTCGAGCGGAGCTTGCATCCTGATTCCGACCACCTGTACGTCTGCAAGATGGACGTGGGACCCTACAACGTGGACGAGGAGGGCAACCCCACGCCCCTCCAGGTGGTCTGCGGCGCCCAGAACTTCAGGCAGGGCGACAAGACCGTCACGGCCCTCGTGGGCGCCACGCTGCCGGGCGGCGTCACGATCAAGAAGGGGAAGCTCCGCGGCGTCGATTCCTGCGGCATGAACTGCTCCAGCCGCGAGCTGGGGCTCGGCTCCGACCATGCGGGCATCATGATCCTGCCGGCCGACGCGCCCGTGGGCGTTGACTTCGTCTCGTGGCAGAAGCTGAGCGACACCGTCATCGACTGCGAGATCACCCCCAACCGTCCCGACTGCCTGTCGATGGCAGGCATGGCCACGGAGGTCGCGGCCGTCCTGGACGAGGACACCCATGTCGAGCTGCCTCGCATCGCCCGCGAGTCCGCCGAGTTCGGTCGCACGGCCGACCTGGTGGACGTGAGCATCCAGGACCCGTCGCTCTGCAGCCGCTACGCCGCCCGCGTCGTCCGCAACGTCAAGATCGGCCCCAGCCCCGAGTGGCTGGCGCGCCGCATCATCGCGGCCGGCGCCCGTCCCATCAACAATGTCGTCGATGTCACCAACTACGTGATGTTTCTCACCGGCCAGCCGCTTCATGCCTTTGACCTGGGCAAGCTCAGCGAGCGAGACGGTCGGCGCCATGTGGTGGTGCGCGCGGCGGCCGACGGCGAGCGCATCGTGACCCTTGACGGTCAGACGCGCACGCTCACGTCCGACATGGTCGTCATCACTGACGACGGCCATGCGCCCATCTGCCTCGCCGGCGTCATGGGCAGCCAGAACTCCGAGATCGACGAGGGGACCGTTGACGTCCTGCTCGAGGCGGCGCGCTTTGACGCGGGCCACATCAGCCGCACGAGTCGCAACCTCACCCTCATGAGCGAGGCGTCCATCCGCTTCGAGCGGCAGGTCGACGCCTCCGCCTGCGCGGACGTCGCGGACGTCGTCGCCGCCCTGTTCGAGGCCTGCTGCTCGGCCCAGGTGTGCGAGGGCAGGGTGGACGAGTACCCGCTCGTGACGAAGCGCGTCACGATCGAGCTGCGTCCCGACCGCGTCCGCGCCCTCTGCGGCGCCCCCATAGAGACCGCGTTCATGGCGTCGCGCCTCGAGCGCCTGGGCTGCGAGGTCTCGCGCGGCGCGGATGACACGCAGGCCCTGGTCGTGGTGGCACCCAGCAACCGCCCCGACCTCACGCGCGATATCGACCTCGTGGAGGAGGTGCTGCGCCTGTGGGGCGAGGGCGACGTCGAGCCTACGCTTCCCGCCGCGCGCAACCATGCGGGCGGCCTGACCTGCGAGCAGCGGCGACTCCGCCAGATTGGCCAGGTCCTGCGCTCCTGCGGCCTGTCCGAGACCAGCACCTACAACTTTGCCGACCCCGACGACCTCACACGCCTGGGCATGGGCGAGCAGGGCAGGGGCGTCCCGGTGAAGATCCTGCACCCTCTGGTGGACAACCAGTCCCAGATGCGGCGAAATCTCCTTGCCGGCCTGCTGCGCTCCGTCGCCTACAATCGCGACCATGGCGTCGAGAACGTCCATCTGTACGAGATAGGCCGCGTGTTCTTTGGTCACGAGCGACGCAGCCAGCCGACGGAGCCCAGCTACGTCGCCGGCGTCCTCAGCGGCTCCTGGGGCGATGACCAATGGTGCGCCAAGCACGAGTCCCTTGATTTCTATGACGCCAAGGGCGTCGTCGAGACGCTCCTTGACGCCCTGCGCGTTACCAAGCTGCGCTTCCGTCCGGCCGACCCCGCGACCTACGGATGGCTGCAGCCCGGCAGGGGGGCCGAAGTGCTCGCTCAGGGCGAGCTGATCGGCTGGGTGGGCAACGTCCACCCCACCGCGCTTGCCGCCTTTGACATCGATGCGCCCGTGGTGGCCTTTGAGCTCGCCGTCGCGGCCCTGCAGCGCCTCGCCCGCCGCGAGCTGCCTTATGAGGAGGTGCCGACGCTGCCGGGCGTCTCCATCGACCTCGCCCTCGTCGTCGACGAGGCGATGAGCTACGAGCAGCTGTCCCAGCGCATCAAGAGCGCCGGCGGCAAGCTGCTGACGGACGTGCGCCTCTTTGACGTGTATCGTGACCCCGTGCGCGTGGGCGAGGGCAAGAAGTCCATGGCCTTCTCGCTCACCTATCGCGCGGCGGACCACACGCTCACCTCGGCCGAGGTGGACAAGGCCCATGAGAGGCTCATCAAGAAGGTCATGAGGTCGACGGGTGGTGAGGTGCGCAGCTAGCGGTCAGGGACGCAGGCTGCCGACCATGCCAAGCTGGAACGTACACACCGCGCACGTGGAACGGCTCCTTGGGGACCACGACCCCGGGGAGCTGGGCATCCGTGACACAAACGCCTTCCTGTTTGGCAACTATGTTCCGGACGTGTACGTGGGCTACATGGTCAGCCCCCTGTCGCACCGCCTGCCCTATCGCGAGACGCACTTCGTGGACCCAGGGCATGTGCCCGAGCCGCGCTTTTGGGAGTTCTGGGAGCGCTATGGCCTTCCCAGCGCCGACGAGGGGGGCAGGGTCAGCGACGTCGTGCTGGGCGCCTGGTGTCACCTCGTGGCGGACAACGGCTACAACCATGAGGTCAACCTGCTCATAGCCCGTCGCGGCGTCGTTCCCGGCGACATGACGCGCAGGCGCAAGCAGCACGACTTCGACCTGTTTGGCCACACCTTGGGAATCTCGATGCAATGCGCCATGAGCGAGCGTCTCGTGAGTGAGGCGCGCGGCTTTCCGCAGTATGCGATCGAGAGGGACGACCTGCGTCGCGCGGTGGCGTCGGCCCGTCGCATCGTGCGTTCGAACCACTCGCACGAAAGGTCAGGTCCGCCCCCCACGTACAGCCTCATCCAGCCTGCGGAGTTCGACCGCATGTTCAGGACGGTGCACGAGCGCCTTGAGGCGGGCCTTGCCGCCTATGCTCGCCTCGGCGCCGACGCGCCCCTCCTGCGGACGCCCCTCCCGCACGCTAGCGCCGCAGACGCCTAGCCACCTCAAGGTATTCCAACCTGCCGTCGATGTAGTCGGCAAAGGCGTCACGTGGCTCCTGCCCATGAAAGGCGGCGCACAGGCCGCAGAGGTCGCAGTCGGACAGACAGGGGTGGCTGCGGTCGACGAAGGCGCGGCGCTCCTTTGGGGTGGAGCCGGCAACGGGCGGGGCGGCAGCTCCGCCGGCAGGGCCCATCAGCACATCACCTCGTCCACGACCTCGAGCAGCTCCTCGATCGGCAGGCCCAGGCGGGGGTCGCGCGCGCCGGCGCCCTGTCGAATCATCTCGCGCACGGCATCCATGGCGCACTGCGTCGAGCTCGCCAGCATCTGTCCCTGGAGGAGCCGCCCTAAAAGCACGGCGGCAAAGACGTCGCCCGTGCCTCTGAAGTTTGCGTCCACATGCTCATAGGGCAGGACGAAGCGCTCGTCCAGAAAGGCGTCGTAGCCGATCACGCAGTGCCCCACGCCCTCCATCAAACAGCTCGTGACGAGGGCGGAGAGGGGGCCAAGGGCGAGCAGGTCGTCAAGCAGCCGGTCGGCCTCGCGACGCGTCAGGGGACTCGTCGTATGGTCGGTGCCGGTGAGCAGGCAGGCCTCGGTGTAGTTGGGAACGCTGAGGCTCGCCCCGCTCACCAGCGTGCGCATGCTCGCGACGGTGTCCCCGCCCAGGTTGCGGTACAGCCTGCCGTCGTCGGCCATGATGGGGTCAACGAGGATGCACACATCCTCGCGCTCGTAGCGGCTGCAATAGTCGCTCACGAGGTCCGCCTGCTCGCTGGAGGCGATGAAGCCCACGGCGACGGCGTCAAAGCAAAAGCCCAGCGCGTCCCAGGCCTTGAGGGTGCGCCGCATGTGCTCGGTGGTGTCCATGAGCTCGAAGTGCTCGTAGTCGAGCGAGTTGGAGAGCAGGGCCGTGGGAAGCTTGCTGGCGGGAAAGCCCATGTACGAGAGGATGGGCGACATGGCGGCGACGCCCTCCTTGCCCGCCTCTATGAGGTTGCTCACCAGCAGCACCTGCTTGTCCATGGACGCTCTCTCAATCTGCTCGCCTGACGACCGAGTCCGCACGCACAGCATACCCCGGGCGCGCGAGCGGGTCCTAACTATGGGCGCGAGCCAATCGGCGTACGGGCGTGCGGTTGTGAAGTCGCGGCAAAAGGGAGAGGCACGGGCAGAGAACCTCCCGTGCTGGTGGGCTGCCCCCTCCCTGCGGCGCCTCCTAGAGCCTTCCTCTGAAGGTCCTCTCGACGAACTCGGCGAGCTTTCCCTCCTTGGCGAGCCTGGCGGAGTCGGCCTTGACGAAGTTCGTGGCGCAGCCTCCTGCGACCTCCCCGTCGTAGCCAAGGATGTAGTGCGTCGCTATCTGGTAGATGATCTCGGTCGGCGCGATGCCGAAGACCTGCCTCGTCAAGATGTGGTCAAGCCTCCTGCGGTCGTCCGGGAAGAGCGCGCGCATAAAGGCGCAAAGATTATCGACATCGCCCGGTGGCGTGCGGGGTAACCTAAAAAAGCGCGCCTTTGCGATCGGACGAGAGGGGAGTTCCCATGAGCTGGTTCGAGGAAGCGGTCGTCTATCAGGTGTATCCCTTGGGGCTCACGGGCGCCCCGTACGAGAACGACGGCGTTTCGGCCCCCACGTCGCGCATGCTCCAGCTTGTCGACAACGGCTGGATCGACCACATGGTAGGTCTCAATGCCACCTGCCTTTTGCTCAACCCCGTGTTCGAGAGCGGCACGCACGGCTATGACACCCGCGACTACCTGCAGGTTGACCGCCGCCTGGGCACGAACGCGGACCTGCGCCGCGTCGTGGACGCCTGCCACGAGCACGGCATCAAGGTGCTGCTCGACGGCGTGTTCAACCATGTGGGGCGTGGCTTCTGGGCCTTTGAGGATGTGCTCGCGCGCAGGCAGGAGAGTCCATATGCCGGGTGGTTCCGCATCGACTTCGAGGGCGACAACGAATGGGGGGACGGCTTCTCCTACGACTGCTGGGAGGGCGTGGGCGAGCTCGTGACCCTCAACCACGACAACTTCGAGCTGAACGCCTACCTTGCCGACGTCATACGCCGGTGGGAGGGTGAGTTTGGCATCGACGGCCTCAGGCTAGATGTGGCCTACTGCCTGGACCTGGGCTTCCTTGGCTATCTGCGCCAAGTTGCCGACGAGCTCACCGCACGGCGCTCCGAGCGCCTGGGTCCGCGTGACGGCAAGTTCGCGCTCGTGGGCGAGACCCTGTTTGGCGACTATCGGCGCTGGATGGGCGAGGGGCTCTGTGACGCGGTGATCAACTACGAGCTGTACAAGGGCCTCTGGTCATCCATGAACGCGCGCAACATGCATGAGGTGGCCTACTCCCTCAAGAGGCAGAGCGGGTCGGAGCCCTGGGACCTCTACACGGGGTGTCACCTGCTGACCTTCCTCGACAACCATGACGTCGCGCGCATCGCGACCCAGCTTGCCGACGTGCGCCAGCTGCCGGCGCTGTACGGCCTGCTCTTTGGCGCCCCCGGCGTTCCCGCCTTGTATTACGGGAGCGAGTGGGGCATCACGGGCGAGAAGCGTCCGGGCGACCACGAGATTCGCCCCGCGCTGGCGGCGCCCGAGAGCAACGCGCTCACGGAGCTGATCGCGGCCCTCGCGGCGGCGCGCAGGCCGGGGGCGCCCGGCTCCGAGGCCCTGGCGTGGGGAGACTATGAGGAACTCCAGGTCTCGCCGACGACCCTGGTCTTTCAGCGCGCGAGCGAGCACGAGCGGGTCATCGTCGCCGTGAACGCGGGAGACGAGGCGTGCACCCTCCACTTTGACGCGCGCTGCGGGCGCGCGACCGACCTCGTCACGGGCGCGTGGCATGACTTTGGCGGGGGCTCCACGGTGGCGCCCCTCACGACCTGCCTCTGGCTCTGCGAGCGCTAAGCCGCGCGACGGGCCGGGCGTCCCGGCTTGCCAGGACGGTTCAGACGGGACGGCGCCCCTCCGATGAGGGGCGCCGCTGCGTCGGGAGCATGTGGGCAAGGCCGCCGGAGGCTACTGAATCTGGCACACCATGGTCATGTTGGTCGACGTGGTGTAGTCGCCCTGCGAGGGGGAGGTCTGCGGGTCGCCGGCGGTGATCACCACGATCTCGCCGGTCTCGACCAGGTCCAGCTCCTTTGCAAGCGACAGCGCGTTGTAGCAGGTGGCGGCAAGGGAGCCCTGCTCGGTGGTCTTGAACGCCTGGACGCCCCACTGGAAGCAGGTCTTGCGGATGGCGTGGTTCGAGGGGGACATCGCGTAAATGGGCAGCTTGGGCCTGAAGTTTGAGATGAGGCGCGCGGTGCGTCCGGAGTGCGTGGGGCAGATGATGCAGGTGGCACCCACGCGGTCGGAGATCTCAACCGCAGCCGCGCCGATGGCGGAGTTGACGTTCTTGATGCCACCGCGGTCGTGGTACTCGTTATGCTCACCCAGGTACCGCTCGGTGTCCAGGGCGATGGAGGTCATCATCTTCACCGCCTCGACAGGGTACTTGCCCGCAGCGGTCTCGCCGGAGAGCATGATGCAGTCCGTGCCGTCATAGATGGCGTTGGCGACGTCCGCGACCTCGGCGCGCGTGGGGCGCGGGTTGTGAATCATGGAGTCAAGCATCTGCGTGGCGGTGATGACGGGCTTGTAGGCCGCGTTGCACTTGTTGATGATGGTCTTCTGGATGTGTGGGACCTCGGCGGGGTTGACCTCCACGCCCAGGTCGCCACGGGCGACCATGATACCGTCGGAGTGCTCGAGGATCTCGTCAAAGTTCTTGACGCCCAGCGCGCTCTCGATCTTGGGGAAGATGTACACGTTGCGCACGCCGCTGTCGGCGCAGAGGCGGCGAATCTCGTCGACGGCAGCGCCGTTGCGTATGAACGAGGCGGCAATGGCGTCAATGCCCAGCTCGCAGCCGAACATGATGTCGGCGCGGTCCTGCTCGGTGACCGAGGGCAGCGAGATGTCCACGTTGGGAATGTTGACGCCCTTCTTCTCGCCCAGCTCGCCGCCGTTGACGACCGTGCAGTGCATGTCCGCGCCCTCGACGCGCTCCACCTCGAGGCCGATGAGGCCGTCGTCGATGAGGATGACGGAACCCTTTTTGACCTCGGTAGGAAGGAGCTTGTAGTCGAGCGAGAAGCGCTCGGCCGTGCCGGCGACGCCCTCATCCGTCGTCACGACGACGTGGGCGCCCGTCTCGAGCGTGACCTTCTGATGGTCCTTGAGCTCGCCGGTGCGGACCTCGGGACCCTTGGTGTCGAGCATGATGGCGACGGGGAGCTTGAGTTCCGCGGAGATGCGGCGGACGCGCTCAATGTTGTTGCGGTGGTAGTCATGCGAGCCGTGGCTGAAGTTGAAGCGTGCCACGTTCATGCCGTTGGCGATGAGGCCGCGCAGGACCTCGTCGTCCTCGGTGGCGGGGCCCATGGTGCAGATGATCTTGGTCCTCTTGGATGTCATGTGAGATGAATCCTCTCTCCTCAAAGCAACTGGCTGACCTGGGGGGCCAGCCAGTGGGGTCATATGCATTGAGAACGCCACGTCAGGCTGGTGCTGAGCTGGCGCTCGAGTTTTTCTTGCTGGTATGCTAGCACACCACGCTGCCTAGCACACCACGCTGCGTTCGACGAAGTCCTTGCCCGTCGCATAGGCCTGCGCGTTGTCCAAGGTCACCCGTGCGATCTGCGCGAGGGCCTCGTGGGTGAAGAACGCCTGGTGCGACGTCATGACCACGTTGGGGAAGGAGCAGAGCCTCGAGGTGGGCGTGTCGAAGACCTCGTCGGTGCGGTTGGTGTAGACGTTGTCGTTTTCCTCCTCGTAGACGTCAAGGCCGGCGGCCCCGATCTTGCCGGAGAGGATGCCGCGGATGAGCGCCTCCGTGTCCACGAGGGCTCCTCGGCCGGTGTTGACGAAGATGACGCCGTCCTTCATCTTTGCGATGGCCTCGTCGTCGATCATGTGGTAGCTCTGCTCGTTCAAAAACGCGTGGAGGCTGATGAGGTCCGCCTGGGCAAAGAGGGTGTCGTTGTCAACGTACTCGTCGATGACGTGCTCCTCGTCCACGAGGCGCTGGTTGGGGTAGAGGTCGCTGCCGAGCACGCGCATGCCGAAGCCCTTGCAGATGCGGCAGAGCGCGGCGCCGATGCGCCCCGTTCCGATGATGCCGGCCGTCTTGCCGTGCAGGGTCTCGCCGACGAGCCCGACGAGGGAGAAGTCGTTTTCGCGCACGCGGTTGTAGCCTCGGACGATGCGGCGGTTGGCTGCGAGGGCGAGGGCCATGGCGTGCTCCGAGATCGCCTCGGGGGAGTAGGCGGGCACGCTGGTGACGCGCATGCCGACGGACTTCGCGAACTCGACGTTGACGGCGTCAAAGCCGGCGCAGCGCATGAGCACGAGCTCGACGCCCAGGCCTCGCAGCACCTCGAGCGTCATGGCGGACACGTCAGAGTTGACGAAGGCGCAGACGGCCTGATAGCCCTTCGCGAGGACGGCGGTAAGGGGGGTCAGGTTGGACTCGGTGAAGTCAACCTTGAGCTCCGGGTAGCTCCCGAGCTCTCGCTCAAACGAGATGCGGTCGTAGCTTGCGGTGCCAAAGACGAGGATGTTCATGGGTTGTCTCACGCTCCTGGAGACTCGCTTTCATGCCCGTGGCATGCGTATGGGTCGATTCTAACGCAGCATGCGCATGCCGTGTGCGGATGCGACCCATGAGGGTGGCCGTGACGCGGCGGTCTTGGCCGGACGACATGAACGTCCGTGGAAGGTCTGTCATACCAGTGGTGCTCCGACGCTCTGACGACAGCGTCTCTCCCATGGGGCCCGGATGCGTCTGCCGTGCCCTGTCATCCGTGAAGCCTGACGAGGCAGGCCTGCAAAAGGGCACTCACTAGACGTTTTGAGTCTGAGCGGGGCATTGGGAATGTGAGGTTTGACGTGTGCATACCGTTCAGCGACAAATTGTGTCCACTGACTTTACTGAAACTAAAGCTTTAGTAATGAAAAGACAAGAATAGCGGTGTGAAGAAAATGCCCCATGTTCTTGTATTCCGTTTGGGAAGCCGATGTACGAGATGTGCTCATCAAGGTCATATTTTCCGAGTTGACCATAGGATATGAAAGGAACATGAGGAAGTCTTGCGGATGGGTGGCATGCCTCGCACTACGTTCTAGGGGAATTGCTGCGGGGTCTAATTGATGTGTCAGTTACAACCATAGGAGGAGAGCATGCACAACATCGAGAAGAGTGATGAACGAGTGCGGTCCCTGTCCAGGAGGGGGCTCATCACCCTCGCGGCAGCTTCGGCGGGCGTCCTGGTTGCCGGGTGTGCGCAGACGCCGCGGGATGGCGGCGCCTCGTCGGCCGCGGCGCCCTCCGACCCCAACGCTGCCAGCAACAAGAAAAAGAAGAATCCCTACAAGGACGACATCAAGATTGCCTACGTCGCCCATGACCTCAGTACGCCCAACAACCAGGCGTGGCTGGAAGGCATCCAGCGTGAGTGCGCATCCTGGAGCAACATAGACATCCAGTCCTTCAACGGCGAGAGCTCCGCCGAGACCCAGACGCAGATCATGGCGGACGTCATAAATCAGGGCTTTGACGCCGTGATCCTGCAGTGCTCCGACGGCACCGCCCTCGCACCCTCCGTAAAGGAGGCGGAGGAGAAGGGCATTCCCGTCATCACCCTCAACCTTGACGCGTACACCACGCACAGCGCCCTTGTCATGGCCGTCGACTACGACGCCGGCCGCATGGCAGCGGACAAAATCGCCGAGGCTATCAACAAGAAGGGTGATGTCGCGATCATCCAGGGCGTCCCCGGGCTCACCAGGACCGATAACCTCGAGCAGGGGTTCCGCGACACGATCGGCAAGTATCCCGACATCAAGATCGTTGACGCCCAGTCCGCCTCCTTCGAGAAGGCCAAGGCGATCACGGTCATGAACAGCTTCCTGCAGAGCTACCCCGACATCAAGGCCGTCTTTGCCATCAACGACGCCATGGCCGAGGGTGCCGCCCTCGCCGCCGAGTCGGCAAACAAGAAGGGCCAAATCGTGATCTGGGGCGCCGACGGCGAGAAGGACGCGCTCGCCATGATCGAGTCGGGCGACATGAGCGGCACCATCTATACCAACAGCTGGGACGAGGGGTCAACGGCCGCCAAGATAGCCCTTCTGATGGTCGGGTCCGAGTACAGCTACACGGTGCTGAGCGAGACGCCTAAGGTCATCATGGAGCCCATCGTGGTTACCGCCGAGACCGTCTCGAGCATCGCCGAGAACGACCGCTGGTAGTCAGATTTTTCCCGTACCCCACGGCATAGGCTGCGTCGCTGCATGTTGGCCTATGCCGTGGGTCATATACGACGTCGATCCACGAAGGCGCAGGGTCCGATGAAGACGCATGTTAAGCAGACAACGCTGCGACGGCTCATATCGTTGGTCATGTTGGCGATTCTCGTCGCGCTCTTTGGTGTGCTCGGCGGGGGGAGCTTCCTCACTCCCGGAAACTTCTCCGAGATTCTGCGCGATGCCTCAGTCGTGGGAATCATAGGCGTGGGCGTCACCTACGTCATCATCACCGCCGGCATTGACCTGTCAACGGGCAGCATGATGGCGCTCGTCGGCATGACGATGGCAAACGTCTATGCCTATACGGCGCTACCCATCTGGCTGATGATCGTCATCGGCATGGTCGTGGGGCTTATCGCCGGCCTCATCAACGGCCTCATCGTCGCGCGCCTGAACGTGCCGGAGTTCATCGGCACCTTAGCCACGATGGGCGTCTTTCGCGCCGTCACCTACCTCATCGCCATCAAGGACGCCCATGGCGTGATACAGTCGCAGCCTCTCACCGTCCCGGAGTACACGGTCCTGGGCGCTTCAGTCGGCCCGCTGTTCGTCGTCACCATCGTGATGGCCCTCTTTATTGCCGCCGGGCAAGTCGTGCTTAAATACACGCGTTTTGGCACGAGGCTCTACGCGGTGGGCGCCAACAGGAAGGCGGCGACCCTCTCGGGCATCGACGTCGCCAGGACGCGCGTGATCGCCTACGTCATCGTGGGCCTGTGCGTGTCCGTCGGGGCCATTTTCACGACGGCGAGGCTCCAGAGCACCACCGCGCTTCTCGGCAGCGGATTCGAGTTCGACCCCATAGCCGCGGCCGTCGTCGGCGGCGTGTCCCTTGCCGGCGGATCAGGCGACATCGTTGGCACGCTCATAGGGGCCGTGTTCATGGCGACGCTGGAAAACGGCGTGCTCAAGCTGCATATGAACACGGCCTACCAGTACATCATCAAGGGTGTCGTCATCGTGCTTGTCGTCATGCTCGACGCCTTGTACAAGTCACGCCTCGAGCGCGCCTCAAGGGAGCGCGGGGCCCAGGGAGGTGCGGAGGCATGAGCGAGCTTCTGCTGGAGACCAGGCACATCTGCAAGAGCTTTTCTGGCGTGCCCGTGCTGCAGGACGTTCACTTTGACGTCCGCCCCGGGGAGGTCCACGCCCTCATGGGGGAGAACGGCGCCGGCAAGTCGACGCTCATCAAGATCATCACGGGAGTCTATGCCAAAGACCAAGGAGAGCTGATCTGGGACGGCAAGCCCGTCCAGATCGACAGCTACCAGGATTGTCATGCGTTGGGCATATCCTGCATATACCAGGAGCTTTCCATCATACCGCCGCTTACGGTGGCGCAGAACGTCTATCTCAACCGCGAGCCTCGCAAAGGTCCGTTCATCGACTACGCGACCATGGAGAAGATGACCCAAAAGCTCATTGACCGGTATGACTTTCCCCTGGAGCCGTCCGCACTCACTCAGGACTTGGGCATGGGCCAACGCCAGCTGGTGGAAATTCTCAAAGGCCTCTCGAGCGACTCGAAGCTCCTCATCATGGACGAGCCCACGTCATCGCTCTCGGGCAAGGAGACGAGGAGCCTCTTTAAGATCATCAATGCGCTGAGGGAACAGGGCGTGTCGATCATCTACATATCGCATCGCCTTGAGGAGGTGTATGCGCTGTCGGACCGCGTGACCATCCTGCGTGACGGCAAGAACGCCGCCGTTCTCGAGGGCGATCAGATAACGCCAAAGGTGGTCATCGAGAAGATGCTTGGCAAGGCCATGGAGGAGACGGACGAGTCAAGCAAGCTGCTCCGCCTGGGCGAGGGCGAGGTCCGCCTTGACGTGAGAGGTCTCACGGATGCGGCAGGAAGGTATCGTGACGTGTCCTTCCAGGTCCACAAGGGCGAGATTCTGGGCATCGGCGGGCTGATCGGCGCCGGGCGCTCGGAGGTCGTCCGCGCCATCTACGGCATCGACAAGGCGGCCGAGGGTCAGATCGTGCTGGACGGACGACCTTTTGCGCCGAGCCCTTGCTCGAGCATAGCGGCGGGGATAGGATTTGTCCCCGAGGATAGGCGCAGCCAGGGATTCGTTCCGCTGCTCTCCACGGTGAGCAACGTCGCCCTCACCAACTACGACATCATCCACAAGAACGGTCTCGCCATCTCGGCTGTCGACGAACGCGAGCTGGGCAAGAGGGCCATAGACAAGATTGACATTCGTCCGTCCGACCCCGACAAGGAGGTCGGGCTCATGTCGGGCGGCAACCAACAGAAGGTCGTGCTTGGCAAATGGCTGGTGCGTGACCTCAGGTTGCTCATCGTGGACGAGCCCACGGCCGGCATAGACGTCGGGGCAAAAAAGGAGATCTACGATATTCTCGACGAGCTTGCCTCGCAGGGGGTGTCAGTCATCGTCGTCTCGTCTGACCTGCAGGAGCTCATACGGGTCTCCCACCGGATCATCGTCATGCGCAAGGGGGGAGTCGTCCGCGAGTTCAGAGGTGAGGTCGTGACTCAGGCTAAGATCCTGGCCGCCTCGCAGGGCGTCGAGCAGAGCGAGGGGAACGCGCAATGAGAAATCTCAACCTGGGCAGACTGAGCAAGCCGATCATCCTGGTGGCGTTCGTGGTGACGCTTGCGATCCTGAGGCCCTCGTCCTTCCTCACCATCAGCAACTTCGCAAACGTGCTGTGGTCGGTGTCAGTCATTGGCATCATGGTCTGCGGCACCATCTTCGTCTTTTTGCTGGGCGGCATCGACCTCTCCATAGGCACCCTGGCGGGCCTTTCGGCCGTCACCGTGGTAGAGGTCATCAAGAACATGGGCGCCACCAACGAAAGCGTCATCATCGGCGTCCTGGCGGCCCTTGGGGTGGGCGCCGCGGCGGGCGTGGTGCACGGTCTCATCATCACAAAGTTTGACATTCCCGCCTTTCTGGTCACGTTTGCGTCGCAGATGGTGTTTTTGGGGCTGTCCATGGTCATCACCAACAACCAGATCGTGAGCGCCCGCGAGCCGGTGTTGTTCACGGCAATTGGCTCGATGAAGGTGCTCGGATTTCCGCTGCCCATATACCTCATGCTTCTCATCGCCGTCGGCAGCTGGTTCGTGCTGTCGAAGACGACGTTTGGCCGTGGCATCTATGCCATCGGCGGCAATCCCGTCGCATCGGAGATCTCGGGCATCCAGGTCAAACGCTCCACGGTGCTCTGCTACGTGTTTTCGGGCGTGACCGCCGCGATCGGCGGCATCGTCCTGGCCGCCATGACCCAGCAGGGCATGGCGTCCACCGGAACGGGATACGAGACGCAGGTCATCACTGCCGGCGTCATCGGCGGCGTCAGCCTCCTCGGGGGAGTGGGAACGGTTCCGGGCTGCATCTACGGCGCGGTGCTCATGGGCCTCATAAACAACGCCCTGAACCTCCTCAGCGTGCCGTCGACCCAGAGCGGGCTGGTCCAGGGCCTCGTCATCATCGTGGCCGTCGCCTTTGACGCGCTGCAGCATCAGGACCAGTCGCGACGCAAGGCGCGCAGAATCCTCGGGCGGCTGGGGGGCGACAAGGCCAACGAAAGCCCCGCCGCCTAGCGCACATCGCCCGTCACGACACCTACAGATTGGAGACACCCATGAAGAAGATCGACGCACACCTTCACCTGGCAAAGGTCATTGCCGGCTATTGCACCCGGGGCGAGAGCCGCGCCGCCGGCAACGGCAAGGTTGCCTGGGCCAACGGGGATACCTATCAGCTCATCCCCGAGGGGATGGGTGACGACTGCTTCCTTGCCGAGACGGCACTCAAGCTCATGGACGAGAATGAGGTCGAGAGGGCGGTCCTCATGGAGGGCTCGCTTTACGGCTTCCAGAACGCCTACTACCTGGACGTCATGCGCAGATATCCCGACCGCTTCTGCCCCACGGTCTCGGTTGACCCCTTCATGACGGGTCATATGGCCGTGCTTGACAGGTTCCTTGGGCGGGAGGGATTCCGCTCGGCAAAGTTTGAGGTCAGCAGCGGGGGCGGCCTCATGGGGGCCAACGACCCCTTCGTGCTCTCGGGACCCAGGATGATGGAGATCTTCAAGCTCGTGGAAAGCTATCACGGCACGGTCACCATCGACATGGGCGACTTTGACATGGACAGCCACCAGCCTGCCGCCATGGCGCGCGTCGCCTCTCGCTGCCCGAACCTTAAGATCGTGCTGTGCCACTTGTTGGCACCCAAGCATGCCTTCCACAAGGAGTGGATCGCCGCTCTCGAAATGCTCAGACAGGATAACGTGTGGTTTGACGTCTCCTCGGTACCCAAGATTCTCGCACCCGACGCATACCCCTATCCTGATGCCGTCTCGCACCTGCTCGAGGCCAAGAAAATCGTCGGAGGCAAGCGTCTGATGTGGGGAACCGACGCCCCGTTCGCGCTCACGCATGACAGCTATGAGCATCTTGCCGACTACCTCATGGGCGCCGGCGCCTTCAGCGAGGACGAGCTCGCCGACCTGTACTACAACAACGCGAACGAAGTGTACTTTTCGTCGTAGGGAGGCATGCCCATCATGAAGAGAGTCGTCTCGCTCTATGCGGACAGGTCCCCTCTTTACGAGGAGCTCAACGAGAGGGCCAAAGACTACGCCAGGGACCTTGGCCTGGAGTATGTATGGATTTCGCACGAGGGGTACTCGCCCGAGGCGGCCGTCGAGGCGCTGCGGGAGGCTGATGCCGGCATCATCGATGTCGACCCCTTCAACGGGGAGATGTTCTCGCGCATATCCGATCGCTGTCGGCTTCTGGTCCGCTACGGCGTGGGCTTTGACGCCGTCGATCTTGAGGGCGCCACGAGGGCGGGCGTCGCCGTGGCCCGCACCTCCGGGGCAAACGCGCAGAGCGTCGCAGAGATGGCGCTCGCCATGATTCTTGCCGCCAAGCGCCTGCTTGTCCGTGCCAGGAAGGTCGTCGAGTCGGGCGTGTGGTCCCACAGCATTGGCAGCGAGCTCAGGGGCGGGCGTCTGGGCATCCTGGGGTTCGGCGCCATCGGCAGGAGCCTGGCCGAGATCACGAGGGGCTTCGAGCTTGACCTGTATGTCTACGACCCCTTCCTGCCCGCGGGGGTCGCCGAGCGCTATGGCGCCCACCAGGAGGACCTTGACACGATCTTTCGGGAGTGCGACGCGATCAGCGTCCATGTGCCGTACACCAAGCAGACGCACCATCTTGTCAATGCCGAGCGCCTGGCCCTCATGAAGAGGGATGCCGTCATCGTCTGCAACTCCCGAGGAAACGTCGTGGACGAGGAGGCCCTCGCGGACGCCCTGCGAAAGGGAAGGATCCTGGGCGCGGGTCTTGACGTGTTCGCCGTGGAGCCGCT
The DNA here is from genome assembly GCF_001811895.1 of Olsenella sp. HMSC062G07. NCBI lineage: Bacteria > Bacillati > Actinomycetota > Coriobacteriia > Coriobacteriales > Atopobiaceae > Olsenella > Olsenella sp. HMSC062G07. The sequence continues at coordinate 405,285 of NZ_KV806951.1, forward strand.
CCCGGCGGACTCGCCCCTGTTGAGCCTTGACAACGTGCTGCTCGCCCCGCACGATTCGTCCCAGACGACCGAGGCGCTATGGAACATCTACAAGTGCGCGCTGGACGTCACGTCCGACTTCTTCGCGGGCAGGGAGCTGGGAAAAGAATTCCTGCTTAACCCTGAGTACGCCGCCCGGGCACGCCGTAAGGGCGGGGCCTAGCCCGCACGCGCCGGCCCGGTCCGCCGCGTCTGCCAATTCCGCCATCCGGGCAGCCTAGCCCGCACGCACGCGCGGGCCCGTCTTGACGGGCCTCCCTCCAATGACGTCACCGGTCGGGAGCCTCCTGACGCCTGGGGCCTCGGCCTTGACGCGCAGGCCTCTCAGCCACGTTATGAGGCTCGATTCCACGCTTGGCCCTCATGGGGTACCATCTATGACAGCCTTAGCGTTGCGCCTGGCATGGCAGCCTTGATGGGCCCTTGCCCCTCTCCTGGGGAATTATGATCGGGCATCAATCTGCCAGGCGTGTGACATCACCCCAGGAGGGAAGCATGAGAGAGTATCTGGCATCCGTCGCGGACGTGCTCAGGGAGTGCGGGAGCGACGAGACGAACGGCCTTGGCGACGGCGTCGCAGAGGAGCGCCTCGCCCAGGACGGCCCCAACAAGCTCAAGGAGGCGGAGAAGGTCCCCCTGTGGGTCCGCTTCTTCCAGCAGATGGCCGACCCCATGGTCATCATGCTCATCATCGCGGCCGTCATCTCGGCCGTCACGGGGGTCATCCAGGGCGAGGCTGACTTTGCCGACGTCGTCATCATCATGTTCGTGGTCATCCTCAACTCCGTGCTCGGCGTGGTGCAGGAGGCAAAGTCGGAGGAGGCGCTCGAGGCCCTGCAAGAGATGGCCTCGGCTACGTCAAAGGTCGTGCGCGGGGGCAGGCAGATCCAGGTTCCCTCGCATGACCTCGTCGTGGGCGACCTCGTCATCCTCGAGGCGGGCGACTCCGTGCCTGCGGACTGCCGCATCCTCGAGAGCGCGTCCATGAAGGTGGAGGAGGCGGCCCTCACGGGCGAGTCCGTGCCCGTGACCAAGCACGCCAGCACGATAGAGCTCGCGCCGGGTGCCGACGACGTTCCCCTGGGTGACCGCAAGAACATGTGCTACATGGGCTCGACCGTGGTCTTCGGCCGTGGTCGCGCCGTGGTGGTGGCAACGGGCATGAACACCGAGATGGGCAAGATCGCCGACGCCATCTCGACGGCCCAGGACGAGAAGACCCCGCTTCAGGTGAAGCTCGACGAGCTCTCGCGCATCCTCACCATCCTGGTGGTGGTCATTTGCGCCGTCGTCTTCCTCACGGGCTTCCTGAGGCACGGCTCCGCCTTCCTCGCGAGTCCCAACCTCGTGATCGACACGTTCATGGTCGCCGTCGCCCTGGCTGTCGCGGCCATACCGGAGGGGCTCGTCGCGGTCGTGACCATCGTCCTGTCCATGGGCGTCACCAAGATGAGCGAGCGCCACGCCATCATCCGCAAGCTCTCCGCCGTCGAGACGCTGGGCTGCACGCAGGTCATCTGCTCGGACAAGACGGGCACCCTCACACAGAACAAGATGACGGTCGTGGACCATGTGACGGGCAACCTCACGGCCCACGTCCGCACGATGGCCCTCGCCTCCGACGCCAAGTGGGACGCCGCCGCGGGCGTCGCGGTCGGCGAGCCCACCGAGGCGGCCCTCGTGGCGGACGCCGCACGGCTTGGCTTCACGACCGACCATCTGACCAAGACGCGCCCACGCGTGGGCGAGGCGCCCTTTGACTCCAGCCGCAAGATGATGTCCGTCGTGGTGCGCGGACGCGACGGATACACGCAGCACACCAAGGGTGGCCCCGACGTGGTCCTCGCCCGCTGCACCCGCTGCCTCACCGAGAGCGACGGCGTCGTTCCCATGACCGACGAGCTGCGCGCCAGGATCATGGTGCAGAACAAGGCCATGAGCGACCGCGCGCTGCGCGTGCTGGCCTCCGCCCGTCGCGACTGGGGCGCCGAGCCGCCCGCGAGCTTTGAGGCCGACCACCTTGAGAGGGACCTCACCTTCGTGGGCCTCTCGGGCATGATCGACCCGGTCCGCCCCGAGGTGAAGGCCGCCATCGAGGAGGCGCGCTCCGCCGGCATCCGCGTGGTCATGATCACCGGCGACCACGTGGACACCGCCGTCGCCATCGCCCGGGAGCTGGACATCATCGACAGCCGCACTGAGGCGATCATGGGCAGCGACCTTGACCGGCTCACCGACGCCCAGCTGGACGCCAAGGTCGTTGACTATGGGGTGTACGCACGCGTCCAGCCCGAGCACAAGACCCGCATCGTCGACGCCTGGAAGCGCAGGGGCAAGGTCGTGGGCATGACGGGCGACGGCGTCAACGACGCCCCCTCCATCAAGCGCGCCGACATAGGCATCGGCATGGGCATCACCGGCACCGACGTCACGAAGAGCGTCGCCGACATGGTGCTCACGGACGACAACTTCGCCACCATCGTGGGCGCCGTCGAGGAGGGCAGGCGCATCTACGACGACATTCGCAAGTGCATCCAGTTCCTCCTGTCGTCCAACCTGGCGGAGGTCGTCTCCGTCTTCGTCGCCTCGCTCGTGGGCGTCACGGTGCTGCTGCCCACCCACCTGCTCTGGATCAACCTGATCACCGACTCGCTGCCCGCGCTTGCGATGGCCACCGAGGGCGCCGAGCAGGACATCATGAAGCGCAAGCCGCGTGACGCCAAGGACGGCATCTTCGCGGGTGGCATGGGGCTTGACACCATCGTCCAGGGCGTCATCATCGCCGTCCTCACGCTCGTCGCCTACCTCATCGGTGTCCGCTCCATGGGCGTCACCCTCGCCGAGGTGGCCGCCAATGACCAGGCGGGCGTCATGGGCATGACCATGGCGTTCTTGACGCTCTCCATGGTCGAGATGTTCCACTCCCTCAACATGAGGAGCCTGCGCGGCTCGCTCTTCACGCTCAAGGGGCAGAACAAGTGGCTATGGGCGTCGCTGGGCGTGGCGCTGCTGCTCACCTTCGTCGTGATCGAGACGCCCCTCTCCATCGCCTTCAACTTCGCCGAGCTTGACCTTGAGCACTACCTCATCTCCATGGGGCTCGCCGTCCTGATCATCCCCATCGTGGAGGTCCAGAAGGCCATTATGCGCGCCGTCGATAGAAGCCGCGGCTAAGGAAGTCGCGGCCAATAAGGAAGTCGCGGCATAAGGGCAGGGAGGCAGCCACCTTTGGGCAAGGGCGCCAGGAAGAGGCGGGCACGGAGGGATGACGCTGGCGGGGCCACGGAGGCCCTGCCGGCGCTTCAGTCCCTGAGGGACCTTCCGTCCTGGGATGAGCTCAGGGCGCGCCGCCGGCAGCTTGATGACTTCGCCGCCAAGCGGCTGCTGCTTGAGGGCGAGGGCGTCCCCGCCGACGAGGTCCTGCTCGGCTGCGTCGTGAGGCTCGACCGGTACTTTCCTCTTGTCATGACCGAGCGCGGCGGCTACCGGGCGGAGTTCTCGTTTCGCTTCGGCGTGGTGAGGGAGCCCTCCGCCGCCGTGGGCGACTGGGTGGTCCTGCGCAGGCCCGCCGGCCACGACATGGCCGTGATCGAGTACGTGCTGGGGCGCACCAACGACTTCTGCCGCTGGCGAGGCGGCTCGCGCGGCACGCGCCAGACGCTCGCCGCCAACGTGGACCTCGTCCTGGTGGTGCAGGCGCTCGGGCAGGGACCCCTCTCGCTCGACCGGGTGGCCCGCTCGGCGCTCATCGCCGCCGACTGCGGCTGCGGCTGCGTCGTGGTGCTCACCAAGGCCGACCGCCTGGACGCCCCTGCGCTCATGCGCCAGGTCGCCGACCTCAGGGCGCTTCTGGGCCCCGGGGCGCCCATCGTGGTGACCTCGACCATGGAGGAGGATGCCGCCGGCTCCGCCTGGGCACAAGCGACGTGCGACCCCGCGCTTTCCTGGGGCTTCGGGAGCGTCCGCGCGCTTGTGCCGGCCGGGTGCGTCGCCATCGTCCTGGGCGAGTCAGGCGCCGGGAAGTCAACGCTGCTCAACGCCCTGTTGGGCCACGAGGCGCTCGAGACGGGCGCCGTTCGCGCCTCGGACGACGCCGGTCGGCACACGACGGTCGCTCGGCGCATGGTGAGCCTGCCTGGCGCCGGCATCGTGATTGACGCGCCCGGCCTCAGGAGCCTGCCGCTCGTGGGCCACGAGCGTGGCCTGAGGCTCCTGTTTCCCGAGCTTGACGCTCTCGCGGGCCACTGCCGCTTCAGGGACTGCACCCACACACATGAGCCTGGCTGCGCCGTGAGGGGAGCTCTCGGGGACGGCCGTTGCGCACCGGCGCGCCTTGACGCCTACGTTTCCCTTTCCGCCGAGATGAGACGGTCCTCCACGACGCTTGACCCTGACGTCCCGGTGTGACGCTCGGCGCCTCGTGGGCGCCTTGGTCCCCATGAACGTTCTTGGCACCGCCTGTACCCGCATTTCTCCAGCTCATACGCGATGTGCCGCTAGCTGGCCGCCACACTGGCGCCATGGCGCGGCCGTCGTCTGACGCTCGACGGGCCTATGCCCCCGGACAATGGTGACATGCGAGGGCGCCTTTCGTGAGGGCGTCCGCCCGAGCGTCCCTCGCGGCTCTTGGGGGTGGGCGATGTCTCTGAGGTTCCGACTGATCTTTGCCTCGGCCTGCGCGCTGCTCGCCCTGCTGCTGGGCCTGTCCTTCGCCGACCGGGTGAGGGCCGACGCCGAGCAGCAGCGCAATGACGCCATAGCCCGTTACGGAGGCGAGGTGGTGAGCGTGGTGGTGACGTCCGGCCATCTTGAGGCGGGCGACGTCATAGAGCCGCAGGACGTCCAGCTGCGCGACTGGATCGCGGAGCTCGTGCCCGAGGGCGCCGTCACGAGCCTTGACGACGTGGTGGGTCGGCAGCTGTGTCATGCGACAGCCAAGAACGAGGTGCTGACGTCCGAGTGCTTCGACGAGGGGGACGACCTGGCAGAGGTGCCCGCCGGCTTCGTGGGCGTCACGCTGCCCGTCACGGACAAGCTGGGCATCTTCAGGAGCGTCACGCCAGGCACCAAGCTCATCGCCTATGAGGTCAACAAGGACTCCTCCCGCCAGATAGGCGACGACATCGTGGTGATCTCGTCTCCTGCGGCGGCAGGCGCGGCGTCGGGCGCGCAGGTGGCCGTCGCCATCAGGGCGGCCGACGTGGACAAGGTGCTTTCCGCCAACGCCGCGGGCAAGCTCAGCTTCGTGGCCCCCGCCTCTGACGTGAGGTCCCAGGACGTCGGGTCGGCCACAGGCGACGGCGACCAGTCCGGATCCGCGTCCGGCCAGGGCGGCGAGACGGGCGCGCGCGGCGGGGCGCCCGAAGAGATCAAGGACGGCGAGAGGCCGGATGCGGCGGTCGGATCGGATGGCGCCGGCGATTCGGGGGCAAGGACGTCAGCGGCGTAGTGCTGGGGGTCGCAGGGGCCTAGGAGGGCGATGGTCATGGCGCACGAAGAACATGAGATATGGCTCGGCTACGCTGACCGCTCGGCGCGCAAGGAGCTGGCGCGGGCCCTGAGGCTGATTGACCCGGGCGCGACGCTGAGCTGCGCCTCAAGCGCCCAGGAGCTGCGGAGATGGTTTTACGACGAGGAGCCTGGCGCGACGCCGGCGATCGTGGGGCTGAGCGAGCGTGGCGTCTCGGACATGAACCTCGCTGCCGCGCTCGTCGCGGACGGCAGGGCCTCCCGCGTCGCCCTCGTGGTGCGCAAGGCGTCGGGCTCGCTGCGCTCCCGCGCCGGCCGCGCCGGCATCTCCTGGGTGGTTGACCTTGATGACAAGCCTGCGGCGAGCCCTGCGCGCCCTCGTGACGGTAGCGACAAGATGAGCGCGCGGCGAAAGGAGCGGTCGCGGGCGGATGAAGCTTCGGGGGAGCGCCTCGACGCCGACGGGGACGCCGCCGACGGGGACGCCGCCGACGGGGCGTTTGCGGGACGTGACGCAGAACCTGCCGGCGAGGGGCCAAGACGCCCTGCAAAAGACGCGCGGCCGGCCGAGGATGCGGCGCCCGTCCTCTGCTTCGTGTCGGGACGCGGGGGCGTGGGAAAGTCGACGCTCGTGGCCTGCTGCGCCGAGCGCGCGGCATCCTGGGGCATGGAGGTGGCCGTCGTGGACCTCGACCTCTCCTGCGGAAACCTCTTTGCCTACTTCGGCGTCCCTCAGGGAGCGGACCTCGCGCAGCTCGCCGAGGGGCGTCTGAGCGCCGAGCGCATGGGGCGCGTGGGCGTGCGCATAGGCGAGCGCGTCATGCTCTGGGGGCCTTGCCGCCGCCCCGAGGAGGCGGAGACCTTCGCCCCCCACGTAAAGACGCTCATCGCCTATCTGAGAGGTCGTGCCGACCTGGTGCTCGTCGACTCGTCAACGACCTTTACCGAGGCGGTGGCGCGCGCCATTCAGGTTGCGGACCGCCTGATGCTGGTGGGCAGCCAGGAGCCCGGCGCCCTGGCGTCGCTCGCCCGCTCCGCCGCCCTCGCCGCACGTCTGGGGGTGGCGCGCACGCGCATGGTGCGCGTGGAGAACGCCGCAGACCTGAGGGCGAGTCCCCGGCCGCTTTTGGGACGCGTGGAGATGGGCCTGGAGGGAGCCCGTCTCTTTAGGGTGGCCGATGGCGGAGATGACGTGTATGACCTGCTGTGTGCTGGCGAGGCGGCCGCCCTGGCAAACGATTCCTGCGCCTTCTCGGACTCGGTGGGCAGCATGCTCGCGCAGCTCCTTGCTGACCTCGGTCGCCTGCCCGACGCGGACGAGGCGCGGCGGAGCCTGGAGGCGCGGCCGGGCAGGCGACGCTTTGCGCTCTTTGGACGCAGGAAGGGGGCCTAGGAGATGTCGCTGCTGAGCATGGTGCGCGAGCAGCAGACGCGCGACGACGCCACGGCGAGGGGACAGGCCCTTCCTGCGACGCCGGCTGACGCCGGCCTGAGGCTCAAGCGCGAGCTTGTGGAGCGCCTGGGGCTTGACGCGGTGGCGCGGCTCGCCTCAAAGGCGGACGTCCAGAGGGCCCGCGAGGAGCTTGCCGTCACCTGCCAGGCAATTCTCAACGCGCCAAGCTTTGCCGACGTGCCCGTGGACGACCGCGAGAGCCTGGTGCGCTCGACGCTCGACGACATTTGCGGCCTGGGACCCATCCAGGGGCTGCTTGACGACGAGGAGGTCACGGAAGTCGTGGTCAACGGCACGAAGGGACTCTTCTTCGAGCGGGGCGGGCAGCTCTGCCAGGGCGAGGCGCGCTTCTCGTCCGACGATCAGATCCTGCTGGTCATCGACCGCATCCTCGCGCCTTTGGGAAGGCGCCTCGACCAGGCGAGCCCCATCGTCAACGCCCGCCTCGCAAACGGCGACCGCGTCAATGCCGTCGCCCCTCCCATCGCGGTCGACGGCCCGTCGATGACCATACGCAAGTTCTCCAACCGCATCTCGTCGTTGGGGCGCCTCGTGGAGCTTGGCTCGCTGCCCGAGTGGTATGCCGGACTCCTGTCGCTTGCCGTGCGAGCGCGTCAGGACATTGCCGTCGCGGGAGGGACGGGGTCGGGCAAGACCACGCTTCTCAACGCCCTGTCCTGCGAGATCGGCGTGCAGGAGCGCATCGTCACGATAGAGGACTCGGCCGAGCTGCGCTTCTTTCAGCATCCCGACGTGGTGAGGCTGGAGGCCCGTGACGCGTCCATCGAGGGCACGGGCGAGGTTACCATCCGTCAGCTCGTGAAGAACGCGCTGCGCATGCGGCCCGACCGCATCGTCGTGGGGGAGTGCCGGGCGGAGGAGACCATCGACATGCTCCAGGCCATGAACACCGGCCATGATGGCTCCCTGACGACCCTGCATGCCGGGACGCCGCGCGAGGCGGTCCTACGGCTGGTGCTCATGGCCCGCTTTGGCATGGACCTTCCCACCGACGTCATAGAGGCGCAGATCGCGACGGCCCTCGACCTTTTGGTCATGAGTCATCGCATGGCGGACGGCAGGCGCTACATCGGCTCCCTGTGCGAGGTGGGGGCAAAGGATGCGGGCGGCGTCAGCCTGCGGGAGTGTGTCAGCTTTGACGAGGATGGGCGTAGCTGGACGCTGGTGCAGGAGCCACGCTTTGTCACGGCGGCCCTGAGGGCGCACATGACGAGCCAGGAGGAGGTGCGAGCATGGAGGTCGCATATGCGTTGAGTCTTGCCGCCGTCGCCTGGCTGTGCGGATTCGTGCTGCTGGGCGGCTTCAGCGCGCGCGAGGTCAGCGGCGAACGGCGGCGCGCGCGTGCGGAACGGGCCTTGGGCCGCCTGCTGTGGGCTGTCGCGGGACTGTCGGTGCCCGCCCTGCTGCTGAGTCGTCCCGCGTGGCGACGCCTCTCTGACTGGGTCTGCGTCTGCGCCGCGTGCGCCGGCCTTAGGTTGGAGCGTCAGCAGGGCTGCGCGCTCGTGCTCTGCCTCTGGGCCCTGTGCGCCCTGTCGTGCCACAGCCTGCCGGTCGCGCTCGTGGCGTCGGCCTGCCTGCTCGCAGGGGTTCCCGCCTGGCACGCCTCGATGACGAGAAGGGAGCGCCGCGACGTGGCCAGGGCCATGCCCGGCGTGTTTCGCACGTTGGCGATGGCCCTGGGGTCAGGAGAGACGCTCTCCCAGGCTATCAGCTACGTGGGGACGCACGTGGAGGGGCCGGCGGGCGAGGCCTTTGCCCGGGCGAGCCTGCGCCTGAGCTGCGGGAGCTCCGTCGAGGCGGCGGTCGGGGCCCTGAAGGACGACCTTGACGCGCCGGGCATGGGGCTTCTTGCCTCGGCCCTGGTGATATCCCAGCGCACGGGCAGCCCCCTCAAGGGACTCTTTGAGTACGCCGCGCGCCTCGTCGAGCGACAGGGCGAGTTCGAGCGGATGCTCGCCGTGAAGACGGCCCAGGTGCGCCTGTCCGCCCGGGTGGTGTCGGTGCTCCCGGTGCTGCTGGTGGGAGGTCTCGCCGTCCTTTCGACGGACTTCCGTGCCGGCTTGATGACCCCTGCGGGGGCCTTCAGCCTCCTGCTTGCTTGCGCGATGGACGTCACGGCCCTCCTGGTCATCAGGCGTCAGATGGGAGGCATCCTCTCATGAGCGCAGATGAGCTGGCGACGCTCGGCGCACTCGCAGCCCTCTCGTGGGTCGGCGCGTTCGTGCTGACGCAAGGCGGGGGTATTTCTCATCGGGCGGAACGGGGGCCCCTCGTCGTCCTGTGCGATGCCGTCCGGTCGCGGCTGCTGAGGCTGACGCCGCTTGAGGACCTGCGCCGGGGTCGGCTGAGGCGCCAGAGAAGGTCAGAGCTGATGCGCGAGCTGCCTCAGCTGCTGGATGTCGTTACGCTCGGACTGCTCTCGGGGCTTTCGTTTGACGCTTCGCTGGAGCTGTACTGCGACAGGTTCGACGGTGAGACGTCGGCGCTGTTTCACGAGGCCCTCATCGGCTGGCGGATGGGCGTCGGCAGTCGAGAGGAGGCGCTCATGGCCATGGCGGACGAGCTGGGCGTCACGGCCCTCAGGCGCTTTGCCGAGGTCGTCTCCCAGGCCCTGCACTTTGGGGCGCCGCTCGCCAGCGCCCTCGAGCGTCAGTCGCAGGCGATACGGGACGAGCAGCGCGGCGAGGTGGAGGAAGAGATCGAGCGCGTGCCCGTGCGCATGCTGATTCCCCTGGGGACCTTGGTGGTTCCGGCAATGCTCCTGTCAATTCTGGGTCCGCTGCTGGGAGGTGCGATGCTGGCGGGCTGACGGGGCTGTTGCCATGATGGCCGGTCGTTCACGACAAGGGAGGAAAAAATGAGAGAGCTTACGACGATTACGCGGGCAGGCGTCCTGATGAGGCGGCTTGCGGGCGGCCTGAGATGCCACTGGGGCAGCGAGGGTCAGGGAACCACCGAGTACGCGATTTTGGTGGGCGTCCTGGTGGTCATTGCCGTCCTGGCGATCATCGCCTTCAGGGGCAAGGTCCAGGAGCTGTGGGATGCCATTGCGAGCAGCATCGGGTCCCTGTGAGAGGGGGCGCCGGCGCCTGGCGCGGGTGTCGGGCAGGATGGTCCCGTTCCGCCTGGAGGTTGTGCTGGCCGTGATCGCGGTCGCGGTCGTAGGTTGCGTGCTGGCGCTGCGCGTAGGCGGCCTCGCCGGCGTCGGGGGCAACCACGCGCGCACGGAGGATACCGCCACGGCGGCGTCAGAGCCCGGAGAAGCAGTTACTCGCAACTCTGAAGGTGGCGCGTCACGGGGGCAGAAAGCTCAGGAGGACCGCGCAGCGCCGGGGGGCACGGACGGTCCGGGCGTCAGCGTCTGCGCCTCCCCGGCCGAGGAGGGGTCGTGGCAGTGGCGCAGCGAGCGCCCCCTTGACGAGGAGGCTCGCACGCTTCTCGCCACGTACCAGGGACGAGGCGACTGCGTCCTTGCCCAGGCGGGACGTCTGGACCTTATGGGGAGGGAATGGGGCTGCGTGGTGCAGGGGGAGGGCTGGGTTGACGTCTGTCGCGTCAGCGACATGCCCACCGGCGGCAGCCGGGTCAGCGTCGTCAGGATGGGGGCGAGGGCATGGAAGGGGGAGCTGGATGCGCCGGATGCCAGAACATGAGAAAGACGGACAGTCAAGCGGGCAGTCAACGCTGGAATTTGCCCTGGTCACGTTCGCGCTGGTGGCCGTCCTCGTCGCCCTGGGCGCGCTTTGGCGCTGGGTGGCGGCAAACGGCCTGGTGGAGCGGGCCGTCGCGGCGGCGTCTCACGTGTGGTGCGAGGGAGGCGTCCTGGGTGACCTTGGTGACGTCCTCATGTACTAGGGTTGCCCCTTGTGCCCGCACGCCAGGCCTCTTGGGGTCCGACGGGCAGGCGAGCGTCGAGGCGGCCCTGCTGCTGCCCGTGCTGATGCTCGTCCTCGCCCTGCTCGTCGAGCCTGCCTGCCTGGGGTACACCTGGGCCACCATGCGCTCCTGCGCCGCCGAGACGGCGCGCGTGGCCCTGACCGACCTCGACGGTGACCTCTCCGACTGCGAGGCGTTTGCCCGCCGGAGGCTCAAGGCCGTCCCTGACCTGCCGATCTTTCATGTCGGAGGCGCGGATGACTGGGTGGTGCAGGTGGGGCGCGACGGCGGGTCCGTCAGCGTGCTGGTGAGGGGCCACGTGCGCCCGCTTCCTCTCATGGGCGTTTTGGCCTCGTCGTTCATGAGCTCGGACGCGCAGGGGATTCTCCTGGAGGCACGCCTGACAGAGCGTCTGAGAGCGGACTGGATTGGAGGCGGTTATGAAAGCTGGCAGCAGATGTGGGGCTGAGGAGGCCAGGCGGACGGACGAGCGCCCTCTCGCCTTTGGCATAGGCAGCTTCGTGAGGGACGACGGAGGCTACACGACCATGGCGGTTGCCGTCTCGCTGCTCGTGAGCCTGGCGCTCGTGTTCTCCATCGCCTCGCTCACCTGGACGAATGCCAAGTCGGGGGACGTTCAGGCCGTGGCTGACGCGGCGGCGATGTCGGGCGCCAACGTGGTGTCCGCCTACGCGACCATCGCCCAGGTGCTCGACGCCTGCGTCCTCAGCATGGGACTCCTCGGCACGACGGTGCTCGGCGCCGGGCTGGTCCTGTCGGCCATACCCGTCGTCCAGGCGCAGGCGCCCCAGGTCATCGACGCGGGAAGACAGATTCTGGACGCCCGACGAGGTTTCGCGCGCTCGGCCGCCAAGGGCCTCAGTCGGCTGGAGGGTGCCATCCCGGCGCTCGTCGCGGCAAACGCCGCGTCCTGCGTCTCGGCGAACGCCACCGGACGCGATCGGTACCTGGGGACCGCGTTGGCCCTGCCCCGAGAATCCCACAGCGACTTCTCGACGCTTGACGACGAGCTGGACGGCAAGGAGCTCGAGAGGACCGCGGAGGAGCTCAGGGAGGCGACGCGTCGCAAGGAGGAGGCGGACCGGCGTGCCGACGAGGCCAAGGAGCGCGCCTGGAGGGCAGACTGCGTGGACGACCCTCTGTGCCTGCGCAGCAGGGCCGAGAGCCTTGCGGGCCTCTCAGGAGCGCAAAACCCAGACTACGCGTCGCCGGAAGAGTGGAGGTTCGAGTACGCCCGCGTCCGCGCGCAGAACTACTACCTGCGTCGCTGGCAGACGGAGCCAGGCGCGGGCTCCAATGCCGAGGAGCTTCAGCGCTCCTGCGCCCGTCGGGAGTTCTACCGCTTTGCCTGGGGAGAGATATTGGAGGCGAGCTGCGTGGAGGAGGACGACGAGGTCTCTCTCACGCTTCCCGACCTGCCTCACACGACGCAGATGGTCATGGGCACGACGCTCTACACCGACCGCGTCTGGCCCTGCACCGTCGAGGGGGGCACACGGGTGCTTCACTGCTCGCTGTCGTGCCCCGGCGCGACGGGACCCTCTGCGGGAAGGTCGCCCCTCGCCGACGTCGATGCGGGCATCGCGCGACGCTGCGGGGCCTGTGGCATGGACGCCCGCGCGATGGGCAACGTGGCGGACGCCTCGACCAACATCAACAACGGCTTCGAGCACTACTGGCGCATCGTCGTGGAGGCGTCACGCCAGTATGAGCAGGCGCGCAAGGACGCCCTGGAGGCCGAGCGCCAGATGCGAAAGAAGGCCGAGGAGGGCGGCTCCGCCTTCGACAGGGCCATGGAGCTCCTTGCCGCGCCGCGCCCCAAGCTCAGTCCCCCGGGGTCATACGGGGTCGTCGCCGTCGTGGGCAGGGAGGCCCAGGAGCTTCCGGGCGGGCCGACGAGCGCGGTCCTTGCCGGCACGACGCTCCCGGGAGGCGTGGCGATCTCTGCGGCGACGCTCGCCCCGGACGAGGACACGGACGGCCATACCGTTCTGTCCAGCGTCTTTGACGGCATCAAGCGCGAGGGGCAGCCCCTTCTGCTGACCCTGGTGGGTGACATGACGCGTCTGTGGGGCAAGCTGCTCGTGAGATACGGCTCCACCTACGAGAGCGTCTCGACGGCCATGGAGGACGTCCTCGGGCGCCTTGACGGGGTGGGGCTTGGGCGCGTGTCCACCTGGCTGCGCGACAGGCTGTCGAGCATCGTCGATGACATCGGCTTCGAGCCTGCCGACATGCGTCTCAGGAAGCCCGTGCTCGTCAATAGCCAGCAGGTGCTTGACAAGGCGGGCCTCAGTAAGCTCAGGACGGCGCGGGAGTTCTTCCAGAAGCTGCCGACGGACCAGGAGGGCCAAGTACGCGCCTGCGTTGAGCTGGTGAGGCGCGAGCTTGGGGACGTCGAGTTCACGGTCGCGGAGATCCCCATCCCCGGCACGTCGCTCACCGTGCCTCTCAAGCTGCGCCTTGACAGCCTGCTGGGGGCTGTGTCATGAGCGCGCCTGCGGGCGGCGGACCGCGCGTCCGCGAGCGGTCGACGTCGAGGGCGGGACAGATGACGGTCGAGCTTGCCGCGCTGATTCCCGTCGCCCTGGCGGTGGCGCTCGTCGGCTACAACGTCGCCCAGTTCTGCGCGCTGTGCGCGAGCTTTGACCGCATCGCATACGACATGGTCGTGACCCAGGGGGTCGCACCCTCGGGCGACCAGAATGCCCCGACGGCATTGGCCCAGGTCAAGGAGGGCATCAAGCAGGCCATGGGCAACGCTCGCGTCGAGGTGGACGTCTCCGCGGACTCCCTGTCCTCGACGCCGCCAAGGGGAAGGGGACTCGGCGTTCCCGTCTCGCCCTTCCTCACGGCGTTCACCTGCACCCTGAGGTACCGTCCCTGGCCGCAGATCTCTGACGTCGCAGGAGTCGGCCTGGGACTTCCCGTCACGGTCACGCATCAGCGAACGCTCGTGGTGGACCGTTTCAGGGCGGGGGTGGTGGTCTGATGAGCCTGGTGCGGGTGCGCCTGAAACGCTCGGGACGCTCCTTGGGGAGCTTCAAGCTGCTGCTGGGTTGGACAGAGCGGCTGCGCGGCCTGCTGGGAACCACAAGGGACGCGCGGCAGGTGATCTTGTGCCCCTGCTCGTCCATTCACAGCTTTGGCATGCGCTACCCCTTGGACGTCGCCCTGGTGGGAAAGGCGGGAACCGTCCTGCGTTCCGAGCGGCGTCTGGTTCCGGGGAGGGTCGTGGGCTGTCGGCAGGCCTGCCTTGTGATGGAGCGGCCCGCCCGTGGCGGCCCGTGGCCCGACGTGGGCGAGGTGCTGGCGTTTGAGGATAACGGCAAGACATGGGCGCCCGCAGGGGCGGAAAGGAGGGTGCGCTGATGGGGGTCACATGGACGTATGGGACCGCGCGCCATGAGGGGCGGCAGGAAAAGGAAGCCGTTGCGCATCTCGCAGCCGGCGGGCGGGACGCGGGCGCGTCACGCACGGCACCGTCGGTAGGGGCCCGCGCGCGGCGACGGGGGCGACGGGAGGATTTTGAGCGGGACGCGACCTCGCAAGGCGCCCCCGGACAGGATGAAAAAAGGTCGTCGCAGGCTCCGGGGTGTCGACGTGCGGGATGCGGCCCCGCGCCCTCGCAGGAAGAGGCATCCGAGCCGGTGACAAGTGAGCCGCAGACAAAGGTCTGCCCGCGCTGCGGCGCGGAGCTCTTTGGAGACATGGGAATCTGCTACGAGTGCCTCTACGACTTCACGAAGCCCCGCGCCGCGCCCCCGACCCTGCCGGAGGCGGTCGAGCCTGGTGTGGTCGCGGCGGGCGCGGACGAGGTCGAGGAGGCCTGGGACCAGGAGATGGGTGCCGACGCGCTCAACGAGCCATCCGACGCCACCATGAGGCTGGAGCCGGGAATGTACGGCGATTGCACGCTTGACGTGCTGAGCCTCAGGATACGCTCGTCTGACGTGGATGTGACCCTGCCTCTGGGGGAGGACCCTCTCGTCGTGGGTCGCTCTCCTGACTGCGACATCGTGCTCCACTCGCCGGCCGTGTCTCGCAGGCACGTGTGCCTTGAGCCGGTGGGTGACGGCGCGCTCGTGAGGGACCTTGGCGCGACGAACCCGGCCATGCTCAAGGGGAGGTCCGTGCGTGACGGGCAGCGCCTTGTTGTGGGGGATACCTTTGACGTGTGCGGCACGCTCTTCACGCTCGTGGGACCTACGGATTCTGCGTAAGATGGCATGCATGGCTGTGGCGGCGTCTGATCACGTGTCGGGCGCCGCATCTTGTGCGGATGGGGCAGCTGCGGCTGGTGTGCAGCCGGAGGAAACTTCGTCCATGACCGAGCTACGTACAGACCTCGATGACATGCGTCCGACCACCGGCAGCGCGCACGGAAGTTGCTACGATTCCGTGAGGGTCTGAGTCCATGATGATCAGGTCGATCTCGCCTGGCATGGCAAAGGGAACAAAAAACCTGCTCGCACCTACCTTTGTGGCGTCCATGAGAATGACGGTGCGGTCGCTATGCTTCATAAACTCCTTCTTTGCCTCTGCGGTCACCTTGCGCTCCGCGAGAAAGCCCAAATGCCTCTCGAATCCATCTGCGCCAAGGAATGCCTTGTCGACATGGACATTAGCCAGAGAGGCTGCCAGCAGCGGACCATAATAGTGGTACCCACAACCAAGGATGCCTCCCGTGCAGATTGGCGTGACGTTTGGCAGCCTTTGTGTCACGTAGTTGATGATGCCTGGCTCGTCGGTGATAATCGACAGGTTGGTTTTTGGGTTCAGAGCGTTCACAAACGCCAGCGTGGTGCTCCCAGACCCCACGAGGATTGTCTCGCCGTCGGTCACGAGACCTGCCGCGGCGTGTCCGATGGCATCCTTTGCCCGCGTATTTCTTCGCATGCGCTTGGGGAGGCTTGGCACCACAAGTTCCTTGACGGAAACGGCGCCACCATGGATACGCTTCAGCTTGCCCCCATACTCAAGCTCCGAGAGATCCGTTCGTATTGTGACTGTGGAAACTCCAAATGTCTGGCTGAGCGTTGCCACGTGCACAATTCCTTGCGAGGAGAGCAATGAAAGTATCTGCCGCCGCCGGTCATCCGATGTCATCCTCTGATTCGTGCCGCCCACGGTACCCCCTGTTGAAAACGACGGTTAATAAAAAGCGCGATACGCTCACGCGCATGTTCATGAAAAGGAATGCTGACGAGCGCTGCGACTTCGTTGCCTAGGATAACCCCATATTCAGGCAGGTCGGGCCAACCTTCGCTTCAAAGTAGATATCACAAGATGAAAGACTTTCAATTACTTTCGTTTTGCAACCGTTAGTAGAAAAGAAAGTACCACTCGGGGCGGTTTAGTAAGCTCTTGAGGGGCCTAACTATCTCCCAACCTACTATTGCAAGTACCAATTCGGCAGACGGGAGGAGGCTTTACAATGGTCAACATTCTTCTTGTGACCCATGGAGAGTTTGCGCAGGGCATCACATCCGCGCTTACGCTCATCATGGGCGAGGCTTCGGGGTATGCGACCGTCTCTTTGAACCCCGGAGAGTCTCCAGATGCCTTTATGGAAAAGCTGTCGGAACAGGTCAAGTCGCTTTATGACGACTCGCAGGGAGATGGCGTGCTCGTCCTTGTGGATCTGCTTGGCGGCACCCCATGCAACTGCATCGCCCGCATTATGAATGAGTTAGGAACCGACAAGATTCGCTGTGTGACCGGGTTCAGTCTTCCCATGCTCATCGAGTCAGTGAGCAGCAGAGATACGCAGAATCTCATGGAACTCGAAGAGGCAGCGCTCTCTTCTGGGGTCCAGGGAATGGTCAGCCTCATGGAAAAGGTTTTCGGCTAAGCAGGTACGTACAACCTAGTGTTGAGGGGAGGTCCGAGGTTATCGAGGGCTGGTCGAAGGCTGCACTTTCGCTTTGAACCTGCTGGGATGTGAAAGTAGAAGGTGAGAGTAGTGATCATACAAGCAGTTCTTGTTGCACTCATCACAACCTGCTGCACGTGGTGGTTTAGCCATGTCATCACAAGGACTTGGCTGTACCCCCTGTGGTCAGGATTTCTCGTAGGACTGGTGCTGGGCAGGCCCGTCGAGGGCATGATGATTGCTGCGGCAATCAACCTGCCTTACGTTGGTTTCATCACCGCCGGTGGCTCCATGCCTGGCAACCCGCAGTTTGCAGGCCCCGTGGGTACGGCGCTTGCGCTTGTCTCCGGGCTCGATGTGAACTCCGCTACGACAGTCGGTGTCATTCTTGGTAGCGTGACCATCATGGTGTGGACCGCCTATATGTCCATCAACACCCTGTGGGTCCACATGGCCGAGAGCTACCTGGAAAAGGGCAACATTCGTGCCATGAGGATGTGCAACTACGTTCCGTCGTTCTTCGTATCGCTTGTACTTAATGGCATACCTGCCATGCTCGTGGTGCTCTACGGTGCGCCGTTTGGCGAGTGGTTCCAGGCCTTTCCGCAGTGGATTGTTGACGGCTTCGGCATCGTTGGCGGCCTCATGCCCGCCCTCGGTATTGCCATGCTGCTTCAGTACCTGAACAAGCCCAAGCTGATGCCGTTCTTCTTCCTCGGCTTTGCGCTTGCAGAGTTCATGGGCCTCACCACGACGATGGTCACGTTCATTGCTGTCCTTATCGCAATCCTGCTCTACAACTATCAGTCAGATGGCACTAAGAAACTGTCTGGGGGCGAGGCATAATGGCGCTCTCTAAGAAGACGCTTGTCAAGAACTGGCTGTTCACCTACTCGTCCGAGACCTGCTACAACTACGAGCGACTTCAGGGTCTTGGCAACACGAACGCATTCGTTCCCGTCATCCGCGAGTTGTACCCCGAGGACAAGCAGGCGGAAGAGCTTAAGAAGTACCTCGTGTTCTACAACACCGAGCCGTCCTGGATGGGCACGATCATCAATGGCATCACCTGCGCCATGGAGGAGAAGAGGTCTGAGGGCGAGGACATCTCCGCTGACGACATCATGCTCATGCGCTCTTCGCTCATGGGCCCCATGGCAGGCATCGGCGACACGGTGTCGCAGTCGATCGCGTACCCTATCCTTGCGGGCATCTGCATTCAGCTTGCGCTTGCGGGCAACTTCGCCGGCCCGATCATCTTTGACGTCGGCTACAAGATTCTCCAGCTCACGTGTGGCTACAACATGTACATGCTGGGATACAAGAAGGGCCGCGACGCCATCGTAGACCTGCTTCAGAGCGGCATCATCAACAAGGTGCTCGATGCGGTCTCCATCATCGGTCTCATGGTCGTTGGTTGCATGACCGTTGGAAATGTGACGCTCGACCTCTCATGGCTCAAGTTCGACTGGACCAACGAGCTGGGCACCATCTCGCTCAACCTGCAGACCGGCGTCTTCGACGCGCTGCTCCCGGGACTCCTCCCGCTCCTCGTGGTTCTCGGAACGTGGGCGCTTCTCTCGAAGAGGCAGGTAAAGCCCCTTACGATGGTGCTCGTCATCTTCGCGGCTGGCTTTGCTCTTGTCGGCATCAAGGCTCTCATGGGTCTCTACTAGGCCCCAATTGCGAGCCCGCGCAGAAGCGTCCTCGTGCGTCGAGTACGCAGGGGTGCCCTCCTGTCCACACAGCGATGTCCCAATCGGGACAGGAGGGCACGCTAGTAAGGTCCCCGTCGCGTTTGCGCCGCGACGAGGGCTCGGTACGAGTATGAGCCTTTTGCCTGAGGGGCGAGGCTCTCCAGGGGGCAAAACATGGGAAAAAAGAAGGATTTGGACATCTACCCCTCAATCATGTGCTGCAAGCCGTGGGATTTTGAGGCCTACGTTCACGCCTTCGAAAAAACTGGTGTGGCAGGGATACATTTTGACGTGATGGACGGTCACTACGTGCCCAACATCATGCTTGGGGCAGAGGACTTCAAAGCGATTCGGGCGCTTACGAGCCTCCCCATCGATGTCCACATCATGGCCACTGAGCCTGAGCGTTTTGTCTCGTACTTCGATGTTCGAAGGGGAGACTCCTTGAGCTTCCACCCTGAGGTGTCCCTTCAGCCGTATCGCCTGCTCGAGAGCCTGCGCGCCGCCGGCGTCTCGGCTGGTTTGGCACTGAGCCCCGGTGTTCCGGTGTGCTATTTGGAGGAGTGCCTCGACGTCCTGGACTTTGTGATGGTCATGGCTGTGAGTCCAGGATTTGCTGGCCAGAAGATGGTCCCCGATCACCTAGCCAAGCTGCGCAGGATCAAAACGATAGTCTCACGGGCGGACCATCCCATTGGCATCGTGGTTGACGGCAACACCATACCGTCGAATGCAAGGCTCATGCATCAGGCTGGGGCTACGGGCCTCGTCGTGGGCACGTCTTCGATCATTCAGGGCGGACCTGATGCGTTTGCCGAGAAGTACCGAGACTACCAGGCGCAGATTGCGTGCGTGGAGTAGCGCCCTCCCACAGCATCCTTGGGGCGCATTCAAAATCAAAGGAGAACAGAGCCATGAGCGTAAAGAATTTGGTATTTACCCGCATTGACGACCGTTTGATTCATGGACAGGTCATGACGGCCTGGATTCATCAGTTTCCGGAGTGCGCCCACATCATGGTCGTAGACGACCAGGTGAGCAGAGATCCGTTCATGACCAAGATGTTCCAGCTGCTTCTTCCCGAGGGAACAAGCATCGAGACGCTCTCGGTGGAAGATGCCGCCCCAAAGCTCAAAGAGGGCCTGCCTAAGCAGACCATATTGCTGGTAAAGTTCCCACTCACCATACAACGGCTGGTAGATGCCGGTGTGGACATTGACTTCGTGAACATTGGCGGCATGGGCATGTCGGCGGGAAGGCAGAGGTTCTACAAGAATATCTCTGCGTCTCCCGCAGAGCGCGAGATCCTCAAGGAGCTTGTGTCAAAGGGAATCAAAGTTGAGATTAGGATCGTGCCCGCGAACAACGCCGTAAGCGTCGAGGGGCTTCTGAGGAAGTAAATCGATCTTGGTGCGACTGTCAATGGGCAAGAATGTCATTATATATAGATTGGGCTGACGCACACCATGGACTTTTCACGATACCTCTCTCCCTCCGCATATCACGAAGAGAAGATGAAGGCCTGCAGACTTCATCGCATAGGTGAGTTCACTGCAGATATGGTTCCGATTCCTAGGCCGGTTGGAGAGCAGCTGCTGCTTAGGGTTGAGGGGTGCGGGGTCTGTGGCTCCGACATCCCAAGAATCTTCGAACTTGGAACCAGCAGGCAGCGTTATCCGCTCATCATCGGGCATGAGTTTGGCGGCACGATAGTCGAAGTTGGCGAGGGCGCCGATCAGTCGCTCGTGGGGAAGCGCGGGGCAGTTTTTCCCTGTATCCCATGCGGGACGTGCGACTCTTGCCTATCGGCCAACTATGCCATGTGTGAGGATTATGACTATCTTGGGTCAAGAAGCGATGGTGGGTTTGCGGAGTATTGCCTGGTGCCATCCGCGTGGCATTTCGTCGAATCGAAAAACCCCAGTCTTCCCGGAGAGGCCCTTGGCATGACGGAACCATGTACCGTCGCGCAGCATGCCATTAGGGAGGGCGGGGTTACCGCAGGCATGACCGTCCTCGTCATGGGCGCAGGTCCCATCGGCATCATGTCGGCTCGTTGGGCCCAGCTCTTTGGGGCGTCCGTCGTCCTATCCGAGATCGTTGAGGAGAAGTGCGAGTTTGCCCGAGCGCATGGATGCGATGTTGTCAACTCAAGTCAAATCGACCTTATCGAGCGGGTGCACGAACTTACGAACGGTAAAGGTGTTGACGTCGTGATCGAGGGCACCGGTGCGGGCGCTGCCTTGGGGCAAGCCATCGAGTGCGTGAGGACGTTTGGCACCATTGTGATGATGGGCAATCCCGCAAACGACACGACCATAAAGCTCATGCAACACAGCCAAGTCCTTCGTAAGGAGCTGAAGCTGCAGGGCACCTGGAACTCCCACTACGCCGACGCTCCCATCAATGAGTGGCGCTACACCGTACGTATGCTCGACGAAGGAAAGATGAAGGTCACTGATCTCATCACGCACAGAAGCTCACTCGATGACCTGCCCGCCCTCTGCGCGGGAATCAACGACCGCTCCATTCTCATCTGCAAGGCCATGTATGTGCCGGAGGAAAAGTGATGGCTGGAAGGGCTTCGACTGCGCTCGTGCTTCAAGAGCTTGGAGAGACCCTTCCGACGATTGACGACGGGCAGATTGACTGCCTTGTTGACGAGCTTCTGGTATCGGGACGTCGCGTTCTTGTGACGGCTGTCGGACGTATGCTCATCTCGCTCAAGGCGTGGGTCAAGAGGCTCAAGCACCTGGGCGTTGATATCAACTACGTCGGCGATGAGACGGAGATGCCCGTGCGCAAGCACGATTTGGTGCTCATTGGCTCAAGCTCCGGCGAGAGCCGTCTTCCGGCGGAGATTGCGCGTATCGCAAAGGAGCGGGGCGCAGACGTCTTCTATATTGGATGCACGTCAGGAAGCGCCATTGATGCCCTTGCGTCGGAAAGGCTCATGCTTCGCGGACGCACGAAGTTTGCAGCTCCTGGCGAGTATGCCTCCAAGCAGCCGATGTCCACCCTTGTCGAACAGGAGCTCTTCCTTCTTGGGGACATCGTCGCACTCGAGATCATGCGGCGCAGGGGATGGACCGAAAAGGACGTCAAAGACCGACATGCGAACCTGGAGTAGGCTATGAACTTCTCGGACTTCGTTGAAAAGCTCAAGGAGCTTGTTCCTTTGCCTCGTCCTGAGGTCAACCTGAGCTTTGATGAGTACGTTGACGTGCTCTACGATGTCGTCGAGCAGTGCGTCCAGGACGTCTGCCAAAGTGATGCCGTGCGGGCACTGCCTGGCATGAGGCATGATGATGCCGCTGGCGGGCGCGTGTTGAAAGCTGCCGTGTCACGTGTGGCGATTCTCTCGGCTATTCGCTGTTGGAATTCGGATGGCCGCTTTAAGGACTGCACGAGTAAGGCCGTGGAGGACGGAGTCATCTCTCGTGCCAGAGACGGCCTGGGACTCTCCGAGAAGGAATCGGAGGAGTTTCTCAAAAAGTACTATGAGGCGGCCGAGAGACTCGACGGGAGCGATGGTCCAGACGAAGGGGCGGAGCGGGTTGGTCCGTCAGACGACCAGCGCATCGCGAAGCAAATGATCATTTTGCTCCGCACGGCGTTTGCATCTGAATACGAGGGACCCGATGACGTGCTGAACGCCGCGGTCGTGGCCTCCTCGGTGCTGATTCTTGCCATGGAACGCATGGCCGCCCATCTTGGACAGTCGTCAATGGTGGATGGCAATACGGCACTCATGAAGCACCCAAGATTCTACGTGGCGCAGTAGAGCTAGGTGCGGCGTCCGGCCAGGTGCCGGACGCCGCCTGTCGACATGCTGCCGTTTCGATGTCGTCGCGGCTCCAAACAAAAACAGGCCAGAGGTCGTTAACCTCTGGCCTGCGTGCGTGCTGGTGGCGGGGAAGGGAATCGAACCCCTGACAC
>NZ_KV806951.1:427774-520270 GCF_001811895.1 Olsenella sp. HMSC062G07
AGGGAATCGAACCCCTGACACGGGGATTTTCAGTTCTCTGACCCTGCGGATTTGCAATATCAGGCTTTTGTCTAGGATATCACGTTTCCACTGCTAGATAGTGTCTATTGCTATCTAGAGCTGTCTGTCTTATTCTGGACTCGCAAGCAAATATCGGGCACAAATCGGGCAGATATCGGGCAGAAAATCGGGCAGATTGCCCGATGCCGACGAACTGGGGGCTTGGGATGCGCTACAGCACAGCAACGGTCAAGCAGACGGCCAACGGCAAGAAGTGGCGTGGCATCCTGCGCTACAAGCAGCCCACGGGCGAGCTGGACGCAGGCGGCAAGCCTGTAGAGAAGTGGGCCGAGCTTACAAAGACCCTGAGCGCCACGACCAAGACCGAGGCCAAGCGCGAGCTTGCGCGTTGGCGGGCCGATATGGAGGAACAGGCCGAGAAGGACGCCAAGCGCGGCCCCGTGGCTGTCAAGTCCTCCAAAACCCCCGTCGCCGACTACGTGGACGCCTACATAAGCAACGCCGAGGCCGCAAAGACCATAGAGGCATCTTCGGTGCGCGGCTACCGTGGCAGCGCTAAATACATACGTGAGGGCTTGGGGTCAATCACGATGGAGGCCCTAAAGCCTGAGCACGTGCAAGCCTTGGAATCCGACCTCATAGCGCGGGGCCTGTCTAGCTCCACGGTCGGCAAGGTTCACCGGCTGCTAAAGATGGTAATGAACGACGCCGTAAACAAGCGCGTCGTTGACTTCAACCCCGTTGACCCCGTGAAGCCCCCCAAGCGGGTCAAGACCAACCCCGGCATAAACGCGCTGGACGGCGCGGGGCGCATCGAGGTTCTTAGCAAGCTGGACGCGCTGGGCTACACCCCCGTTACCGTGGGCGCTCGAATCGCGCTGTTCACCGGGCTGAGGGAAGCCGAGATTTGCGCCCTCCAATGGCGTGACATTGACTTTGTGAACGGCGTTCTGTGGGTACGTCGCAACATCGGCCTAGGCAAGGGCGGCGCATACGTGAAGCTCGCAAAGACCGATAAGGTGCGCGACGTTGCCCTACCCGCCGAGCTTGCCGACGTGCTCAGGGCTTGGAGAGGCGTCCAAATGGAGAAGTTCGCCGAGGCCGACACGCGATTCAGCGAAAACGCCTTTGTGCTGGGGGATGCCGTGGGATTCCTCCACCCCGCCACGCTTGGGCGCGGCTGGGCGGCTCTGGCCGAGGCGTTCGGCGTGAAGGGTACTGAGGGCCGAATCCCAACATTTCACGATTTGCGGCACAGCTGGGCCACGTTGTACCTCGCGGCGGGCGGTGACGTCAAGACGGCGGCGAGCAACCTAGGCCACGCCAACGCCTCTATGACCCTCAACGTGTACGCGAGCGCCGACCCCGACGCCAAGCGCAGGGCGGCGGAGATTACCCAAGAGGCCATGCGCCCGAACCTCGCGGAGATTGTTCCCATGAGGTGCACGGGAACGGAGGGCTAAGCCATGGCGAGCGACAACGCCCGAATCTATAAGCTCGATTCCGAAGAGGCCGCGATTGTCGTCTGGTATCGCGAGTGCTCGCGCGCCTACAGGGAAACGGCCCGCGACGTCATGGAGTCGTTCGCCCTTGCGAGCAAAAGGCGGGCTGAGGCAAGGGGCCTGAAAGTTGTGGAGGGCGGACGCGCCCTTTAGGGGCGCTCCGCAGCACAGATAGGGGCATGACGTGACGCAGACAGACGCGAGCAACGGGGCATCTGAGGAACAGCGGGGCGCGGGCGGCGTCACGTGGAGGTTTTCGACGGGCTGGATACTCATACCGCAGCCCGACGCCGACGACCAGACCGTGAAAGACGCGCTCTTAGAAGTTCTCGCGCCCCTTGGCATACGCACGGCACAGAGCCTTGCCGACTTCATAAACAGCGGCAAGACCGGCAGAGTAAGCCGTCAAACCGTTACTAGGTTCCTGAGCGGCCCCGCTAACGATATACCCGAGACGCGGGCCAACGTCTTGGGGAAGCTGAGTAAGGCCCTGCGGCGCGAGAACCCCGACGCGCCCGAGGCGCTGCGCATGGAAGCGCTCGAAGGCTTGGAGGACTGGCGCAAGGCGTATTTCGTCGATGCTGACGAACTGGGCGAGCTGTATTCGGCCACAGGCGCAAAGGAGTTCGCGAAGGCGGCTCTAGAGCAGGCTATCGACGTGCTGAGCCTAGAGGAATGTTCCCAAATCCTCAAAGCGGCCTATGGCATCGTGGCTGCGAGCACCGATAAGACCGACGCTATAGCCCGCGCCGAGAATTGGCTCTATATCGTGATGGACTCTTGTAGGGGGAACGGCGACCCGATGAACAAGCACCTGCAAGCCAAGGCGGGCGAGCTGGCATGACGGGGGCCGCTTACAGGCTCGATAGAGAAGAGGCCGAGCTAATCGACCTCTACAGGGCCATGACACCGAGCGACAAAGAGCGCACGCTCACCTACGCGAGAGAGCGCCCAGAGGTCGCGAGAATCATGAAGGCGCAGGCCGCGAGCGGCGTGCTGAGAGTCTTAGAAGGCGGGCGCTCAGAGGCCGCGAGCGCCACGGAGACCAAGGAGGTATGAGCAATGCTGGTATTCCTCTATTTCGTCTGGCGCGTCATAACGCTACCGTTCCGCATCGTGTGGTACCTGTTCAAAGCAATGTGACGGTCAGCCCCACGGCACAGACAGAGAGCGCCCCGTTTGAGCGGGGCGCTCTTCTTATGCCGGTAGCCAATTGTTACAAGCGTGTTAATTGCAGTTCCCGCCCAATTCCGCCTTTTTGCTCACGGTGGGCTGGGTTTCCGCTTGCCTATGAGCAAAGTTCCGGCAAACGACGAATGGGAATCCGAGAGTTGCCCACGGCGGCGCTCGCAAGCCGTTTCCCATGAGCAAATCATGCCTTTTACCTGCAAAAACTCGTTTCTTGTTACCGGTATCGTCCTTCTTGGCAACGTTGCGAACATTCAAAGCTACAGAAGGAACGGAGATGGAACAATGAGCGCCACCGAGGCACACGGCCCCCAGAGGGTGGTCACCGAACAAGAGAAGGCGCGGCGCGCCGCGACGAAAGCGCAAAGGAAGTCAGAGCGAGACAACCCCAACGCCGAGATGTTGACGATCTACGGGGCTGCGACGCTGCTCAACACGGACTATCAGACCGTTTGGCGCTGCGTCAAAACCGGCGAGATTCAAGCCGTGATGATTCGCAACAGCTGGCGAATCCCCCGCAAGAAGCTTTGCGGGCAGTACGGAATCGAGGGCTAGCCATGACGAACCGAATAGGCGGCTACCGTTTGCCCGCTCTGGATGACTCAGAGGGCTACGGACGTGCCAACAATACCGATGTTCACGCGTTGGGCGATTCGTCCCTGTTCGCCGAGCGCCAAAGGCTTCTCAACGCCTTGGCGCGCACGGAGAGAAACAGGCCGAGGGACTTCAACCGCATGATTCCGACCCCGAGCGGCCCCATGCACTTCTCAGAGTGGGCAACCGAGCGAATCAGGCTCATAAACTCCGAGCTAGCGAGGCGTTAGCATGGCGGCGGGCAGGTTCGCCCGCGTCCCCGTCACATGGATAAGGGGCGCGCTGGCAAACGGGGCGCTGACCAACCAAGCGGCTGTGCTGCTACTTCTCTGCTCCTGGCTGCGCGAAGAGGGCGGGCGCTCGTGGTCGGGATTCCCGCGCGAGTACATGGCCCAGACCCTAGGAATCTCCGAGCGGGCCGTGTCCGAGGCCGTTAAGGCGCTCGTGAAGAAGGGCGCTTTGGAGCACTGGCGCGGAGGCCGTGGCCGCATGGCGTCCGACTACTGGCTCATGCCCAACTCAGAGCAGCCCGACTTTGGTAGTGCCGAGGGCGCCACCAAGAAGCGCTCAGGTAGGGATGAGGGCACCACCAAGAAGCGCTCAGGTAGGGATGATGGCACCACCAAACCAGAGAATAGGTTGGGGTGTCATCCCCCTGGGAGTAGGGGTGTCATCCCTACCCCTAATAATCAACTAATAGGGGACGGCCTTTTAGGGGCCGTCCCCACGGGGAGCCACCGAAACCACGTAACGCTCAGGTGCAACGCCGAGGCCGAGGAATGGGAAAGGAGGTTCGAGAGTGGCGAGCTTTGACGATTGGGCCGCGTTCCGGGACTCCTACGGCACCGGCGAGGACTTCTTGCGGCGCTGCTACCTCAACGCCCCCGTTCCGGTTCGCACGGGGGTTCCCCCGCTAGACGCCGTTCTGTCTGGGGGGTTGAGGCCGGGCGTCCACGTCCTTGGCGGAGAGCCTGGGGCCGGTAAGTCGGCATTGGCGCTACAGGTGGCGCTCATGGCCGCTCAGAGGGGCAATCGGTCTCTCTACGTGTCTTTGGAGATGGACTGGGCTCAATGCCGGTCGCGCTGTCTGGCCCTGCTGTCCATGGAGGCTGACGGCCTCGCGCCGTTCAGGTGGGCCGAGGTTCCCGCTATGGGCCGCAAGCTCGCTAAGGCCATGCGCGAGGGCCGCGAGAGGTGCGGGGACGAATCGTGTGTGAGGGACATACTGAGGGCCGACCCCGTGGCCGCTGCAAACGAGTTCATGGCCCAGCAGTGCGCTGGGCTGACGATAGCCGACGCGGACGGCTTGCACGACACCGGAAAGCTCACGGAGGCGGCTTGGGAGGCACGCGACGCCGGTATGGGCCTCATGGTCGTTGACTACCTCCAACAGCTCGATTACCAAGGCACGGGCACCGAGTACGACCGCGTTAGCGCCGTGTCTAAGGCGCTGTCGCGGCTCGCTCACTCGCTGGGCGTCCCCCTGCTCGTGCTTGCGAGCATGAACCGCATGAGCGCGGCGAAGGACGCGCCCGACATGCACGGGTTCAGGGGTTCGGGCGGCATCGAGTACGACGCCGAGACGGCGATGGTGCTGCGCAAGAGCGACCACGACGGCCATAGCGCGGACGGCGTGAGGCTCGTTGAGCTCCACGTCGTGAAGAACCGCCACGGGAGGCAGGCCGAGGGAAGCCCCATAGGTCTATTCTTCGACGGCGCACACAACCGGTTCACGTGGGCGAGGTAGCCGAAGGGCACGAATCTCTTAACACGAAATCTGAGGATTGGAGCGGTCATATGAACGAGGACGTTGAGAAAGAGATTCTTGAAGAGGTTGAGAACGCTGCAACACAATGTGAGGCGTGGGCTATCGCACTCTGCAAACAAGCCATGGAATCGCCCGAGATGGACGAGGGAACACGCCTGTTCGCGGGCAGGGTATGGAGGGCGCTCAACGCGGCCTGTGTGATACGGGGGAGCGGGCTGAACGACCCCATAGGGTTTGACGTCATCCGGGATGCTGCGGAGTGCGTGCGCTCTTTCCAAGAGATTAGGGAGAGCTGCGGCTAAGCGTTTTCGCCTCAATGCGAAAACGGGCTGCTACGGTAGCAGCCCGTTTTTTGTGGTGCCCAAGCAGATTCGAGGCTGAGCAAAGGGGGCGTCGAATGGACAGAGCGACGACGAGGGCAAGGGGTGGGGCGGACGGCTACCCGAATATGTGCATCGGCGAGCTGCAAATCCTGCGCGTCGTCAGCCCTAGGCATCCCGTGGGCGAGCCGTTCGACGTGGGCGCGGAGATGTGCTCACGCCACGACATAGCCGGAGGCCCCGCCGAGCGGGCGCAGGTGTTCCCCGAGCACGCGCGGACGCTGGCCGAGAAAGGATTGCTCAGAGAAGAGGCTGGCGGGCTGTTCTCGCTCACCGAGCAAGGTGAGGCGTACTGGAAGGAGTGCCTAACAGGCAGCTGGAAGCACTCTAGGCAGGGAGCTGGCGTGGCTTGGAAGAAGCCGATGGCCTAGGGCTTTTTTGCAAGGTTTGGGCACCCGCCGGGCTGAGCGCCACAAACGCGCTGGCCGCGCGAACGCTTAACCGCGTCGGTTAAGCGTTGAGGCTCGCTCGCGGCTGGCATCGGCGCGTACAATCGCAGCCGAGGATTGGAGCCGAGCTGGGTCGAGCACGCGAGACACAGGAGCACCCGCCCAGCCGAGAGCTGGGAGGGATGCGAGGGCGTGTCCGGTGGAATCCATAGACCAGGAATAGACGAATTAGTCTGTCGGCTCGTCTATCCTGCCGCCCTCCACCACGGTGAACGTCGGCTTGGGTTGGCTCTTGTTGCTCGCCCAATCGGGCGCTACGAGCGTGGTGAAGAGGCCGCAATCGTCGCATACCTCGTAGGCGGCATCGGGGTTGAGCGTGCCTGCGAGCCGTGTCTTGTGCCCGCAGCGGGGGCAAAGCCTGACCTGCCTCGCCATGGAGCGGAAGTAGGGGTTCGTAACCGGCCTGTCGAAGAGGCCATCTTGGCTGAGTCGCATGTTAAGCCGCCTTCCTAAGCTTGTACCACGTGGTCTTGCCGATGCCAAGCTCCTCCCACGCCTGCTGGTTGGTGATTTGGCCGCTCTCGACCTTTTTCGTGAGGTCGCGAAATTGATGCTCGTCCACGGAGACGGGCTTTCGGCCTACCTTGAAGTCCGGGTTGTTGGCCCGCGCGACCTCCATGCCCTCGGCGAGCCTTTGAACGATCATGTCGCGGTCGAACTCGGCCATGGCGAACATGACGGTCAGCATCATGCGCCCCATGGGGGTGTCCTCGATGGTGCCCATGTTGAGCACCCGCACCGTCACGCCGCGCTCCATGAGGTCGCGCACAAGCTCGCAGCCGCCGAGCGAGGTACGCGCTATGCGGTCGAGCTTCGCCACCATGAAGGTGTCACCGGGTTGCAGGCGCTCGATAAGCGCTGAGAGCTTCGGGCGCTCCATCTTGGTGCCTGTGAACGCCTCGGAGACGATTTCGGAGCAGCCCGCCTCTTTCAGCTGGCGCTCCTGCACCTCTAGCCCGTTGCCGTCGCGCTCTTGGCCTTTCGAGGAGACGCGGGCGTAGCCGTAGACGGTCATTGCTCGTCACCCTCTTCGAGGAGATAGCTGCCATCGGGGAGATTCGCCCCTGACGGCACGAACGCCACCTGATAGCCCAGAGCGTTCAGATACTTCGCGATTACGGACAGTGGGGCGTTCTCGCGCCTTATCGTCCGGCCAAGCGAAACGTTGGTGACGCCGACCTTATCCGCGAGCTGCCTGATGCTGTACCCGCGCTTGGCGAGGATTTCCCTCATTGCTTCCGTGTGGTCCATGCAAGCCCCCTTCTTGCTGACCGATATTGCGATTGCTAGGTTAGCCGTTTGGTTTGCGGATATGTCAATTCTGGTTTAACAGAGCCATCCTTTTTGTTGCCGTAGGCCCACGGGGGGATGAACAGGCGCTCAAAACCGTCTGCGTTCTCCTGCCCGGTGGCGGGCTGGGGGTACCTCTTGGGTGGCGATTCTGGGCGCTCTTGCCAACTGGGCTTTCGTGAAGCCTTTGGAGGATATCGGGCAGAAAATCGGGCAGATATCGGGCAGCTTAGAAAAAAGGTCAGGGCCGTAAAGCCCTGACCTGCTAATTTCTGGTGGCGGGGAAGGGAATCGAACCCCTGACACGGGGATTTTCAGTCCCCTGCTCTACCAACTGAGCTACCCAGCCAAGATGCTGTCAAACACAGCTCGTTTACTATAGCAAAGATGCGACCCCTGTCAACGGTGGCGAATGAAATTTTAGAAGGCCCCGCCTCCGCCTCCGCCGCCAAAGCCTCCGCCGCCTCCGCCGGAGAAGCCTCCACCTCCGCCCCCGCCGGAGCTCATGCTGGAGGCCGCCAGCGCTGCCGTGCTCACGTGGTGCGCCTGGCCGACGGCGCTCGAGAAGGCCTGCTGCGGCATGCCGCCCGGGCTGCCCCCGTAGTACCATCCGTAGACCGGCGCTATGACGGGATCCTCCAGGATCTGGGGCATCGTCGTCCTGAGCTGGTCGATGACCTCGTTCGCGACGCCGAGCACCACCGCCATGACCAGTAGGTGGTTCCAGAGGACCACGTCGGTGGGCACGGCCTCCTTGAGTCTCGTGAAGTCCTTGAGCCAGCGGCGCAGCGCCTCGAGCTTCGCCGTGATCTCGATGGCCTCGGGCGAGAGCGTGCGCATCTTGCCGCCCAGCACTCCCAGGATGACCCCCGTCAGAAGGAGCGCCGCCGCGATGCCGCCGCCAGGCGCGGGCGCGACGACGCCGGCGATGACGAGGAACACGGTGACGAAGGCAAGCAGGACGTCAAGCACGCAGAGCGCGTAGAGGCGGCCCTTGCCGGTCTTGGCCTTGCTCGTGAAGAACCCACGCGACGCGCAGGCGCCGCCGACGGCGTCCTCCCAGGTCTCGTAGGCGCCCGAGTACTTTTCCGCCTCGTCCTTCGCCACGCGCTCGACGTCCTTGAAGTAGAGCGCGTCTTCCGTGTCCGCCCAGCGGGCGACCTTTTCGAACAGGAAGCGGAGCGTCGCGTAGTCAATCTTCAGCTTGTGGCTGGGCTGGGAGCTGAGGTCCTTGTCCGTCCTGGTGAGGCGGCAGTCCTCCTCCGTCCTCTCCCTTCCCAAAAAGCCCGTCTTCCTGGTCCTGATGAGGTCGAGCTTCACCGCGCCGATGTTCGTGAGGCGCATGAGCGCCGCCGTAAGGTCCTCCCCGCGAGGCTTTCCGCCGTTGAGCAGGGCGCCTAGGACGGCAGGATGGTCGTCGCTGGGGACGTCGCGAAAGTACGTGTCATCAAACTGGGCCTTGTGGCTGCGCCGGTAGGACCCCCAGGCCGCGAGGCCCGCGACGATCGATCCCACTGCCGCGACCAGGTCAAAGCCGATCGCCCCCCAGCTTATGACGCGCGCCTGATGGCGACGTGCGTTGGCGTCATCCGCCCAGGCCTGCTCCTGGGTGAGAATGGACTGCAGCTTGTCCTGCTCGATGAGGGGCGCGGACGCGAGCCACTCAGCCGGGAAGGTGATGCGCGCCTCGGCGTACTCCGAGCCGCCCACGCCGGGCACCGCATAGGTGACGTCGTTGCCGGTAAAGCCCACCGTCGCGTCAAGGGGCCCGTGGCCCCAGGCGCGTACGTTGTCCCCCGGCGTGACCGTCGTTCCCGCCGGCACGGGAAGGCTCACGGTGCAGCTGACGTTGGAGCTTTCGACGTCCCAGCCGTCCGAGACGAACTTCCAGTACAGCTCTGCGGTGTCCTGGTAGCGCGCCGCCAGATTGGTGTCCGTGTAGTTTATGGCAAACGTCACCCGCTCGTCCGTGTGGGGCGAGTACAGCTTGACCCTGATGGTGTCGCCCTCGTCGGTGACCGAGTAGGTGTTGGGCTCTCCCGAGTCAGACTGCTCAAAGGGGACGAACGTCGTGCCCTCCAGGATTCCCACGGCGCCGATGGAGGTGTGGACGTCCCTCCCGTCGTAGCTGCCCGTGGGAATGCTCCAATACACGCCGTTGAAGGAGCCGTCAAAGGCAAACTCGCGCGTCTCGCTCACCGAGACCGACCCGTCAGCGGCCACCGTGGCGCTGATGCGGACCTCGTCGATGGAATAGTCCTTCGCCAGGACTCGCAACGGGGCTGCCAGCACACAAAGGGCGAGAAGTGCGCATGCCATGACGATACGGACATACCTGCGCGACGTTCGCGGACGAGGCGTCATGAGATTCTCCCTTTGGGTAGAAGAACACTGTCCATAGCCAAATATACCAAAGCCGCCGGCAAAAGCCGAACGGGTCCGTAGCGGATGGTCGTGACGGATGGTATGTTCACGAGGGGCCGACGTCGCGTCGGCCGGAAAGGAAGGGACAGCATGGCGCTTGACGAGAAGGTCGCCGCCCTACTTAACGAGCAGATCAACAAGGAGCTCTTCTCCGCATACCTGTATCTCACGTTCGCGGACTACTATGACGAGCGCGGGCTCAAGGGGTTTGCCAACTGGTACACGATTCAGGTCGAGGAGGAGCTGGCCCACGCCAAGGGCCTCCGTCGCTACCTGCTTGACAACGACGTGCATCCCGTCATGGAGGCCATCGCCAGGCCCGACATGAGCTTTGACGACGACATGGGTCCCCTCAAGGCCGCCCTCGAGCACGAGCAGCTCATCACCAAGAGCATCTATGAGTGCTACCTTGCCGCCCAGAAGGTCAACGACCTGCGCACCATGAAGCTTCTTGACTGGTACATCGCCGAGCAGGGCGAGGAGGAGACCAACTCCAAGGACATGATCACCAACATGGAGCTCTTCGGCTCTGACCCCAAGGGCCTCTACGACCTGGACCGCGAGTACCTCTCCCGTACGTTCAACCCGCCCACCATCGCCATGTAGCCGCGCCGAGGCGTCGCTCCTCGCCGGCCCGCCCTCTTGCGTGCCGCTCGCCCGTGGGGCGGGCGGCACGTCGCGTCTTTGCCAAATGCCCGGACGGCGAACGAGCTAGAACCTCACCGCGAACCCCCGCTCGCCGCGCACCGGCTCGACATCCTCCTTGCGGGCGATGCGGTAGTCGAGGGGACGGTGCGCATACACGCCGGCGAAGCCTCCGAACCAGGCGCTGATCTGCTCGTTGGTGCCCTGAAGCTCCATGGAGACGCTCCCGTCACACTCGTTGCGCACCCAGCCGCTGCAGCCCACCCGCTCCGCCACGATGCGGGCGGTCCAGCGAAAGCCCACGCCCTGCACCTCGCCCGTGAAGCTGAGCCTGATCCGGCGCAGGCCCGGCCCCTCGCCGTCGCCCTGCGCGGCCGCAGACGCGCGGTAGGCGTCCTTGGCGGACGCGCGGGACGCGCGAGAGTCTCGTAAGATCGAGGCAAGGTCAAGGCAGGTCATGTGAATCCCCTCCTCATACGTCGTCGGCATGCGCCGAGGGGCCGCTAATGCGTACAATACCATCAAGCGGCCCGTCTGCCCCGGCACTGGGGTGAGCTGCCCCAATCTGGCCGAAGGCGCCGGGGCCGCAGCGTCCTCACGCATCAGCGCTTGGAGGTTTGATGAACGCCACCAGGAGGAACTTCCTCACCCTCGCCGGCGGGCTTGGGGCCCTAGGTGCCCTGGGCTGCGCCGCCGCACGCCAGTCCCAGTCGCAGGACCAACCGCAGGGCCAGCCCCAGGACGACGTGCCGTCCGTGGACCTGAAGGAGTTCGAGAGCCTCAGGCTCGACACGGCCGCCTGGCGCTACGACAGCGACAACGACTGCTACTACCAGCTGGGGCTCACCTACTGCACCAAGCCGGGCAACGACTCGTACGAGTCGCTTGCCATCTTCGTGCCGGGCGCCTACTTTGACGCCACCAAGAAGGGCGACACGTACAGCTGCGCCGTCAGGAAGGACGCCACGGTCGGCAGCCTCAGCCCCGCCTGCGCGCCCGCCGTGCTTCCCATAAACTCCCTCCGCCTCAACGCTCAGTCCAGCCCCGAGTCCTACAGCTTCGAGGGGCTGTCGCGCTACCTCTCGGCTGGCCTGGTGTACGTGTACGCCGGCTTCAGGGGACGCTCGAGCGGCTATACCAGCACCTCGAAGGACATGGTGCTCGGCGGCGCCCCCTGGCCCGCCGTTGACCTCAAGGCCGCGATACGCTACCTGCGCTACAACGCGGCGAGCCTTCCCATCGATCCCGAGCGCGTCATGGTCTTTGGCTATGGCGCCGGCGGCGGCCTGAGCGCCGTCCTGGGCGCCATGGGAGACTCCGACCTCTATGCCCCGTATCTGGACGCCATTGGCGCCGCCACGCATGACGCCGAGGGGGAGCCGCTCTCCGACGGCATCTACGGATCCGCCTCCTGGTGCCCCATCACGTCCCTCGACACCCAGGACAGCGCCTACGAGTGGATGATGGGGCAGTTCGCCGATGCCGACACGCGCGCCGACGGCTCCTGGACCAAGCTCCTCTCCACGGACCTCGCCAACGCCTACGGCGACTACATCAACGCCATGGACCTCAGGGACAAGGACGACGAGGCCCTCACCCTGGGCGCGGTGAGCGACGGCGCCTACCTTGACGGCAGCTACTATGACTACGTCATGGGCACGATCGAGGCGGCGGCGGCGGACTTCCTGAGGAGTGCCAGCTGGCCCTACACGCACACGCCCGCGCAGATGGCCGACCCCTGCTTTCCCGGGGATCCCAACCTCAAGCGCGAGGCCGAGCAGGAGGTCGGCTCGCCGGGCGGCTCCTCCGGCGCCGCGACGGCCTCGCCGTCCGGTGTGAGCTCCGTGAGCTCCACGGTGTATGACAGCACGACGGCCTACCTGAGCTCCCTCAACGAAGGCAACCGCTGGATGACCTACAGCGCCAGCCGCGGCAGGGTGCGCATCGCGAGCCTCTGGGACTTCGTCGCGCACTGCCGTCCCGCCACGCGCCCCGTGTGCGGCTTTGACATGCTTGACCGCAGCTCCCCGTGCAACCAGCTCTTTGGCATCGGGAAGGAGAGTACGCTGCACTTTGACGCGATGGTGGGCGGCCTGCTCTCGGCCCACCACGACAGCTACGCCGCCGCCGAGGGCTATGAGGCCCGCTATGCGGACGACTGGGACGGCGACCTGGCCAAGAAGGATGCGTTTGACGTCAGCATGACCGAGCGTGTCAACGCCATGAACCCCCTCTACACCCTCAGCGGGCGGTACGACGGCTACGGCAAGGCCAAGGTGGCGCCTCACTGGCGCATCAACTCGGGCCTGTTCCAGACGGAGATGGCCATCACGGCCGAGCTCAACCTGGCGCTGGCGCTCGACCACTACCAGGGCGTGTCAGACGTGAGCTACACCCCGGTGTGGGGCCGCGGCTTTGAGCTGGCCGAGCGTGACGGTGACGCCCAGGACAAGCTGGTCGAATGGGTGGTGGCCCGCTGCCCGCAGGCGGTCTCGGAGGTCGACTCGTCAGCGGGATGAGCTGATAGGGTAGGGAACGTGACGATATAAACAGAATAATCTAGTAGAACATGTGGCTGCGCACAAGCCTCATTCTGCAAAAGTTAGAAATTTTTCTCCTTTCGTGCTAGACTCTTCTATAGTCATACGAAAGGAGCATGTTCATGTATAACGTTGGCGAGTTCATCGTCCATCCCGGTCAGGGGGTCTGCAAGGTCGAGAAGATCGTCGAGAGTCCCCAGGCCGCATACATGCTCATGCCGGTCAGCGCCCCTCATCCCATGCGCATCAGCTACCCCGTGGACCGAGGGTCACGTCTGCGCCCGGTGGTGTCGCGGCAGGAGGCGCGTGACCTCATCGGCGAGTACACGGACCTGCCCATCGACAGCTACACCTCCAACAGCGCCGCCCTGGAGGAGAAGTACTTCAAGGACAAGATCCGACGGGGCAGCTGCCTTGACTCGGTGCGGACCGTCAAGACCTTCCGTCGTCGCATCGCCGAGGCCCGCGCCAACAACCGCAAGCCGCCCGTCGTCTACGAGCGCCTGCTCAAGCAGGCCTGCGAGCGCTCCCTCGAGGAGCTTTCCGTGGCGCTCGACCTCTCCAAGGACGACGTCGCCGCGCTCTTCCAGTCCGGCCAGCCCGCGGAGGCCAACGCCAGCTAGGCGGGCGTGAGCAAGCAGTTTGTTACAAGCCGACCCTCCTCGGACGTTCCGTCGTAGAATGGTCCGGGAGGGGAGACGGGCGTCCCCTTGCCTACGAGCAAAGGGGAGTGACGTGTCAGAGACGGGCGACACCACCAACAATCGCGCCATCGTGACCGTGCTGGGCAACGATCGCCCCGGCATCGTGGCCGCCGTGACGGGCGCGCTCGCGGAGTGCGACATCAACATCCTCGACATCTCGCAGACCATCCTGCAGGGCATCTTCACG
Organism: Olsenella sp. HMSC062G07; assembly: GCF_001811895.1. Lineage (NCBI taxonomy): Bacteria > Bacillati > Actinomycetota > Coriobacteriia > Coriobacteriales > Atopobiaceae > Olsenella > Olsenella sp. HMSC062G07. The sequence goes on from NZ_KV806951.1 coordinate 441,467, forward strand.
ATGACCATGCTGGTGGACCTGGCGGGTGCGAGCGTGGAGTTCAGGCACGTCCAGGAGCGGCTCGACCGGCTCGCCCAGGACCTCTGCGTGCAGGTCAACCTGCAGCGCGAGGACGTGTTCAATTACATGTACAGACTGTAGTCTCTGTAAGGGCCCCGGCTGCGGGGATGACGCCTGACCCTTCGCGCGGCGCGGGCGGGCAGTTGGGAGAGGTCCATGGCGGACAGCATCACGCAACGCATCGAGAGGCGTTTTCTCGGCCGAAACGAGACGTCCGCCTTCTCGCATATCGCGGACGTGTATCCCATGCCGTCCGAGGGCATGGGACGCCTCCCGGTGTCTGACACGCTCTACGAGGGCATGAAGCGCGTGGACGCGGTGCCGTCCGAACTCTATGCCCAGCGCCACGTCAAGCGGGGCCTGCGCAATGCCGACGGATCGGGCGTGCTGGTGGGTCTCACCACGATCTCCGACGTGCACGGCTACACCAAGGCCGACGGCAGGCTCGCGCCTGACCACGGCGAGCTCAAGCTCAGGGGATATCGCATAGGCGACCTGGTGAGCGGCACTCACGACGCCGACCGCTTTGGCTATGAGGAGGTCGCCTTCCTGCTGCTCTCGGGCTTTCTGCCCACACAGGGCGAGCTCGACGACTTCAAGGCTCGCATCGCCGCCCGACGCCAGCTCCCCGAGGGCTACCTCGACATCTTTCCCCGCACCACCTACAGCCACTCGATCATGAACGTGCTGCAGCGCGCCACGCTCCTTTTGTACGCCTTTGACCGCAGCCCCGACGAGACCTCAGCGGAGCACGAGATCGACGTCGCCATCTCGCTGTTGGGGCGCTGGCCGCGCGTCGCCTCGCTGGCCCATCAGGCCTACGTCGCCGAGGCGGACGGCACGCGCCTGAGGGTCCCGCCGGCACGGGAGGGCTACACCATGGCCGAGACCATTCTGGACGTCCTTCGCGGCGACGAGGGCTTCTCGCGCGAGGAGGCCATGATGCTCGACGTCATGCTCATGCTCCATGCCGAGCATGGCGGCGGCAACAACTCGAGCTTTGCCTGCCGCGTGCTCTCGTCGTCGGGGACGGACGCCTATAGCGCCTATGCCGCAGCCCTCGGCTCGCTCAAGGGACCCAAGCACGGCGGCGCCAACTTCAAGGCGGGCAAGATGATGAATGACATCGCCGAGCACGTCCGTGACTGGTCGAGCGACGACGAGGTGGCCTCCTATCTCATCAAGGTGCTCAAGGGGGAGGCCTTTGACCATGCCGGCTTGATCTACGGGCTGGGGCATGCGGTCTACACGATCACCGACCCCCGCGCGGAGGTCGTGCGCTCCTATGCCGAGTCCCTGGCGCGCAAGAAGGGGCAGCTCGACAAGTTTGAGCTCATCCGTCGCGTGGAGCGCCTGGGCCCCGAGGTCATGCGGGACGTCATGCACATCAGCAAGCCCATCTCCACCAACATCGACATGTACACGGGCTTCGTCTATACGATGCTCAAGATACCCGAGGACCTCTTTACGCCCCTCTTCGCCCTGGCGCGCGTGAGCGGCTGGGCGGCCCATCGCATGGAGGAGCTCTTTGGCTCGGCGCGCATCATCAGGCCCGCTTACAGCTCCTACATGACGGAGCGCCCCTACGAGCCCATCGAGAGCCGCTAGCAAGAGCGCTAGCGCGGTCCGTTCGGACGACGGCGGAGAGACCGCCGCCGTCCGACACGCGTCGTCCTAGTTCTTGCCGTCTCGTGCGCCGTCCGCCTCGTCCATGAGGCCTCCGCCCGCGACCGTCGCGTCAATCTCGTCATCGTCAATGCGCAGGGGCTTGAAGCTCGCCGTGTCGCCGCCCACGAGCTCGTGTTCGACCTCGACGACGGACTCCTGGAGCTCGGCCTGCATGTCGGCCGAGAAGATGTCCTCGTCGTCGCCTTCCATGCTCTCGTTCGTCGCCGCCGCGTGCAGGGCCTGCTCCTGCTCTTGCTGCCCGCTGACGCGCCTGAGACGGTGCTGACGTTTCGTGCGCCCGAACAGGGGCACGTACTCAAAGATGATGCTCGAGTTCTCCAGGCCGTACCAGCGCGCCGGCGACCCGGCAAAGCGGCGGATGAAGTACTTGGCGCCGATGACGTTGGCGTTGAAGCCCGAGATGTCCGACTCGGGGGAGAGCATCTTGCGAATCAGGCAGAAGCGGAAGTCGCCCACCCTGCCGCGGTTGCGGTAGATCGAGTACTTGTGGTCCTGCGGCTCGAGGTTGTTGTGCTGCATGAGGTCCGCGACGATCTGGTACAGGTAGGTGTTGACGCGCTGGTTGACGCGGAAGCCCAGGCGCAGCTGAACCTTGAAGACGAAGTTGGTCCCAAAGTCGTTGACGATGAACTCGTGCGTGTACGGCTCGTTCGTGACCTTGATGTTGAGGAAGTAGTACGCCCGCGCGCGCTTGGGCTGCTTGTCCAGGATGGAATAGAGGATGTCGCGGTCAAGCTTGTCATGAGAGGAGTCGTTGGTCAAAAAGACCAGGTTGTCGGCCGTGTAGGGAAAGTCGGTGTCATGCGAGAGAGCCTTGAGCTGGTCAAGGTAGCGAGCCACGGGCAGATACACCGACTGGGTGTGCTCTATGGCCGTGCCGCGCCGCCAGATGTACATGACGACAAAGATGAGCGTCGCCATGAGAACGGTGAACCAGCCGCCGTGGAAGAACTTGGTGAGGCTCGAGAAGAAGAACATGAGCTCGATGGCGCCGAAGACGCACGCGAAGACGACGGCGAAGGCGGTCTTCTTGCGGTTGTGCGAGAGGTAGGCAAAGAGCAGCATCGTGGTCATGAGCATGGTCACCGTGATGGCCAGGCCATAGGCGGCCTCCATGGCGCTCGAGCGCCGAAAGAGGAGCACCACGAAGATGCAGGCTATCCACATGATGGAGTTGACGAGCGGAATGTAGATCTGCCCGCGCGTCTCGGAGGGATAGATGATCTTCATGTGAGGCAGGAGGTCAAGCCTGATGGCCTCCGAGACGATGGAGTACGAGCCGGTGATGAGCGCCTGCGAGGCGATGATGGCGGCGAGGGTGGAGAGCACGACGGCGAGGACGCGGAAGTTCGCGGGGATCATCTCAAAGAACGGGTTGAGGTCCTCGATGCGCGCGAGCTCTTGGCTGTGCTGGTTCACGAGGATCCAGGCGCCCTGTCCCAGGTAGTTGAAGATGAGGCAGAGCTTGACGAAGGGCCAGGTGCCGTAGATGTTGGCCTTGCCCACGTGGCCCATGTCGGAATAGAGGGCCTCCGCGCCGGTGGTGCAGAGGAAGACGTTGCCCAGCACCATCACGCCGGCCGCGTTTATGCTCCCGTCAAAGAGGAAGGTGAGGCCGCGCAGGGGGTTGAGGGCGCGCAGCACGCTGAGGTTGCCCCCGACGTTCATGAGGCCCGTCGCCCCCAGGTAGAGGAACCACAGGGTCATGATCGGGCCAAAGAGCCGGCCGATCGTGGAGGTGCCGGCGCGCTGGATCAAAAACAGCGCGCAGAGGATCGTGACGGTGACGATGATGACGATGCGCTGGTTGTCGCCGATAACCTGATGGACGGCGTCGATGGTCCTGAGGCCCTCGATGGCGGTGGTCACCGTGACCGCGGGCGTCAGGATGCCGTCCGCCAAAAGCGCCGCCCCGCCGATCATGGCGGGGAGAATGAGCCATCGGGCGCAGCGCTTGACGAGGCTGTACAGGGCAAAGATTCCGCCCTCGTTATGGTTGTCCGCCTTCATGGCCACGAGGACGTACTTGACGGTCGTGATGAGCGTGAGGGTCCATATGATCAGCGAGAGGGCGCCGAGCACGGCGTCCTCGCCCATGGTGGCCAGGCCGCCGTTGCCCGACACGATGGCCTTGAGCGTGTACATGGGGCTCGTGCCGATGTCGCCGTACACCACGCCAAGGGTCACGAGCATCATGCCTGCGGAGAGGGGGATGCCGGCGCGCCTGAGCCTCGTGCGCCGGCTCGCGGCGGCCGTGTCGCCGGCGGTCTGTGCCGTAGTCTTCGTGTTCATAGCATCCGTTTCGTCGAGCGGGACAAACGTCATGCGCCGCGCCCGGCCCCAGGCCGGCCGGCGGCGCCAGCACCCCTAGTTTAGCCATGCGGCGCCCGGGATGCCACGAATCCTTTAGCTCGCGTTAATGTCGGGGGCATGAGCTTTACGTCGGCTTTATCCTGCGTGTGCTGTACTGGCGATTACAGGTCGGCTCCTAGGAAAGGAGGACGACATGACTGACGGTCGTCGTGCGTATGATGCGTGGGCCAAGCCTGCGGGAACAGACGGTGACGAGTATTATGGCGAGCAGAGCTACTACGATGGCGACTCCCAGGACAGCCTGTTCCTCGGCAAGCTGTCCTCGACGCTGCTGGGAGCGTCGGTCATCGCCTTCGTGCTGCTGAGCATACTAGTGCTGGTGTATCTGAACATCGGCTCGTAGGGAGGTAGGATGGCTGAGCGCGGCCTGATGCGCCCGCCCCTTCGCGTTGCGGACTGGCGGGCGCGGCTGCCCACGAGGAGGCTCTCGCTCGACGCGCTCGCCGCCTTGATGACCATCCTGTGCACCTGTGACGTCGCCGCGCTGCTGGGCGTTATCGCCAGGAGTCAGATAACCCAGGCGATGGCGTTCCTCTTGGGCATCGTCGTCATGGGCCTCGTGGTGTCGCGCCGGTCCGTGCTGGTGATCGGCGCTCTCCTATGCGTGGCGTGCTATGACTTCTTTTTCGTCAGCCCCCGCCTCACGCTCGTGTCCGACGAGAGCGGCTACCCTGCCGTCTACCTCCTTCTGCTGTTCGTGGGCCTGCTCATGAGCCTCTATATGGCCAACTTCAGGGATCTACTGAAACTCTCCATGGCCCAATCCGTTCGCACGGGCAGGCTCCTTGAGACGAGCCGGCTGTTGCAGGCCTGCGGCAGCGAAGAGGAGATCGTGGAGGCCTGCGGACAACAGCTTGCGCGGATGCTCGAGGCCCCCGTCGCCATCTTTCCCTGCGAGGGAGGCGAGCTGGGCGCGCCCAGGCCGTTTTTTCGGGAGGGAGGGTCCCGGCCGCCCGACGACGTCGACGCCGCACGCCTCTCCCTCTGTGAGAGAGAGCCCGTGGGGGCCGGCTGCGAGCGTCTGCCCGAATGCCCAGGAAGCTATCTGCCCGTCCTGAGGGGCGGCGAGGTCTTTGCGGTCATCGGGCTTGCCGCACCCGCGAGGGGGATGGACAGCGAGGCGCTCGCCATAGCGCGCGCTGTGGCGGGAGACATGCGACTCGCTCTTGAGCGTAACGCCGCCCTCGACGCCCGCGAGGCGGAACGGGTGCGCGCCGAGTCCGAGCGAACCAAGTCCGTCCTGCTGCGCTCCATCTCGCATGACCTGCGCACGCCCCTCACGGCCATCATCGGCAATGCGGACCTGCTCCTGTCGGGTTCCGTGGACGTTGGCAAGAGGGATCGAGACGGCCTGCTCAGAGACATACGAGATGACGCGGCATGGCTCAGTGAGGTCGTCGAGAATCTCCTCACCATGACGCGCATGGGCGACGGCGTCGCCTTCCGGCGAGAGCCCGAGCTGTTGGATGACATCATCCTCGAGGCGGTCCAGCTCTGCTCGCGCCACGCCCAGGGCCACAAGATTCGCTTCGAGCCGCCCAGCGAGGTCATCGTATGCAGCCTGGACGCCCGCGTGATGACGCAGGTGGTCGTGAACCTCATCAACAACGCGCTGACCTACACGCCGACGGGTGGCGTCGTGAGCGTGACCGTCGGACGCGCCCCCGGCGCCACGGACGCGCTCGTCTCGGTGCTCGACGAGGGCCCCGGCATCCCCGATGCCCAGAAGGAGGCCGTCTTCGAGGCCTTTCACACCCTCGACCCCCGACGTCCGGACGGACGTCGGGGCGTCGGCCTGGGCCTTGCGCTCTGCAAGGCCATCGTCGAGGCCCACGGGGGTACCATCTGGGTCGAGGATCGCCTTCCGCGGGGGGCGGCCTTCAGGTTCACGCTTGCCAGCCAGGAGGTCGAGAGCGCATGAGTGGTGAGAAGAGCCGCGTGCTGGTGGTCGAGGATGACCCCTCCGTAAGAAACCTCATCTCCACGGCCTTGAGCTCCTCGGGCTATGAGGCCCTGCTTGCACCCAACGGCAAGGCGGGCATCGCCCAGGCGGCCATTGCCGCCCCCTGCGTCATCCTGCTTGACCTCGGACTTCCGGACATCGACGGCATAGAGGTGCTGCGCAAGGTTCGTAGCTGGTCTGATCTGCCCATCATCGTCGTGAGCGCACGCGGCGACGCTTCGGAAAAGGTCAACGCGCTTGATGAGGGCGCTGACGACTACCTGACGAAGCCCTTTTCGGTGGAGGAGCTCCTGGCCCGCTTGCGCGCGGTGCTCAGGAGACGCGAACCCTCGGCGACAAGAGAGGAGACGCTCTTCACGGACGGTGAGCTCGACATTGACTTTGGGGCGGGGGTCGTCCGGAGGTCCGGCGCCGAGCTGCATCTCACGCCCCTGGAATACAAGCTTATCTGCCTGCTTGCCCGCAACGTGGATAAAGTGCTCACGCATCAGTACATTCTTCAGGCGGTATGGGGGAGCTACTCGGAGAGCGACCTCGCCTCGCTGCGGGTCTTCATGGGTACGCTGCGGCGCAAGATAGAGCCCGACCCTTCGAATCCCCAATATCTGCACACCCATATTGGCGTCGGCTATCGTCTGAGCCGCGTCTGAGGCCCGTATTGCGTGCGCTTGAGTCGCGTCCGCGCCTGCCGCGGCGTGCCTCCCGGCATCGCGTCTGACCCGTGCCGTCCTTGTGCCTTTAGCCCCCCTTTATGTCCCGAGTCGTTTCTTTAGGGGGCCTTTTTAACGAGGCGGATACTCTGTCGGGCGTAGATGCCGACGTGGAGTGGATGACCCCACTCCGTCAGGGAGGTATGCCGTGAGTCAATCAATCGTGACGGACGTGGCGCGCATTCGCAGCATGACGTCGGCAGAGGCGCTGACGGCCCTCCGTAGCTCGACGGAAGGCCTGGGATGCCAGGAGGCCCTCGAGCGCCAGCGGAGCTTCGGGAAGAACCTCGTGGAGGAGCGTCGGGGCACCTCGCCCCTCCTCAAGTTCCTGTCCAACTTCGTGCACTTGATGGCCATCCTGCTATGGGCGGCCGGTACAATCGCGTTTCTGGCCGGCATGCCGGAGCTTGGCGTGGCCGTCTGGCTCGTGAACGTCATCAACGGACTGTTCAGCTTCTGGCAGGAGTTTCGTGCGGGCAAGGCGACGGAGGCGCTCAAGCGCATGCTTCCCTCCCAAGCCAACGTCGTGCGCGAGGGTCAGATTCGAGAGATTCTGGCGGAGGACCTCGTCGTGGGCGACGTGATGTCACTCGCGGAGGGCGACCGCATCTCGGCCGATGCCCGCCTCATCTCGTGTTCCGACTTTCGCGTGGACCAGTCGACCCTTACCGGAGAGTCCAATCCCGTGCGCAAGAGCGCTGACGCATCCCTTGAGGAGGGGCTCTCGACCGCCGAGACCCCAAACCTCATCTTTGCGGGCACGTCCGTCGCCGGCGGCAACGCGCGGGCGGTCGTGATGAGCATCGGGATGGCCACGGAGTTTGGCAAGATTGCCAGCCTCACTCAGGACGTGGGGGACGAGCAGAGCCCCCTGCAGCGCCAGCTTGACAAGCTTACGAAGCAAGTCACGGTTTTTGCCCTGCTCATGGGGGTGCTCTTTCTTTTGCTTGACATCTTCTGCGTGCGCAGCCGCCCGGCCGAGGCCTTCATCTTCGCGCTGGGCATGGTGGTGGCGTTCATCCCCGAGGGTTTGCTGCCGACCGTCACGCTGTCCCTGGCCATGGCGGTTCAACGCATGAGCCGACGCAACGCCCTCGTCAAGAAGCTCTCTTCCGTGGAGGCGCTGGGGTCAACGAGTGTCATCTGCACCGATAAGACGGGAACCCTTACCCAGAACGAGATGACCGTGCGTCAGCTCTGGACGGCGGCGTCCTCCTACCGCGTTTCCGGCGTCGGCTACTCGTCCCAGGGGGACTTGACGAGGGAAGACTGCTCGTCCACGGACCTTGCTGGCGGCTCGGCCCCTGACGAGGGCCTCAGGCTCCTGCTTGCCGGAGGGTCCCTCTGCTCCAACGCCCGTCTGATTTCCTCGAAGGAGAACGATGGGCGCCTGAGGGTCCTAGGCGACCCCACGGAGGCGTGCCTGATCGTGTGCGCGCAGAAGGCGGGCATGGACAGGCAGGACCTTGAGCGGCGTATGCCGCGCGTCAGGGAGCTGCCCTTTGACTCGACGCGCAAGCGAATGACGACGGTGCATGAGCTGGACGAGCCGATAGACGGAGCTTCTCGCGTCGCCTTCGTGAAGGGCGCCCCTAACGAGGTGCTGAGGCTGTCCACCAGGCTTAGGGTGGCTGACAAGGTCATCGACCTTGACGATGACCTGCGCCGACGCATCACAGCCGCCTATGATGACTATTCCGCGCGCGGTCTGCGCGTCCTTGCCGTCGCATATCGGCCCCTCTCGTCCGATGACGACGGCGTTCCCGACGCCCTGAGCGCGTACACGCCTCAGCTCATCGAGAGGGACCTCACGTTCGTGGGGCTCGAGGCCATGCAGGATCCCCCTCGCCCGGAGGTGGAGCGCGCGGTCGCTGAGTGCCGTCGAGCCGGCATACGCGTCATCATGATCACGGGCGACTACGGGCTGACCGCCGTTTCCATTGCCCGCAAGATCGGTATCGTCCGCGGCGGGCGACCTCAGGTGATCTCGGGGGCGCAGTTGGCGTCCATGAGTGATGACGAGCTTCGGCGGGCGCTCGGCGGTGAGGTGGTGTTTGCCCGCATGGCACCCGAGCAAAAGCTGCGCGTGGTGGAGAGCCTTCAGGCCATGGGCGAAATCGTGGCGGTTACGGGTGACGGCGTCAACGACGCGCCGGCGCTCAAGAAGGCGGACATTGGCGTGGCCATGGGCGTCAGCGGCACGGACGTGGCCAAGGAGGCCGCGGACATGATTCTGACGGACGACAACTTTGCCTCCATCGTCCATGCCATTGAGGAGGGCAGGGCGGTCTACGCCAACATCAGGAAGTTTCTCCTCTACATCCTCAACTCCAACGTGCCCGAGGCGGTGCCGTCGGCGGTCCATCTGCTGTCGGGCGGAGCCGTGCCCCTTCCTCTCACGACTATGCAGATCCTGACCATCGACCTGGGGACTGACATGCTGCCTGCCCTTGGCCTTGGCACTGAGCCGCCCCAGGATGACGTCATGAGTCAGCCACCTCGCGACCCTCACGGCTCGCTTCTCACGCGAGGGCTCTTGGTGCGCGCCTTCCTGTGGTACGGTCTCATCGCCGCGGGCATGTCGCTGATTGCGTTCTTTAGGGCCCAGGTGCTGGCGGGGTGGGACGGGAACCTGCCCATGATCGGCGTGGTCAACCCGTTTGACCCCGCCTATGCCCAGGCGACGACGATGGCGCTGGCGGCAATCGTCTTCGCGCAGGTCGGACAGGTATATAATTGCAGGACAAACAAGGTATCGCTCCTCTCCGTCGGCATATTCTCCAACCGCCAGATCAACGTCGGCGTCATGGTCGAGCTGCTCATCATTGCCGCTATCATCACCCTTCCCCCGCTGCAGGCGGTGTTTGGGACCACCTACGTCAGCGTGCAGGACCTTTGGACGCTTCTGCCCATACCTCTGGCAGTCATCATCATCGAGGAGGCTCGCAAGGGGCTGTTCCGGATGCTGCCCGCGCCGAGCCAGACGGCGCAGGCCCCCTGTGTGAGTCCCGTCAAGGAGGGAAGGTAGTCATGGGCATCATCATTGTTGGCGTCGGACGCCTGGGGCTGAGCCTTGCGCTGGCGCTGTCGCGGCAGCGGCGCCAAGTCACGGTCATCGACCGAGACCCGCGAGCCCTCGACGCGCTTCCGGATGACTTTTCCGGACGAAGGGTCGTGGGCGTGGGCTTTGACCGGGACGTGCTGGGCGAGGCTGGCGTCGAGTCGGCGTCGGCGGTCGTCGCCTGCACGTCCGCTGACGAGACGAACATCGTCGTGGCCCATACCGCAAAGCATTTGTTCCATGTCCCCACGGTGATAGCTCGCCTGTATAACGCCGAGAAGGCCGAGACCTATCGCCGTCTGGGCATTCGCACCGTATCGACGACGGGTTGGGGGGTGCGGAGCATCACCCAGCTGCTCTCGTACGATAAGGTCGAGGTCATAGGAGAGGTGGGGCCCGGTGACGTCTCGCTAGTGAGGGTCGAGGTTCCCGACCTCCTTGAGGGGTGCAACGTTCAGTCGGTGTCGGTGCCGGGCGAGGTGGGCGTCGTCGCCCTTGTGCGTGACGGGCGCTCCTGCGTTCCCGCCCTGGGCACAGTCCTCGCTCATGGTGACGTCGTCGTGGCCGTCGTGGACGGCAGGTCCCTGGGGACCTTCGGGCGAATCTGGGGCGTCGGGCTCAATCTTTCGACGGAGGGGAGGTAGCGATGCGGGTCATCGTCATTGGCGGGGGTCAGGTGGGTTCGTATCTTGCGGGCTTTCTGGCACATGAGGACGACGTCAGCCTTGTGGAATGCGAGAGGTCGGCGCTCGCGCGTCTCAGAAGGAAGGCCGGTCGTTTCAATGTGGTGGCCGGCAGCGGCACTGAGGTGGCCGCTCTTGAGGCTGCGGGCATACAGGATGCGGCCGCCCTTGTCGCCGCCACGGGCTCAGACGAGGTAAACATCGTCGCCTCCATGCTCGCCAAGAGGGAATATGGCGTCGCGCGCGTCATCGCGCGCGTCAACAATCCGCAAAATGCCTGGATGTTCACACGTGAGATGGGCGTCGACGTCGCTGTTGACCAGTCTGAGATTCTCTCGCGCGTCATCAGGAACGGACTTGACATGCGCGACATGTACGCCCTCATGAGCGTCGGTGCCAGCGACCGCACGGTGGTCGAGCTTGACGTGAGCGAGGGCGCCCCCGCCGTCGGGCGCAGCCTGGCAGAGCTTGGGCTTGGGGAAGATGTGCTCGTCCTTGCCGTAGCCCGTGGGGATGAGGTGACGCTTCCGCATGGTGACACGACGCTGCTGGCGGGCGACCGAGTGATCGCGCTCGTGCAGGGGTCTCGTCGCGATCAGCTTGTCGCGGTGTTCTGCAACGGTGCGTCCGCCATCTGACGGCCGCCGCGCATCATCAAGACGGCGCGGCGGCCGGTCAGACCGTCAGGGTTGGGTCGTTCGTCTTACCAGGTAGCAATGATGGACCTGGGGGGAGCGCGAGAAGTCCTCCGGAATCGTCCGGTCGGTGATGTCCTCGACGCCAACGCCAGCCTTGGCGAGGGCGGCCACGTCGGGCTTGAAGCGCCTGAGGTTGCACGAGAAGAGCGCCACGCCGTCGCGGGTGAGGAGCCGGGACACGTCGATGAGCAGCTCAACGTGGTCGCGCTGCACGTCCCAGCTGCCCTGCATGCCCTTTGAGTTGGAGAAGGTGGGCACGTCGCAGAACACGAGGTCCCAGCGGTTCCTGCTGTGGCGCTGCTCGTTGACCCACGACAGGACGTCCGCCTGGACGTACTCGTGCTGGCGTCCCACGAAGCCGTTGCGCGCCATGTTGCGACGGGCCCACTCAAGCGAGGGTCGGCTCATGTCCACGGTCGTGGTGTACTTGCAGCCGCCGTCCGCCGCGTAACAGGTCGCGCTTCCCGTGTACGCAAAGAGGTTGAGGAAGCGCTTGGACCCTCGAGTCTGCTTGGCCATCTCGCGCACGAGCGCGCGGGTGTCGCGGTGGTCCAGGAAGATGCCGCAGTCCAGGCGCAGGTCAAAGTTGACCTCAAACGTGAGGCCTCCCTCGTCGACCAGGTGGGCACCGCGCGGCAGCTCGATGCGAGACGAGCCTTTGCCCTCCCGCCGTTCCCGGCGCGGCCCGTAACGCCCCTCAGCCGCCTCGGCGGCGTACTGGGAGCCGCCCCGCGCCCGAACGCGGGTTCTCAGAAACACGTTGTCGGGGCTCACGTCCAGGACGTGCGGGGCGAGCGAGAGGACGTCCAAAAGTCGCCTGCGGGCGAGGGCGGGGTCAACGTCCTTGGGAGCCGCGTACTCGAACACCTGCAGCCAGGGCCCCCGGCTCCCGCGCTGGGGCGCGAGCTCCGACCGCTGGAAGAGGTCGATGGTAACGGCATAGTCAGGGAGGTCGGCGTCATAGACGCGATAGCAGCTCACGTCCTCGCGCCGCGCCCATTTTGCCCTCTGACGGGCCATCTTCGCCAGGCGTCGCGCAAACTGGTCGGAGCCCGCCACGAGCACGGGGAGCCTCAGGACGGCGCCCCCGTGAGGGTTGGGAAGCTCCGCCGTCGGCGGCGTCGGCGGAGCGTCTGCCCCGCGCGCCGCCCCGTAGCCGCGCAGGACCGCCCCGTCTCGTCCCACGATCACCTCGGTTGTGGTGGAGGGCCTGCGTCCCAGGACCTCGTCGACGACGGCGTCACGCGCGAGGGCGGCCGCCCCGCCCTCGCCTGGCGCGTCGTTGACGGCGGCGGCGACGGATGCCAGCTGCGAGAGCGCCGCCGCTTCGTGCGGCATGTCATCCCCGCCCGCCCAGGAGAGGTCGCAGACGAGCGTCGGCACGCAGCCCGCGACCGCGCCGGCAAGCTCGCCGGGCGTCACGAACCGAGGTTCCAGGTCGATGCCGGCCGCACGCAGGAGCCGCCGAGCCGACCCCTCCACCCCGCGTCGCGTGTCACAGCCGACGAGACGCACGACGTCCGCCTCCGGCGCCAGTCCGTCCCGGCCCGCCTCGGCGCGCTCGCGCGCCTCCGCCACCAGCTCCTCCCATGCGTGAGCGTCATGACCCGCCCAGCCCTCAAAGCCCCAACGCCTGCGCAGCAGCCCGGGAGCGCGGTCGAGCGCCTGGGCCGCCGCCTCCACGAGCAGCGTGCCCGTGCCGGGAAACGCGGCGACGAGGCAGGGGTGGGGGTGACGCAGCGTGCGGAACCAGCCCGCCGTGGCAAGCAGAGCCGCTGCGTAGTCGCAGCGTAGGCCCTCAAGGCGCGGGCCCCTCGCGCCGCGCCCGGCGCCGTGGGCGTCCCGCTCGTACCCGCGCCTGAAGAGGGCCTCGCCCGAGAGGTCGATGCCCACGCTCGCCCGGTCGCGTCCGAGTCGCACGACCACGCGCACGTCCGGGCGAGCCACGTCGACCACGGGGCGCGCGCCCGTGCGCACCATCATGCGGTCTGCGATGGCGTCCTTGGTCCTCATGGCAACGAACTGCGTGTTTCTGAGCTGGGCGTTGGTGCCGTGAGCGTCGACGACGATCGTGGCGCCCTGGGGCAGCTGGTCCTCCCACGCCAGGGACGAGACGCCCGCATGCAGCGCGTCGGCGTCCCGGGCGTCCACGCCGCCCAGGACGAGCACCACACGCGAGGCGAGGCGCGACCATAGGCATGCCCGATAGGTGTCGCGCACGCTCCCGCGAAAGGCCACCTGTCCCGTCAGGGGGCGCACCCCGGGCGTGCCCAGGGACCTGAGCTCGTCCGCGAGCAGGCCCTCGAAGCCCTTGGGGCAGCTGGCGAAGAACGCGTGGTCGCTTGCCGTCGTGCTGTTCTCATTCATCATGGCACCCTTTCGACTGCTACGTACGGTACCATGACCCCAGGCGTCTGGACCTCGGGGAGTCGCCCGCCCGCAAGATGCACGCCAGGCCCGCCGGCGCCGCACCTCTCAGCCCGAGGGGGCGCGACCGTCCGCCCAGGCCTCTGACCGCGCCCCCGCAGCTTCAAGTAGTATCAGACATGTCAGGTTGGAGCTGGGCGTCCCGCAGCCACGACATACGTTGGAGGAGAAGACCATGGATCAGAAGACGCAGGAGAAGGTCCGGCTGTGGAAGGACCATGTGACGGAGCCTGACCTCAAGGAGGAGCTCGACGCGCTCCTGGCGGGTGACGAGGAGAAGCTCAACGACGCGTTCTATCGCGACCTCGCCTTTGGCACGGCCGGCCTGCGCGGCATCCTGGGCGTGGGCACCAACCGCATGAACGTCCACGTGGTGGCCCAGACGACCCAGGGCGTGGCCGACTATCTCAACAAGCACTACGAGTCGCCGACCCTTGCGCTCGCGCGCGACTCCCGCCTCAAGGGTGAGGACTTCCAGCGCGTCGCGGCGGGCGTGCTTGCTGCCAACGGCATCCATGTGTACGTGTACCCCCGCATTGAGCCCGTCCCCGCGCTCTCCTTCGCCGTGCGCTATCTGGGCACGAGCGCGGGCATCGTGCTGACGGCCTCCCACAACCCCGCGGCCTACAACGGCTACAAGGTCTACAACGACAACGGCGGCCAGATCACCGACGAGGCCGCCGCGGAGATCAGCCGTAACATCGAGTCCGTCGATGTCTTCGGCGACATCAAGATGATGGACTTTGAGGAGGGCCTCAGGCGGGGACTCATCGAATGGACGCCCGAGGAGGTGCTTGACGCCTTCATCGAGAACGTCAAGAAGGTCTCCGTCCCCGGCTTCAAGGCGGACGAGTCCTACTCGGTCGTCTACACGCCCCTCAACGGCACGGGCATGGAGTGCGTTACGCGCATCCTCAAGGAGATCGGGGTCGAGAAGGTCTCGGTGGTGCCCGAGCAGAGCGAGCCCGACGGCAACTTCCCCACCTGCACCTATCCCAACCCCGAGTTTCGCGAGGCGCTCCAGCTCGCCCTCGACCTCGCCGAGAAGGTCAAGCCCAACCTCGTCGTCGCCACCGACCCTGACGCCGACCGCATGGGCACCGCCATTCCCCACGACGGCGCGTACAAGCTCCTCAACGGCAACGAGATGGGCGTCCTGCTCATGGACTGGCTTGCGCAGATGGCCGCCGACAACGGCGAGGACGTCAGCCGCAAGGTGGCCGTCACGTCCATCGTCTCGTCCGTCATGCCCGACGCCCTCGCCAAGGACCAGGGCTTTGAGCTGAGGCGCGTCCTCACGGGCTTCAAGTACGTGGGCGACCAGATTGACCAGCTCAAGGCTGCGGGCGAGGAGGACCGCTTCCTCATGGGCTACGAGGAGTCCTATGGCTACCTCATCGGCACGCACGTCCGTGACAAGGACGCCATCGTCGCCGTCGAGATGTGCGTCGAGATGGCGGCTCACTATGCCGCGCAGGGCAAGGACCTCTATGAGGTCATGGAGGAGCTATACCAGCGCTATGGCTACTACCTCAACGGCATCGTCAATGCCTCGTTCCCCGGTGCCCAGGGCGCCAGGAGGATGGCGGACATCATGCAGGGGCTGCGTGACGAGCCGCTCTCCCAGATCGCGGGCCTGGCCGTCGAGGGTGTCACCGACTACGCCACGGGCGCGGACATGCCGCGCGTGGCGGGCCTGCAGAAGGAGGCCCCGCAGGTCCTGCCGCCCGCCAACGTGATCGAGTATCGCCTGGCGGGCGAGAACAAGGTCATCTTCCGCCCGTCGGGCACGGAGCCCAAGGTCAAGGCATACCTCTTTAGCAAGGGTGCCACGCGCGCCGCGTCCGAGGCGGTGCTGGACGAGCTGAGGGGTGCGTGCGAGAAGATCCTCTCATAGGCCAGGGCGCCGCGCGATTGTCCGCCTGCGTCACGAGCCCCCGCCGACGTCGGCGGGGGCTCACTGTGTGCGGGAGGGGCGCAGGAAAGAGTCGCGCGCCTCGACGTCCTAGTCCTTTGCGGCGTCGGAGGAGCCCGACGTGCTATCACCGCTCAGGGCATAGAAGGAGGTGGCGTTGGCGGCGACGGTGCCCACGCTCCAGCTGTGGCCCGACGCGGCGGCCGAGGTCGGGTCGTGCAGCGTGACCGAGCCGTCGTCGTTCTTCCTGACCACGAGCGCCCAGTGGGCATAGGGGCCGTCGAAGCCGGCCTTGAGGCCCACGATCGCGACGGCGCCCTTGACGGACAGGATGTCCTCAAGCGTCTCGGCGGAGGGGCTGGTGTATGCCTTGCACCCAAGGCCGAGCTGCGTGGCCTCGTAGGTGAACAGGTCGCCGGTGGTGGATGCGTCATCGGTGGTGCCGTAGCCCTTGTCCTGGGCGTCGGCGGCAAAGGCCGCGGGCGTCTTGTCCGTCTTGCCCGTCAGTCCCATGTAGGCCATCGCAAGGCTCGTGGGACCCGACCCGGTCACGCCCATGACGCTGCCCGCGTAGTCCACGTAGCCCCAGCGCACGTCCCAGTCGTACAGCAGGGGGAAGCTGCCCTTGTCGTTGGGCTGGCCGTAGTCGGTGGGCTTGTGCTCCGCCGTGGCATAGGCGCTGACGAAGTCGACGGCCTCGGGCTCGTTGACGGCCAGCTCGGGAATGCGGGGGTCAGGGTACTGGTCGGCGCTCTTGGCGATGGCGGCGAGCTTCTCGCCGCGGTCGAGGGCGGGGGAGAACTTGCCCGTGAGCTCCTGCGAGGCGCCGACGGCCACGCGGGCGTCCCACTGGTTGGTGGATGCCTGGTCGTCATTGCCCGTTGCCGCCTGTTTGGCCGTGCAGCCCCGCACGCAGCTGGACACGCCCAGGATCAGGATGAGTACGAGCACGAGGGCGGCGGCGGCGAGGACCAGCATGCGGTTGGATATGCCGTAGCGCGCCAGCAGGTCGCGCCGGCGCCCGTCGAAGTTGATCTGCTGGCTGCGCCCCCTCAGGGAGTAGCCGGTGTCCCTGCCCGTGATCGTTCGGTAGTTCTGGTCGCTGCGGTATTTTGAGTTGCGACGCTGCGGACCGATGGCTCTCGAACCGCGTCCGCCGCGCGACTGGGACCCTATGCTGGTGCGACGGGGATCGTCCCTGCCGACCCTCGTGCTGGGGACGTACGGTGCGTTGCCGTCGCTGGGCCGACGGCCCTGCCTACCCATATTGCGTGCCATGAACTGTCCTCTTGTCGATTCATGCGTCAGGAGCGCATGCCAAGGCGTACCATTCCATACTATTGCATTATGACGCTCCCGCGCCAGGCGGCGTGGCCTTTGGGTGCCGACGAGGCAGCCAGCGGCTGTTCGGGGCCCTGGTGGCTGGGGCGCAGGGTTGGGACATAAGGCCGGGCGCCAGGCAGGGCGACAGGGCGCCGTTATCGTCGGAGAGGAGGCCCACATGGCGGACGTGCGGGGCATCGTAAGGCAGTTCTTGAAGTTTGGCGTCGTCGGCCTCGTCGCGTTCTTCATCGACTACGGCATCCTCATGCTGCTGTCCGTGGGCCTGCGCTGGGATCCCGTCCTATCGGCGGGCATCTCGTTCGTCATCTCGCTCATATTCAACTACGTCGCCTCGATGCGCTACGTCTTCACCCGGCGCGACGACCTCAGTCGGCAAGGCGAGTTTGTGGTTTTTGTCATCCTCTCTCTCATCGGCCTTGCCATCAACGAGCTCTGCATGTGGCTGGGCACGACGGCCCTGGGCGCCTCGCCGCTGGCCATCACGGCCACCAAGCTCATCGCCACCACCATCGTCATGGTATGGAACTTCCTCAGCCGCAGGCGCTGGCTCGACGCCGGCGAGGCCGACTAGGGCCTGTGCCGGCCGTATGCGTACCGCTGGGCCAGACGATGCGCCTGTGCCGTGCGGCGCACATGTAGTATTCATGTAGAGAGCGAAACACGGAAGTAATTTTCACCAAATTGTATACCTTATCGGATATCCTTACGAGCAGGCGTATGGCAAGAATCCTTCAGGCTCGTCCTGATGGCGTTCGAGAGGATCGTTCGATGGTCAAGAGGCGTAATAACAGGCAGGATGCGATCAGGGACATCGTGCGCGGCAAGTCGATCAGGACCCAGCGGGCGCTCGTGGACGAGCTTCAGGCCATAGGGTTCAACTGCACGCAGGCGACCGTGTCGCGCGACATCGCCGACATGGGACTGCGCAAGCTCAGCGACGGCATCTATGTCCTGGCGGAGGACCTGCACCTGCAGCGCATGGTGTCGGAGTTCGTGCTGACCGTCGAAATCGCCAACAACCTTGTCGTCATCAAGACTCAGCCCGGCACCGCCTCGGGCGTGGCCGCCGCGGTGGACGCCGCGCTGCTTCCCGAGGTCAAGGGGTCCGTCGCCGGCAACGACACGGTCCTGGTCATCTCCGGCAGCGAGGAGGCGGCGCAGGACCTCACGCACCTCATCGGCAAGCTTCAGAACGCCCGTCGTTAGGCGCCCCGCCCGCGTCGCCCGGGAGGCGACGGTTGCGCCTTGGCGCACGGACGCCCAAGGGGCAAAGACGACGTCAGGACAGCTCGCAGGCATGCCCCTCAGGCCGACCTCGTAGGTCGGCCTCTTGCATCGTCCGTGCAGGCCTCAAAGGCCGTCCGCGGCGCCGGTCAGGTACCCGCGCCCGTCGTCCCGCCGCCCGTCTCGCCCGTCGTCGAGGGCGTCGTCCCCGTCGTCGTCTGCGTCCCGGTGTCGCCCGTCTTGGTCGTGCGGGTGTCCTGGCTGGCGTCGGCGCCCTCCTCCTTCTTCTCCTCCTCCTCGGGCTTGGGTGGCGCAAGAATCGCGTTTGTCCAGCTCAGCGTCGTGGGGGTGGTAATGCCCGAGATGGACGCGTTGGTCTTTGAGAAGGTCCAGTCGCGGTTGGGCTTGTACGTCACGGCCTCCTTGGTGGTGGGAAACTCCTCGCGCGCGACGCCCTCGAGGACGCCGTTGAGGAATTTGGCGAAGATGGGGACGGCCGTGTTGTAGGGGTGGCCGTACGACCCGCCCACGTAGACCGCCGCCTCCTGCTCGTAGCCGCACCAGATCGCCACGGAGAGCTGGGGCGTGATGCCGCAGAACCAGAGGTCGCGGTAGTTCTCGGACGTGCCGGTCTTGCCGGCGACGGGCTGGTTGACCTTCATGAGCGAAGTGAGCTGGCTTGCGGTGCCGCCGCCTTTGCACACGCCCTCCATGACCTCGCGGGAGGCCTGTGCGACGGGGGCGCTGATGGCCTGGGTCGGGCTGTCCTCATGCTGGTAGACCACGTTGCCGTTGCGGTCCTCGATCTTGGTGATGGCCACGGCGCCTCGATGCACGCCGTTGGTGGCGACGGTCGCATAGGCCTCCGCCATCTGGATGGGGGGGATCCCCGTCGTGCCCAGCGTCAGGGAGTCATAGGCCTCCATCGGCTCGCGAATGCCCAGCGACTGGGCGGTCGAGACGATGCTCTCCGACTTGACCGCCTGGGCCACCTGCACGAAGCCGGTGTTGGACGACACGGCGAAGGCTCGTGCCAACGAGATGTTCCCGTAGTTCGCGTTAGCAAAGTTCTGGACCTTCCAGGTGGAGGTAAAGCGCATGGGCGAGTTGCATGTGAGGTAGATGTTGGGGTTCATGCCCTGGGATATGGCGTCTATCAGTGTGAAGGTCTTGAAGCTCGACCCCACCTGGCGCCGGGCGTCCGTCGCCATGTTGTATTGGCTCGTGTGGTAGTCGCGTCCCCCGACCATGGCGAGCACGTAGCCCGTGTTGGGGTCAATGGCCACGAGGGCCGCTTGGAGCTTGGGGTTGCCGATGGCGCTGAGCTGGGAGCTCACGGCATCCTCGGCGGACCTCTGCGTCGCGGGGTTGAGGGTCGTGTAGACCTTGAGGCCGCCCTTCATGATGGTGTCCTGGTCAAAGTCCTGGAGGAGCACCTGCTTGATGTAGTCGGTGAAATAGGGGTACTCGTTCTGCGCGTCGGTGAAGCTGCCCTCGTTGGTCTCCAGGGGCTCGGCCACGGCGGCGTCGTGCTCCTCCTGCGTGATGTCGCCGGCGGTCAGCATGCGGTCGAGGACCGTGTTGCGGCGCGTCGTGGCGAGCTCGGGGTTGGCGAGGGGGTCATAGGTGGTGGGAGACTGGGGCAGGCCGCAGAGCGTGGCCGCCTCGGCGAGCGTGAGGTCCTTGGCGTCCTTGTCAAAGTAGGTGACGGCAGCCGCCTCGATGCCGTAAGCGCTGTGGCCAAAGTAGATGGTGTTGAGGTACATGGTCAGGATCTGGTCCTTGGTGTACATCTTCTCCATCTGGACGGCGATGTAGGCCTCGCGGACCTTGCGCTTGAGCGTCTGCTCAAACTGCTCGTCCGAGAGGACCGTGTTGCGCACCAGCTGCTGGGTGATCGTGGAGGCGCCCTCGGAGCCGCCGCCGAGCTGGACGACGGCCGCGCGGACGATACCCTGGGGGTCCACGCCGTTATGCTGGTAGAAGCGCTTGTCCTCCGTGTCGATGATGGCCTTGAGGACGTAGTCGGACATCTGGTCCTGCTCCACCGTGCGACGGTTCTGCACGTAATACTCGCTGATGACGGAGCCGTCCGCGGCATAGACGGTGGTGGGCTCGGCCACGAGGTACGCGTCCGCCGAGGAGTAGTCGGGGAGGTCCTGAAGCCACTGGCCCACGAGGGCGCCGAGCGATATGCACAGGGCAAGGACCAGGAGGGCGACAAAGCCGAAGATACCGGCGATGCCAAATCCCACGATGTGCGTGCGCGAGCGCGTACGAGCCCGACGGGTGCGAATGCCCATGTATGCCTCCTTGAACAAACAGTCATGCATCATTATAGGTGACCTGCCCGCCCGTCCCGCCCTGCGCCCAGGGAACGCGGCGTGGCAGGGGCGTGCGGCGCCCGCCGCGCGGCGGATGGGGCGCGCCGCCTTGGGAATGTGCGACGCGGGCTCTGCGCTGGGCGGCAAAGGCCCGCCGAGCGTGATTGTGACGACCGCGCGCCAGCCGATTCAGGTACCCTTACAGGGTGTGGCTGACATGGTGGAGCTATGTAGGCGAGCATGCGGCAGGGGGGCATCACATGAAGGGCATCATTCTGGCGGGCGGCTCGGGGACGCGTCTCTATCCCCTCACCACGGTCACGTCCAAGCAGCTGCTGCCCGTCTATGACAAGCCCATGGTCTACTACCCCCTCTCCACGCTCATGCTTGCGGGCATCCGGGACATCCTGATCATCAGCACGCCCCAGGACCTCCCCAACTTCCAGCGCCTGCTGGGCGACGGGTCCGACTTTGGCATCACGCTCTCGTATGCTGAGCAGCCCACTCCCAACGGCCTCGCCCAGGCCTTCGTTATCGGCGCTCCGTTCGTGGGCGGCGAGGCCTGCGCCCTCGTGCTGGGGGACAACATCTTCTACGGCAACGGGCTCACGGGCAGGCTCAGGCACGCCGTCGCCTCCGCGCGCGCGGGGCGCGCCACCGTGTTTGGCTATCGCGTGGACGACCCCGAGCGCTTCGGCGTCGTCGAGTTTGACGCCGACTACAACGCAATCTCCATCGAGGAGAAGCCGGCCCGCCCCAAAAGTAGCTACGCCGTGACCGGCCTCTACTTTTATGACGAGCGGGTGTGCGAGCTGGCGTCGAGGGTCACGCCCTCGGCGCGCGGCGAGTACGAGATCACGGACCTCAACCGCCTGTATCTCGAGGACGGCAGCCTTGACGTCGTGACGCTGGGGCGTGGCTTCGCCTGGCTTGACACGGGCACGATGGAGTCGCTGTTCGAGGCCTCCCAGTTCGTGCGGACGGTCCAGACGGCTCAGGACCTGCCCGTCTCGGTGCCCGAGGAGGTCGCCTACGACAACGGGTGGGTCACGCGGGAGAAGCTCCTCGAGTGCGCGAGGCGCTATGGTAAGAGCAACTACGGCAGTCATCTGCTTCAGGTGGCCGAGGGCAGGATCGCCCCCGACCGCTTCGCCGACCTGGATGGGGAGTGAACATGGCCGAGCCCTTCGTGCCCGCGAACATCATCGTGACGGGAGGTTGCGGGTTCATCGGGAGCAACTTCGTCCACCATGTGGCGCGGGCGCATCCCGACGTGCACGTGACCGTCCTTGACAAGCTCACCTACGCCGGCAACCCCGCCAACCTCGCGGGCCTGCCCCCCGAGCGCGTCGAGCTCGTGGTGGGTGACATCTGCGACGAGGGGCTTCTCGAGCGCCTGGCGCCGGGCCATGACGCCATCGTCCACTTTGCCGCGGAGTCCCATAACGACAACTCGATCGAGGACCCCGACCCCTTCGTCCGCACCAACGTCGAGGGCACCTACCGCCTCCTCGAGGCCTGTCGCAGGCATGACCTGCGCTTTCATCACGTGTCAACCGACGAGGTCTACGGCGACCTCGCCCTGGACGAGCCGCGACGCTTCAGGCCCGACGACCCCTACAGGCCCTCGAGCCCCTACAGCTCAACGAAGGCGAGCTCCGACCTGCTCGTGCGCGCCTGGCACCGCACATACGGCGTGCGTGCCACCATCTCTAACTGCTCCAACAACTACGGGCCCTACCAGCACGTCGAGAAGTTCATTCCCCGGCAGGTCACCAACGTCCTCTGCGGCGTCCGTCCCAAGCTGTACGGCGACGGCAAGAACGTGCGCGACTGGATCCATACCGAGGACCACTCCCGCGCCGTCTGGGACATCCTCACGCGCGGCCGGCTCGGCGAGACCTACCTCATTGGCGCGGACGGCGAGAGAAGCAACCGTGACGTCCTCGCGGCCATCCTGGAGCGCATGGGGCAGCCCGCCGACGCCTTTGACTGGGTGCGCGACCGGCCCGGGCACGACCGCCGCTATGCCATCGACCCCACCAAGCTCAGGGAGGAGCTGGGCTGGCGGCCCCTGCACACCGACTTTGCCGAGGGGCTCGACCAGACCATCTCCTGGTATCGCGAGAACGAGTCCTGGTGGCGTCCCGTCAAGGAGAAGACGGAGGCCCGCTACGCCGTCCAGGGCCAGTGACGGGCAGGAACCCTGCCGGCGACGTGACGACGCGCCGGAGTCGTCTCGACCAGAGGAAGGCAAGCATGGAGTATGAGAAGAGCCTCAGGCTCGTCGAGACGGGCATCGAGGGCCTCAAGATCGTCGAGCTCGCGGTCCATGGGGACAACCGCGGCTGGTTCAAGGAGAACTGGCAGCGTCAGAAGATGGTCGAGCTGGGCGTGCCCGACCGTCGCTGGGTTCAGAACAACGTCTCGTACAACGAGCGACGCGGAGCCACCCGCGGCATCCACGGGGAGCCGTGGGACAAGTTCGTGAGCGTCGCCACGGGCTCCATCTTTGGCGCCTGGGTCGACCTGCGCGAGGGCAGCCGGACCTACGGCACGGTCTTCACCACGACCATCGACGCAAGCAGGGCCGTCTACGTGCCTCGGGGCGTCATTAACTCCTACCAGGCGCTCGAGGACGGCACGACCTACGTCTACCTCGTGGACGCCCATTGGTCCGCCGCGCTCAAGGCAAGCTACACCTTCGTGAACCTGGCCGACCCCGACCTCGCCATCGCCTGGCCCATCCCCCTGGACGAGTGCGAGCTCTCCGAGGCGGACCGGCACCACCCCCTCCTGAGGGACGTGCGACCCATGGCGCCCAAGAGGACGCTCGTCGTCGGCGCGGACGGCCAGCTGGGGCGCGCCCTGCGCACCCTCGTCGAGGAGCGGGGCCGCGCAGGTGACTTCGAGTTCTGGGGCCGTGACGAGTTTGACCTCACGGACCCCCACGCCCCGGACGCGCTTGACGGCAGCCGCTACGGCGCGCTCGTCAACTGCGCCGCCTACACCAACGTGGACGGCGCCGAGACCGCCGAGGGGCGTCGCGCCTGCTGGGCGGCAAACGCCGTGGGCCCCGCCCGCCTTGCGCGGGCGTGTGCCGACGCGGGTATCACCCTCGTGCATGTGAGCAGCGACTACGTGTTCGACGGCACCGTCGCCGAGCACGACGAGGACGAGACCCCCACGCCCCTCTCGGTCTACGGCCAGGCCAAGGCGGCGGGCGACCTAGCGGTCCGGGTCTGCCCCTCGCACTATCTCCTGCGCACGAGCTGGGTCGTCGGACAGGGGCGTAACTTCGTGAGGACCATGGCCCGCCTCTCCGATAGGGTCGCGGACCCTCATGACGACCTGACGCAGGTGCGGGTTGTGAACGACCAGCTGGGCCGGCCCACCTTCGCGCGTCAGCTGGCACGGGGCATCCTGCACCTTCTGGAGACCTCCGCGCCCTTCGGCTGCTATGACCTTACCGGCTCGGGGGAGCCGACGAGCTGGCACGAGCTCGCCCGGCGCGTGTTTGACCTGCGCAACGGCAACGGGTCGCCGGAGGTGGTGGTGGGCGTCTCGACCGACGAGTACTCCCGGGGCTCCAAGGGCCCCGTGGCGCCGCGCCCCAGAAGCTCCGTCCTCTCGCTGTGCAAGCTGGCGTCTGCGGGCTTCGTCCCCGACGCCTGGGAGGACGAGCTCGAGCGCTACGTGAAGGCCCTGCCCCGTCCCCTTGCGGGGTAGGGGCAGGGCCTTGGCAGGGCGCGCGGCCTGACGGCGCGTCAGGTGCGCGAGGCGAGCTCGTTCCAGGCCTCCTCGTCGCCGTAGAAGACGTCCAGGTCCAAAGGCGACCCCCAGCCGCTGAGGTAGCCTGTCGACGTGTACTGGAACATCGTCGGGGCGTCCCAGGCACCATAGCCTCTGCCGTCGGTCCAGGGGTCGGGGTTATACCCATGCTGGGGGGCCATGTTCGCATATTGGGCGACCCAAAGGCCGTAGCCGCTGCTGGCCACCGAGCTCCAGTCGTATTCGCGCGTGACGCTCTTGCTCGTGTAGATGAGGGGCCGCACCCCGGTGAGCTCGTACACCTTGTCGAGGAAGGCCTTGGCGTAGGCGGGGCCTCGGCTGAGGTTCTGCTCGCCCGTGATGTCGTTGTTCTCCCAGTCAAGCACGAGGATCGCCCTTCCCACGTAGTCGCGGACGGTGTCCACAAAGTGAGTCGCCTCCGCGATCGCGCCGGCGCCCGTGCTCACGAAGTGATAGAAGCCAAGGAGCTTGCCAAGGGAGAGGGCCTGGTCTGCCATGGTCTTCCACGTGGGGTTGACGTAGCGGGCGCCCTGCGTCGCCTTCACCATCACGAAGTCGCAGGGGACCTTGGACAGGTCGATGCCCGCCTGGTAGCTTGCGATGTCGATGCCGTTGAGCCTGCCTTGGGAGCTCACCCTCACGGGCACGAGGAAGAATCCCTCATGAACGTCACCCGTGCTCTGGGCCGTGGTGAAGAGCGCGGCGTTTGCCCCCCTTGCGTTCGTGCCGCTCGTGATGACAAGCCCCGTCGCCGCGTTCGTCAGGCGCAGGGCGTTGATGTCGTTGCCAAACGAGACGGTCCACAGCGAGGAGGCCGCGTCCCTGGAGGTGACCTGCCTCACGTACTCGTCGCCGGGCGTGGACGAGAGGTACAGCCTTGAGTTGGCGTTCATGAGGCGGACGCGCCCGTTGCCGGCGTCCTCGACATAGAACATCTGGGCTGCCGTCCCGTTGGACGTGTAGAGCCAGACGTCCTGCCCGGCCGCGGTGCTCGCGCCTGGAACGTCCACGGACATCGTCCGAAACGCGGCGCTCGAGATGTGGTAGCTCCTGTTGGTCGCAAGCAGGCTCGTGGGGACAAACAGGAAGCGCTGTGCCGGCGTCCCGTTGCTCGCGAAGGTCTGGACCGTCGCCCCCGCGCTCGTCGAACCCCCCCGAATGTCCATGACGACGGAGGGGGAGAGCCTCGACTGCAGCATGATGCCGCCCGTCGTGAGCACGGGGAGCCACTGCTGCTCGTGGGCCCCCGTGTAGGCGGACTGGCCGATGACGTCGCCGCTCGCCCCGCCGGGGCTCGCCGTCAGGGCAAGACCCGTGGCCAGGTTCACAAGGTGCACGTACCCGTCGTGCCCGCGCACGAGCCGCCACTTGCGGTAGGGGTTGGCCGGCTTCCGGACGGACGTGGTGAGGGCGCCTTCGCCCGGTCCGCCGTGGCGGCCGACGGCAACGGCGATTCTCGTGTTTGCGGCACACACCAGCTCGTAGCTGTCGTCCTTGAGCCACGCGGTGGTCGCGCTCAGCGTCCAGCGCTGCGCGCGCGTGCCGTTCCAGCGGAAGGTCTGCACGTTGGCACACGAGCTCAGGGAGCCCGAGGCAATGTCGAGCGCCCTGCCGTCTATGGCCGAGAAGAACCCGAAGGTTCCGTCATCGAGCCTCCGGATGACCCAGCGCTGCGCCGCGCTGCCGTTGGACGCGTACTGCTGGACGTTGGTGCAGTCGCCCGAGCGCCCGCCCGCCACGTCCAGCACCTTGCCACTTTGGGCGTTTATGACGGTGTAGTAGCCCGTGGCAGCGTCATAGGACAGGCGAAACGCTTGGGCGAGGGTCCCGTTTGGGGCGTACTGCTGCACGTTTGCCCCGTCGGCCAGCGAGGCGGCGTTCACGTCGAGGGCATGTCCCGATCCGGAGTTGGCGACGACGTACACGCCGTCATCGATCGCTGCCTGCAGGCGCGAGAGGCAGAAGCTCTGGGCGGAGCTGCCGTTTCTGGCGTAGAGCTGGATGCGCGCGCCGCTTGCGGATGACGCTCCGGGCACGTCCAGCGCGAGGGACTCGTCAAGGCGCGAGAGGAACATGAAGTAGCCCGCGCGGGCGGCGTCCGGCACGATTCTCCACTGCTGGGCGTAACTTGCGTTTCCGCTGTACTGCTGAACGTGCGCGCCGCTCGTGGCGGCCGCCCAGCGCACGTCAAGGTACTTGCCCGTTCCGACGTTCATGATGGTGTAGTAGCCGTCGCTCCCGGCCGTGATTTTCCAGCGCTGCGCGGAGCTGTCGTTGGCGCTCCACACCTGGACGCGGGCGCCGTCGGCCGTCGAGCCGCCAGAGACGTCAAGCCTCAGCGACGAGGAGGTGCCGGCCGTTATCTCGTACAGTCCGTCGCGGACGACCTGGGCCGGCGCCTTGGCGGCCGTCCCGGTCGCCTGACGGGGCGCGTCGGCGCCTGACGCGGGGTTCTCGGACGCGGCGGCCTCACCCAAGGCGTCGTCTGCGCCCGCCCCCTGCGCCACGTGGGCGGCCGGCGTCGCAGGATCCTGCGGATTTTCGGCGGCGTCCCCCGAGGGTAGGGAGTCCGCCGCTGGCGCCTGGCCGGCGTTTGGCTCTCCCGCGTTGGGGGAGGCGGAATCGTCCGTTTCCTCTGGGGAGTCCGCCGTCAAGGAGTCGCCCGCAGAGACGGGCTTCGTCGTAGCCGCATGCGCCGTGGCCGATGCCGCGGCTTCATTCGCGGTGGTGGAGCTCGTCATCGCGGCGCCCTCGGACCATATGGCGCGAGAGGCAGCCGCGTCCACGCTCTCCGCCATGGGGGCGCCCTCAAGCGCCAGGGTCTTCGTGGGGGTCATGAGAAACGGCAGGATGACGGCCGCGACGGCGGCGCCCAGGACCTTTGCTGTGACGGGCGAGGAGGCATGCATGAAAGTCCCCTTGGGTCGTAGGGTTGACCTGTGATTTCCCTATGATTGCATATGTCGCGCCAAAAGGGCACCCCTGGCCCCTCGCCACGGGGAATCGCCCCTGGGGCTCGATGCCGTGGGGGGCGCACCCGTCTCGTTGAGGTATCCTAGGAAAGCACGATTTGCCGCATCGTCCGCCCGCAGGGGCGGGACCGCATCCCTGGAGGTATACGCGTTGTTGTCAGTTGACGAGCAGCTCAAGGTCATCACGTCGGGCACCATGCAGATCGTCCCTGTGGACGAGCTGAAAAGAAAGCTCGAGGAGGGGCGGCCCCTCAACATCAAGCTCGGCGTGGACCCCACCTCGCCCGACCTGCACCTGGGCCATGCCGTCCCCCTGCGCAAGATGAGGCAGTTCCAGGACCTGGGACACAAGGTCACGCTCATCATCGGCAACGGCACCGCGCTCATCGGCGACCCCTCGGGTCGCGACAGCACCCGACCCCCCCTCACGGAGGAGCAGGTGGAAGCTAACGCTCGGACTTATGTCGAGCAGGCCATGAAAGTGCTCGACCCCGATCGCACCACCATCGTCCACAACGGCGAGTGGCTCAAGCCCCTCGACCTCTCACAGATGCTGGGCCTCATGAGCCAGTTCAACGTGGCGCGCATCCTCGAGCGCGAGGACTTCCACAAGCGCTACGAGGAGGGTCGCTCCATCGCCCTGCACGAGTTCATCTACCCGGTGCTGCAGGCCTACGACTCCGTGGTGATCGACGCCGACGTCGAGATGGGCGGCAACGACCAGATCTTCAACCTCCTCGCCGGCCGCGACCTCATGCGCTCGCGGGGCATGGAGCCCCAGGTGGCGCTCACGATGCCGCTTCTGGTGGGCACCGACGGCGTCAAGAAGATGTCCAAGAGCTATGGCAACTACGTGGGCCTCACGGACGCGCCCCAGGACATGTTCGGCAAGCTCATGAGCATCGCCGACGAGCTGGTGCCCATGTACTACCGCCTGTGCTCCACCGTCTCGCTCGACGAGATGGACGCCATCGACGCCGCGTTCGCGGACGGCAGCGCCGACCCGTACCGGCTCAAGCGGACCCTCGCCGCCAATATCGTGGACCTGTACCACGGGGCGGGGGAGGGCCAACGCGCTCTTGCGGCCTTTGACGCCACGTTTAAGAAGGGCGAGGTGCCTGATGACGTCCCCGAGTTTTCGGCGACGGTCGCCGCCGTCAACGACCAGGGGCAGGTGTACCTGGGCAAGCTCCTCGTGGACGTCGGTATCGCCGCGTCGGCGGGCGAGGCGCGCAGGCTCGTGGACGGCGGCGGCGTCAAGATCGACGGCGCCCCCGTCCCTGCCAAGGGCTATAACGTGAGCCCCGCGCTCCTGGGGCCGGGAACGGTGCTCCAGGCCGGCAAGCGCCGCTGGGCGCGGCTGGTGTAGCCTCGCTCCCTGCAAGTACTTCCAAACGGGCAACCATACCCATCCTACAAAGACGAACTGCCGGTCCCGTGCGAGCGGCCGCAGGGGCCTTGTGCACCGGGCGAGACCTTGCCCTTAGGTCCCTGACTTAGCCTCTCCTGCCTTTGGTGCAGCATGTCCTATCCACGGTGAGGCAAGTAGCAGGGGGGCGCTAAATACAAATGGGACCATGTAGCGAGGCAAGGCAATTGGCCCTGCAATAAGGGTTAGCCAGGCTATTATTGTCGGAATCATGGTGAGCATGCCCCTGAGGTTCTTCTGACGAAGGCATCCGAGAAATACCAGCACAGGTATCCACCATGTGAAGAGGCATTTTACAAAGAGCGGGAACGTTGCGCTCATGAAATTTCTCAACAGGACATCGAAGGAGTCCGACATTTTGCTGACCAGGGGATTTCTATATGCCCCCGACATCATGTCGGCTATTCCCTCCTTGGTGCCAAGGCCTCCCGAGAATTCGAGCAACGTTTGTTCAAGTCCCGCGTCCCCCATTTCAGATGACTTGAGATTGTTTCGATAGAAGATGAGGCTCTCATCGTCCTCGGTCACCGTGTCAGGGAAATAGATCGGCAGGGTGTTAGCAAGTGCAGGCAAAGCGAACGTGCCCGGGTGGCGAAACATCTCAGTTCCGTACCATGCAAAGAATGCCGCACGCTCTTTGGGGGTGCTCTGCTTCCAGTAGCGCTTGGTGAAGTCTGCTCGTCCGGGCTGATACGAGCTTGCCAGCAGCTCAGGGGAGGTGTAGACGCCCCTGAGGGCATCCCATCCGGCGGGGGTCATCTCGTCACCATGTGTTTGCAGGTAATATGCAACCTGCTGGGAGGGCAGCGACATGATTTCACCCTCTCCTCCCTTGATGACGCCCATCATGGGAAGCAGAAGAGATTCCCAGACGAGGAGGAACATGGCAACTGGAGCAAAAACCCAGGTCAAACAAAGAACCTTTTTCATCCCCCGGCAGGCAAGAACGAGCGGAATTGCAGAAAGCACAACAAGGTATACGCCCGTCTTTTTTGTCAGCATGAGCATGAGAATGACAATAGCGAAAAAAACTGAGAAAAGCCTGTTCTTCAAACAGACGCCTCTGGTTCGCACGATCTCATAGAAGCAGATGAGGAAGGGAATCCAAAATACGGCGAAGACGGAGTCCTTCATCATGGTCATTGAAAAAAGCGGAATGGCGGGGTACAGGCAATAGAACAGTTTGGAGATGGCGGGCAGGTGGCGTCCGGCTGGGATGACGAAGCGTAGGTAAGAAAGTGCAAGAGACAGAACGAGCGCGGTTAAACACATCTGGAGCAGTGCGTAGATGCCAAGCGACCACGCATGGCTTCCAAGGACGTCCCCTAGATTCCAGAAGGTCGAAAAGAACATCGTGTCAAACCAAGGATGATGGTTGGACTGCTGCGCCAAACCCCTGGTCTGCATAAGTTGCCAGAGCGTGTCGGGGTCAAGGTTTCCAGGAAATCGAATCAGCAGGAGCGGAAGCCAGCAGGCAAACATCGTAGCTGTGTCCCTGAAAATGAAGTGGCGGCATATTTCCAAGAAGGAACGCCCTTTTGCATGAGTCGGTTGCGCGTTATGGGGATGAGCGATCGAGAAGAAGGCTGTTGCCAGCAGGAAGGCCAGAACACTAAGGAGCGCATACTGAAGCAGTTGTGGAACATGCGTCTTGAAGTATCCGGAAACCGTGGCCGTACCATACATAACGTCAAGCGTGAGCTGCCCCGCGCACATTGATACAAAGAAAAGCATCGCGGCTGCCACCGCAGCCCAATCGGGTTTTAGGTTGATGCCTCTGCCATATGCGATGGGTGTTTTCACCGGTGCAGCCTTCCTTTCTCTTGGCTTGCGTCTGGAATGCCGGAGTAGAAGACAGAGGAGATCGGACGTGGGAGCAATCGGATGGCGAACGCAATGGCAATGGTGGAGATGAGCTGAATCAAGAACGCGGCAGGCCACACGATTTGAGAGAACCGATAGAGGTGGTCAAGGATGAGCTGCCAGGGAAGAGCGTCAAGCTCGATGATATGTGCGCAGAGCAAGGGAAGTGTGATGCTGCCGGCATTCGCAAGGACCTGGCCAAGCCGAGGCGCCCTCTGAACGAGGGCCTGGGACCCCTTGATAAGACAAAGGCTTCCCGCCGTTCCACCTATGACATCAATCGCGCCGGCAGGGTAGCTATTAGCGGCCATGTTCATCTGTCCAAAAAATACGGCGCAATAGAGCCAGGTCATGAAAGCGCAGAACCAGAGCAGCGGAGATACTTTGCCCCTTTCGAACACGTCATGAGTGCGGGAGAGCTGCCCGATGCAGAGAAAGAGTGTCGCGCATAAGCCCGGCTGAATCGAGAAGGGGAGCCAGACATGGTTGGTCGTGGAGATGCCGACTATGAATAGGATAAGTGACACGATGGCAGGATGACCCATTTGGTTTGCTGCGGCAAGAAGGAGCCTTCCCCAAAACAATGCCCAGAGAAACCATATGGCGCCGATGAGCCCAACGGAGGGAGGCATTCCGTCCATGATTGCCCCCGAGCCCCATACCCCCGACACCAGCCAATGGATGGCGGAATCCATGGGTGGGCCCACCCTCGTTATCGCCCCTACCACTGCGGCGGCAAGGGCGATGAAGAGGCAGGTCAGTCCATAGGGGATGATCAACGCCTTGATGTTCCTCATGACGAACGAACGGTCAAGGCGCGCCGAGGGTTTACAGAAATATCCGCTTACGATAAAGAAGAGCGGCATATGAAATGAGAAGCAGAATTGGATGATGCTCGTCGGAATTCCTGTAAAGCTGCAGTGTCCCATGATAACGGCTACAAAGGCCCCGCATTTGGCAATGTCAAACTCGGGCATCCGAGCGGTTGCTTGTGGGGAGGCGGCATTCCTCAGCTTGACATGCGTCACGACTAGTCTCCTTCTAGCAATATAGCCACGTTCTGAGTGTGGTGAAAAGACTGGGACAGTATAGAGACATGGGGGCATAGTGCCCCTCGGCGAAAAGTGCGAGCACGTTGAGAGCACATCCGGCAGAGGCGAGCAGAATGAGATATGTGGGACAGCCGCAGCTCTTCTCCCTCGCTCCATCCCAGGAAACTGTCCAGGTTGCGAGAATGAGCAGCCACATAAAGTCATTGAAGTATCGCGTGGTCACGCTCGCGACCTGGAAGTCGACAAAAAGAATAACTGCCGCGAGGATGACAAGCGTGGGAACGAGCCTGACCGAGAGTCCAGACTTGCCCCTCAGGTGACTGCGTAGGCCAAAGAGCGTGAAGATAAGCGGGCAGAACCAGGCTGCTCCTCCAAGGTATGGTTCAAAGAACCAGTATCCTTGATAGTCAACGGCCATGTTTGCCGCAAGTATGTAGGGAAACCTGGCGCAAAGGGAGATTGGCTGGAACAGGTATTGGAATGTGGCCGGAATGCAGCGAGCGAGGTCAATGCTGCGGTGGGTCATATCGCTCCCGGTCAGGTTGTACGTTGCGCCAAAATCAATGGGCGAAGCAAACCGGGTAAAATTGTATGCCATGGCGACTGTGGCAACAAGCAGACAGGGGAGGATGACCGCAAGCGTGTTCCCCAGACCTCTGCGAGAGAAAAAGGCGCGCCTTTTTATTATGGCATCCCAGAAAAGCGGGAGGGCAAGCGCTACTGCCAAAAAGTACTGAGGCCTGCAGAGGAGACAACATGCGATGAGGAACGAGCCGCCGGCAAGGGCCCAGATGCGGTAGCCTCGTGCGCCTGAGCCAGCCTCCTCTCTCAGCCAGATGCCGAGTCCGGCGAATAGCGTGCTGAGTCCCATGAGTATTGGCAAGGAATAAAGCTGGGGGAGGTAGATGAGATAGAGAAATCCTGATGATGTCACCATGGACAGGGAGGCGAGCAAAAATGTCCCTATGCTCATCCGAACCCTAAGGGCTCTTCCAAGGGACAGGAGCAGGTGGTTCATGGCCAGTATGTACACCGCTCCCATAAATACGACGGCACGGGCAGTGCTCAGGTCATACCCCGTGATTGCCTTATAGGGCAGGAAAAGCGTCAGGGCGGGCAAAACCCCAAAATAGGAGTAGTACTTTCCTTTGTAGTATGCATAGTCCAGGTAGTACGTCTCGCCCGCCCTAGAAAGGGTCTCCTCCCGGAGCTTGGAGTCATAGGGGTTGTCCAGGGATTTGAGCGAGCTTGCCACAGGCAGGTCCAAGGAGACCCTCCCCGCGCTGAGCGCGTCGGCCAGGTGATTGTACTGGTTGAAGTCATAGACCGTTGCGCCCGATGTCGTTTGTGCTCCAATCTCCCCGTTTGAGACGATGCTTCCCACGAATACCGTTACAACGATCTCGGCGGCACAGACGAAGATGACAACCAATCGCTTTGAAAGCTTGCCGTCAAACATGTCGGTGGAGTAGAGGCGGGACGAGGGGCGCAGGAGCTGGAACAGGAACATGCAGATTGCAAGCGCGAGAATGCGTGCGGGAGAGAGGAGGAAGGGGCGGACGCTGTTGATTCGCGTCTGACCAATCGTGAGTTCCGTCCCTTTGGGGCACTTAACGGTAAGCCTGAGCCTTTGGGATTTACCAGATAGATGTATGCGGGTCCAGTGGCTCTGTGTATTGTTGCGAGCGTATGTTGTCTTGGGAAGCGTGATGAGGTCCGCGCTCGACTCATCGTTTGCCTCCAGCCTTGTCATGAGGTACGGCCCGGAAGAATCTCTCCAAGACGTGGGAGCCCATCCCGGGACGTCAAGATCAAGCTCAACGTTGTCAATGTGGCGCCCAAGGTCGGCGTACTCGACGAAGGCTCTGTCTGGGTCGGTGACCGTATAGCTGCCGTCGTCATGTGCCAAAAGCCCTTCTCCAATTGAGGCGATGCTCGGCGTTGCGCTCTCGCCAAACGTGAGCGACTCCCAGAATCGGAAGTTCATCAGGAAGACCTCGATGAACACGAGTACGACCAGTGAAGCTATGAGGCGCTTGATCCATGGTTGCGCCTGGGCGGAAGCGTGTCGGGGGGTCAGTGGATGGTTGATGTACACAAAGCACCTCCGTGAGTTTTGATGGCTTCATTCTAGCGGGATGCACCCGGGGGACGGGTGAGGGTCATTCTGCTACCATCGGATGACGCCATCTCTCTTGAAGGCGGAGGAGGCGAAGGCGAATTCTCTGGAGGCGCTCATGAGCAATCCGACTGATACCTTGGTAAGCGTGCTGGTTCCCATCTATAACGTCGAGACGTACCTTGAGGAGTGCCTCAGCTCGCTCAGGGCGCAGACCTATCGCGCCATCGAGGTCATCTGCATCAACGACGGCTCCACGGACGGCTCGCGCGACATCATCCAGTCGTTCATTGACCAGGACGACCGCTTTCGCGTGATCGACAAGGCAAACAGCGGATACGGCGACTCGATGAACCAAGGCATGGACGCCGCCACGGGAACGTACATCTCCATTCTCGAGTCAGACGACTTCTTGGAGCCCCAGGCCATAGAGTACATGGTCAAGCACGCCGAGAGGGACCGTCTTGACATGTTCAAGTGCGCCTTCTGGTTCTACTGGTCCGAGCCTAAGCCCGAGTACTCCTCGAGGCACGACATCTACTGCGAACTGGCCACGCCTGACATGATCAGCCTGGGCGTCCACGTTGCCCGCAAGGTGCCCGGTGCGTTCTGGAAGAAGCCCTCCATCTGGTCCGCCCTGTACCGCACGGACTTCCTGCGCAAGAACGACATTCGCTTCCTTGCGACCCCGGGCGCCTCGTACCAGGACTCCAGCTTCACGTTCAAGGTCCTGGCCTGCGCAGAGCGCGTCAGGTACTCCGGCCGGGCCTTCCTGCACTATCGCCAGGACAACGAGCACTCGTCGGTCAACTCCAAGGGCAAGGTGTACTGCACCTGCGACGAGCACGCGGAGATGAGCCGCTTCCTCAGGGAGGACAGGCCCGACCTGCGCGAGGAGCTTGACCCCATCCGCGCCCACGTCAAGTTCCTCAACTACTCCTGGAACTACGACCGCCTTGCCGACGAGTTCAAGGACGAGTTCCTCGACAGGTTCTCGCGGGAGATGCGCGAGGAGGTCGACGCAGGCGCCATCGCGCCCGGCGTCCTCGACGGCTCGTACCTCAAGGACCCCGAGCTTGCCTGCTTCCAGTACTTCATGCCCTGGCAGGTGAGCGACCTCAGGGAGATCCTCGACAACAAGGCCCTCTTTGCCGCCAGGCGCAGGTCCAGGACGAGCGAGAGCAAGTGGGAGACCGTCAGGAACTTCTGGGCGGCGGGCGGCCCGGGGGCCGTCGCCACCCTCGTCAGGCTCAAGGCGATGGGAAGGCTATGACGGGAGGCTTGCTCTCGGTCGTCGTGCCGGTCTACAACGTCTCCTCGTATCTGGACACCTGCCTTGGCTCCCTTGCCGCACAGACCTACGGCAACATCGAGATCCTCTGCGTCAACGACGGCTCCACTGACGACTCCCTTGACAAGCTCAGGGAATGGGAGCGCAGGGACGCTCGCGTGAGGGTCGTCAGCAAGCCAAACGGGGGCCTTTCGTCCGCGCGCAACGCCGGCATCAGGCATGCGCGGGGCAGGTTCGTGTGCTTTCTGGACTCCGACGACACGTTCGTGCCCGCCGCCTGCGAGCAGATCGTCTCCACCCTTAGCTCCACCAATGCTGACGTGCTCACCTTTGGCGCCACCTACACGCCTCCGGAGGCGGGGAGCCCCTGGCTGGACTTTGTCCTGAGCCCGAGGGACGTCACCTACGACGGCTTCTCGATGGACGTGCTCATGAAGGAGGCGTCACGACCGTTCTCCTGGC
Organism: Olsenella sp. HMSC062G07; assembly: GCF_001811895.1. Taxonomy (NCBI): domain Bacteria; kingdom Bacillati; phylum Actinomycetota; class Coriobacteriia; order Coriobacteriales; family Atopobiaceae; genus Olsenella; species Olsenella sp. HMSC062G07. The sequence continues at coordinate 476,918 of NZ_KV806951.1, forward strand.
GGATGGCCTTTGCGAGGGACTTCCTCATTGACAACGACCTGCTCTTTGACGAGGACGTCCGTTTTGGCGAGGACCAGGTGTTCTGCTTTGCGGTGTACCCGCGGTCGCGTCGCACCGTCTTCCTCTCGCAGAAGCTCTACGAGTATCAGGCCTGGCGGGCGGGGTCCCTGATGGACCGCATGAACCAGGACCTGGGCGCAAAGATGAGCGAGCACGTCAACATCGCCCGGCACATCCTGGCCGACTGGCGGGGCATGGGCCTGCTTGAGGCCCATGCGCCCGAGATGATCTCGTGGGCCCTGGACTTCACGATGGTCGAGCTGTTCAAGGTTCCGCAGCGCGAGTTCCTGGCGGTGACCAACGAGCTGTCCGACGTCCTGCGGGAGTTCTTTGACGAGGGCGTGGCGCAGCGCCTTGCGAACGACGCGGACAGGCGCCTGGCAACGTCGCTCCTCGCGGGTCGCAGTCGCTTCGTGCTGCCAAGGAAGCTGTCGGCCCGTACGCTCTACTACTTCCGCTATGCCAAGGACGACGTGCGCAGGTGGCTGACGACGGGCTGGTACCTGCGGGCCTAAGGCGCCTGGCGCTCGCCGCGCCGCCGCGTCCCGGCCGTCCCCACCTTCCGCCGCCGGCGCCCCGGCGCGCCCTCGACACCCACCGACCCTGGAGCATTCCCTCGTGACCCATCCAGACCCCTGCAGCGTCCCCGAGCTTCTGGCCCCCGCCGGGAGCCCCGAGGCCTTCAACGCCGCGCTCGCCGCCGGCGCGGACGCCATCTACTGCGCCCTGGGCAGCGACTTCAACGCCCGACGCGGGGCGCGCAACTTCACCTACCAGACCTTCGAGGCCGCGTGCCGCGCCGCCCACCTGGCGGGGGCGCGGGTGTACGTGACCGTCAACGTGGTCATCCGCACCCAGGAGCTGCCCCGCGCCCTCGCGCTCGTGCGCACGGCCTGGCTTCTGGGGGCGGACGCCTTCATCGTCCAGGACTGGGGCCTCATGGCTGAGCTGCGCGAGCGCTATCCCCAGCTGGAGCTACACGTGTCGACCCAGGCCAACGTGCACGACGCCCGCGGCGTCGCGTGGTGTCGCGCCCTGGGCGTATCGCGCGTCACGCTCTCGCGCGAGCTCTCGGTGGCCGAGATCGCCCGCATCGCCCGGGAGGGCGTGGAGCTTGAGGGCTTTGGGCACGGGGCGCTCTGCTTCTGCTACTCGGGCACGTGCCTCATGAGCTCGCTCGCGGGCGACCGCTCGGCCAACCGGGGGCTCTGCGCCCAGCCGTGCCGGCTGCCGTATGACCTGGTGGACGCACGGGGTCAGGTGGTCTCCGCGCCCGGCAGGAGGCTGCCGCTCTGCCCCAAGGACTACTGCACGATGAACGACCTGGGGCGTCTCGCCCGGGCCGGCCTGAGCTCCCTCAAGATAGAGGGACGCATGAAGTCCCCCGACTACGTGCATGCGGTCGCGTCCGCCTATCGCCTTCAGCTGGACGACCTCGCCGCGGGAAGGGAGCCTGACGAGGCGGCGCGCTCGGCGCGTCTCACCCGCCTGCGCAGGGCGTTCAACCGCGACTTTACGAACTCCTACCTGGACGGTCGCTCGGATGACGACATGATGAGCTACGAGAGGTCCAACAACCGGGGCGAGCTCGTGGGCAGCGTGACGGCATCGAGCGACCTGGGGTCGGGGAGGGTCCGGCGCGGCGGCGCCAACGGCGGTCGCGCGCGCTTGCGCTCCAAGACCTACGCGACCATAGACGTGCTCCTTGACGCCCCGGTGGGCAAGGGAGACCTCCTCGAGGCGCGGCCCCTCGCCGACCCCAGCCAATTTCTCACAACGCTGGCTCCCGCAGACGCGGCCGCGGGCGAGACCCTGCGCTGTGCGACGGCGCGCCCGATGCCGGCGGGCTCCCCCGTGCGCGTCATCCGCTCGCAGGCCGCGCTAGACGACGCTGCCCAGGTCGCGGGAGGGGAGCGACCGCCGCGACGGCAGGTCGCGGTGAGGGTCGTCGCACGCCGCGGCGAGCCCTTCTCGGTGGAGCTCGCCTGCGTGGACGGGTCGGCGTCGGCATGCGCCGAGGGCTTTGTGGTGGAGGGCGCGCGCACCAGGGCCGTGACGCGGGAGGACCTCGTCGAGCACGTGGGCCGCATGGGGCAGAGCCCCTTCGCGCCCGCCTCCTTTGACGTGAAGCTTGACGAGGGCTGCGGCATGGGCTTCTCGGCGGTCCACGCGGTGAGGGCCGAGGCCTGCAGGCTCCTTGAGGAGCGGCTGCTCGCGCCCTCTGGCAGGGCGGTGCGCGAGCGCGGCCTGGCGCGCGTCCCCGACCTTGCCGACATTCATGCCCAACTCACGTTCAGGCGAGAGAGGGGAGGGGCGCCCGCGCGCGACGCCCGCCGCGGCGTCCCGGCCGCGGAGGTCTGCGCCCTCGTCCCCACGCCCGCCGTTGCCGTCTCGGCGCTCGAGGCGGGAGCGACGCGCCTCTACGCCACCGCCGACGCGCTGGCCGACGCCGAGTGCGCGGGGAGGGTCTGGCCCGGAAGGACGGCGCCCATCCCCTGGCTCGACGAGGTGTGTCGCGAGGGCGACCATGCCCGCCTGGACCCGCTCGTGCGCGCGGGGGAGCCCTGCGCCGTGGGTAACGTGAGCGAGCTCGCGCTTGCTGCGGAGTGCGGCGCCAAGGCGGAGGTGCGTCCCTGCATCCCCGTCCACAACGAGAGCTGCCTCGTGGCGCTCGAACAGGCGGGGGCCCGGGGCTTCTGGCTCTCGGGCGAGCTCACGCTCCAAGAGGCCTGCGACCTCGGACGCATGGCGGCCGTGCCCTGCGGCGTCATCGTCAGCGGCAGGCCCCGGGCCATGACGAGCGAGCACTGCGTGCTCCAGACGGCCGGCCGCTGCATCCACGACTGCGCCCGCTGCTCCCTGAGGGGCCAGCGCCTCTCGCTGCGTGACGGGAAGGGCCAGCTCCTTCCCGTCCGCACCGACCTTGAGGGTCGCAGCCGCATCTACGCCGCCCGCCCGCTGGACGCCACCCCGGAGGTGGGGGCGTACCTCGCCGCCGGCGTCACGCGGCTCATGGCCGACTGCACGCTGCTCTCTGCCGAGGAGGCCGCCTCCGCCGTCGCGCGCGTCGTTCGTGCCGTTTGCGCCGTGGGAAAAGGCGAGCGTCCCGCACCCCGTCTGAAAGGCACGAGCGACGGTCATCTCTTCCGGCCCATCGCATGAACGCCGGCGCGCGGCGATTCGCCGGGGCGGCGTCCCGCCTGACAGGGCCGCCCGCTCTTGGGGTACACTCCGTAAAAATGCACGTCAATAGGTAGGATTTACGCTGCCTCGATCCGGGGCGCGTCATCGCAGGAGAGGAAGCGTCGTGACAGACAACGCCAAGAACGAGACGGAAGGACAGGCCCCCCAGGCCCAGGAGGCCCCCCAGACGCAGGAGCCCCCCAAGGTCAACCGAGAGCTCCTGGACGCGACCCTTGAGGTCATCCGCCAGAGCCTGCAGGCCGACGGCGGCGACGTGGTGCTCGTCAACTGCGACGACGACGGCGTCGTGACGCTCGAGATGCAGGGGGCCTGCGCGGGCTGCCCCATGTCGAGCTATGACATGAGCGAGGGCATCGAGCGCATCCTCAGGGAGCACGTGCCGGGCGTGACGCGCGTCCAGCCGGCCATGCCCTGGTAGCAGACGCCATCAGTGCCTGATCGGTCGTTCCCGCGCCGTCGCGACACCGGCCCCCGCGGGCCCGCCGCCGGCGACGACGACCCGTCCGTCGCGTTCATTCGCGGGACCCGCGCGGCTGGCCCCGTCCGAGGCAAGGAGTGTTTCGCCCATGTGGCTCGATGAGCTCTATCACGCCCTGAACCCCGTCGCCCTGCAGCTGGGGCCCCTGGCCATCCGCTGGTACGGCCTTGCCTACCTTGCGGGCTTCGCGCTCGCGGGCCTCATGGTCGCGCGCAACTCCCGTCGTTGGGGCGTGGGTCTCACGGCAGACGACGTCACGTCCGTGGTCCTTGCCGTGGCGCTGGGCGTCATCGTCGGCGCCCGTCTTGGCTACGTGCTCTTTTACGGCGACGGCTACTATCTTCAGCAGCCCCTCAAGGTCTTTGCGCTCAGCGAGGGGGGCATGAGCTTTCACGGCGGTCTCGTGGGGGCGGTGGTGGGGGGCCTCGCCATCTGTCGTTCCCTGCGCGTCTCGTTTGCGACCATGTGCGACCTCGTGGCGTGCGGCGCCCCTCTGGGGCTGTTCTTCGGGCGGTGCGCAAACTTCATCAACGGCGAGCTCTGGGGCAAGGAGACGAGCCTGCCCTGGGGCGTCATGTTCTCTGACACGGGTGGCGGCCTGGTGTATCGGCACCCTTCCCAGCTGTACGAGGCCCTGCTGGAGGGCGTCGTCCTGTTCGTGCTGCTCTACCTGCTCGCCCGTCGCCGCCCCACCTTGCCTCAGGGCACGTTTCTTGGCACGTTTCTGGTCCTGTACGGCTGCTTCCGCTTTCTCGTCGAGTTCGTGCGCCTGCCCGACAAGCAGCTGGGCTACCTGTTTGGCACCGGCTGGCTCACCATGGGGCAGTGCCTCTCGCTGCCGCTCGTGCTTGCGGGCGCCGTCGTCGCCCTGGTCGCGCTCCGCCGAGGACGTCCTCAGCGGGGTCATCTGGACGACTGACGGGCCCGCCCTGCCGGGCGGCGGCTCGTGACGTGGGGCCCCTGACCCTGATACACTGCAAGATACAAGTTGAGGGCACGTTGCCGTTGCTGCTACGCCTGCTGAAAGGATTCCGGTTTGACACCGGGCCAGCGTGGGACCGTGTTCGCACCATCGCGTCAGGGGCATCGCCCCGGCGTGAGCCTGCCCTCCCGACGTAGTTGCCGACGCCGCTTGACGTGGCGGGGAGATGGGGGGCGGGTACATGGTTGACGGACGAGGTCGTGAGGTCAGGCTGGCGGCGAGCGTCGCGCGGGGGTGCCTGTGCCTGATGCTGAGCGTGGCCTTGGCCTTCTCGGGCGTGCCCGCCGTCGCGTGGGCGCAGGCCGTCCCTGCCGAGCAGGTGAGCCCTGAGGCCCCGGCCACCGCGAAGGCCCCGACGACGTCGTCCCTGCCGACCGTGCGCGATGGTGGCGCCGCAGCCTTTGACGAGGGCTCGCCGGCCGGCAAGCCCGATGGGCCCCGCGCTCCTGTGCCCGCTGCGTCCGCGGGCGTCGCGGGCGTGCCGGCGCCGCCCGCGACGCGAGGGAGCGTCGACGAGGCGGCGGCCAGGGCGGCGCGCGACCACGTTCGGTCAACCTACCTCGACGGCAGCACCAAGATCATCTCCAACGGGGGCGACGCCGTCGTCAAGGGAGAGGGCGGCCTGAGCTACCAGGTGGGATACAAGAGCCCCTCGGAATCCGTCATCAACACGCTCAACTTCCGCCCGCTCGTGCGGGACGGCTCGTACACCATGGCCCTGACCGTGCGGGACAACCCCTATGTGAGCGCCAGCACCGCCGACCCCACCAAGGGGAGGTTCACGATCCATGACCGTCCCCAGGGCGCGCCGTCCACGGTCGAGCTGACCCTCTCGGTGTACGAGAAGGGCGCCGACGTCAGCACGGCGAGCCCGCTCGCCACCTTCACCTTCTCGCTGGAGCTCGCCTGCGCCCCGGCGGTCTTTGCCGTGGACCTGACGCCCCATGACGCCAAGACCGGCGCCGCCGTCGCCGGTGCCACGGTCACGGTGCGAGAGGGCGCCTCCGGGGGTCCCGTCGTGAGCCCGTCCGCAGACGGCAGCTACCCTTTGGACTCGACCAAGACCTATCACGTCACCGTCAGCGCCGACGGATACGAGCCCTATGTCGACGCGCGCTTTACGCCCATGTCCTCGGGCGCCTTTGGCCCGGCGCTCGCGCCCCTCAAGATGGCCCGGGTGCGCTTTCGCGCCGTGGACGCGGCCGGCAACGAGATGGGCGGCGCCTCCGTCCAGGTGAGGAGGGGCAGCTCCTGGGGGACGCCCCTCTCGCCCCAGGCTGACGGCAGCTACGAGGCGGCCGTGGGCACCACGCTCGTGGCGAGCGTCACGGCGCCCCACTATGCGACGGCCCGCCTCACCCATGTGGTGACGGGCGCCGAGACGGCCCCGCTCGACGTCGTGGCCACCCTCAGCGAGAACGTCGTCACCTTCGTGGGACTTGGCGCGGGCGGCCTTTTGGACGAGGGCGCGCGCTTCGTGGTCACCCATGAGGAGGAGGACTGGGAGGGCATGACCGAGACGGTCACGGACGCCCCCACCGCCGACGGCAGCTACGTCCTGAGCGTCGCGAACGCCCCCTACACGGTCACGGCGAGGGGGTCTGACGGCACCGTGGTCACCCAGCCCTTCACGCCCTCGACGTCCGAGCTCTACGTCACCCGGCGCATCAAGGTCTTCGCAGACCCCAACCAGATGTTCGTGGACCAGGCCGCCAAGGCCCTGAACGGCCTCACGGCGCTGCGACCGCAGTTTGGTCATGACACCAACGTCAATGACCTCGTTCTGTCCAGCCTGGGAAGCCTGGTCCCCGCCGGCCTCAGGGTGGAGGTCGCCTCCACCGATGACGCGGCCCATGTGGCGCAGGACGGCTCCCTTCGCTACGTGACGGACGAGCTTGACGGCAGCTGGGGTCACTTCAGAAACGTCTCCTGCACCTTCAGGCTCTCGCTGGGCCAGGCCGAGGCCGTCTCGGCGCCCCATACGGTCACGGTCTGCTGGGACCAGGACTTCTTCCGCTCTCGGATGCAGGCCGAGGCGGACGGGCTCGCCGACGACGCCATCAAGGGGTCAAACACCTCCCTTGGCGAGGTTACGGGCGACCTTGCGCTCCCGCAGCTCGGTGGCGCGGGCGTCCGGGGCTCCTATGCGGCGATCTCATGGGAGAGCTCAGATCCGAGCGTCGTTAGCCCCCAGGCCGCCGCCGGCACCCTGCCCACGGCTCCCCTGAGCGCCACGGTGACCCGCCAGGCGACGGACCGCGTCGTCACGTTGACGGCGACGTTCGCACCCAACGCGAGCGTGCTCAACGACTACGTCGAGTCCGCGGCCGCGTTTGGCACCGTCAGCAAGACCTTCACGGTCACGGTGAAGGCGGACCCCCTCAAGATCCAGCAGGCACGACAGGAGCTCGCCGACAAGCTCGACGCGGCCTTCACGTACGCCAACGTCACCGTCTCCACCACGGGCGCGGCCGTGAGTGCGGACGGCACGGGCGTCACGGAGCGGCTGAGGCTCCCGAGGCCCCGCGTCCTTGGGGTGGACGGGCGGGACTTCTCCGTCACGTACGCGAGCTCGGACGACGCCCTAGGCATCGTGGGCTACGCCGCAACGCCCACCCGCCCGCTTCCCGGCTCTGCCGCCCGGGCCGTTGACGTGACCTGCACCATCGCCAGCAAGGCCAACCCCGAGGTCACGGCGAGCAAGACCCTGACCTTCGTCGTCGACCCGCTCGCCGCCGCCGACGTCGACGACGCCCTCGAGCTCATGGAGCAGGCCAAGGCGGGCTACGCCGCCGCGCTTCTGTCCGGCCAGCCCGCAGGGGACGTGACGCGCGACCTTGCCACCTTCCAGAAGGCCTATCGCGCGGCGGACGGCACGCTCGCCTGGGCGCGGACCTACACGGAGGCGGGCGCGCACGAGGGGATCGTGCTTGAGGACCTGCCGGGATACGACCCCATGGGCGCCGCCGACCAGGCCCGCACCTTTGTCTCGAACAACACGGACGTCATCGTCAACGAGACCCTCCACCTGGCGTGGAACGAGGGCTCGTCCTACAAGTGGCGTCCGCAGCCCCGCTACAACACGGCCGTCACCGTGCGCTCCGTCCTGTCCGACGAACGCTTCGTCGCCGTCGCGCAGGCCTACGGCGACGACCCCGTCTGGGGGCCCAAGCTGCGCCGCCTCGTCAGCCAGGATGTCGCCGCAACGCTCGTCGTCAAGGGCACGAGCGGCAAGGACGACCCGACGGGCTCCGGGACGACTCTCGGGCCAAACGATTCCGCCCAGGACGTCACGGCGAGCGTTCGCGTCGTGGGGCCGGACGCCCGGGGGCGCGCCGTCGACTGGCTGCCCGAGACCACGAGGCGCTTCAAGGCGGGGACGACGGCACTTTCCGCCTCGCGCGAGGTCCTTGCATCTGCCGGCTACGACACGGACCCGAGCCTCCTCACCATCATCGCGCGCGACGGCAAGACGCTCCCCGACGGAAGCTCCCGTCGCGGGGACGCGACGGACCAGAGGACGGGGGCGCGGTCGTTCTGGCGCCTCTACGTCAACGGCACGTTCTCCGCGTACCTTCCCGGCAATTACACGCTCAGGGACGGCGACCGGATCTGTTGGAGCTACGGCGATGCCGCCGCACCGCCCCCGACGCCGAGCGACCCCGCGCCGTGGGGGCAGGACACGAAGCCCCTGGACAGCAGCGTCGATTGGGCGGGACGCCTGGGCAACGACAGAAGCGGCAGATCGGACGCCCCCGTCCACGAGGGTGCGTTTGACAAGGGCACGTCGCTGGCCATGTGGCTGAGTGACGGCGAGCTGAGCGATCCCATCCTCGTGGGGGGCAAGGTCATCGTGGCGTCCGGGGACCGCCTGTTCGTCCTCAACCCCAAGGACGGCAGCGTCTTTCAGATCGTGAGCCTGGCGGGGGGCATCGACTCCACGTCGCGCCTCCAGTACGCCGACGAGCAGGGCGGCCTCGTCCTGGTGCCGCTCTCCCTCGGCAGGCTCCAGGCCTTCGCCGTCGGGGCCAAGGGGCTCGTCTCCGCCTGGGTCACGCCGGGGCGGCCCGCTATCGGCGGCAGGCCCCAGCAGTCGCTCTCGACCGTGCTCGTCCAGGGCGGCGCCGCCTACCTGGGCACCACGGACGGCTTTGGCACGGGGGGATTCCTCTACAAGCTGCGCCTTGCGGACGGCGCGCAGCTCTTCGAGCGCCAGGACGCCGCCGGCTACTACTGGGCCGGCGGGAGCGTGCGCGGCGACGTCCTGCTCATCGCCAACGACGCGGGCTGCCTGCAGGCGATCGACGCCCAGACGGGCGGCCTGCTCGCGACGGTCAGGCTGGGGGAGGGCTGTCGCGCCGACGTGGCGCTCTCGCCGGAAGGGACCCGTGCCTACGTGGTCACGACGGACGGCGTGGTCCACGTCGTCGAGGTGGGCATGGGCGCGGGCGGGGTGCCGACGCTGCGCGAGCTGCGCTCTGCCAAGGTGGCCGACCATGCCACGGGAGCCCCCATCCTCGCGGCCGGGCGACTCGTCGTCGGTGGTGGCGTGCAGTCCGCGGGCAGCCCCTCCTCGCCGTGGACGGGATCTTTGAGCGTCCTTGACGCCGAGACCCTCTCCGTCGTGGGAACGGTGGGCGCGCTCGAGACGGGCGAGCTCATTGCCGGCGACGTCAAGGGCGCCCCGCTCCTCGTGCATCGTGGGGGTGCCGTCTATGACGCCTACTTCACGAGCAACGCCCTGCCGGGCGGCCTCTACGTGGCTCGCCTTGACCTTTCCGCCCCTAACGTGACGGCGCCCGCCCGCCGCGTGTTCGACCCGAGCGTGTGGGGCTCGGGCCTTTCGTCCTACTGCATGGGCTCGCCCATCGTGGGAAGGGACGGGACCCTGTACTTTGCCAACAGCGCGGGCGCGCTCTTCGCGCTGGGCCTTGGGGTGCGGCCGGGCCTCTGCGACCTGCGGGCCTACCGCGGGCCGTCGTCGCCCGCGCCTGCGGGCGCCGCACCGCGCGATGACGGGTCGGGCGGGCGTGCCGCCGCGTCGCCGTCCGCGGTTTGGCTCCCGCCCGCCGCGCCGCGCCCGCCGCTGCTTGCGGGCCTTAGGAGCGAGACTCTCGTGTCCGACGTCCCTGAGCGTGCGGGCCTGTCGCTTCCCCTCGTGCTCGGCATCGGCTGCGTCACGGGCTTGTGCCTGGCCCTGCTGACACTTCGAGGAAAAAGGGAGATGACGCCCCATGACTGATCGCGCGCCTCGCCGGATCTGGGACCGCCGCTGGGGCACCGTCTTTCAGGTTTTGGTCGTGGCCGCGGCGACCATGGTCCTCGCCGCGGGCGTGTGGCTCCTCGCGGGCAGCGTCCTCGACCTTGGCGGCTCGCATGCGTCGCTCACCGGGACTGCCGTCACGGGGCGCGCCGCGAACGGCGATGCCGCCAAGCGCCTCGGCGGCCCCGTGACCCTTTCGGCGTCCGACGTCACGGACGCCCTCGCGACCCTGAGCCTTGACGGCCAGGACGTGCCGGTCTCGTTGGACGGCGTGAGCGTCTACCTGGACAGCAACGGCATCTGGGTGGAGCAGCGCGGCTCCGTCCCCGCGTCGGGCATGGCGGACGTCACGGCGCGGCGCTGCTTTGCGCTCGCGGCGTGGGCGAGCGGCACGGGAGTGAACGTGCCCCAGGTCACCTGGATCGTTGAGGACGAGAGCGGGGTCGTCCACATGACCATGAGCGCCTCGACGACGCTCATGACGAAGGCGCGCGAGACGGAAGGCCTGCTGAAGGCCGCCCTGGGCTATCGCATCAGCGGGGACGCCTATGCTGCGCTCTCTGACCCCGGCTTTGACCGCGCCCTCGGCGTCGCCCCGAAGCTTCCCACGGGCGAGGACATTCCCATTGAGGCCACGTCGCGGGCAGCGGGCGCGCAAGATGACGCGTCGCTCCTGTCGTCGCACGGGGGCACGGATACGAACGTTCCCTCGCCGGGGCGTGGCGGCGCGGCGGCGACGATCGAGGTGACGGTGGACGTGCCCGGCTCGTCCGGCGTCGTGAGCGTGCCCGCAGGCGCGTCAGCCTACGACGCCCTGCTCGCCACGGGAGCCGATGTGACGTCCGGGCCCAGCCGCTTTGGCTCGGGTACCTGGGTCTACGGCATCAACGGTATCGGCAGCGCCCACGACGGCGCCGGGCGAGGCTGGACCTACACGGTCAACGGCAGCAGCCCCAGCCTCATGAGTGACGAGTATGCCGTGTCAGCTGGCGACGTGATTCGCTGGCGGTACGTGTAGGGGGCGTCGTCGTGCGCCGCGACAGCCTCGCCGGCGGCATGCCGCCCTTCGAGACGAGCCATCGCCTCGTCCCCGCCGCCTACCTCGCCTGCGTCGTGACGATGACCTTCCTCGTGCTCGAGCCCGTCGTCCTGACGTGCTCGTGCGCCGGCGCCCTGCTGCTCTCGCTGGCGCTGCGGGGACGTGATGCCACCGCGGCGCAGCTCGCGTGGCTCGTCCCCCTGGCGCTGCTGCTCATTCTGGTCAACCCGCTGGTCGCCCCGCGCGGGGCCACCCAGCTGCTGCGGCTGGGAGTCGTCTCGCTGCGGCTCGAGGGGCTGTGCTATGGCGCCTGCATGGGACTCATGCTCCTTGCCGTCGTCCTGTGGCTCTCCTGTGCCGAGGGGCTCCTGGGCGCCGGCGTGCCGCTGGACCTCCTGGGCGCCCGCGCACCGCATCTGGCGGTGATGCTCTCCCTGGCGGCGCAGCTGCTCCCGCAGTCGCTGCGGCGTCTGGACGAGACGGACCGGACGCTTGCGTCCTGCACGGCCGCCCGGGCGCTCGGCGAAGCCGGGGTCGCAGGGGCGTTCCCGCAGGGGCTGCGTGTGTGTCCGCGCAGGTGGCGCCCCCGGCTCGCGCGCGGCTCGCGTGCGCTCACCTCGCTGCTGGCCTGGTCGCTCGAGGATGCACTCGAGCGCGCCCAGGCCATGCGCGCCCGTGCCTGGGGGGCGTGCCCCGCCAGGACGCGCTATGACGAGCGCGGCCTACGACGCCGTGACGTGCTCGCGCTCGCCGCCCTGCTGACCCTGTCGCTCGTCGCCGTGTGGGGGGCCGTCCGCGCGGGCCGCTCCTGGCAGTTCTACCCGACCCTGGGCGCCCTCTCGCCGTGGTGGCGCTACGCCCCCGTCGCCGTCCTGTCGCTGCTGCCCGGGTCGCTTTGTCTCGTGCGGCGGCACGACGAGAAGGACGGCGCGGCGACGATGGGCGACGGGACGGGGGAGGACGATGATGAATGACGTCCGGGCGCCCGCACTCGACGTGGCGGGTCTGAGCTTTGCGTATCGCGCCCTTCCCGGAGGGGAGGCCCCCGGCGCCGCGCCGCGCCTCGTTCTGGACGGCGTTCGCCTTCGGCTTGACGCTGGCTCCTTCGCCGTGATCCAGGGACCCACGGGCTCCGGCAAGAGCACGCTGCTGCGGACGCTCAAGCCCGAGCTCACGCCTGCGGGCGAGCTGGCGGGCGAGGTGCTCGTCTGCGGCCACGGGCTAACCGAGCTGTCGCGCGACCGGCGCCTCTCGGCGAGCCTGGTGGGGATGGTGCTCCAGAATCCAGACGCGCAGCTCGTCTGCGACACGGTCCGGCGAGAGCTGGCCTTTGGCCTGGAGAACCTCTGCGTAAAGGCCGGTGAGATGCGCCGTCGGGTGGCCGAGGCCTGCTACCTTCTGGGCATCGAGCCGTGGTTCCACGCGCGCTGCGCGGAGCTCTCGGGAGGCCAGCGCCAGATCGTCGCCTTGGCCGCCGCGCTGGTCATGCGCCCTCGCGTGCTGCTGCTGGACGAGCCCACCGCCCTGCTCGACCCCGTGGCCGAGCAGGAGTTCCTGGGGCTCTTGGCGCGGGTCAACCGGACGCTGGGCGTCACGGTCGTCGTGGCGACCCACGCCGCGCGCGCGTTCGCGCCCTACGCCACGCAGCAGTTTGCGCTGGAGGGAGGCCGCCTGCACCCACGGGGTCGTCCGGACGAGGAGCCCAAGACGACGGGCGAGGGCCTGGGGACGGCCCCGCGCGCCATGGGGAGCCTGGGGATGAGCCCGCGCGCCGTGCCCAGCCCCACCGTCCATCACGAGGCTCCCGCCGGCCCCGCGAGGCCCGTCCTGGAGCTTGAGGACGTCTGGCTGCGGCGCGCTCGCGGCGCGTGGGTGCTCAGGGGGCTGGACCTTGCGGTGCGCCCTGGCGAGCTCAGAGTCATCGTCGGGGGCAACGGATCGGGCAAGTCCACGCTGCTGGCGCTCGTCGCCGGAACGTTGCGCCCGCAGCGCGGTCGGGTCCGCAACGCCCTGCGCGACGCCCAGGCGCTGCTGCCCCAGAGCCCCAAGGCGCTCCTGTCAAAGGGCAGCGTGGGCGAGGAGCTGATGGCGTGGTCGGGCGCCTGCGGCTACGGAGAGGGCGACGTGCGCGCGCTCTTGGGGCGCGCCGGCCTGGGAGACCTGCCCGCGCGGCGGCACCCCTTTGACCTCTCGGGCGGCCAGCAGGAGCTTTTGGCCCTCTGCAAGCTGCTGCTGGCGCGACCGCGGCTGCTGCTGCTCGACGAGCCCACCAGGGGTCTGGACGCCAAGACGCGCGAGCGGGTGCTGGGCCTGCTCGCCGACGTGCGCGCCGAGGGGGCCACCGTGGTCATGGCGACGCATGACATGGAGACGGCCGGCACCATCGCCGACGGCGTGACGCTGCTCTTTGACGGCCAGGCGGCCGTCAGCGAGTCCGTGGACGCGTTCAGGGAGAGGTCATGGTTGTGGGGGATGGAGCGATGAGCGCGCCCGCGCGACGCGCGCACGCCACGGAGCTGCTGGCGCTGGCGCTGGTGCCGTCGGCGATGGGGGCCTGCGCCCTGTGGGAGATCGACGGCGCGGCGGGCTTCACGCTTCTGGTCGTGCTCGTGGCGCTTGCGCTCATGTTCGGGACCTTCGAGGCGTCACGGCCCGGGCTCAGGCAGCTCATGGTGACGGTGGTCCTGGCGTCCGTCGCCGCCGCGGGACGGGTGGCGTTCTCGGCGCTGCCCTACGTCAAGCCGGTGTCGGCCGTGGCCATCGTGGCGGGCGCGCTTCTGGGCAGGCGAAGCGGCTTCATGGTGGGGGCCCTCGCCGCCCTCCTGTCCAACGTCGTCTTTGGCCAAGGCGCCTGGACGCCTTGGCAGATGTATGCGTGGGGGCTGGTGGGGTACCTGGCGGGCGAGCTCTTTGCCGCCCCCGCGTACGCTGAGGATTGCAGGGGCCGGCCCGGCGGGCCCAGCCGTCTTGAGGCGCCCGGTGCGGGCATGACGCCGGCGGGAGGGTCCGCGCCCGGTGCGGCGCCCCTCGCCCTGGTCGTCTATGGGCTGCTGTCCGGCCCCCTGTACGGCCTGATCCTGAACGGCTGGTTCGTCCTTGGCTTCGTGCGGCCGCTCACCTGGCAGTCGGTTCTGCTCGCCTATGGGCAGGGCATCCCCTTCGACCTCGTCCATGGCGTCTCCACCGCCCTGTTCCTGACGCTCCTCTGGCTGCCGTGGCAGCGGTCCCTGCGGCGCGTCCTGGCCAAGTTCGACCTTGGCTGACGGCGCGACGCGCCAGGCGCCACGGCGGCGTCGTCCCAAGGAGCTGATAGGGTCGGCGTTTTGAGGGGTACGAACCATATGACTGAAGCGCGACCGGCCCTCGGTCGCCTGACCGGCTGACACGACCGGCGCACGCGGGTCCCGGCTCCGCTGCCGGCAGCGGCACGCCGGCAGGAGCAGCGAGAGGAGCATGCCATGGCAGCACCCGTCACACCCACCTTCGGCTACGAGGACGGTATCACGCCCGCCCTCGAGCACGGCGTGCCCGCAGGCACGGGGCTCTGCTAGCCATGGACGAGACGACCTCCTCACCGTCCTCGTCACAGCCTGGGCGCCCGGGCGCGCCCCACGCCGCCGCGCCGGAAGCGCCCTTTGACGGCGGCGCCCGTGAGCGGCGCGAAAAGTCCCGGCAGATGCGCTTTGCCGCCGCGGCCGACCGCATCCCCGACATCGTGATCATCACGGGCATGTCGGGCAGCGGTCGCACCCAGGCCCTCCACGTCTTCGAGGACATGGGCTACTACTGCATCGACAACCTGCCGCCTCGCCTCATCCTTGACCTTGCCAAGCTCGTGGGCATCAACACCGGCATCGACCGTCATCTCGCGGTCACCTGCGACCTGCGCAGCCAGGGGCTCTTTGACGAGATCTCCGACGTCATCCAGACGCTCGACGAGCATGAGCTGTCGCACAAGGTCGTGTTCCTCGACGCCACCGACGAGGTCCTCATGCGACGCTATGACGAGACGCGTCGCCGCCACCCCCTGGCCAACCAGGGAGACAGCACGCGTCGCGCCATCCTGCGCGAGCGCCGTCAGCTCCAGGAGATTCGCGAGCATGCCGACCTCGTCATCGAGACGAGCCGCCTGCGCACCTCGGCGCTGCGCACCAAGATTCGCCGCGCCTTCTCGGGCCTCACCGACCAGCAGCTCCTGGACGTGCACGTCTTTTCGTTCGGCTTCAAGCATGGCATGCCCGCTGAGGCGGACCTCATGATCGACGTGCGCTTCCTGCCCAACCCCTTCTACGACCCCCAGATGCGCGATCTCACGGGCAACGACGACCTGGTCAGGGACTTCGTCCTGGGGCATGAGGTCACCGGTCGCTTCATGCGGGCCTGGCAGCGCCTGCTCGACGTGGTCATGCCGGGCTACATCGCCGAGGGCAAGGCGCAGCTCTCCATAGCCGTCGGCTGCACCGGCGGGCAGCACCGCTCCGTCGCCATCGCCAACGCCACGGCCGACTACCTCAAGGGACAGGGCTATCGCGTGTCTCGGTCGCACCGCGACCTCGAACTCGCCGCGAGGGGGTAGGGCGATGTCGTTCACCGCGCGCGTGAAGGACGAGCTGTCGCGCCTTGACGGGCGCTGCGACGCGTGCTCCTACGCCGAGCTCTCGGCCATCGTGCGCGTGTGCGGCACCCTCACGCTCTCGGGACGCGCGCGCCACTCCATCCGCGTCTCCACCGAGACGGGGGCCGTGGCCCGCACCATGATCAGGCTCACCCACGAGCTCTTCGACCTTGAGACCCCCCTCACGGTGCGTCGCTCCAACCTGCACAAGGCCCGCAACTACCTCATCGAGATACCCGAGCAGGACAAGCTCGCCGCCGCGCTCGTGCGCCTGGGCATCGTCACGCCCGACGCGGGCCTGGTGGGCGGCGTGCCAGAGGGCCTGCTCGCGCGGCGCTGCTGCAAGGAGGCCTTCGTGCGGGGCGCCTTCATGGCCGGCGGCTTCATAGCGGACCCGCGGGGCGACTTCCACCTTGAAATCGCCGTGGCGGGCGACGAGCTTGCCCACGGCATTCGCGCGCTCCTCGCGGAGCTGGGCGTAAAGGCCCGCCTCAACCGCCGGCGCGGCACCCCCGTGCTCTACCTCAAGAGCTTTGAGGACATATCGCTCCTGCTCTGCCTCATGGGCGCACGGCGCTCCGCCCGGGCCATCGAGAGCGTCCGCAAGGTGAAGTCGCTCAAGAACGACGTCAACCGCCGGGTCAACGCCGAGCTTGCCAACCAGGCGCGCTCCACGGGCGCCGCGCTCAGGCAGCTGCAGCTCATAGACGAGGCGGACCGCCTCATCGGCGTCCGCCGCCTGCCGCCCGCGCTCGAGGAGTTCTGCGTCATGCGTCGCCGTCACCCCGACGTCTCCTTCGCCCAGCTGGGAAGGCTCTTCGTGCCGCCGGTGTCAAAGTCCGCGCTCTACCATCGCGTCCTCAGGCTGCAGGACGTCGTCGAGGAGTCGGCCGGCCGCCGTTCGCGCGCGGGCGGCGGGAAGGCGCAGCTGGCGTCGGGGCGCCGACCCCCTCGCGACGGGACCGGCTCGTGAGCGTGCCTGCCGCCCCAAGGCGCCGACGACGCGTCGAACATCACGCTGTCATGGCAAAAGGGGTAAAATATGATGCGTGCATGTGAGTGGCCAGTCGGAGGAACGGCCTCCAGATGGCCTCGCGAAAGGAGACAGTATGGCAGTCAAGGTTGCTATTAACGGCTTCGGCCGCATCGGCCGTCTGGCGTTCCGTCAGATGTTCTCGCACGAGGGCACCGAGATCGTCGCGATCAACGACCTCACCTCGCCGGACATGCTTGCCTACCTTCTGAAGTACGACTCCACCCAGGGCAACTACTCCCGCGACCACAAGGTCGAGTCCACCGAGGACTCCATCATCGTGGACGGCAAGAAGATCACGATCTACGCCGAGGCTGACGCCTCCAAGCTGCCGTGGGGCGAGCTTGGCGTTGACGTCGTCCTCGAGTGCACCGGCTTCTACACCTCCAAGGCCAAGGCGCAGGCCCACATCGACGCCGGCGCCAAGAAGGTCGTCATCTCCGCTCCCGCGGGCAATGACCTGCCCACCATCGTCTTCAACGTCAATCACGAGTCGCTGACTGCTGACGACGACATCATCTCCGCCGCCTCCTGCACCACCAACTGCCTCGCTCCCATGGCGAAGGGCCTCAATGACTTCGCCCCCATCGTCTCGGGCATCATGACCACCATCCACGCCTTCACCGGCGACCAGATGACCCTTGACGGCCCCCAGCGCAAGGGCAACAAGCGTCGCTCTCGCGCCGCCTCCGAGAACATCGTTCCCAACTCCACCGGTGCCGCCAAGGCCATCGGCCTCGTCCTGCCCGAGCTCAACGGCAAGCTCATCGGTGCCGCCCAGCGCGTCCCCACGCCCACCGGCTCGCTCACGAACCTCTACGCCGTCGTTGACAAGAAGGTCACCGTGGACGAGGTCAACGCTGCGATGAAGGCCTATGCCGAGTCCATCCCCGAGACCTTCGGCTACAACGAGGACGACATCGTCTCGCGCGACATCATCGGCGAGACCCACGGCTCGATCTTTGACGCCACCCAGACCATGGTCCAGGACCTCGGCAACGGCCAGAGCCTCGTCCAGGTCACCTCGTGGTACGACAACGAGAACTCCTACACCTCTCAGATGGTCCGCACCATCAAGTACTTCGAGAAGTTCGTCGCCTAGGCGGGAGCACTCGTAGCCTCATGGGGGGTGCGGTCGCAGGTCCTTGGGCCGCGGCCGCACCCTCCCTCGTATCACGGGCACCGCTACCAGAAGGAGCGAGCATGGCATTTACCAAGAAGACCGTCCGTGACGTCAACGTGGACGGCAAGCGCGTCCTCGTGCGCGTCGACTTCAACGTTCCCCTCAAGGACGGCGTCGTCACCGACGACACGCGCGTCCGCGCCGCCATCCCCACGATCACCTACCTCAAGGATCACAACGCGGCCGTCATCCTGATGAGCCACCTCGGTCGCCCCAAGGGCGACGGGCCCGAGCCCGAGCTGTCGCTCAAGCCCGCAGCCGACAAGCTCGCCGAGCTGACCGGCTACGACGTCAAGTTCGTGGCCGACACCTATGGCGACGAGGCCGAGGCCGCAGTCAAGGCCCTGAAGCCCGGCCAGATCCTCGTCCTTGAGAACGTCCGCTTCCTCAAGGCCGAGAAGAAGAACGACCCCGAGGTCGCCACGAGGCTCGCCTCCTACGGCGACGTCTTCGTCCTTGATGCCTTCGGCACGGCGCACCGCGCCCAGGGCTCCGTCGTCGGCCCCGCCGCCCACATCCCGGCCGTCGCGGGCTTCCTGCTTGAGAAGGAGGTCGACACCCTGACCTCCATCTTCGCCGAGCCCGAGCGTCCCTTCGTCGCCATCGTCGGCGGCTCCAAGGTGTCGTCCAAGATCGGCGTTCTCGACCATCTCATCGACGCCGCGGACACCCTCATCATCGGCGGTGGCATGGCCTACACGTTCTTCCTGGCGAAGGGCTACACGGTGGGCACCTCCCTCAAGGAGGAGGACTGGGTCGAGCGCGCCGGCGAGATGCTCAAGAAGGCCGAGGCCAAGGGCTGCAAGATCCTGCTCCCCGTGGACAACGTCGTGGCCGACCACTTTGGCGAGGACGCCCAGGGCGAGGTCGTGGACTCTGACAAGATCCCTGACGACCGCATGGGCATGGACATCGGCCCCAAGACCGTCGAGCTCTACTGCGAAGCCGTCAAGGGCGCCAAGACCGTCTTCTGGAACGGCCCCATGGGCGTCTTCGAGATGGACCAGTTTGCCACCGGCACCGAGGCCGTGGCCCGCGCCATCGCCGACGCCGACTGCACGTCCATCATCGGCGGCGGCGACTCGGTGGCCGCCATCAACAAGTTTGGCCTGGCCGACAAGATGAGCTGGATCTCCACCGGTGGTGGCGCATCCATGGAGCTCGTCGAGGGCAAGGCCCTTCCCGGAGTGGAGGCGCTTCTCGATGCGTAACCGTATGATCGCCGGCAACTGGAAGATGAACAAGACCTACACCGAGGGCGTCATCCTCGCGCAGGGCCTTGCCAAGGAGCTCGCCGACGGCAGCGGCGACGTGGACGTCGTCGTGTGTCCGCCCGCCGTTGACCTCAAGGGCGTCGCGGAAGTCATCGAGCAGGAGGCCGCATCCTTCGCGCTGGGCGCCCAGAACGTCTACTGGGAGGAGAAGGGCGCCTTCACCGGCGAGACCGCTCCTGACATGCTCACCAACGTGGGCGTTCGCTACTGCATCATCGGTCACTCCGAGCGTCGGGGCTACTTTGGCGAGACGGACGAGGACGTCAACCGCAAGGCAAAGGCCCTGATGGCCCACGGCCTCATCCCCATCAGCTGCTGCGGCGAGCCGCTTGAGGTTCGCGAGGCCGGCACTCATGTTGATTTTGTTGTCGACCAGATCAAGAAGGACACGGCGGGCCTCACCATCGAGGACCCCTCGGCGTACGTCGTCGCCTATGAGCCCATCTGGGCCATCGGCACCGGCAAGACCGCCACGGCCGACGACGCCCAGGAGGTCTGCGCCGCCATCCGCGCGACGCTCACCGAGGTCTTCGGCGCCACGACGGCCGACGGCATCCGCATCCTGTACGGCGGCTCGGCCAAGCCCGAGAACGTTGCCGGCTTCCTCGATCAGAAGGACGTCGACGGCGCCCTGGTGGGCGGCGCGTCGCTCAAGGCGGACTCCTTCGCCGCCATGGTGAGGGCGGCCATGTAGGCAGGCCGGACGTGCGCCGCGCTCATCTGTGCTAGAGTACCAGCGAATGCGCATGTGTCGGGGGCTGGCGATGCGACAGCGTCGCCGGCCCCGTCGTCAAAGGAGCCTCTGTGGGTATTTTCAACACCATCGTCCTCATCCTGATGTTCGTCTCGGCCTTCCTCAGCATCGTCCTCATCCTCATGCATTCCGGCAAGGGGACGGGCGTGTCGGACATGATTGCCGCCTCGCTGTATAACGCCAGCGCGGGGACGGGCATCCTCGAGCATAATCTCGACCGCCTCACCCTCATCACGACCACGGTGTTCGTGATCTGTGTGCTGGTGCTTGCCATCACCTTCCCCAACGGCACCATCCTGGGCGTGTAGCGCAATCGGATCGCCCGCGGGCGACAATGTCGCCAGCGGGGGAAAGTTTTCGATGGGTGTCCTGTTTGGCCTGGCGTTGCAATAGCTGCATACCTTGGCATAAAATAGGTAATACTATCCATAAACATGGGCTGGTTAAGCGGTATTCCCATGTTTTCCCATAGAGTTGCGCGACGGCGTCACGGTCGTCGCGCATGGAAACGGAGGAACTTCATGCATCAGAACCATGCAGTAACGCGCCGTGGCTTCGTTGCGGGGGGGCTCGCGTCGACGGCCCTTGCGGCCCTTGCCGGATGCGGCAAGAAGAACGCCGGATCCTCTGATGGCGGCACGGGCGCCGGCGGCACCCTGAAGTACTACATCAACAACCCCGTTGCCATTGACCCCTACAACACCCAGGAGGACCAGGGCACGCAGGTCGAGCACATCCTGTTTGACGCGCTCACGGACTACGACTGGTCAAAGAGCGCGGTCGTCCCCAAGGCGGCCGAGTCCTGGGAGTCCAACGACGACGACACCGAGTTCACCTTCCACCTGGTCAAGGGCGCCAAGTTCCACAACGGTGACGCCGTGGACGCCAAGGCGTTCAAGCGCGGCTTCGAGCGCATCTGCGACCCCGACATGTCCACCCCCTCCGAGATCAACTACCACCTTGCCCCCATCGTGGGCTACGAGGAGATGCTCAGCAAGAAGGCCAAGGAGCTTTCGGGCGTCACCTGCCCCGACGAGAACACCCTCGTCATCAAGCTCAACGCCCCCATGGCCGACTTCCCCACGGTCTGCTCGCACCCCGCCCTCGCGCCGGTGCCCCAGGCCGCGCTGGACGACCCCGCGTCGTTCCTCAAGCACCCCATCGGCAACGGTCCCTTCATGATGGACGGCGACTGGGTGGCCGACCAGTACATCAACGTCAAGCGCTTTGACGACTACTACGGCGAGAAGGCCAAGCTCGACGCCATCAACTTCTCCATCCAGAAGGACCCCGACACCGCCTTCCGCGAGTTCGAGGGCGGCAACCTCGACATGGCGCAGATTCCCACGGGCCGCTTTGGCGAGATCAGCGAGAAGTACGGCAAGTCCGAGGACGGCTATACCGTCACCAAGGGTCACCAGGTCCTCACCGGCGCCGAGCTCTCGGTGTACTACCTCGCCGTCAACTGCGAGAAGATCACCGATGCGACCGTGCGTCGCGCCATCTCGCTGGCCATCAACCGCCAGAACATCTGCGACACCCTCTTCGAGGGCACGCGCACCCCTGCCGACAGCGTCTTCCCCAAGATTCTTGACCCGGACATGGACAACTCCTGGCCCGACTGCAAGTACGACAAGGCGGCCGCCCAGAAGCTCGTGGACGACAACAACCTCGCGGGCACCGAGATCACGCTCAGCTACAACTCGGGCGGCGGCCACGAGGACATCATGTCCATCGTCCAGAGCGACCTCGAGGCCGTGGGCTTCAAGGTGACGCAGGAGTCCCAGGAGTGGGCGTCCTACCTCACGAAGCTCGGCGACGGCAACTTCCAGATGGGCCGTCTCGGCTGGATCGCCGACTATCCCACGATGGACAACTTCATCTATCCCAACTTCTACAGCACTGCGGACAACAACTACTCCAAGTACAACAACCCCGCAGTTGACAAGGCCATCGACGCGGCGCGCCAGATCACGGACGAGGACAAGCGCAAGGAGGCCTTCCGTGCCATCAACAAGACCCTGGGCGAGGACATGCCCATCATTCCCCTGATGTTCTACTCGCACAACTGGGTCGGCAGCTCCCGTATCGAGAAGCTCTATCTTGACCCGCAGAGCAAGGTTGACTTTGCGACCGCAAGCATCCAAGCTTAGGTCTTGCTGATTTTGGTTTCGCGTAGGTCGTAGCGACACACGATGGTGGTGGGGCATCGGTAGCACGGTGTCCCACCCCTCGTTTTGTATGAGCGATAGGGCGTCCCTCGCCAGCAAGGACCAGGCCTGGGGCGTCTCATGGAGGAGTCCTTCGTATGGGCAAGTACATCGTCAAGCGCGTTCTTCAGTTCATTCCGGTGTTTCTGGGCGTCACACTCATTCTATTTGCCATGCAGAACATCGTCCCCGGCGACCCCATCAAGCTCATCGCCGGCGAGAAGAAACTCGACCCGCAGACCGAGCTCAACCTGCGTGCCACGTATCACCTCATCGACACCGACGCCGACGGCAAGCCCATCCTTGACGAGAGCGGCAACCCCGTCGAGACCCCCCTGTGGAAGCGCTACACGCTGTATCTGAGCGGGCTTC
Source organism: Olsenella sp. HMSC062G07 (assembly GCF_001811895.1). Taxonomy (NCBI): domain Bacteria; kingdom Bacillati; phylum Actinomycetota; class Coriobacteriia; order Coriobacteriales; family Atopobiaceae; genus Olsenella; species Olsenella sp. HMSC062G07. Next base: position 499,385 of record NZ_KV806951.1, read on the forward strand.
TCCAAGGTGACCTGGGCGTCTCCTACCAGCAGTCCGGCAAGAGCGTCTCGTCCATCCTCATGGAGAAGTACCCCTACACCATCCGCCTTGCCGCCGTCGCCATCCTCGTCGAGGCGGTGATCGGCATCCTGGCGGGCATGGTGTCGGCCATCAAGCGCTACTCGTTCTGGGACGTGCTCGTCACGCTCTCCACCTCCATCCTCGTCGCCATGCCCGCGTTCTGGCTGGGCATGCTGCTGCAGCTCTTCTTTGGCATCATGGTCAAGGACTGGACGGGCGGGGGCTTCTATCTGCCCATCTCGGGGGCGGGGGGCCCCACCGCCGAGTTCAACGCGGGCATGTACTACATCCTGCCCGCCATCACGCTGGCCTCGGTCTCAACGGCCTACACGGCGCGCATCATGCGCTCGCAGCTGCTCGAGGTCATGAACCAGGACTACATCCGCACCGCCCGGGCCAAGGGACTCTCCCGTCGCGCGACCATCCTGCATCACGCGCTCAAGAACGCCCTCATCCCCGTCGTCACCTACATCGGCATCGACTTTGGCGCCATGCTCGCCGGCGCCATCCTCACCGAGACGGTCTTCAACTGGCCGGGCGTGGGCTTTGAGACCTATCGCGCCATCACGCAGCGCGATTGGCCCATCGTCATGGGCTCGGTGACGATCATCGTCATCGTCGTCATGGTCATCAACCTCATCGTGGACATCAGCTACGCCTTCCTCGATCCTCGCATCAGGTACGGCAGCTCCAGGGATCAGGGATAGGGGGGAGGCTGACATGAGCCTCAAGTCATGGATGAAGGGCGAGCCCGTCGCCGTCGAGACGCCCGACCAGCAGCGCGACGCCGCGCCGGCCGAGGGAACGACGATCGACGCGGGCGCGCCCTCGCGCACGCTCTGGGGTGACGCCCTGGCGCGCCTCAGGCGCAACCGCCTTGCCATCGTGGCGGTCATCTGGATCGCCTTCATCGTGCTCGTCGCCCTCACGGCCGACCTCTGGGTCCCGCAGACGCTGGGCGGCCCCACGGCGCAGCTCTATGACGCGCGTCTGCCCATGAGCGCCGCGCATCCCTTCGGCACCGACCAGGTGGGTCGCGACGTGCTCTCGCGCGTCGTCTACGGCGCGCGCATCTCGCTTGCCGTCGGCCTGTTGGCCACGGCCATCTCCACCCTCATCGGCCTCGTCATGGGTGCCGTCGCCGCCTATTACGGCGGCTTCTGGGACACCGTCATCATGCGACTGGCCGACGTCTTTTTGGCCTTCCCGTACATCCTCTTCGTGATCGTCATGCTGGCGGTCCTGGGCTCGGGCATCCAGAACGTCTTCATCGCCATCGGCGTGCTCGGCTGGCCGTCCATTGCCCGCGTGTTCCGCTCGGCGATCCTCTCCGTCAAGGAGAACGACTACGTTGACGCGGCGCGCTCCATGGGCGCCTCGGACGCGCGCATCATCATGCGCCACATCTTTCCCAACTCCGTCGCGTCCATCGTGGTGTACTCCACGATGAACATAGGTGGCGCCATCCTCACGGAGGCCGCCCTGTCCTTCCTGGGCATGGGCGTCGTGCCCCCCGACCCCTCGTGGGGCATCCTCATCGAGGACGGGCAGAAGTTCATCGCCACCCAGCCCTGGCTCATGATCATGCCGGGCCTCGCCATCCTACTCACCGTCCTCGCCTTTACGCTGCTCGGTGACGGCCTGCGTGATGCCCTCGACGTCAAGATGAAGGATGCATAAGATGCTGTTTGGACGAAAGAAGCGCGACGAGAACTACGTTGACCTCAAGGAGCTGCCCGTTCCCGAGGGCGAGCACCTGCTGGAGGTCGACGACCTCAAGATGTTCTTCCATACGCAGGACGGCGTGGTCAAGGCCGTCAACGGCGTCTCATACACCCTTGACAGGGGAGAGACCCTCGGCGTCGTGGGCGAGTCCGGCTCCGGCAAGTCGGTGACCTCGCTCACCATCATGGGGCTCATCGACATGCCCCCGGGGCGCATCGAGGGTGGTGACGTGCGCTATCACGGCAAGTCGCTTCTCGCCATGAGCGAGGAGGAGATGGAGCACATTCGCGGCAACGACATCGCGATGATCTTCCAGGACCCCATGACCTCCCTCAACCCGGTGTACACCATCGGACGTCAGCTGGGCGAGGGGCTCAGACTGCATCGCGGCTACTCCAAGAAGGAGGCCCTTCAGCGCTCCGTCGAGCTCCTTGACATGGTGGGCATCCCCAACCCGGAGCAGCGCGTCAAGGACTACCCGCACGAGTTCTCGGGCGGCATGCGCCAGCGCGTCATGATCGCCATGGCGCTTGCCTGCGACCCCGACATCCTCATCGCCGACGAGCCCACCACGGCCCTCGACGTGACCATCCAGGCGCAGATCATCGAGCTCATGCAGGAGATGCAGCAGAAGAACGGCAACGCGATCATCATGATCACGCACGACCTGGGCGTCGTCGCCGACGTCGCGGACAAGATCATGGTCATGTACGCGGGTCAGCCTGTGGAGTTCGGTACGGCCGACGAGATCTTCTACAGCCCCCTGCACCCCTACACCTGGGGCCTCAACCGCTCCATCCCCGATCCCATCATCGACGAGAAGCGCCCGCTCACGCCCATTACGGGCAACCCGCCCTCGCTGGTCAACGTGCCTGCCGGCTGCCCCTTCTCGCCGCGCTGCCCCTATGCCACAGAGCGCTGCCACACCACGGCGCCCGAGCTGCACGTGAGCGAGACGGGTCACTACGCCCGCTGCCATTTTGCGGGTGATGCCGCCTTCGTCGCCGCCAACGCCCCCGCCACCTCGCGCACGCGGGGCAAGTCCGCGCCCGACACGCCAAAGGCGCATGCCCCCAGGCATGCCGCGGCACAGGAAGGAGGCGAGGCATAGATGGGACAGGACAGGCATGAGGGCACTCAGCCCCTGCTCAAGGTCGAGCACCTCACCAAGGAGTTTCCCGTCGAGGACGGCGTTATCTCCGCGCATCGCAAGGGCTCCAAGAAGGTGCACGCCGTCGAGGACGTGAGCTTTGAGATCTATCCGGGCGAGACCTTTGGCCTCGTGGGCGAGTCGGGCTGCGGCAAGTCCACGACCGGCCGCTCCATCATGCGCCTCACGACGCCCACCTCGGGCACCGTCATCTTTGACGGCAAGGACATCTCCACGATGAGCAGGGCTGAGTTCAAGGCCATGCATCGCGACATGCAGTACATCTTTCAGGATCCCTACGCCTCGCTCAACCCGCGCATGACGATCGGCGAGATTGTCTCCGAGCCGCTTGCCATCCACAACGTCATGCCCGACACCGCCGAGCGCACGGCGTTCGTGCGCGAGCTGCTGGACGTCGTGGGCCTCAACCCCGAGCACATCAACCGCTACCCGCACGAGTTCTCAGGGGGGCAGCGCCAGCGCGTGGGAATCGCCCGCGCCTTTGCCCTTAGGCCCAAGCTCATCATCTGCGACGAGCCCGTCTCGGCCCTGGACGTGTCCATCCAGGCCCAGGTGCTCAACCTCCTGTCCGACCTTCAGCGCGAGTTTGGCACGGCGTACCTGTTCATCGCCCACGACCTGTCGGTCGTCCAGCACATCTCGGACCGCGTGGCCGTCATGTACCTGGGTCACCTGATGGAGCACTCCGACTGGAAGTCGCTCTACACGGAGCCGCATCATCCCTACACGCAGTCGCTCCTCTCGGCGGTGCCGGTGCCCGACCCGGACATTCAGCACGCCCGCAAGCGCATCATCCTTGCCGGCGACGTGCCGAGCCCCATCGACCCGCCCAGCGGCTGCCCCTTCCACACGCGCTGCCCCATCGCCCAGGGCCGCTGCTCGAGTGAGGTACCCACGCTGCGTGAGGTGCTGCCTGGGCACTACTGCGCCTGCCACTTTGGCGAGAAGAACCCCATCAAGGAGAGCTCGATACGGCTGTAGGGCTGTAGGTGAGGGTGCGGTCTGAGGGCGTGGCCTCACGAGCCGCGAGCTGTGGGTCGCGGACGGTGGGTCACGGCGTCGTCGGGAAAATTGTTGTTGCCACGACTACGGCGCTGTGGTATTGTTTCTTTCGCACCAAACGAATGTCGGAGTGGCGGAATTGGCAGACGCGCTAGCTTGAGGTGCTAGTGACTGACTAAAAGGTCGTGCGGGTTCAAGTCCCGCCTCCGACACCACGAGTGTCAAAGAGCGTTCCCGCAGGTAGAGGCCACAGGCCAACCAACGGGAGCGCTCTTTTTTCTCATGGGCGGCTCATCTCGTCTCATGGGCGGCTCGCCGCGTTTCATGAGTGCTCGCCGCGTCTCATGGGAGCTCGCCTCGCGGGACCCACCGCTGCGGCGTCGGGTCCAAGGGCACGCCCGCCACGACTGATGGAGGTCATGATGGCGCGAGAGATCGTTCGGCGGATTGACGGCATCGGCGCCCGCGGCGTCAACGCCACCCTCGCCGGCCTGCTGGCCCTCACGAGCGACGCCGTCCTCGCCTTTGACGGGACGGGGCGTGTGCTGCTGGCCAACGAGCATGCGCAGCGGCTCTTCGTCCACGGCCCTCAAGGTCTCGTCGGGACGGACGTGCGCGCTCTGTTTCCCCCTGCGGTGGGCGTGGTGCCCAGACGGCCCTTCTCTCCCTCCTCGCTGCCGTTTTCCGTGGACGGAAGCCAGCAGCTGCTCACCTGCCTCACGGGTGACGGCGCCCAGACCGAGCTTGCCGTCCGCGCTCGCGAGGTGGGCATGACGGATGATTCTGCCCGCGGGCCCTATCTCGTCGTCGCACACGAGGCGGATGCTTCCAAGGCCGCCGACGACGAGCGCGAGCGTCTCGTGGGCGAGCTCTCACGCGCCAACCACCGGCTCGCGGGCACGCTTGACATCGTGCTGGGCACCCTGGGCACGCGGGACGTGACGACCCTGCTCGAAAAGGTCATAGAGGAGATCACCCAGATCATGGAGGCCACGGGCTCCCTCTTCTTTGTCGCCGAGGGTGACGGCTACCACCTGCGGGGGCGCAGCTCCGCCCTCAGGCAGGCGCGGGTGTCTCGCTACATGCCCTTTGGCTACATGATCGAGAAGCTCACCACGCGCGCGGGTCGCGCCCTCAGGCTGAGGGTGCTCGAGCCGAGACGCGACGCCCTCAGGCGGGGACGCCCGGCGTTTCGCGAGATGGTGGACGAGGAGACCCGCGAGGTCTTTGAGGTGCGTGCCGAGACGCTGCCGCCGTTCGTGAGCTTCATCGCCGTGCCCGTGTGGTTTGGCGGCCACGTGATCGCCCTCATCGAGGTGGGGTGGGAGCACGTGCATCCCACGCGCCGGGAGGACGCCGAACTGCTGGACGCCGTCGCCCAATACCTTTCCGTGCAGCTCGTAGGCGCCTTCTCAGCCCTGCGCCAGCGCAAGGGGGACCACCTGGACAACGTGGCCTCTCGGCTCCGTGCGCGGCTCATGGAGGCCAGCGGGGCCAAGGAGGCCCCGGTCCTGTCCTGTCTCGCGAGCGCCTGCCAGGAGCTGCGTGCCACCCCCTGCGCCGTGCGCGTCGTCGCGGGAGCTGACGGCAACGTCACGGTGGCTCTGCCGGGAGGTGACGTGTCGCTTGCCGTGGACCTGGGGCTGACGACGCCCCTGGTTGCCTGTGCCCACGGCGACGTGGCCGAGTCGGAGGTCCTGGGCATCGCGACGGAATCCGACCTGGCCCGATGGCTCGACGCGCACGGGGCGTCGGACCGAGGGGCAGTGCTTGACCTGGGCTGCCTAGGGGGGCGCCGACAGGTGTTCTTGGTGTTGCGCGACGCCACCGCCGAGCCCTTCGACGACCTTGAGCTCCGCTTTCTGCGGGTAGTCGCTCATGACATCCGGGAGCTCACCCTGGGCGAGGAGGCGCGCCGGCAGGACCAGCGCATCGCCCAGGCCCTGCAGACGGGGATGAGAAACGAGCTTCAGAGCGTGAGGGGCCTGTCCGCCCAGGGCATCTATTCCTCCGCCACGGCGACGGCCTACGTGGGCGGCGACTTCTACGACCTCGTGCGCCTGCCTCACGAGCGTGCCTGCGTGATCATGGGTGACGTCTCGGGAAAGGGCGTGGAGGCGGCGTCCGTCTCGGCCGCCGTGCGCACGGCGCTGGGCGCCTACTCGTGGCAGGGCCTCTCGCCCGCGCGCATGGTGCGCCTGCTTAACGACTTCCTGCTGGGCTTCTCGCGCCTTGAGACCTTCGCAACGCTCTTCGTGGGCATCGTGGACCTGCGGGTGAGCCTTCTTACCTACTGTTCTGCGGGACATCCGCCGGCGCTGCTCGTGAGAGGCGACACGGGCGAGATCGAGAGCCTGGACGTACAGTCGGGGGTCGTGGGGGCCTTTCACGAGATGGACTACAAGAACGGCAGGGTGAGGCTCTCGGAGGGCGACCTGCTGCTGCTGTATACCGACGGGACCACGGAGGCGCGCTCGCCGGACGGGGCGTTCTTTGGCGAGGAGGGCCTGCGCGACGCCGTCATGACCCAGGCGACCCGGGGCTATGAGGGCTTCCTCGATCGTCTGCTCGCGACGTTGGACGCGTTCACCGACCGTCAGCTTGACGATGACGTCGCCATGGTGCTGCTACGCTTTGACAGCCTGGGCGGCGGCCTCGCACCGTGATGTCGGCGGGGCGTCGGGCGCGTCACGTCGCACGGCGTCCCCTTCGCGTCACGTCGCACGGCGCCCCCTTCGCGTCACGTCGCACGGCGCTCAGCGTCGCTTTGTCTAGCTCCCGGGGCTTTGGGGAACAAGCAGTCCATGGACACGCATCCCAACATCGCGGTGGTGCATGTGGGCGGTGATTTGGACGTCACGACCGTCCCTCGCACGCGGCGGCTCGTGGAGGGCCTCATCGACGACGGCTGCCGGCGCATCATTCTCAACATGGCCGCCGCTACTGCCATCGACTCCACGGGCCTGGGCTTCGTCCTGGGCGAGATTCGTCGCATGCGCTCCGTGGGGGGACTTCTCTCCATCACCGAGGCCAACGAGTGCGTCATGCGTACCCTGAGGCTGTCAAGGCTCGTTGACTTCGCGCCCGTCTCGGGCGCGGGCGGCTCTCGACAGGTGCAGGAGCTGCCGGCGTCCGCCGTTCCGCTCTGGCGCTGCGTCGTGCGCATCGACCCTTCGGACCTTGCCGGCACGCGCGCTAGCGTGGAGCGCCATCTGTCTCGGGTCGGCATGGATTCGGACTGCCTGTTTGACCTCATGCTGACGGTGGGCGAGGCCATCGGCAACGCCATCGACCACGCCGCCGGCGAGTGCGCCCTCGTGGTGCTCGCATGCTACGAGGACCGCGTCGTCATTGACGTCACGGACTGCGGCTGCGGCTTTGAGCTGCGGGCGGGGGAGGCCGTCCCCCGCGTGGACGAGACGTCCGAGCGTGGTCGGGGCATCAGGCTCATGCGCCTTCTCGCGGACTCCGTGACCATCGGCCGCAAGCCCTGGGGCAAAGGCACCCTGGTGCGCATCGTCAAGCTGCGTCGCTAGGCGGCAGGCTGCGTCGTTGAGAGGCAAGCCGCGTCGCTAGGCGGCAGGCTGCGAGAGGGTGTGGCTGAGAGGCCGAGGGTTTGGCCTACGAAGGTGATTTCGTCTCGCCTCGCATTGTTATCTCGTCTCGCATTGTTATACGTTTGAGACCCGTGCCCGCGTCGTGCCCGGGATTCCTATACGTTTGAGAGTGTCCCCGGCACAGCGCAATACGTTTGAGAGTGTCCCATCCACAGGATTATAAGTTTGAGGATTTGCAGAGATTATTACCTGGGCAAACGTCGCGCCGATTTCTCAAACCTATAGCTCCGTCTAGCTGACGCTCTCAAACGTATTGGTGTGTGGGCCGGGTCTCTCAAACGTATTGGCGTGCGGGCTCAAGGCTTGCAAACGTAAAGGAATCCGTCCGTGTCACCACGCCGGAGGGAAACGCGCCGCGCGAACCAGGAAAACCCTGTAGAGAAGACCACAGAAGAAGGCGAGAAGGGGCAAAAAAGGTGAAAGAAGGGGCACAGAAGGGTGGAAGAAGGGGGAGAGAAAGAAAAAGGGCAGTCCCGAAGGGCCGCCCTCTCACGTTCTTGGAGGCGAGACCCGGATTCGAACCGGGGATAAAGGCTTTGCAGGCCTCTGCCTTACCACTTGGCCATCTCGCCGTACAAAAAAGGCCGAACGCGTCGGCCCAGAAAATACATGGAGCGGGCTACGGGGTTCGAACCCGCGACCTCCACCTTGGCAAGGTGGCGCGCTACCAACTGCGCTAAGCCCGCGAACGCGAGGAATAATATACGTGACCGGACTGTGCGATGCAAGCACTTTTTTTGAAAACTACGAAAGTGCCGTGGGCTAGGTCTTTTCAGCTGCGGTCGAGAGGGGCTACGTATAGGATAGGGATGCCTCGCAAATCCGTCGGACGTCTCGCCAGCGCCCGGAGCTGTCCCGCCCGTCTGGGACCGGCTCGCCCGCTGAGGACGTCTCGCCCGCTCCTGGCCGCCTCGGGCGACGCTGCCTGCGGCCTGACCTCGTATAGGGAGTTGCATGCTCACCAGTATCCTCACCCTCTTCGTGCTGCTGCTCGCCGTTCGCGGCGCCCTCTTTCTCCTGCGTCAGTTCTGGACCTGGCTGGGGCGTGGAAAAGACCTTGATGACGCCATAGACCACCGCAAGATGGCCCAGACGACGCTCTCGCCCGAGCTGCGCGGCAGGTATCTCTCCCGCGCACAGCGTCGCGAGGTGCTGAATCACGCGGTCCGCGCTCGCGAGCGCTACCTGGAGATCATGGACTTTGGCTGGTACCAGGTCGTCTATATCTTCGTGATCGCCTCGGTCGCGGGTCTCGTGCTCGAGGAGCTCTGGATGTTCGCGAGCGAGGGCGTCAGGCAGAGCCGCGTCGGCCTGGTGTGGGGCCCCTTCTCGCCCCTCTATGGCGTGGGCGCCGTCGCCCTCACCTATCTGGGCTTTGCCCTGCGGCGCCTTCATGCGAGCGTTCCCGTGCAGTTTGTGGTGATGGCCGTGGCCGGCGGGCTCATCGAGCAGGTGGCGGGCTGGTCCATGGACCGGATCTTCCACGCTCAATCATGGACGTATCTGGGGTTTCCTGACCACATCACGCAGTGGGTGTCGTGCAGCTCCATGGCGCTGTGGGGGCTGCTGGGCCTGGTGTGGGTGCGCCTGGCGATGCCTGACCTGCTCTTTCGCATCGGCGAGGCAACCACGAGCCGACAGGTGCTGTTCGTGACGCTCTTGAGCGCGTATCTCGCCTTGGATGTGTTCCTGACCGTCTCCGCATTTTACATGCGCTCTCAGCGACAGATGGGGGAGACGCCGCAAAACGCCTTCGAGACGTTCATCGACGAGCACTACACGGATGAATGGATGGCCAACCGCTTCCAGAACATGGTGGTGGGCCAGCAGCTGCCCACGGCCGGCCTTCCGGGCGTTAACGGCACGGTCGCGACGGGCACATCGGCCGCGATGGCCTGCACCATGCCGGTGGACGTGACGGCGGGTTCGACGGCAGGAGCGGCGTCGGGCGCGTCGGAGAGGACGGCGGCAGTGATTGTGCCAGGGGCGACGGAACCCCTGCGCAAGGAGGAAACATGACGACGTCATGCCCGGGCGTCCCGGCGACGGGCGTGCGCGAGGTCTACCTTGACTATGCCGCTGCGACGCCCATGGACCCCCGCGTCATCGAGGCCATGCTGCCCTACCTGGGCGAGAGGTTCTGGAACCCCTCCGCCCCCTATCGGCGTGCCCGGCAGGCGAAGGATGCCGTCGAGGACGCGCGCAGGCGCCTGGCACGCGTCATCGGAGCCCGTCCTGACAACCTGGTGCTGACGGCCGGCGCCACGGAGGCGAACAACCTGGCCTTTGCCGCCGTTGACGCCCAGGCGGACGCCATGGTGCTGGTGGATGCCATCGAGCACGAGAGCGTGCTCTCCTGCGCGGCGGCCCGTCCGCATCGCGTGATGGGTGTGGGCTCGGATGGTCGTTTGGACCCGCGCACGCTCGAGGCCGCCCTCTCGGCCGAGGTGGGACTCGTCTCCGTGGAGCTCGCCAACGGCGAAATCGGCGCCATACAGCCCATACGCCGGCTCTCGCAGGTCATTGCGGCCGAGCGCCGTCGTCGCCTTGAGGTGGGGGAGAGGCGCCCCCTCTGGCTGCACGTGGACGCCTCCCAGGCCGCAGGGCACCTCTCCGTCAACGTGAGCACCCTGGGCGCGGACCTCATGACCCTCTCGGCCTCCAAAATCTACGGGCCCAAGCAGGTGGGCCTTCTCTGGGCGTCGGATGACGTGACGCTCAGCCCCCTGGTCCTGGGCGGCGGGCAGGAGGGCGGCCTGAGGTCAGGCACCGAGAACGTCGCGGGCGTGGTGGCGTTTGCGGCGGCGCTCGAGCTGGCCGACGGGCTGCGTGCCCAGGAGTCGCGCCGCCTGCGCGACCTGCGCAACCGCTTGCAACGACAGGTTCTGACGGCCTGCCCCTGGGCCTGGGTGTCGGGCCCGCGCAAGGACGCGCGCCGCCTGCCGGGCCTTTTGCACCTGTGCCTTCCGCTGCTCGACGCTCGCAGGCTGGTGATCCTGCTGGAGAGGCGCGGCGTGAGCGTGGGGACGGGTTCCGCCTGCGCGGCGAGCAAGATGCGCGTGAGCCACGTGCTGTCGGCCATCGGCGTTCCCGACGAGGTCGCGGCGGGAAGCCTGCGGCTGACCCTGGGTCGGCCAACCACCGAGGACGAGGTTGCCTATGCAGCCGAGGCGCTCGTGGCGGCGGTTCACGACGAGATGGACCGCCTGAGCCTGTCAGAGGACGATGTGTGCGCGGCGTCGCGGGAGCTGCGCGGCGCCGTGGGAGAGAAGTCGCCGTATGCGTGACGAGAGAAGACGGGCACCCCGACGCCCCATGGGGGACGAGGCGTCCTCGGCGTCCCCTGGTGCCCTGGTCTACCTGGGAATGAGCGGGGGCGTGGACTCTGCCCTGGCAGCGGCGCTGCTCGTTGAGCGGGGCTATGACGTGCGCGCCGTCTACATGCGAAACTGGAGTCGTGACCTTCCGGGGTTCAAGTGCCGCTGGAGCGACGACCTTGCCGACGCCGAGCGCGTGTGCGTGACGTTGGGCATCGGGCTTGAGGTGTGGGACTGCGAGGCGGAGTACAAGGCGACCGTCGTGGACTACCTCGTGGACGCCTATGCGCGCGGCTATACGCCCAACCCTGACGTCATGTGCAACCAGACCATCAAGTTTGGCAGCTTTGCCCGACGCGCCTTCGCCGCAGGCGCCGACGCGGTGGCGACGGGACACTATGCCCGCGTGAGGGCGGGCGGCGACGGCCATGCGCACCTGCTGCGCGCCCGCGACGAGCACAAGGACCAGACCTACTTCCTCTGGCGCGTGGGCGAGGAGGTCCTTGCGCACACGCTCTTTCCCGTGGGCGACGTGCGTGACAAGGCGCAGGTGCGTCGCATGTGTGCCGAGCGAGGCCTGGGGGTGGAGGCCAAGCCCGACTCCGACGGCATCTGCTTCGTGGGCGAGGTGGGCATCAGGAGCTTCCTTTTGGACGCGCTCGAGCGGCGCCCCGGAAAGATCGTGGAATGGGAGACGGGGCGGGAGCTGGGCCGCCACGAGGGGGCCTTTCTCTTTACGGTGGGGCAGCGCAGGGGTCTTGACCTAGGCGGCGGCCCGCGTCGCTACGTGGTGGACACTGACGTCGAGAGCAACGTGGTCTACGTGACGGACGACCCCGACAGTCCGGGACTCATGTGCGACGAGCTGCGTCTGAAGGGCGTGCGCTGGATTTCCGGGGAGCCGCCGCGGGGGGGCTCCCTGACGGTGCGCTGCCGTCACACGGGCACGCTCGTCCCGGCGGAGGTGGAGCCTGTCTTGGGGTGCGAACCCGTGGCCGCAAATGCGGCGGGCGGGACGGTGACTCCGGTTGCGTTGGGCGCGGCAAACGCGGCTGCCACGACGGGCGCGGCCGCCCTCGTGCGCTTCTCGAGCACGCAGCGTCGCGTCGCTCCCGGGCAGAGCGTCGTGGTCTATGACGGCCTGCGCTGCCTAGGCGGGGGAATCGTCTCTCGCTGACCTCTCGCCGAGAGAGGACTGCACGGCTGGGAGCAGCGATGTCACGGCCGCGGCGTCGTGTCGCACTAACCCGGTGTCGTGTTGCGTCAACCACATGCCTCGGCATCCTTTGTCGCCCCTTCCCGCCCGACGTCGCCCCTATGTCTGCTGCCGCTGATGTCGCCTTCTTTGCCGTTTGCCAGCTCATCAAGCTTTTCAGGATCTTTGCATCCTGAAAGGTGTATGTTGAAGTAGCGGTATAACAAAAGAATACTAAGGCATACCAAATCATACTTTATACTTAGATGCAGCAGTACAACGCAGCACCCACGTAGAACCCACGCAGCACACCCATAGCTCGGAGAATCATATGAAGGACAAGATGACTCCGATCGTCGCGAAGGTCATGCCCGAGGAGAAGGACAGGTTTTTTGCGGCGACCGAGCAGATCGGCACCACCCCGTCCAATGCCATTCGGATGTTTATCGCAGCGTTCAACCGCGCCGGGACCTTTCCCTTTGAGGTGGGGGTTCCGGCATCTGGAGATGTGAGGCGACGGCGATGCGATACAACGGTCATTGGTTAAGGCTCAAGGTGTTCATGTTGGCCTATCGGCTGGCGCCGTGCCCGTTTACCCTGAGGCTCAAGGATGCCCAGATGAGCCATTGCATCCGTCACATGTGGGCGTAGCGCGCGGTCTTTGGCGCGGGGTGTGCGGGCCGGGCGCGGGCCGGCGCCCGATTCCGGAGGCGGTGTGCGAGGCCGGACGCCGGGCGCATGTCGGACGCGGGCTGCGGGCGCGAGGGCGCGTCACCCAAAGCGTCTTCGGAACCTGCCCATCCAAGTAGCAAGCGTACTGCCGGCGGCAGCTGCCATGCTTAGCCGTCACCCCAGCGGCAACCGCCAACTACCACCCCAGCGGCAATCGTCATTCTTGTGGGGCAGGTAAAGTTTCTGTTGCGCTCCCAGCTTGTATCGTCTATAGTAGCTAACGCGCTGTGCGGCCCCACGTGCGGCGAGACATGTTCGGGCGTTTAGCTCAGGGGGAGAGCGCTTCCCTGACACGGAAGAGGTCATAAGTTCAAATCTTATAACGCCCACCACAAGTAATCCCCGTACCTGCTCAAATGCGGGTGCGGGGTTTTTCTTTCTCTCTTTTTGTCAAGGTCGGGCGGGAGAGCAACGTTTGCGCGACAACGGCGACGGCGTGCGCCGCCGGCATCCCTTGCTCGACGCCGGCAACTCTGCCGTGCCGGCGGCACGGGCGCCGTGGCGCGGAGGCAGTCAAGCGCCGGGCGTCGCTCACGCGCAAGAGACCGCACGGGCACGCGAGGCCGCAAAATTTAATGGTCACGGCGGCGCGAAATCTGCCGCTAATTTTTCGAATCCTGGGACAATGCAAATTTAATGGCAGGAATCGTCTTTTTCTGCCATTGATAATTACTGGGTTTGCTGATAATCCCCTGAGTTGCTGATAATTGCCGGGCTTGCGGACAATCGCGAGGGCTTGCGGATGATCGCCGGGCTTTGCCGCCTGCCGGGTCTTTAACAATCGCCAGACCGCTGATAACGCAGGGGTTTTGCGCCGCCGCGTCAGCTTGCGTGTTCCTCCGATGCGCCGCCGTAGGAGCTTGGAGGATCGATGGTGCGCCCCTTGCGGTCGGCGTGGACGTTGTCGCGGCGCTTGCCGGTGACGTCGGTCACGGTCATCTTGAGGACCGTCGTCGCGGGCAGGAGCCTCTCGTTAATGGGAAAGTCCGCCTCGTGGTACCGGGCCATGAGGGCCCTCAGGGCCGCGACCTTGCCCTCGGCAGGCACGACCTCAATGACGCTGCGACCCATGACGCTCGCGTAGCCCATCGTACAGCTCATCTGCTCGTCGTACATGACGAGAGCATGGTCGCAGTCCATCTCGAAGCTCGCTCGGGCGTCCCGGGCGATGAGGTCGAGCTTCGTGCCCTTGTTCGCGCTGTGAAAGTACAGCGTGATGCGACCGTCCGTCACGTCCATGCCAAAGTTGAGGGGGACGATGTAGGGGTAGTCGTCGCCGTTGAGGGCGATGCGGCAGACGTCGCACCTGCGCATGACGTTGACGATCTCGTCGAAGTCGCTTATCTCGCGGTCTCTCCTGCGCATGACACCTCCTTGGTTGTGAGTGAATCGCATCTTACCCGGCTCATCTTGTCATTTGACTCAGATGTGGGCCTCTATGGCGTCAAAAGTGAGTCATTAGGCAAGATGAGCGCCAGCGCAGCCGTAAAGTGAGTCATAAGGCAAGATGAGCGTCCCGGCCCTAGAGCCGGGACGTTCCAAGGGGGCCTTCAGGGCAGAGGCGCTCGGGCCGCAGCGCTGATCGCCGCCTGCCTACGGTCGCCCGCCTACAGCACGTGGACGTCCCCGGCCGAGAAGTTCACGCACGCCTCGTCACCTGCCTCGTAGATCCTCTTGTTCTTGGGATTGAACTCCGTGATCTTCACGAGCTGGTCCCCGCAGAGCACGTGGTAGTTCTGGTAGTGGCCCATGAAGCGGGCTCGAGCACGAGCGCGCGGGCGAGGGCGACGCGCTGCTGCTGGCCGCCCGAGAGCTGGTTGGTCATGCGGCCCTCCATGCCCTCGAGACCGACGAGCCCGAGGATGCTGGTGACCTTCTCCCTGACGGTCGCCTTGTCGAGCTTGCGGAGCTTCAGGCCGTAGGCGACGACGTTGTCAAAGATGTTGTAGTGGGGCAGCAGCGCGTAGCTCTGGAAGACCATGGCGGTGTCGCGCTTGTTGGGGGTGAGCTCGTTGATGGCCTCGTTCCCGAGGTAGACCTCCCCCTCGTCGGGGCTCTCGAAGCCGGCCACCATGCGCAGGATGGTGGTTTTGCCGCAGCCCGAGGGGCCGAGCAGGGTGACGAACTCGCCGGGGTCGATGTCGATGTTGGCATCATGGACGGCATAGAAGTCCTTGCCGGTCTTGGGGTCCTGGTAGAACGAGCCGTACGCATCGACGCGGACACTGCTCACATTCCCCTAGGGGACCTGCACGAACCACCGCCCCCCCCGCAAGCGAAACTCGATTCCCGCCTCTCCGAGCATGAGCGTGCCGAACCTTGAGAAGAGGGGCAGGACCGAGGCGGTGGCGGGTACCTCGAGCTCCACCTCCCCGTTCATGAACCCATAACCGCGCGTGCTCTCGAACGCTGGCATTGGGTTCCCCTCTCTGGGAGGGCCGGACGGCAAGCCGTCCGGCCGAGGGCGCGAATTAGCGAAACAGGCGCGCCGAGACTAGAAGACCCCCACGAACGCCCCGAGGACACCGACGGCAAACAGACCACAGATGATGAGGATGGGATTCACCTTCCTGCGAAGCAGCAGCAGACAGATCGCGGTAAGGGCGAGCGGCATGAGGCCGGGAAGAAGGGAGTCGCACACGCTCTGGAACGTAGTCGTCTGCATGAGTCGAACGGGCGCGTCAGGATAGGCCGTCGCGTTGGTGAGTACCGTATAGCCGCTCGAGAGCAGCCCGTCAATTTCCGCAAAGCCATTCGTGAGCGCCTCTGCGGCGACCTGCTGCCCACCATTCAGAAGGTCGACGAGCGTCGTCACTGCCGGAAACTTCTCGGCAACGGCGCCCATGTCGGACGTCGAGAGCACCACGTTCGAAAGGTTGATGCTCGTCCAGCGCGGGATAAGCACGCCCATCACGAACATGCCGAGGATCGAGGCGCCGGTCGTGATCTTTTGCATGATGCCACCGGAGAGGTCGGAGACGATGTTTCTCCCCTGCCTGTACCCGAGCTCCTGGGTGTACCAGGTGAACCCCATGCGCACGGCATTCCACACCACGAAGAACGCCACGGCGCCCATGACGTTTCCCGTGAGGGCGAGCGATGCCGCAAACGCCCCCAGGATGGGACGCAGCGTGCCCCAGAATACCGGGTCGCCCACGCCGGCGAGAGGACCCATCATGCCGATCTTGACGCCCTGGATGGCAGCGTCGTCGATGTCGGCGCCGTTCGCGCGCTCCTCCTCGAGCGCCATGGTCACGCCGAGAATCGGAGAGGCGAGGTAGGGGTGGGTGTTGAAGAACTCGAGGTGGCGATTGAGGAACGCAGCCCTGTCCTCACGACGGAGGTAGAGCCTGTCCGCGAGCGGGGCCATGCTGAACGTGAATCCCATGGTGATGAGGCGCTCGTAGTTGTTGGACGCCTGCATGAACGTGCTCCTAAGCCACACGGCGATGCGGTCGCGCTTCGTGATCTGGAACCTCTTCCCGGCGCTCGCCGAGGTCGAGGCAATAGTCTTGTCTTCCATTGCAAGCCCCCTACTCGTAGTCGTTGATGATGGCGTCAAGGTCGTCGCCCGCGATCCCCGTCGAGGCCTCCCTGCCCCCGACAGAGTTGAACTCGGGAGCGAGCTGAAGGTACACAAGGGCGATGCAGAGTCCGATGATGCCCATGGCGATGAGATTGAGAGCGGAGAGCGCCGAAAGGGCGAAGCCCAAGAAGAAGAACGGCCAGAGCTTGGGAGTGGCCATCATGTTGATGACCATAGCATATCCCACCGCGACGATGAAGCCGCCCGCGGTCGAGAGGCCCGTGGTGACCCATGTGGGAATGGCACCGAGGGCCGCCTGGACCACCTCGACGGGCACCGCGATGATGAACGCAGCGGGAATGAGGACACGCAGTCCCTGAAGCATGAGAGCAGCCATGTGGGCCATCTCGACCCCGCGCACGCTGCCCCTCTCGGCAGAGGCATCTGCGACATGGATGAGACCGACCGTAAGCGTTCGGACGATGATCGTGAGGCCCAGCCCAGCCACAGCAAGCGCCATGGCAGCCGAGATGCCTACGCCCATGTCGACGCCCTTCATGCACACGAGAATCGCCGAGGCGACGGAGCACAGCGCGGCGTCAGGGGCGACGGCGGGGCCGATGTTCATCCACCCGAGCGCCACAAGCTGCAGGGACCCTCCGAGCAGGATGCCCTCGACAGGATGCCCCGTCACGATGCCGATGAGCGTGCACGCCACGATGGGCTGATGGAACTGGAACGAGTCGAGGATGCCCTCGAACCCCGCGAGCAGAGCGACGATAAGAACGAGCAGAACTTCCATTGATAACCCTCCCTATGCTGATTCACTGCCTAGCCGAGCAGGCCGCTGCCCTCGACGAGGGGCCATATTGGCTCCTCCCGGTCTGTCGGGACCTTCTGCCAACCGAGCTCGCACCCGCTGTCATGCAGGCACTTCAACGCCCTAGCGTCATCAGCGTCTATCGAGACCGTCTCGTTGATAGCGACTTTGCCCGCGGAGTGCGCCATAGAGCCGACGTTCACGTGGCCGATGCCCACGCCCCCCTCGACGGCGCGCACCACGTCCTGAGGCGTCTCGAAAAGGAGCAGGGCGCTCGTCGTCGAGAAGCGCGGGTCTCCCGCAAGTTGGACCAGCTTCGACACGGGACAGACGTTCGCCTTGATCCCTGGGGGAGCCGCCTGCGTGATGAGGTTCTTACGAAGCTCGTCATGGGCGACCGCATCTGAGACCACGATGATGCGATTGGGGCGAATCTCCTTTGACCACGCCATGGCGACCTGGCCATGCAGCAGGCGCGTGTCGATGCGCACCCACTTGATGTTGAGGCCACCCTCCCCACCCTTCGTCGCCGCGGCGGGCGCGGGTGCCGGAACGGATGCCCTTCGGGGGACAAGGTCCTCGGGAAGCACGCGAACCCCCCGTCGTCCCTCCACCAGAAGCTGCCCAGCGAGCTCCCGTGCGCTCGACCCATCGTCTCGCGACGAGCATGCCTCGATGGCCATGGGCAGATTGAGGCCTGTGACCAGGACCCATCCCGCATGGTCTGCAAGCAGCGTCGATACCTGGTTGAAGGGAGTGCCTCCCCACAGGTCGACGAGAAGGAGCACGTCATCGGGATCCGAGAGGCCTGCAGCGGCAGACTCGAGAGCCACCCTCAGCTCGTCGGGGGACATGCTCGGCAGAAGCGTCACGCAGGAGAGGTCGTCCTGCCCGCCCAGAAGCATCTCTAGGGAGTCCCTCACCCCCTTCGCAAGATTCCCGTGGCTTGTCAGAACGATTCCGGTCATCTCTTCTCCTTCCCGACGGATTTTCCCTACTTGCCCTCTGCGAGCAGCTCGAGGACGACGGGGTCGGTCACCCTCGCCCCCGCGGCCTTGAGACCTGCGATGGCGTCGGCAAACTGGGGGAGGTAGCGCTCGTGGGCCAGGAGGAGCTGGTTGAGCACCTCGACGGCCTCGGGATTCTTTGCCACGAGCGGGTTGAGCGTGAAGGCCTCACGGGCTAGGCCGTAGTCACCGGTGATGGCAGCCTCGATGGTGAGCTCCTCCATCGCCTTCATGACCTGCAGCCAGCCCTTCTCGGCGCTCGGCATGGGACCCCAGGCGATGGGTTCGGCGCCCGTCGCCGAGATGAGGCAGGAGACCTCCACGATCGACGAGGGGTCGAGGTCGGGCAGCGCACCGCGATTCTCGGTAGATACGACCATGTGTTCGTGCTTGTCGTTGTAGATGGCGCTGATGCACTCGCACGCGGCGTCGGAGTAGTAGGCGCCGCCACGCTTGGCGAGACGGGCGGGCTTGACATTGAGAGTTGGATCGCGATAAAGCTCGAACAGCTCGTCCTCGACCTCCTTGACGTGCTCGGCACGCGTGTCATTCGCCCGGAAGTCCTCGACGCAGTGACCGAGCATCTCGTCGGCCATGTAGTAGTAGCGGTGATAGCCGCAGGGCATGAGATGCATCGAATGGAGCAGGTCGCAAGGGAACTCGGCGGCGAAGATGTTCGCAGGGAACGGGCCGTCAGGGTCGTTCGCGTGCCCTATCATCTCGTCGGTAAGGTCGTTACCGCAGCTATCGAACACCTTGTGCCAGTGGAAGTGATTGAGCCCGGCGAAGCGGAAGGTCAGCTCACTGGAATCGCGACCGATGAGTGCGGGCTCCTTCATCATCGAGATGACGGGGATGTTGCACAGGCCGATGGTGCGCTTCCAGCCAAAGTGCTTGATGGCGGCCTCCGTCACCATGCCGGACGGGTTGGTGAAGTTGATGAGCCAGGCGTCAGGGCACAGCTTGCGCATATCGGCGATGATCTGGCCGATTACCGGGATGGTGCGGAACGCCTTGAACATACCTCCGGCGCCGTTGGACTCCTGGCCGAGCATCCCGTGGGAGAGCGGAATGCGCTCGTCCTTGATGCGAGCCTCGAGCAGCCCGACGCGAAACTGCGTGGTGACGAAGTCGGCGCCCGGCAGGGCCTCGCGACGGTCAAGCGTCACGTGGACCTCGACGTCGTGGCCGGCCGCCTTCCACTGACGGCGCACCATGGCGGCGATGATCGCTACCTTCTCCCTTCCCTCCTCCACGTCCACGAGCCAGATCTCGCGCACCGGAAGCTCGTGATAACGTTTGATGAACCCCTCTATGAGCTCAGGGGTATAGCTGCTCCCCCCTCCAATGGTGACAATCTTGATGCCCTTGCTCGGCTCGTTCCTCTCTGGTTCCATTGCGTGCCTCCTTGCTCGTGTGCCGAAGGTGCCACGACTGCGAGTATAGGATGGCCCAGGGGCGGCCTAGGTGACCCCCGGGAAGCTTGGAAAGCCTTTTCAGAGATGGTCCCAAAAAGAAGAGGTGCTATGATAAGTTCTGATAAGTCTGAGAGGAAGGGTGCCCATAGACCTCCGCCGTCGCATAGAGTCGAGCGAGGGGCTCACCCCTGTCGACCGTGCCATCGCGAGCACGGTCCTCGCCCTCAGGGGAGACTTCGACTCCCTCTCGATCAAGGACCTCGCCCGGGCATCCCATACCTCGACCGCCGGGGTGAGCCGCTTCTGCCGAAAGATCGGACTCAGGGGCTTTCGCGAACTCAAAACGGAGGTGGCGCGCTCGACTGTCCAGAGCGTCCCCTTCGACGAGGTGAACGTCGACTACCCCTTCATGGCCGACGACTCGCCCCGCCTCATCGTGCAGAGCTTCCGTGCGCTCTACGACTTTACCATCGCCGATGCCGTCTCATGCGTTGACTACTCCGAGCTCTACTCGTGCGCGCGGCTCATCGCCCGAGCGCGGAGCGTGAGCATATACACCCACTCGCACAACCTGCACGTGGCGGCCACCTTTCGCGAGAGGCTCTTGCGCATCGGTCGAATAGCCGATCTCCCCGCCGCCGAGGAGGAGCAGCGCATCCTCGCCTCCGCCTCCCAGCCCGGAACGGTGGCGATAGCCATCTCCTACTCGGGCAGGGCGACCTTCCTGCCGAAGGTGCTTGGAATCCTGCGCGGCGAGGACGTCCCCACCATCTTCGTAGGGGCAAACGAGGGGGCACGCCTGCATCCGCATCTCGCTCACTACCTCCGCGTGAGCAACCGAGAGGACCCTCAGCAGCGCATATCGCAGTTCGCGTCCCACATCGCGTTGCAGTACATCCTCGATGTGCTCTACGGGTGCGTCTTTACCCTCAACTACGACGACAACATGGCCTTCCTACAAAGGACCATGCCCCGCGTCGATGACCGCCGCTTCGAACGGTAGCGGCGCTGTCCGGGTTAGGGTTCGCACGAGGGTTTTCCCGAAGGCGCCGCGCCGATGTTCTCACAGTTAGAGGTCATGTGTCGCTAAGAAGGACGCTCATGACGCCCCTCCATCGGACCCAAACCCATGGAACCCGCGTCTCGATGCCGCCGCGACGCCAAAAGGGGCTATCCCTTTTTGTTAGAGCACGTGCACGTCCCCGGGCGAGAAGTTCACGTAGGCCTCGTCGCCCGCCTCGTAGATCCTCTTGTTCTTGGGGTTGAACTCCGTGATCTTCACGAGCTGGTCCCCGC
>NZ_KV806951.1:520370-572856 GCF_001811895.1 Olsenella sp. HMSC062G07
GCACGTGGTAGTTCTGGTAGTGGCCCATGAAGCGCGAGAGCGTCACCTTGCAGCGCATGACCCCCTTGTCCTGCACGTGCACGGACTCGGGGCGCAGCACGAGCGTCGCGGCGTCCCCGACGGCCTTGCCACCCGCGTCCGCCACGGGAATCCTCGATCCCGCGACGTCGACGAGGCCGGTCGCCCCATCGCGCTCGACCACGTCGCCCCGGAGGAAGTTGGACTCGCCGATGAAGTCGGCCACGAACTCGTCAACCGGGTGGTAGTAGATGGTCTGCGGGTCGCCGATCTGCGCGACGAGGCCCTTCCTCATGACGATGATCTTGTCCGAGAGGGCCATGGCCTCGGACTGGTCGTGCGTGACGTAGATGGCCGTGATGCCGGCGTTGTGCTGGATGCGGCGAATCTCGGTGCGCATGTCCACGCGAAGCTTGGCGTCGAGGTTGGAAAGCGGCTCGTCAAAGAGCAGGACGCCCGGCTCGAGCACGAGCGCGCGCGCCAGCGCCACGCGCTGCTGCTGACCGCCGGAGAGCTGGTTGGTCATGCGGTCCTCCATGCCCTCCAGGCCCACGAGCCCCAGGATGTTGATGACCTTCTCGCGGATGGTGGCCTTGTCCATCTTGCGCAGCTTGAGGCCATACGCCACGTTGTCAAAGATGTTGTAGTGGGGGAGCAGGGCGTAGCTCTGGAAGACCATCGCCGTGTCGCGCTTGTTGGGGGTGAGCTCGTTGATGGCCTCGTTGCCCAGGTAGACCTCCCCCTCGTCGGGGCTCTCGAACCCGGCGATCATCCGCAGGATCGTGGTCTTTCCGCAGCCCGAGGGGCCCAGCAGCGTGACGAACTCGCCCGGCTCGATGCTGATGTTGGCGTCGTGGACGGCATAGAAGTCCTTGCCCGTCTTGGGGTCCTGGTAGATCTTTGATATGTGCTCCAGGCGAACGCCCTTCTTCTCCTTGGACATCGTCTAGCCCTCCACTTCTGTCGTTAGCTTGGCGCTCGTGCCAAAGCGCTTGATGGCGAGGTTCATGAGCAGGACCGCGCCATAGGTGATAATGATGAGGATCGTCGCGAACGCGCAGGCCACGCCATAGGCCCCCTTCTCAGCGAACTCGTTGATCTGCACCGTGATGAGCAGGAACTGCGGGGTCACGAGCAGGATGATGGCCGAGATGGCCGTGATGGAGCGCACGAAGGCGGTGACGAGCCCCGAGAGGAACGAGTCCTTTATGAGCGGGAGCGTCACGGTCATGAACACCTGCAGCGAGTTGGCGCCCATGTCATAGGCGGACTCCTCGATGGACTTGTCAATCTGGCGTAGGGCGCTGATGCCCGAGCGCGTGCCGGTGGGCAGCGACCGCACGATGAAGACGATCACGAGGATGGCGCCGGTGCCGTAGAGGCCCTGAAGCACGCCCGTGTGGAAGATGCCACCCGAGAAGCCGCGAATGTAGCCGACGCCCAGGACGGTGCCCGGGACGGCCATGGCCAGCATCGAGACGGCCTCGATAAAGCCCTTGGCCCGGAAGCTGCGCTTGACCACGAGGTAGGAGATGATCATGGAGAGCAGCGCCGTGATGGGGCTGGCGACGAGCGAGAGGACGAAGGAGTCGCGGAAGGCCTCGAGCCCGTGATGCATGGTGAAGACCTGCTTGAACCACTTGGTGGTGAGCGTGAAGTCGTAGCCCCAGGTCCTGAAGAGGGCGCCAAAGGGCACGCAGACGTACATCATGACCACGAAGATGGCCAGGGCGGCGCACAGAATCGTGAGCGGGATGCGCACGGAGGCGTCGGTGATGAGCATGCGCGCGCGGCTCGCCTTGCCCGTGAGCGTCGCCGTGGACTTGGCCTCGAGCACGTACTTCTGGACGACGAACATCACCAGGGTGATAAAGAGCAGGACCACGGCCATCGCCGCAGCCCCCTGCTTGTCGTAGGCCCCGGTGATCTGCAGGTAGATGGAGGTGGCAAGCGTGTCATAGGAGCCGCCGATGAGCATGGGGTTGGCAAAGTCGGCGATGGACTCTATGAACGTCACGAGGAAGGCGTTACCCAGGCCCGGCAGGATCAAGGGGAAGGTCACGGACGTGAAGACCTTCCAGCGTGAGGCGCCCATGTCGCGTGCGGCCTCCTCCAGGGAGGGGTCGATGTTCTTGAGCAGACCCCTGAACATCATGTAGCAGACGGGGAAGAACGTGAGCGTCTGCACGAGGGCGATGCCCCAGAAGCCGTAGACGTTGTTGTCGTAGATGCCCAGCAGAAAGCGGGTGATGATGCCCGACTTGCCAAACAGCATGATGACGGAGAGCGACAGGACGAAGGGCGGCGACACCACCGGCAGCATGGACACCACCTTGAAGAGGCCGTCCATGAACCTCGTCTTGAGCTGGACGTACTCCTCGACGTAGGCAAAGAGCAGGCCGATGAGCGAGGCCAGGATGCCTACGAGAAAGCCCACCCTCAGCGTGTTGGCGATGGCCTTGTCAAAGGCGGGCATCGCCAGGACGCGCCGGAAGATGTCCAGCGTGGGCCCGTGGTCGCCCACGACGCTGTCCACCATGAGGATGGCCAGCGGATACAGGATGAACAGCGTCAGAAACGCGATGAGAACCGCGATGGTCGTGACCATGATGGGGTCGGCCATCAGCTTCTTCCTATCGAGCTCGGCGCCTTGGTTCCTTGCCATCGTTTCCCTCCTCGGATGGTACGTGGGTGCCCTGGCACAGGCGTCCTGCGGTCATGAGTCCTTCGTGCGAGCAGTCTGGTCGCCCCCAACGCAAGCCAGGTGGATGGGCATGCCATCCACCTGGCAAGCAAACGGACCTGTCCCTGGGGACCAGACTGCGGGCTACTCGGTCTGGAAGCGGCTCGGGTCGCTCGTGTTGGAGCCGGACTGCGAGAGGGCCGTCATGATGTCGCTGACGTAGGCCTCGGTGTGCTCCTTGGCGTCCTCGAAGTTGTAGTCCATGACGTTGTTGGGGTCGAGGCCGTACTTGGAGGCCACCTCAGGCTGCTTGGCGTCGTCGAGCACGAGGAACTGGTAGGCGCCAACCTCCTGCGCGCGCTCGACGCAATTGGGCGAGAGGGCGTACTCGATCCACAGCTTGGCGGCGTTGGGGTGCTTTGCGCCCTTGAAGATGGCCGTGGCGCCGATTTCGAAGGAGGCGCCGGAGGAGGGGATGACCAGGCCGATGTTCTCATAGCCGTTGTCGACGATCTGGTAGATCGCGTCATGCAGGAAGCCGATGCCGATGGCGCACTCGCCGGTGCCGACGTTCTTGGACGGGCCGGATCCGGACTTGGTGTAGACCTGGATGTTCTTGTCAAGGTTGACCAGGTACTCGATGCCCTTGTCATGGCCGTACTTCTGGATGACGGTGTTGAGGACGAGCTTGGCGGTGCCGGCGGTGTTGTAGTTGGACAGCCAGATGAGGCCCTTGTACTTCTCGTCCACGAGATCGGGCCAGTCCTTGGGGGCGTCGATGCCCTTGCGCTCAAGCTCATCCTTGTTGTAGAAGAAGCCGAGGATGCCCTTGTAGATGCCATACCAGCAGCCGTCGGCGTCCTTGTAGGCGTCGCTGATCAGGTGAGAGGCGTTGGCGGCCTTATACGGCTCGAGCAGGCCCTTGGTGACGGCGACGTTGTAGGGGTCGGTGGTGCCGCCAAACCAGACGTCGCCGGACGGGTTGCCGTTCTCCTCCTCGATCTTGGACTCGACCTCACCGGTGGAGAGGCGCTGGTACTGGGTCTCGATGCCAAAGAGCTTCTGGAAGTTCTCGCAGCAGGCGGCCACGTGCGCCTCCTCGGCGGAGCCGTAGACCACGAGCGTGCCGTCCTTCTTGCCGGCGTCGATGACGTCCTGCGAGGCGATCCTGTCCAGGCTGTCGTCGCTGCCGCCGGCGCTGGAGGAGGCGGAGCCCGATCCCGACCCGCTGCAGGCAGCGAGTCCCGCCACCGACGTCACGCCTGCCGTTGCCGCAAGGAAGTTCCTACGAGAGATGCTCTTCATGCGTTCCCCTCTTTCCACGTTCTTACGTTCTGCCCGGCATCTTCTGCTTGGTGCTGCCACGCGTCTGATCGCATGCACAGCTGCTTATGCGGGCATTACATATAGCTTACCTAAGACGTGATGTATTGGCCCTGGTCCGGCCGTGAGATGAGGATGCGGGGCGCTCAGCGGTACGCCGCAAGGCGGGCGCCGTTTCGTCTGCACGTGTGACGGAGCTAGGGTAGGATTGTGTGCGTCTGACATGCGCGCAGCCTAGGGAGTCGCCATGTTCTACCTCATCGACGAGACGCTCGTGGAGTGCGACGAGTCCGAGCTTCTCTCGGACGGGCGTCAGTTCGTGGCGATCCTCACGCCTGAGGAGTGGCGTCGTCGCGAGCATGACTTTGACATGGGCATAGACTTCGAGCCGGACGTCACGGCCGTGTTTGACACGCAGGCTGAGGCAAACTACGACTCGATCACGGGCACCATCTTCATCCCGGACCGCGCCGACCCCGACGGCCCGGAGGCCTGCTTTGCCTTCGCCATGGATGAGAAGGGCATCGTCTTCATTGACACGGCCCTTACCGCCGAGCGGCTGGTGAGGGACATGTCAGGCATCCGGCGGTGGCGCGACCCCAGCCTGGCACGCTTCTTCTCGGCCTTCGTCACTAGGATCGTGCGCGGAGACGCCGAGCTGCTGCGTGAGTACGAGCGCGAGCTCGACCACATGGAGATCGCCATCATGGACGGCACCGCGCCCCACGCGTCGCGACGCATCAACGAGATGCGCGGCGAGCTGCGAGACCTGAGCGACCACTATGACCACCTCATGGACCTCATGGGCGTGCTCATGGCCAACGAGAACGGCTTCTTTCCCGAGAAGGACCTGCGCTACTTTCGTGTCGCGTACGGCCGGCTGGACAAGATGCACGACCAGGCGGCCACCCTGCGCGACCAGGCCCTCCAGATGCGCGACCTCTACAAGATGCACCTGGACGTGCAGCAGAACCACATCGTCACCGTGCTCACGGTGGTCACGGCCATCTTTGCCCCGCTCACGCTCATCGTGGGCTGGTACGGCATGAACTTTCGTAACATGCCCGAGCTCGACTGGGAGTGGGGGTATCCCCTGGTGGTCCTGACGTCGGTCGTCATCGTGCTGGGCTGCTATGGGTACTTCAAGCGCCGCGGGTGGCTGTAGGGGTCAAAGGGAAGCGCGGACGTGCCCCATGGGCGTGAGTGCCACGTTGGCGGGGCAGGGCCAGGTCTTTGAAGCTTGAGTTAGCGGGTGGGGTGCATCGTGCGTCAGGAGAGGCGGAGGCAGCCATGGACACGATCGAGAGAGCCGACCAGATTGCGCGTCATGAGAGGGTCGAGCCGGACAGGCGCCCGAGGTTCTCGCAAGCCCAGCTGGCGAGCGTCGTCGTCCTGCTCCTGCTTGCGGTCCTTTCCGTCACGGTGCTTGCCAGGACGTTCTCGACGCCCCAGACCTATGCCCACCAGATCGAGGTGCTCGACCAGAAGAAGGGCACGGTCATGGGCCTGTCCGTCTCGTCTGCCATTGCGTCGACGACCATCTCGCTCGCCCCCGGTGACGCAGGGAGCGCCATCTCGGACCAGCTGGCGGGGTTCAGCAAGGACTTCACCATCATCCTGGGCGCCATCCTTCTGGAAAAGTACCTCCTGACGACGCTGGGCTTTGTGGTCTTTGGGATCATCATCCCGATCTGCTGCGCGATGGGGGCGCTGTCCGCCCTGCTTCCCAGGTACAACCAATGGAAGGGCATCCTCTTTGCCTTCTCGGTGCACCTGGTCCTCATCGGCGTCGTCGTCTGGGGCTCCATCCCGGCCACGGTCATGCTAACCGACAAGATCCAGGAAACCTATGACGAGTCGATCAACGCCGCCATAGAGTCCGTCGACCAGACGACGGTTGAGGCTCCCGCCGCGGAGAACTCGACCGGTTCGGGCGAGAACGTCCCGCAAGACCTGATGGGGCAGCTTTCCGGCGCCGTCAACGGTGCCGTCTCGGCGGTGGGAGACGCCGCCAGCGCGGTTGGCAACGTTACCACCTGGGCGCAGGACAAGCTCAGCGCCTTTGTGGAGAGCCTGGCCGTCATGGCCGTGACCACCCTCGTCATTCCCGTCCTCGTGCCCTTGGCCGCCCTCTACATCGTGAAGCTGGCGCTGACCAGCGCCCTGGGCGCGCGGGCGGCGGCGCCCGTCGCGCGGCCCCATGAGCTTCCGGGAAAAAGGGCCTAGCGTGGGCGCCGTCGCCCTCTCCTACGAGCTCGAGGTGAACGGCTTTTCCTATCCGGCGTCATTTTCGGCGGGCTGCGTGAATACGGTGCTCATGCGCCTGCTGCGGCGCTGGGAAAACCTGCGTCGTGCGGCTAGGCCATGCGAGGACGCCAAAGGGGAGCGTCCCCTGGTGGTATTCCTATGCGCCCCGCCGGGCGCGGGCAAGAGCACGCTGGGTCAATTCCTCGTGAGGCTGGCTGGCGATGTGGGATGTTGCGAGGGCCTGCAGTGCCTGGGCATGGACGGTTTCCATCATGCGCAGGCATACCTCTCGTCGCATGCGGTGACGATGCCGCAGGGCATGGGGCCCGTGTGCCTTGCCGCCATCAAGGGGGCGCCCGAGTCCTTTGACCTTGCGGGTCTGACGGGCGCCCTGCGTCGTCTTCGTGCGGGGTCGCGCGAGCCGTGGCCTCGCTATGATCGGCGCATCCATGACGTGGTCGCAGATGCCGTGCCCATCGTGGGCGACGTGGTCCTCGTCGAGGGCAACTGGCTGCTTCTGGACGAGCCTGGCTGGTGCGACCTGCGACTTTTGTGTGACGATGCCGTGTTTTTGCGCGCCTCGGAGGAACAGCTGCGCGACCGCCTGGTGCGTCGCAAGGTCAAAGGGGGCCTCGCGCCCGCCGAGGCGCTCGCCCACTATCGCCGCGTCGACGGCCCCAACGTTCGTCGCATCCTTGACGCTCATGGCGAGGCGGACGTCACGCTTGACCTGGTGGGTGAGGGTGACGTGCGCTGGGTGCTTCCCTAGGCCGCATGTCAGTCTTGCTTGTTGCGCCGTGTGTCCCGCCTGTTGGGGCTCGAGCCGTGCCGCGCGCTCATGCTCGCCCTGCGCCGTCGTGCTTTCTCACGGCCTCCTGGCCGCCGGCGTCGCCGTGTGCCCTGCCGGAAAATACCTCTCTTGCCCCATCTGTTGTAAGTGTTATAGTACACATATAACAAAAACAAGCGTCGCCGGATTTGGCCCGATGGCGGGCGCGAGAGGGGAGGGCATATGTTCCTGGGCATTGACAAGTTCAAGGAACGACCGGTCTACCTGCAGATACGAGACCAGATAGTCGCCGGCATCGCGTCGGGAGAGCTTCAGCCCCAGGACCGCCTGCCGAGTGTCCGCACGCTTGCCAGCGATCTGGGCGTCAACCTGCACACCGTCAATCGTGCCTATGCGGTCCTGCGCGACGAGGGCTTCGTGGTCATGCGCGGCCGTCAAGGGGCGCTGGTTGCGGACGTGCCGAGCCCTGGCCCCATCGCCGAGCTAACCTCCGCGCAGGCACGCAAGGCAAGCGCCCTCGTCGGGCGTCTTGCCACTGAGTGGCGAGCCAGCGGAGGTGACCAGGAGGCGTTCGTTCGTCTTGTGACCGAGGCGGCGCAGGCTGCCTTTACCAGGGGAGGAAAGACGTCATGACCCTTTTCGTAGCTCTTGCCTGCGTGCCTGTCGTGCTTATCGGCGCAGCCTTGGCCGTCGTGCCCTGGGTCGTCCCGCCTACGGAGTGCTTCACCATCACCATCCCGCGCTCCGCCGTGCACGCCCCTTCCGTCGTGCGCTACCGCCGCGGCTATGCCGCCGTGATGCTCGTCGTGACGCTGGCCTGCGTCGTGGGCGGCGCGGTGTCCCTGCTGGTGGCGGGCGCGTCGTCGTTGCCTGCCGTCATTCTGGCGGGGTCCTTCGTGCCAATCTTGGCGTCCGTGGCGCTCATGCTCGTCCTGCGTCGCCGCGTTCGCGCTCTCAAGCTGGACCGAGGCTGGTCGGCACGTCAGGATGTTCGCATGGCCTCGGTCGTCGAAGATGCGCCCCAGCCTCTGCCGTCATGGACCAACCTCCTCTACCTCCCGGCCATCCTCGGCCTGGCTGCGTTTGGCGCCATCAATTACGGGCGCTTTCCGGACATGCTTCCCATGCATGCGGGGCTTGACGGCATCGTGGACAGCTGGGAGCCAAAGTCCCCTCACGCCGTCTTCTTTCCGGTGATGCTGGCCGCTGTCACCGCTGCGGTCATGGCCTGCTCGTCCATGGTCATCGTGCGGTCACGACGGCCCGTGGACCCTGCGGCTCCGTCCGTCTCGGCCTATGCCTACGGGGCCTTCGCCCGGGCGGAGTCGGTCACGCTGCTCGTCTGTGGCCTGGCGCTCACCCTGTTTGAGGGCATGGGCTTCTACCTTGCGCTTTTGGGTGTCATTAGCCTCGGTGACGCGGGCGCGCTCACGGTGGTGCTTGCGGTGGCGATCGTCGTGGCGCAGGTGGTCATCGCGATCTACTACGGACAGGGCGGCTCTCGCCTGGCTCGGCGCATGGGTGCAGAGCTCGGCATGACGACTGCTCCCGACATGCCCTCCGACGCCGAGGACGCGCGCTGGAAGGGTGGCATTCTGTACTGGAACCCCGACGATCCGAGCGTCTTCGTTCCCAAGCGCTTTGGGGTGGGATGGACCGTCAACCTGGCGCGTCCCGCCGGGGCGCTCCTGATCGCGCTGCTGATTGTCGTGATGCTGACGTCGCTGGCACTCGCCTGGTCGGCGCAGGGATGAGGCGCTGTTGTGTGATTCCGTGGGGATGTGCGCCTTCGAGGGCGCGACCATATGAGGTCGCGCCCTTCTTGTATCGGGGCAGGATGGGCAGTTCTCGACTTTGGCGTGGTATCTGCCGCCTCTGTGCCACTGGAAGGGAGAATATGGACACTAGTGGACGTGCCTTCTCGCTCATGCCAAGAGTTTCAATAAACGGTGTACTATGAAATAAATATCCAATACGTGAGACGACCTGATGTCGATAGCATGCCTGCGGCGTTCAGTGGATGGGAAGGGTCATGGTTGAGTGGAGGAGCGCCATCGATAAGGTTCTCGCGCATTATGAGTCCCTTTCCGAGACTGAGCGAAAAGTTGCGGATTTCATCGTGCAACATACGGCTGACGTGACTCGCCTTTCCGTTCGAGAAATCGCCCAGGGAAGCGGAACGTCAAGTGCTAGCGTCTCGCGTTTCGTGCGACACATCGGGTTTGAGAGCTTTTCGGACTTACGGCTGGCAATCGCAAGCGAACAGACGGGGACCGCTGCCGAGACGGGGGAGAACGTTTCTGAGGTGTCGATGGACAACATCGAGGCGTCCGTGTCCTATGTCCTTGAAAATCGTATCCAGGAGCTTGCTGGGACGGCGGCTCGTCTAAAAGAAGCGCAGATTTGCCAGGTCGTCAACCTAATCATGGAGTCAGACACCATTCTGTTCGCTGCGGTGGGAAACTCGATTCCCGTCTGCTCCAACTTCTCATTCAAGCTGGGGCAGATTGGCATTCGGGCGCATTGCCCCGCCACGACGGAGGAGATGATTCTGTCCTCCCTGTCGCTAAGGAGAAGCGACCTTCTGTTTGTCGTTTCTGCCTCAGGATATTCGCGGCGGCTTGAGACGATAGTTGACAACGCGGAGGACAGCGGGACGCCAATCGTCTTCCTCACCTCAAATCCTGGATCCGAGCTTGCGCAGCGTTCAAATGTGCAGCTGACCTCGGTGACACGCGATCAGATTTTGACGGGTGGACAGTTCTCGACGCATATGGCAGAGGACTTTCTGGTGGAGACGATCTTCATCTTCCTGCTCACGACTTGGAAGAGCGCGCGTGGCCTGGCGCGCCTCGAGCAGAAGAGCCTGGGCCGGGACAAGGAGTCAACGCCGACGCTTTGCTAGCGCTGAAACACCCTGACGCCATTTTTTGTACGACGTGAATTATTCCGTCTTGAGCGGAATTCCACTCTCTTTATACCAGGCCATACAGTAATGAAATGAGTTTTCACTTGTTTCAATAAATAGGTATTTACCGGCAGGTCATGCAAAGAACTATGCCACTCGCCGCAGTATCTCTACCGATTGCAGGGGCATTACGCTAAAAGGAATTGTGTTTCAAATAAATATGTATCATGGAAAAACGTTCCACCACATGAGGAGATGTGGAACGTCGCGTGACCGTCAACGAGGGGGAAGGGGAGTGCGTATGAGGATAGTGGGCATTTGCGCGTGTTGTAGCGGCATCGCTCATACCTACATGGCGAAGAAGGCGATAGTGGATGCCGCCCAAGCTGCGGGCGACGAAATTCACCTGGAGACCCAAGGCACCATCGGCGTGGAAGACGAGCTCACCCCCGAGCAGATCGCCGCAGCGGATTGCGTGCTCTTGTGCGTTGACGTCCATGTGGAGGGGACCGACCGCTTTAAGGGCAAGAAGGTCATGAAGATACCCACCGGCCTCGCGATCAAGGCCCCCAAGCAGATCATTCGCAAGTTACATGAGGAACTCGAGAGGGACGCCTAGGTCACCTAGCGTGCCCGGGCGCTTGCATAAGACTGTTTGTTCAAAGGAGTCGCGTTATGGCATCAAAGATGAAAAGGGTTGGCATCAAGGCACCCGTCCTTACCGCAATTAGCTACCTTCTCCCACTCGTCGTCGCATCCGGACTTCTCATAGCGATTGGCAATCTGACCGGTGGGCAAAACGTCACGGAGCTCACCGGGATGACCATTCCTGACGCCCTCACCACGATCGGCGTCTTTGGCATGGGCCTGCTTCCCTCCTTCATCGCGGGCTACATCGCCTATGCGATCGCCGACCGTCCCGGCCTTGCCCCCGGCTTTCTCATGGGGCAGGTCGCCTCGTTTTTGGGGGCGGGCTTTCTCGGGGGCATGATCGGCGGCCTCATTGCGGGCTATGTCGCCCTCGTGCTTGAGACGTACCTCAAGGTGCCCTCGTGGGCGGAAGCGCTCATGCCGATGATGATCATCCCCACGATCACGGCGATCGTCGCCGGCGTCATCATGGTCTTCGTCCTGGGCGGCCCCATCGCCGCGCTCACCGGCGCCCTGACTGCCTTCATCACGGGGCTCGACCAGAGCCAGAAGGTCATGTACGGCTTCATCCTCGGTTTCATCCAGCACCTTGACTATGGTGGAGCAATCTCCAAGGTTCCCAACCTCATCTGTGACGGCATGATGGCAGACGGCATCTATGGACCCGAGGCCGTGAAGGTCCTGGGCTCCATGGTTCCTCCCTTTGGCGTCACGCTCGCCCTGGTGCTGTCGCGCCTCCTCAAGAAGCCCATCTTCAAGGCTTCCGAGGTCGAGAACGTTAAGGTTGCGTTCCCTATGGGCGTCTGCATGATTACCGAGGGCGTCATCCCCATCGCGATGAACGACCTCGTTCGCACCGTCATCGCCACCGCGCTGGGTGACGCGACGTGTGGTGCCATCGCCTTCTCCATGGGCGTCGAGTCCATGGTGCCTTCCGGTGGCATGTTCGTCGTGCCGGCCATGACCAATCCCGGCTGGGCACTCGTGGCGCTCTTCGCGGGCTCGCTCGTCACCGCAGTCATCCTGCTTCTGATCAAGAAGCCTCTCAAGCCCGAGGAGATTGACGATCTCGGGACCGAGAAGGAGGAAGAGGAGGTTGACCTCTCCGGATTGAGCTTCTCCTAGTGCGTCGGGCGTGCGCCGCAGGTGGCGGCGCACGCCGCACGAAGGGCCTGGCCCGATATCACGTTGACTGCCTCACAACGATCACGAAGGGTGCGGAAGCATGTATGAGTCAATGCGCGGAATGCTCCAGAAGGCACGTCAGGAAGGCTATGCCGTCATGGCGATCAACGCCTTCGACCTTGAGTCTGCGGCCGGCGTCATCCATGCCGCCACCGAGATGCGCTCGCCCATCATCATAGACTTGCTCCAGGACCATGTGAAAGCCTATTTTGACTGCGACGTTCTCACACGCCCGATCATTCGCATGGCTCAGGAGGCTCCCGTTCCCGTCGCCATCAACCTTGACCACGGCAGCGACGTCGCGCACCTGAAGCGCTGCCTGCACGAGGGGTTCTCCAGCGTCATGATTGACGCGTCGGGGCACGCGTTTGAGGAAAACGTGAGAATCACGAGGTCAATCGTCGAGTTTGCCCAGGAGTTCGGTGCAAGCGTCGAGGCGGAGGTCGGCAGCATGGGACTCGTGGGCACGGGTGCCGGATTTACCGAGGCGGCCATGTACACCAACCCCGACGTGGCCATAGAGTTCATCCAGAAGACAGGCGTCGATGCCCTGGCGGTGTCCTTTGGTTCCACTCACGGTGACTATCCCCAGGGATATGTGCCGACGTTTCACTTTGAGATCGTCGAGGCAATCAGGAGCGCGACTGACGTGCCTCTGGTGCTGCACGGCGGTTCGGGTTCGGGTGCGGAGAACATCCGCCGGGCCATCGCGTGCGGCATCAACAAGATTAACGTTGGCACCGACTACATGATCGCGCAGCGCGACTTCGTCGCGAAGGCCCTGCAGACTGATCCCGACATAGAGTATCCGGAGCTTCTGCACAGGGCCTATCTCGAGGCCTCCAAGGTCGTCCAGAGCTATATCGAGCTCGCGGGCTCCAAGGGTAGGGCATGGTAGGCGCGTCTTGCCTGCCGTCGAGGGAGACCACGTCCACTGAAAGGTGATAACGATGCTTGTGAACATGAGCACTCTGCTGGGGGTCGCAAAGAGCAAGGGCTTTGCCGTCGGGGCCTACAACGTCTCCGAGTCAAACCTGTTCCGCACGGTCGTCGAGGCCGCCGAAGAGAATGACTCACCTGCCATCATCGCAGTTCATCCGACGGAGCTTGACTATTGCAAGGACGAGTTTGCACGGTACATGGTCGCCCGCATCTCGAGCAGCCATGTTCCCTTCGTCCTGCACATGGATCATGGCGACTCCATCGAATCCGTCATGCGCGCCGTCCACGACGGGTTCAGCTCGGTCATGATTGACGGCTCGCTTCTCCCGTTTGAGGAGAATGTCGTCAAGACGTCCGAGGTCGTGCGGTATTGCCACATGCTTGACGTGTCCGTCGAGGGCGAGCTGGGCACTATTGGAACTACCGGCACCACGATTGAGGGCGGCATGACGGAGGTCACATACACCGACCCCGATGACGCGAAGGCCTTTGTGGAGCGCACGGGCGTTGACTCGCTTGCCGTCGCCATCGGGACCTGTCACGGCCTGTATCCCAAGGGCGTCACCCCCAAGCTTCGCATGGACGTTCTCAAAAAGATCAAGGAGGTCGTTGACGTCCCGCTGGTGCTGCATGGCGGCTCAGGCAACCCGGACGAGGAGATTGCCGAAGCGGTGCGCATCGGCATTCAGAAGGTGAACATCTCGTCGGACTACAAGAGCGCATTTTTTGTCGCAGCCCGTGAGATTCTTCAGCGTCCTGATTCGGGATGGGACCCCAACAACCTCTTCCCGGCGTGCATCGAGGCGGGTAAGCGGGTGCTCGCGCAGAAGATGCGCCTATTTGACAGCGTGGGCAAGGCGGCATTGTTCCGCGAGGCGGGTATCTCCCCGTGGCGTCAGGGGCTTGCGTAATCGTCTCGTTTGAATCGCGTCCGTTGAGGGGAGTGGTCGGCGTGTCAAGGATAGGGGCCATCGAGGCGGGCGGCACCAAGATGGGGCTTGCCGTGGGTACCGAGGACGGCGACATTCTTGAGCGGACTGCGTTTCCGACGACCGACCCTGCCTCGTCGATTGCTCGGATGGTCGAGTGGTTTTCCGGGCGCTCCATAGATGCCCTGGGCGTCGGTGCGTTTGGTCCGACGTGCGTGAATCCTTCCGACGCGTCCTTCGGCTATGTGCTGGAGACGCCCAAAGTCGCCTGGCGGCACGTTGACTTTCGGGGGGCGTTGGCTGGCGACCTGAACGTTCCGGTAGGGTATGACACTGACGTCAACGCCGCCTGCTTGGGCGAGGCGACGTATGGTGCCGGCAAGGGTCTGGACTGCCTGGTGTATGTGACGGTCGGCACTGGTATCGGCGCTGGCGTGCTCGTGGACGGCAAGCTGCTGCATGGGATGCTTCACGCAGAGGCAGGACACATTCCCGTAACGCGTGTGGAAGGCGACGGCTTGCCAAGCGTCTGCCCTTACCATCCGAGCTGTCTTGAGGGGCTTGCTTCGGGTCCCTCCATTGAGAGCAGGTGGGGCAGGCCTGCCGCCGATTTGGAAGGTAGGGATGACGTCTGGGAACTTGAGGCGGCATATCTGGCGCAAGGTCTTGCGACTTACGTCCTCTGCTATGCCCCGCGACGGATAGTTCTCGGGGGCGGCGTCATGAGCCAACTTCAGCTGTTCCCCCTGATACGTGCAGGCATGTCAAGTATTCTGGCCGGATACGTCAGAACGCCCGAGATCGAGGACCTCGACACGTATATCGTCCCGTCGGGTTGCGCAGGGGATCAGGGCATTCTGGGGGCGCTGGAGTTGGGTAGGCGAGCGCTTCGGGGCGATTGAACATGCGAAAGGCCTCATGCGTAGAGGGGCCGTATGCCAGGAGGGCGATGTAGGAGGTACGTGCATGGCAGGGTTCATCGGTGTTGAGAACGTCATGCTGGGACGGCACGCCGCCAGCAGGGACGAAGTGCTGCGCGACCTGGCCGACAAGGCCTGCGAACTTGGGGTGACCAGTAATTCTGACGCGGTCTATCGGTCCTTCCTCCAGCGGGAGGACATGGGTCCCACGGGCATGATGGAGGGGTTCGCCATCCCCCATGCCAAATCGTCGGCGATTACGGCGGCGACGATTATCGTCTACAAGAACGGGTCAAAACTTGACTGGCCGTCCTTTGACGAGCAGCCCGTTGACATCTGCGTCGCCCTGCTGGTGCCTGACGGCGAGGCGGGTACCACGCATATCAAGCTGCTCTCCAAGACGGCCGTCCTTCTCATGGACGACGATTTCAAGTCCCTGCTGCGCGATGCCGATGACGCCGAGGCAATCGTGCGTGCCATCAACGAGCGGCTGGAAGAGGTGTGACGGCAGGCGCTGCCGTTGCCTCGTCAGCAAAAAAACTCATGCGTTCTTAACTCTCTCCCAAGAATCGCTTAATCTTTATGTCGGACCATGGCATCAGCAAGGACGACAGGCGTCCTTCTTGGTTCAGGGAGGCTCGTGGCCATGGAACTGATTGACAAGGTTGAGCTCGTGCGCGAAAAGTGCGACGTCAGCTATGGAGACGCCAAGAACGCCCTCGAGATGACGGGCGGCGATGTGCTCGACGCCATCATCTGGCTTGAGCGTGCGGGCAAGACGGCGCCGCGCTCGGCGAGCTACGCCACCGCCGACAACGAGGCCGAGACGCCCGTCTCTGCCGAGATGATCGCCGCGCAGAGCGCCTATCGGGCATCAAGCAGCAAGTCTGACTTCTCCGGGCACGTCGGTGGCGCATGGAAGGTCATCAAGCGCCTGCTGCGCAAAGGACTGCGCACCAAGTTCATCGCGACGCGCCATAAGGAGGACATCATCAACGTGCCCGTGCTCGTTCCCATCATTGGCATCTTCCTATGGGGAGCCACCATCTGGCTCCTCATCCTGGGGCTGTTCTTTGACGTGCGGTACCGCCTGGAGGGCGTCGAGCGCGTCACCGTGGACGTGAATGACGCCATGGGCAAGGCTGCGGACGCCGTCACGACCATCAAGAGGGATGTGACGGGCAATCATGACTAATGGGCTGGCGCAGCTCTCATGACCAGGATTCTGGTCGTCGAGGACGAGGAGAGAATCGCACGCTTCGTCGAGCTTGAGCTGACGCACGAGGGCTATGACGTGGACAAGGCGACGGACGGCAGGGCGGGCCTGGACCTCGCCCTGGCCGGCGACTACGACCTCATCCTGCTTGACGTCCTTCTGCCGGGGCTTAACGGCATGGAGGTGCTCAGGCGTCTGCGCAAGGCCAAGGAGACGCCCATCATCCTCTTGACGGCCCGCGACGCCGTGATGGACAAGGTCGCCGGCCTCGACGCCGGGGCCGATGATTACGTCACGAAGCCCTTCGCCATCGAGGAACTGCTCGCTCGCATCCGCCTGGCGCTCAGGCGGCACGAGACCCCCGCGCACCCCGCTTCGCCTGCGGTGGGCGCAGGCGTCTCGGCGGGGGCGGCGCAGGGGGACGGGCCCGTCTTTACCCCCGCTCCCGCACGACTGTCGCTTGACGTGGAGCGGCGGGAGGTCCGCGCCCTGGGGCATCTCGTCGAGCTGACCAACCGGGAGTTTGAGGTGCTCAGAGTGCTCCTGGAGCGCGTGGGCGTCGTGGTGAGCCGCGAACGCCTTGCGACGGAGGCGCTAGGCTACGAGTTCGTCGGCGAGACCAACAACGTGGACGTGCACATTGCCCACCTGCGCGCCAAGCTCGCCGCCGTCGGCTGTGACTCGAACCTCATTTCCACGGTTCGGGGGGTTGGCTATGTCATTCGTGAGGTCTGACGGGATGCGCGGCGAGGGCGAGGGCGCGCGTACTTGTACGGCCGCCGCACCGGCCCGCTTTGGTCGGCCCGGTCGCGCGACCGGGCGCTTCTCGTCCACGGCCTGGGCCATAAGCTGGGGATACTGGTGGCGGCGGCTGGTTGGCTACCTCCTTTTTGACTTGCTGCTGCTCGCCTGCGCCACCGCTATCCTGATTCATGGCTACAATGACCAGCTCCCGTCGGGGAGCTTTTGGGGCCCGCTCTTACTGGCGCCGGCGGATGGCGTCAGCGTGACGGCGAGCATGCCAAACCGCGCCAACCTCGCCGATCTGCGCTATGTCGTCACCGTGCCGCCGTCTGCGGCGCGCTCGTTTCCGCTTGGCGCCGACCTGCTTGACCTCTGGCCGCTCGCCGTGGTGGTCGGCACGGTGGAGGCGCTGGGCCTGCTGGGATTCTTTGACGAGCAGCGCCGCGTGCGGCGGGCGCTCGCCCCCCTCAACGACCTGGCCCTGCGAGCAGAGGAGCTGGGGCGGGCGGGCAGTCTGGGAGGCAGCCAGATCCAGACGCTTGAGCAGGCCATAGACCGGGCGAGTGTGGACGAGCCTCGCGTGTCCACGGGCGACCAGGACCTCGCGAGCATCGAGGTGGCGCTTAACGGTCTGTTGCGCAGGATGCACGAGGCCAAGCTCCAGCAGATGCGCTTTGTCAATGACGCGAGCCACGAGCTGCGCACGCCCATAGCTGTGGTTCAGGGATACGTGAACATGCTCGATCGGTGGGGAAAGTCCGACCCGGAGGTGCTGGACGAGTCCATCCATGCCCTTAAGCAGGAGAGCGCCCACATGCAGGAGCTGGTGGAGCAGCTGCTGTTCCTGGCCCGGGGCGACTCGGGCAGAAACGACCTCAACCTCGTGCGCGCCAACCTCGCCTCGCTCGCCCGCGAGGTGTGGGAGGAATCGCGGATGATAGACGCCGAGCATGAGTACAGCCGCGAGTTTGGTGACGCCGCGTGCGCTGACGCCTCCTTTGAGGCCGTCGTGGACGTGGCGATGGTCAAGCAGTGCCTGCGGATTCTGGTGCAGAACGCTCGCAAGTACTCCCCTGCGGGTTCGTGCATCTCCCTGGACGTGGACGTCGCGGGCGCGGACGCCCCCGGCGCAGGTGCGCCAAGTGCGGATGCGACGGGTGCGGGTCACGTCGCCCATGGGGACGGCGTCTTGCTCCGGGTGAGGGACGAGGGCATCGGCATGACCCAGGCGTCGGCGACGCATGTCTTTGATCGCTTCTACCGGGCGGAGAACGTGCGCGACTCCCGCCAGCACGGGTCGGGCCTGGGGCTTTCCATCGCCAAGTGGATCGTCGAGAGGCACGGGGGCAGCATCGGCCTGGTGTCTCGCGAGGGCGTGGGGTCGTGCTTCACCATGTATCTGCCCCGTCAGGGGTAGAGGGGAGGGGCCCTCTACCCGCGTCCATGGCACGCGCGTCCCGGCTTGACAGGCGCGCACGTCCGCATGCTGCGTTATGATTCGCCTGACGGGCACGACTCGTCACTCACCGGAGGACGCCTTCGTTTGAAAGGACGGCACCTTGGACACGGCTGAGCGCATAGATCGCATCACGAAGATGGAGTCCATCCTCAACTCGCATGCCGCCGCGGCCGCCGGCCTCGCTGCGGCGCTGGATGAATTTGAGCGCAGTCAGAAGTCCTATCTGCTGCTCAGGGACTACTATGTCGAGGGTGGCTACATGCAGGACGTCGCCGCCGACAACGAGGGGCTTCTCCCCGACGACCTCCCTCGCGGCGTGCTCTCCGAGGACGCCGTCTTTGACCTCATGGGGGAGAACGTCGAGCTGGCCATACGCATGCTGGAGCTGGCGACGGTCGTCATTCGCGACCGCTGATGGGGGCGCGCCACGCCTGCGAGGTCGTGCCTCGCCCTTAGCGCCTCGGGCTTCATGCCCCATGACGCAGTCATCTATCCCCGGGCAAAACCGCAGGGAACTCCCAGAACGATTCTGCCAGCGCCGGGCGTCGGCCTTTTGCAGGCGGGCGTTGACCGATCGGCCACAACTGTATATAGTGTATATATACATTCGTGTGACGAGAGTGGAACCAGGGGGCGCGCGTGAACCTCATCATCTCAAACGCGAGTGACCAGCCCATCTACGAGCAGGTCGCCTCGCAGCTTCGAGACGCCATCCTTGCCGGCGAGCTGAGCGAGGGCGAGCTGCTCCCCTCCATCCGCTCGCTTGCGAACTCCCTGCGCATCAGCGTCATCACGACCAAGCGGGCCTATGCGGAGCTTGAGCGCCAGGGCTTCATCGACACGGTCCAGGGCAAGGGGAGCTTCGTGGCCCGCGGCAACCGCGAGCTGTTGTTCGAGGGGCGCCGGCGCCAGGTCGAGAGGCTTCTTTCCCAGGCGCTTGACCAGGCCCTGAGCGCGGGCATCGACCCTGCGGAGCTGCATCAGATGCTCGACCTGCTCGCTGACGCATCACGAGAGGGGATATGATGGCACGTCTTTTCTGCACGCGGGGGCTGACCAGGCGCTATGGCGACTTCGTGCTCGACCAGGTGGACCTCTCCTTGGAGGAGGGCATGGTCCTGGGGCTGGTGGGCAGAAACGGCTCCGGCAAGACCACCCTCATCAGGCTCCTGCTGGGCGTGGTGCTTCCTGACGCCGGCACCGCGGAGGTCCTGGGCGTGTGCGCCGACGTCCGCTCGACCGCCTTTGCCGCAGCTCGTGACAAGGTGGGCTTTGTTCCCGACAGCTGCCCCTTTGCGGGAGAGACGCGCGTCGAGGACGTCGCGCGAATCGGTCGGGCCGTCTATCAGGACTGGGACGGCCGAGAATTTGACCGCCTGTGCCATGACCTTGGCCTGGGCCTTAACAAGCAGGTCAAGGGCCTCTCCCGCGGCATGGGCATGAAACTTTCGCTGGCGTTTGCCCTTGCCCATCGCCCCCGTCTGCTCCTGCTGGACGAGGCGACGGCCGGACTCGATCCCATCGCTCGCGGGGAGGCGCTTGACCTGATTCGCGACTTCATGGCGGCGGAGGGGGGTGGCGTGCTGCTTTCGAGTCACATCACGTCCGACCTCGAGCGCGTCGCCGACCGAGTGGCCTGTCTGGATGAGGGGCATATCCTCTTTGACCTTGACCGTGACGCGATCTGCGACGACGCGGGCATCGTGCGCTGCCGTTCGGATGAGCTTGGCGACATCATGGATCTTGGGATTCGCGTGCGTCACAACGAGTACAGCGTGGACGTGCTGGTGCCAAATAGGCGCAGCGTCGCACGGGAGCACCCGGGCCTTCACATCGACCGTGCGAGTCTGGACGAGTATCTTGCCCTCGTCCTGACGGGCGTGCCGCGAGGTGATGACGCGGTAAGTCAAGACGCCGCGACGAGGTCACGACGAGAGGACCCGCGTCAAGGGGGCCTGCATCGAGAGGA
This sequence comes from Olsenella sp. HMSC062G07, assembly GCF_001811895.1. Lineage (NCBI taxonomy): Bacteria > Bacillati > Actinomycetota > Coriobacteriia > Coriobacteriales > Atopobiaceae > Olsenella > Olsenella sp. HMSC062G07. Next base: position 540,355 of record NZ_KV806951.1, read on the forward strand.
CATGAGATGAAAGAGGACATGAGATGAACGCGCCCGTGCCGAGGGGGTCCATGGTGGGAAGGGCACTTTGCGTTGACCTGACGGTCATGGCGCGACCGCTTAGGCAGTCGCTGATCACCGGCGTCGTCGTTGCCGGGTTCATAGCTGCCACCACGCATTCCGTGCCGGTTGCGGCGTCCACCGTCGTCGCGATGGTCGCCTACTTGTACATGTTTGGTGTGTTCGCCAATGACGAGGTCGGCGGATGGGGGTCGTTTCGCATGACGCTTCCCTGCTCCCGCCGCGACCTGGTGCTGTGTCGGTATGTGGGTGTGCTCGTGGTTGCCGCGGCAGATGCGGTCGTATGCACGCTCGTGGCCCTTGCGGTCGTCTGCCTGGCGTCTCCGTTAGGTGGCGCGCATGGGGTCCTGGACGGCCTCACGTCGCTTGTCTTTTCGCCCGAGGAGCTTCTTGTTTCGGTCTGCCTCACCATGACGTCCCTGCTCGTGGCGGCGTCCGTGCTCCTGCCGCTTATCGTGCGCCTGGGAGTCACCAAGGGAACGCGCATCGCCTCGATGGTGGTGCTTCTGCTGCCCATATTGGGCTTTACGACGCTGGCGCCGCTCCTTGGAGACCTTGCTGCCCCGATGGCTGCCACGGCGCCTCTCGCCGTCGCCCTCGCGCTTGCCGTCGCCCTCGCGCTCTACGGCATGAGCGCCCTCGTTTCGGTGATGCTGTTCGAGACGCGCAGCATGTAAGGGTCGCGCGTCCTCGTGGCCTGTGGACATGCCGTGCACCGCGGCAACCATCGCGTCTGCACGCTCCCATGCTAGAATGCATGAAGGCAGAGGAGGCCGTCGCATGAGGGGCCTCCCGACAGCAACGTCAATGGTTAGCTAGCAGAAAGAGGGTGTTCCATGAAGGGTTATGCCATGCTCAAAATTGGCGAGTCCGGCTGGATCGAGAAGGACACGCCCGCGTGCGGTCCGCTCGACGCCATCGTCAAGCCGCTCGCCGTCGCCATCTGCACCTCTGATGTCCACACGCTGTGGGAGGGTGCCATCGGCGAGCGTCACAACATGATCCTGGGCCACGAGGCCTCCGGCGAGGTTGTCGAGGTGGGCTCCGAGGTCAAGGACTTCAAGCCCGGCGACCGCGTCCTCATTCCCGCCATCACGCCCGACTGGAACTCCCTCGAGGCCCAGGCCGGCTACTCCATGCACTCCGGCGGCATGCTCGCCGGCTGGAAGTTCTCCAACTTCAAGGACGGCGTGTTCTCCGAGTACTTCCACGTGAACGACGCCGACGGCAACCTCGCCCTCATGCCCGAGGGCATGGACCCCGCAGACGCCTGCATCCTGTCCGACATGGTTCCTACCGGCTTCCATGCCGTCGAGCTCGCTGACGTCCAGCTGGGCGACACCGTCCTGGTCATCGGCATCGGCCCCGTGGGCCTCATGAGCGTCGCGGGCGCGGCCCTGCGCGGCGCCTCGCGCATCATTGCCGTCGGCACCCGCCCCGTGTGCATCGAGGCCGCCAAGGGCTATGGCGCGACGGACTTCATCTCCTACAAGGACGGTCCCATCGATGAGCAGGTCATGGAGCTTACCGGCGGCAAGGGCGTGGATCGCGTCTGCATCGCCGGCGGCACCGTCGAGACCTTCGAGCCTGCCGTCAAGGCCCTCAAGCCCGGCGGCAAGATCGGCAACGTCAACTACCTCGGCTCGGGCGACTACATCAACATCCCGCGCGTCGAGTGGGGTGTTGGCATGGGTCACAAGGACATCCGCGGCGGTCTCATGCCTGGCGGGCGCCTACGCATGGAGAAGCTCTCCAGTCTCGTCACCGCCGGCCGTCTTGACCTGCACCCTGAGTGCACCCACGTCTTCCACGGTTGGGATCACCTCGAGGAGGCGCTGTTCCTCATGAGGGACAAGCCTGCCGACCTCATCAAGCCGGTCGTCGTCATCGACTAGCTCTTTGTGGCGTGGCGGGGCCGTCCCTGGGGCGGCCCCGCCTTTTTTGTGTTGACATGGCAAGGACTCTGGGGGTGCTCGTGAGGATTCTGGTCGTATCCGGGTTTCTCGGCGCGGGAAAGACGACGTTCATCCAGGAACTCGTGAGGCGCACGGGCCAGGACGTCGTCATCTACGAGAATGAGTACGGCGAGGCTGACGTGGACGCCCGCCGCCTGCGCGATGACAGCGATCTCAAGGTCTGGGAGTCGGTCGAGAACTGCATCTGCTGCTCGGGCAAGCAGGACTTCGCCAGCTCGGTACTCACGATCTCCAACACGCTCGATCCAAAGTTCCTGGTCGTGGAACCCACGGGTGTCGCGAAGCTCGGCAACGTGATGGATAACCTGACGCAGGTGAGCTGGGAGAGGATTGAGCTTTTGCCACCGGTGACCATCGTGGACGCGCAGTCGTGGCAGAATCAGCGCCGCCGTCAGGGCAAGATCTTCGACGATCAGCTGAGGGCCGCGGGGACGGTCGTCGTCTCCAAGATCAGGGCGGTGGATGACGCTGATCCGGTCGTCGGCCTCGTGCGAGAGCTCAACCCCAAGGCGCAGGTCGTGGGTCACCCCTACGGCGAGCTGCCCGACGCATGGTGGGCCGCGCTCCTCGAGCCTGGCGATGGGGGGCACGAGCGGGACTCACGCTCAAGAGTCGAGGGGAACGAGACCCTGGACGAGACGCCCGAGCTCGAGACGCTTGCGCTTGACCATGCCGAGCTACCCTCCCCGTCGCATCTCCTGTGGGTGCTGGACGCGCTCTCCGCGGGCGTGTTTGGCCACCTGGCTCGTGCCAAGGGCTCGCTTCCCTGCGGCGGACAGTGGCTTCGCTTTGACCTCGTTGAGCGGGCCTGGGCCGTGACGGGAGACGCCGCAGCCTCCGGCGCCCCGACGGAGTCTCACTGCGTCTTCATCGGGGACGAGCTTAGGAGAAGCTGGCTTCGCGAGGTGTTCGTCCCCGCGCTGTGGCGCGACGTTGCCGAGATTCGCCACGAGCACCATCACGATCACGAGCGCCACCACGAGTGACACGAGCCGTACGAGCGCCATCACGCGCGTGGCACGCTCGCGGGCGCATGCTCACGCATCGTTGTAGTTAAAATATAAGATGCGACGCACAACACAGCAGGATGCAGGCACAACAAGCGGCACACGACAAGGAGGCACCATGGGCTACACGGTCAAGCAAGTTGCGGCGATGGTCGATCACACCAACCTGCACGCCTATGCCACGACGGAGGACTTCAGGAAGCTCTGCGACGAGGCCAAGGAGTACGGCTTTAAGTCTGTGGCAATCAACACCTATCCCGTGAGCCTCTGCCGAGGCTTCCTCGAGGGCTCCGAGGTGCTCACCGGCGCCGCCGTCTCGTTCCCTCTGGGGCAGACGACCATCGAGACGAAGGCCGCCGAGGTCGCCAACGCCATCAAGGACGGCTGCCAGGAGTTTGACTACGTCCTCAACGTGGGTAAACTCCTCGAGCGCGACTACGACTACATCAAGGCTGAGATGGAGCGCCTCGTCGCCCTCGGTCGCGAGGCCAACGTCACGAGCAAGGTCATCTTTGAGACCTGCTACCTGCGCGAGGAGGACATCATCGCTGCCGCCAAGATCGCCTCCGAGGTCAAGCCCGACTTCGTCAAGACGAGCACGGGCTTTGGCACGGCTGGCGCGACGGTGGAGCACGTCCGTCTCATGAAGGAGTATGCGGGCGCCGACGTGCAGGTCAAGGCTGCGGGCGGCATTCGCTCCTGGGAGGCTGCCAAGGCGATGATCGACGCCGGCGCCACGCGTCTGGGCACCTCCTCGGGCATCAAGATCGTCCAGGAGATGAGGGCCGCTGGCCTCGAGTAGGGCTCAGTCACAAAAAGTGGGCCGGCATGGCTGACGACCTTGGGGCGTGCCTCATCGGATGCGGGCGCGCGGGCCTCGTTCATGCGCGCGACTGCAACGGGAGGGTTCGGGAAGCCCGTCTCGTCGTCCTGTGCGACCCCTTTGAGGGCGGCCTCGCCGCCGCCCGAAAGGAGCTGGGCGTCGCCAACACCTACACGGACTATCGCGAGGCCATCGTCGACGCGGCGGTGGACGCCACCAGCGTCGAGACCGTGACTGCCGCCCGCCCTCGACGCGGCCGCTCTCGCATGCGTGCGCATCGACGTCCCGGGGCCCTTGAGCCTCGGGACGTCGTGGCGTGACGTCGCGGGCCCGCATCCCCTATGCTGGTGGCTGCCGGTGACGCCGGCGGACGCGGAAGGGAGATAGCGATGACACGGGTGCTGGTCGTCGAGGACGACGTCGCGCTGCGCGAGGAGTGCGCGCGGCTCCTTGGCCTCAATGGCTACGCGGTCACGACGTGCGACGAGTTTGAGGACGTCGTGGGAGAGATTCTCAGGGCTGCTCCTGACTGCGTGATTCTTGACCTGCATCTTCCCGGGGCCGACGGCCTCTCGGCCTGCCGCGACGTGCGAAGGCACAGCAACGTGCCCATCGTGGTCCTCACCTCGTCAGACAGCGAGTTTGACGAGGTCATGGCCATGAACCTTGGCGCGGACGACTATGTGACGAAGCCCTACAGCCCGGCGGTTCTCCTCGCCCGCGTGCAGTCCGCCATTCGCCGCTGTAACGCAACCGCGCACCAGGCCATCGACTGGCGCGGCATCTCCGTGGACGCGGCACGTTCCACGGCCTCGTATGAGGGGGCGACGACGGACCTCACCCGCAACGAGCTGAGGATCCTCCTCGCGCTCGTGCGCGTCCGGGGCGCGGTCGTGAGCAGGACGGACCTCATGTGCGAGCTCTGGGAGTCGGACGAGTTCGTGGACGACAACACGCTCACGGTCAACGTCAACCGCCTGCGCGGCGCCCTTGCCACGCTCGGCGTGCCGGCAGGCACGCTCGTGACACATCGCGGATGGGGCTACTCGCTATGACGTGGGGGGAGTGGCTGCAGGACCATGTGGTCCAGGTCGTCGCGTGGCTCGTCCCGTCGGCGTTCGCGTGCTGCGTCTGTGCGCTCGTCGGCCTGGGGGCGAGCGTCGTCGCCCTCGTGGCGCTCTCCCTCGCCTTGGGGGGAGCGGTCGTTGCGGTGACGTCGCGCTGGGCCGACGCTCGGTTTCTCACGGCGCTCTTGAAACTGCCGAGGTCACTTGAGCATGCCTGGCAGCTCGCCACGCTCGTGCCCGACCCGCAGAGCAACCGCGCGGCCCTCGTGTACGACGCTCTCCAGGCGATGGGTGCCTCCGCCGCCTCGGACGTAGAGGCCGAGAGGCGGGCCTCGCGCGAGTACCGGGAGTACGTCGAGGGATGGATTCACGAGGTCAAGGCACCGATCACCGCCGCGACGCTCGCGGCGGGCCGTCAGGGGGCGGACGGCCCGGATGCCGTGCGCCGTGAGCTGGCCCGCGTGTCTCGCCTTGTCGACCAGGCGCTTTGGTACGCGCGCGTGGGCTCGGTTGCGGCGGACTACGTCATTCGGGACACGCGTCTTGCGGACCTCTGTCGCGCGTCCTGCAAGGCCGAGGCGCGCCTGCTCATCGAGCGCGGCGTGACGCCGGAGCTTCTCGTCCCCGAGAAGCTCGTCGTGCCCACCGACGCCAAGTGGGTGGGCTTCGTGCTGTCGCAGGTCGTCGTCAACGCCGCCAAGTACGGTGCCACCCATCTGCGCTTCTCGGCTCGCGTCACGGACGGCCCTTCCGGCGGGCGCCTCACCGAGCTCTGCGTCGCGGACGACGGGAGGGGCATTCCCGCCCGTGACCTGCCTCGCATCTTTGACCGCGGCTTCACGGGCGAGAACGGACGGGCGGGCGAGGGATCCACGGGCATGGGGCTCTACCTGGCCGCCCGCATCTGCGAGCGTATGGGGCTCATTCTCGAGGTGGCCTCCGAGGAGGGTGAGGGCACGCGCGTCCTTGTGGGTTTTCCCCACGACGCCGGCCGCCTCGCCCTGGCGGACACCTCCTTCGACTTCCTTACGACATCGTAAGGAAGGGGTAAGACCGTTCGATGGCTTTGGGCAAGACGCTTCCATAGCATGGGGACAACCACATGAAAGGAAGTGTCATGGCTGAACATGTCGTACGCCCGTCATCGGGTCGTCATGCCCGAGAGGACCTTCTTTGCATAGACAACGTCGGCAAGGTCTATGGCAGGGGAGGGGCGATGACCACCGCCCTTAACGACCTGAGCCTTACCGTGAGGGACGGGGAGTTCGTGAGCGTGATGGGGCCGAGCGGCTCCGGCAAGAGCACGCTGCTCAACTGCGTGGCGACCATAGACGCCGTCACGTCGGGGAGCATCCGCCTTGGCGGCGAGGACGTGACGAGGCTCAGGGGCAGGGAGCTCGCGCGCTTTCGTCGGGAGCGCCTGGGGTTCATCTTCCAGGACGCCAACCTCGTCGAGACGCTCACGGGCTTTGAGAACGTGGCGCTCGCGCTCACCATCAAGGGGACGCGTCCCGTGGAGATCGGCCCGCGCGTGCGCGTGGTCGCCGAGCGCCTGGGCGTCATGGACGTGCTCGACAAGTATCCCCACCAGATGTCGGGCGGCCAGCGGCAGCGCGTCGCCGCGGCGCGCGCCGTGGTGGGCGCCCCCTCGCTCATCCTCGCCGACGAGCCCACGGGGTCGCTCGACTCCAAGAGTGCCCGGGTGCTCCTGGAGACGCTCGAGAAGATCCATCGCAACGCCGGCGCGACGATCATGATGGTGACACACGACGCCTACGCGGCGTCCTTCTCGCAGCGCACGGTCTTCATCAAGGATGGGACGCTCTTTAACGAGGTGGTCTGCGGCACCGACGACCGCAAGGGATACTTTGGGCGCATCATGGAGGTCGTGTCGTTCCTGGGCGGGGGTGTGTCCCATGTTGGCTAGGCTCGCCGTCAGAAACGTGCGCCGCAGCGCCCGGGACTACACCATCTACTTTGTGACGCTCCTGCTGGGCGTCATGGTGTTCTATGCCTTCAACTCCATCGCCGACCAGCGCCTCATGACCGACGTCAACGCGGGCAGGTCGGACATGGTCGCCACCATCGACCGCGTGATGGCCTTCTTCTCGGTGGCCGTGGCGTGCGTGCTCGGCTTTCTGGTGGCGTACTCCAACCGCTTCATCCTTCGTCGCCGCAAGCATGAGCTTGGCACCTACCTCCTGCTGGGCATGAAGGCGCGCCAGGTTGCGGGCATCGTCCTTCTTGAGACCGCTCTCGTGGGACTCTTTTCGCTCGCGGCGGGCCTCGCCCTGGGCGTCGTGCTCTCGCAGCTCCTGTGCTTTGCGAGCATGTCGATGTTCTCGCTTGACCTCTCCTCCTACCGCTTCGTGCTGTCATCGACCGCGCTCGGCCGCACCGTCCTGTGTTTTGTCGTCATATTCGTCGTGGTGGGCGTCCTCAACGTCATCGAGGTGAGTCGCTGCCGGCTGGCGACGCTCCTGTCCGCTCGCAGCGCGTCAGAGCGCGTGGGCGTGCGCGGGGTGCTGCCCTCGGCGCTGTGCTTCGTGGTGAGCGTCGCGCTGTTGGCGTACGCCTACAGGCTGCTGGCCCTCAACGGCCTCTTGGACGTGGGTGACGCCAAGTTCTCCGCCGCGACGGCGCTCATGCTCGTGGGCTCCCTGCTGTTCGTGTCCTCGGTGGCGGGCCTTGTCGTCGGCATCGTGCGACGCACGCGCGGCCTCTATCTGAGGGAGCTGTCACCGTTCACGATGCGCCAGCTCGCCTCTCGCATCAACACGGCCTTCGTCTCGCTCTGGATCGTGTGCGTGCTGCTCTTCTTTGGCGTCACGTCGTTCTCGGTGGGCATGGGCGTATCCTCGGTGCTCTCCTCGGCCCTCGAGGAAGGGACGCAGTTTGACCACTCCATCGTCGCGTCCATGTTTCATTTTGCCGACCTCGACCAGTACAGTGACAAGGCTGACAAGGCCCAGAACACGCGCGAGCGGCTTGACGCCTCAAACTGGAGCGCGGCGGATTACTTTGCGACTCGCTCCGCCACCTGGCGCGAGCTGGTGGGCCAGAGCGCCCAGGTGGACATATGGTCGGATCCCGACCTCACGGGGGGTAAGCTGGCACAGACGGTGGGCTACGACGTCGAGTCTTCGGCGCTGTACAAGGACGCCACCCTCCTGCGCTACGGCGTCTCCGTCATCGGCGTGAGCCAGCTCAACGCCACGCGCGCCCTGTCGGGTCATCCTCCGGTGACGCTGCCTGCGGGCACCTACGCCGTGGACAACTGCCTTGACCTCACCAAGGGCCTGTCCGAGGCGGTCTCGTCCTACGGGGGGACGCTGCGCGTGGGGGGCGTCGAGCTCAGGTCGTCGCGCCAGCTCGTGCGCCAGGTGCTTCGGGTGACGCAGCTGCCCGACGTGCAGTGCGTCCTCATCGTGCCCGACGACGTCATCGACGCATTGCGCGCCATCAGGGGCCTGCCCGACATGAGCATGCTCAACGTGCGATATGCGGACGGCGTCGATGCCGACCAGGCGGAGGCGCTCATGGAGAAGGCGTTTGCCGAGGCTCTCCCGCCTTCCGAGGAGGACCTTCGAGAGGGGTATGACTATGGCATGGGATGTTGGCCGCTGAGCTTCGCGGTCTCGGCCAACTCCACGCGCACGGAGGCGCTCGGCTTCAAGATGCTCATCACCTTCCTCGCGCTCTACCTGGGATTCGTCCTGCTCGTGTCGGCGGGGTCCGTGCTGGCCGTGCAGCAGCTCTCGTCCACGGTCGACTCGGTGGGGCGCTATCGCACGCTCGCGCAGCTCGGCTGCACAAGGAGGCAGGTTCTGGGAAGCGTGCGCACCCAGACGCTCCTGTACTTCCTGGTGCCGCTGGCGCTTGCGCTCTGCCATACGGCCTGCGTCATCTGGGTCATGAACCGCAACCTGTTCTCGGCCCTTGGCGTCTCGCCCCTCGTTCCCGTGTCGCTCGCCGTCGGCATCGTCGTCGTGGTCTATGGGGGGTACCTGCTCGTCACGTATCTGTACTGCTCCGCGATCGTGCGAGGGGCGCTGGGGCGCAGACTGCTGGCATAGGGACGGTCCCGGCAGCCCGAAGGCCGCCGCCGCAGCTGCAGCTGCAGCCCAGGGGTCGGTTTCCCGGCAGCCGGGGGCTACAGCTGCAGCTGCAATCCAGGAATTATTAATGACATCAACGCGAGCTTTTTGTCAGTAATGTTGCGTTTCCCCAGGATTCAAAAAAATAGTGCCCAAATTGAGAGTTTCCGGTCATTAGCATTGCGCCTCTGTCGTGGTATTCGGTGCGGGTCCCGGCTCGAAGCCCGGTGAGGGCCCCGGTGCCCGCACCGAGCTGCCCGATTCGCGCCGCCGGCGGGAATCATGTCGCGTCAACCAGCGCCATAGCGCCCCCCGTGTCGCGACGCCCTCGCCTTCGTTAGCCAGAACACGACGAACGTATCAAAACATTGTCGAATTTTGCCGTTTTTTGTAACGAATGTCGTGTTCTGGCTACGGCGTCCGATGCGCGCCAGTAGGTCAAACGGCGCACCGGCCTGTTCGGCCCGTGCGCCGGGCGACGCGACCGGCCCGCGCGCACGGCCAGACTTGTCTAGAAGCCCGCGTAGATGAGGCCTGCGGGCGCGCTGAGGCCCGAGAAGAACACGAACCAGACGAGCAGCACACCCATGGAGATGACCGCAAGGTAGGCCCCCAGGCAGACCAGGATCGGATGGGCTTCCCCAAACGCCAGGATGGCCCGCCTGCCATCGGCAAGCGGCGTAAACGTCGCGCCCGACCCCCTGCGGTCCGACCGCCTGGCGCCCGACCCTCGGCGGCTCGCCCGGCCTTCCGCACCGACGGCGCCCTCCTCCGCAGATCTCATGGGAGCGTCACCCCCCTGAGCGTCTGAAGTCCCGTTCCCGTCACGCCGCCAAAGCCGGCACCGCCCACGAAGTCATCATCCCGACCGTTGAGGAAGTGAAAGATGGCGCTCTCGATGCGCACCCATCCACGCCAGCCGGGATGGACGGTGTCAGACCAAAAGTAGCGCTCGTACTCGCAGGGCGAGAAGTCCGCATAGGCGATGCCGTGGTCATCGCAGATATGGATGATTCTGTCGTACCAGACCCTGCGCGCGTCAGCGGGCACCTTCTGGTGGTCAAACCAGGCCCCATGCATGGGCTGAAGCACCACGAGGGGCTTCAGGCCGCATTCCAGCATGACGTCCAGAGCGCAGGAAAAGTCGCCGTACTCGCTGTCGGCGTCATTGAACCGTTGGTTGAGCTCAAACATCTGCCAGCCGTTGCGGGTCCAGAAGTCATCGTTGACCCCAAGGGGGTTGTTGGTGCATGCTGCGGCGCCGTCCAGGTCGCCTTGGGCGAGCAGGGCCGCCCAATCGGGCTCGCCGGTGTCCACGCCCGCGAGGCGCGCGTCACTCTTGGCAAAGGCACGGGAGGCAAACAGGGGGAGGCCCCTCTCGATCTTGAGCTGCTCGGCCTGGTGATACGTGAGGTCGTCGAGCATGCCCAGGACCCCGTCATCCGCCGCCGCCGACAGCAGGGTCGAGGCGATGCCAAACGACTCCGCCCGGCGACGTACGTAGCGCTTTGAGTCGCGCGAGACGCTCGCGTTTCGCGCGAAGGCGCGATAGAGCTCGTACGAGAAGCGCTGGCTGAACTTGTTGTTGGCGTCGGGGTTCTTGAAGAACCACTGGGGCGAGAGAAAGAGCAGGGCCTCACGGTTGCGCACGCGATTGCCGTACGCGCCCGCCGCGATGGCGTGCCAGAGGCACTGGTCGTAGGCCTCCCCGACGTAGGTGAGGTCCACGCCGCAGTTGCTCAGCCCAAACACGTTGGGCGGCACCTGGGGTACGAGCTGGGATGACACATAGAATTCCGACGACCCCAGCGCCAGGCGCGCATATGGCGACATGGTGCTGACAACCCAGTCGATGGCGCCGAACTTGAGCGTGTCCACGACGTAGTCATAGACGAGCGAGTCATCTGCCGCCCACCCCTGCCGGTCGGGATTTATCACGTGGCCGGCGGCGGCCAGGCCCAGCCCCAGGGTTGCAAGGCCGCCGAGCGTGGCGCCCAGGAAGGCTCGGCGAGACAGCTCCGTCCCCGCAGCTGCCTTTGCCCTCGCCGCCGCTGGCGCGTCAGGGGATCGTCCCATCTCATGCCCCTCTCACGAGCAGGGAGACCTGGCCCGAGAAGAGGGCAAGGCTCACGAACACCAGCATCATGGTCACGGCCCAGGAGCACAGGCGGTACCACGCCTGGTAACGACAGCGCTTGAACAGGGACGTCTTCTCCCAGCTTCGCTCAAGCGCCAGGATGACGCCATGGAACAGGCCGTAGAGCACGTAATTTACCGTGATGCCGTGCCACAGCCCCATGAGCAGCATGTTGGCGACCAGCGCGAGCTGCGAGGCGCGCAGGCGGCCCAGCGTGCGATGACGCCTCATGAGACGGCGCGCCAGGCGCATGAACACGAAATCGCGCAGCCACGACGAAAGCGTGATGTGCCAGCGCCTCCAGAAGTCAGCCATGCTCGTCGCCAGGAAGGGCGCCCTGAAGTTACGGGGCGTCCTGACGCCCAGGACGTAGCTGATGCCTTGGGCCATCAGGGAGTAGCCCGCAAAGTCAAAGAAGAGATACAGCCCGTACGCACCGCATATCTTGAGCTGGATGAGCAGCCGCCACCAGATGTCACCCGCCGGAGCAAGAAGCGGCACGGGAATGTAGTACCTCTTGGCAAGCGCCGCCAGGACGATCTTGTAGACCATGCCCAGCAGCACGAGCAGGATGCCCTTGGCCAAGAGGCCCGCGTACTCGTCGCGCGGGAGGATGCGCCTGACGTCTTGTACGAAGCGGCGGCTCCGGTCGATGGGCCCCGAGACGAAGGTAGGAAAGAACGTCAGAAAATACAGGTGGTCAAGGACGCTCAGGGAGGCCACGAGGCCGTCGTGGGTCTCCACGAGCACCTGGACCGCCCTGAAGGTGAGATACGAGATACCCACGAAGCCCATGAGGTCAGCACCGAAGACGCCGCTGACCTTGCAGACCACGAGCGGGGCGATGACAACGGCAAGGCTCGCACGGAAGCGCGGGTTGCTGCCGGGGTCGCGCAGGAGCCACTGGGACGTCGCCGCAACCAGGGCCAGGTAGCCGGCGGCATAGGCGGCCTGGGCGGGCGTGCGCGCAAACAGTAGGCCCAGCATGAGGAGGGACGTCACGAAGCCGTAGCGCCTGAGGGACCTCTCGCGCAGGCCGAGGAAGGCCGCGCCCGCAAAGAGGGGCACGAGCAGGACGAAGAAGCTGGGGTCGATGTAGAACGACATGGGCGCGCGCCTCTCAGCTCACCATCAGGAGCTTGCGGTCAATCTTGGCGTTGGCCGTGAGGGGCATGTGGTCGATGACCCTCACGGAGCGCGGCACCATGTATGACGGGATGCGCCGGCCGAGGCGCTCGCGAATGGCCTGCGGCGTGTCGGCCTGTCGGGGCGTCGCGTGGTCGAGGACCACGAAGGCGCGCAGCAGCGAGACGCGCCCCTTCCTGATGATGGGGACGACGACGGCAACCTTGATGCCGTCGAGGGAGGCCAGGTGGTTCTCCACGTCGCCAAGCTCCACGCGAAACCCGTTGACCTTCACGAGCGACCCCATGCGTCCCTCGTAGTGGAGCATGCCGTCCTCGTCCAGGTGGCCGAGGTCGCCCGTGCGGAAGCTGCGCACGCGCCGGCCGTCGGCAAGCATGGCCTCGCCAAAGGCGAAGGCGGTCTTGGCGGAGTCGTTGAAGTAGCCCTTGGCGACGGTGTCGCCCACGATGACGATCTCTCCCGTCTCTCCCGTGGCACAGGGCTCGCCAAGAGGGCCGTCGGGACCGTCCGTGCGCAGCACGCGCAGCTCCGTGCCGGGACGAGCGACGCCAACGGGCAGCGCGGCGTCAGACGAGAGCGTTCGCTCGTCAATCTCGCAATAGGTGACGGCGACGGTCGACTCGGTGGGACCGTAGGTGTTGGCCACGCGGGCTCCCGAAAAACGCCGAAGAAGGGCGTCTGCGGTGCGGTGCCGCAGGGTGTCGCCGCAGAAGAGGAAGAGCCCCAGATGGGGCAGGAGCTCACGTGAGAACGCCTTGTCCGCCAGGCAGAGGTCGGCGAAGGGCGGCGTGGACACCCACACGTGGGCGTCGGAGTCGGCAAGCTCCTCAAAGAGCCGGGCGTAGTCGCGTGCCGCATCGACAGAGAGCGCATAGAGGCAACCGCCGGTCGTGAGCGCGCCGACGAGCTCGTACACCGAGAGGTCAAAGGAGTAGCAGGCCTGGTCGATAAAGGTCTTTGACCCCTCGCGCACCACGGGAAACGCGTCCATCCACGCGGCAAAGTTGCCCACGTCCTCCGCCGACACCTCGATGCCCTTGGGCTTTCCGGTGGACCCCGAGGTGAAGATGACGTACTGGGTCTCGTCGCCCCAGACCCATCCGAGACGCTCGGCGTCCGACAGGAGAGGGGCCGAGGGACCCGCAGCCGTGCCGCCCGGCCCGCCCGCGTCTTCAAGACGGGGCGAGACGCGACAGGAGGAGACGTCCACGGTGACGGCTCCCGTGACGGCAGGCGCGTCGGGGGCCGTGACCACCATCAGGGGGAGTCGGCCCTCGGCGTTTCCGCAGGACAGCTGCGAGGCGACATCCTCGATGCGGCTGGCGGGCGTGGACACGTCCACGGGGACGTAAGCGTGGCCGCTCCGCAGGCAGGCGAGAAACGCCGCGACGGTGGTGGCAGACTTGGCGCCCAGCACGATCACGGGCAGGCGGTCGTCCCGCACGCCGGCAATGGCGTCGGCAATGACGCCGGACAGGTCCCAGAGCTCGGAGTAGCTCATGGCGGGCGTCCCAAAGCTGCGAAACGCCGGCGTGTCGGGGCGTGCCACGGCCGTCCACCACACGCTCTCGAGCAGCGTGTTCGTGCCGCCCCACAGCCCGGGGCACGGTGCGTGCGCGGCGACGGGAGTCGCGGTCGTGGTCGTGGCCATGGCCGTGGCCGGCGTTGCGGCGGCTGCGTCACGAGTCTTCATGGTCATGCTCGGCATGTCGATCCCTCCTTTGGCGGCGGCCTCAGGCCGCCTTGAGCGGGCGGGTACGTCGGCGGGTCGTGCGTCTGCCCCCGAGCGAAAGGCTATCCCGAGCGGGGGGGGCGTGATGGGACCCTCGCGCGTGGGGCCCTCACGCGTTGGGGCCACGGTACGGATGCTGCCTAAGGCGAACCTTTGGCGCTGGCTCGCGCCAAGGCGCCGATGACCGACGCGCTACGATGTCTTTAGCGAGACCTTCGGCAACGGAAGCAACGTGACGGGGGCAGGGCAGTGGGGAGTACGACGGTGTGGAGCAAGACGGCGGGGAGGCGCGATGCGACTGCTGCTCGCGGATGACGAGAGGGAGCTCTCGCAGGCCCTCGCGGCCATCATGGATCACGCGGGCTATGAGGTTGACGTGGCCCTCGACGGGGAGGATGCCCTCTACCAGCTTGACTGCAGGGGTTATGACCTGGTCATACTGGATATCATGATGCCCAAAGCGGACGGCTTGGCCGTGTTGCGCACCCTGCGCCAGCGCGGCGATGACGTGCCCGTGCTGCTGCTGACGGCACGGGCCGACATTGACGACCGGGTCCGCGGCCTGGACGCCGGTGCCAACGACTATCTGGTGAAACCCTTCTCGGCCAAGGAGCTGCTGGCGCGCATACGGGCGCTCACGCGGACGAGCCCCGGGTCTGTCAGGCCTCGACTGAGCTTTGGCGACCTGACGCTTGACGAGAGGAACTCCCAGCTGACGTGCGGCGACGCACACGTGTGCCTGACGGCCAACGAGCTGAAGGTCATGGTCCTGCTCCTTGCCCACGGAGACGGGCTGACAGGCATCGATCAGCTGCGCCGTGACGTCTGGGGTCTGCTGTCTGACACGGAGTCCAGCGCGCTGTGGGTGAACATCTCCAACCTGCGCAAGAAGGTTCGCAAGGTCGGCTCGAGGGTCAAGATCTCAGCGGAGCGTGGCCTGGGCTATCGCCTTGAGCTTGAAGGGTCCACGTCGACCGCGTCGCGGGGCAAAAAAGACGCCAGGGGAGTGCGCAGTGAGCGCGGGTAGGCTCGCAGCCCTGTTGAGGGGTCGTCCGGCGAGCGACGTACGCCGCATGCGTCGGGACATCACCCTGGTGGCGATGCTCGCGACGACAGTCGTGCTGGCGCTGGTGCTGCTTGGCGTGAACCTCATGAGCTGGCACAACATGTGCCGTAACGTGGATTTGGTCCTCAACCTCATCGAGGTGGCCGGAGGCGACCTGCGCGGCTACACCATAATGGGCTCCGGTGGGGACGAGGTGCCCGACATCACCGTGGAGGCGCTGCAGGAGATGCCCTATGACGCCCGCTACTTCACCGTCACGTTCTCGCCCGAGGGGGAGCAGCTTGACAGCGACCTCAGCAGCATCGCGTCGGTTGACGACGCGTCCGCGCACGCCATGGCCTCCGCCGCGCTAAAATCCGACGTGCCAAGCGGCATCATGGGAAGCTACCGCTTTAGACGAGTCCCCATGGCCGACGGGACCATGATCATCTTCCTGTACATCCAGGATGACCTCAAGTACTTCTATGACTTCCTGCAAGCCAGCGTCATCATGGGGCTCCTGGGCCTGGCCGCCTTTGCCGCCGTCATCGTGCCGTTCGCGCGCTCGGCGACCAAGCCGTTTGAGGAGGCCCGCGCCAGCCAGCGGCGTTTCGTGACCGACGCGAGCCATGAGCTGAGGACGCCCATCTCGATCATACGGTCGGCGACGGACGTGATCGAGATCGAGTCGGGCGAGAGCGACTGGACGCGCAGCATCCAGCATCAGGTGCAGCGTCTGGAGGAGCTCACCAACAAGCTGCTGACGCTGGCCAAGGCGGACGAGGGGGCAGGCGCCCTCTCCCTGGAAGACGTGGACGTCTCGGCCCTCTCGCTGAGCCTTGCCGAGGAGTTTGAGTCGGTGTCGCTGGCGTCCGGAAGGCCCCTCGTGTGCGACATCGCGCCTGACGTGCGCTGTCGGGCTGACGCGGGCATGCTCGCCCAGGTGGTCTCGATCCTTCTGGACAATGCGTTCAAGCACTCGCCCGAGGGCTCCGAGGTACGCTTTGCCGTGTGCGCCGCCGGCCAGGGACGCGCGCGAGTTCTGCTCTCGAACGAGGCGCCGGGCATGGCGCCGGGCTCGCATCCCGAGCTGTTCCGACGCTTCTTCAGGCTGGACGGGTCGCGTGCCTATCAGGGAGGGCACGGCATCGGGCTGGCCGTCGTGAAGGCCGCCGTCGATGCCCTGGGGGGCAAGGTCTGGGCATGCTGTGACGACGGGCGGATCACGTTTGGGCTCGAGGCCTAGCGCGCTCGCGTGTGGCCTGGGGGGCTGGCTCGTCTCCCTTTGGCTGCTCGCGTGCGACGGTGCGCCACGATGCGCCCTACACGTTGAGCAGCAGCATCACATTGAGGGCGATGACGATGGCCGCGATGGCCCACAGGACCAGCTTGAGGGAGGGTCCGTTGGCATAGCGTCCCATGACCCGATGCGACGAGGTGAGCCAGATGAGCAGCACTATCGTGACGGGCAGCTGTACGGACAGCAGCGCCTGCGACCAGACGAGCCCCTCAAAGGCGTCCCGCACGAAGAAGATGACGACAACCGCCAGCACGAAGGTGGCTATGACGCCGAGCGACGAGTGACGGTCGTGGATGTCGTACGGCTCGCCCGACATGCCTGCCGTGATGGTGCCCGCCGCCATGCCGGCGGTGACGGAAGAGCTGAGTCCCGCCATGAGCAGGGCCAGGGCAAAGATGAGGCTCGCCGCGGGGCCGACCATGGGAGCAAGCACCGACGCCGCCTGGGCGAGGTCGTCCACGAGGATGCCGTGCTGGAAGAATGTGGCGGCGGCAAGGATGACCATGGCGGAGTTGATGGCCCAGCCCACGATCATGGAGAACAGGGTGTCGGTGAACTCGTAGTCCATGCGCTCCCTGATGGCGTCGTCCCCCTTGGTCTCAAAGTGGCGACTTTGGATGATCTCGGAGTGCAAAAAGAGGTTGTGCGGCATAACGACGGCGCCCAGGACGCTCATGACGATGGGCATGGACCCGCCGGGCAGGGTGGGGACCACCCATCCGGCGGCGGCCGGCACCCAGCTCACCTTGACGAAGGCCAGCTCTATGAGGAACGAGATGCCGATGAGCGACACGAAGCCGATGATCCAGCGCTCGACGTGCTGGTAGGAGTTGGTCAGCAGCAGGGAGAGCGACGCAGCCCCCACGAGGACGGCGCCCAGGCGCAGGTCGAGACCAACGAGCATGTTGAGGGCGATGGCACCGCCCAGCACCTCAGCCATGGTGGTTGCCAGGGTCGCGAGCACGGCCGTGAGGAGCACGGGTCGCGAGACCCAGCGGGGGAGGTGGCGCGTCGCGGCCTCGCTCATGCACAGGCCGGTGGCGATGCCCAGGTGCGCGGCATTGTGCTGCAGGACGATGAGCATGACGGTGGATAGGGTAACCACCCAGAGCAGGGAGTAGCCAAACGCTGAGCCTGCGGCCATGTTGCTGGCCCAGTTGCCCGGGTCGATGAAGCCCACGGTCACGAGAAAGCCGGGGCCGATGAACTTGAGGATGTCAAGACCGCCTCGCTGTCCGCTGTGGTGGCTGCCAAAGATCTTGCGAAGGAGGCCGTCGGCGGGCGACGTGGCGCTGGGGTTGTCGGGGGATTGCATAGGTGCCTCTCGGATTGGGGGAGCCTTCCGGCTGGGGGGAGCCTTCCGGCCGGGGGTTGCAGGGGTTAGGGCATTTTGGGCCGGGATCTCCCGGGCCGGGGCCTCGTTTGGTCGGGCCTCATGCGCCTAGGATACTCCAGGCATTACGGATGAGCTCAGCGTGGTCGTATGGGACGCCTTAGCCAAAACACGACATACATTACAAAATGCGGCCAATTTCAGCGATATTTTGATATGTCCGTCGTGTTTTGGCTAACGAGAGGTGCGGACGCCGGGTTGTTATGTGCCCAGGTGCCCAGGGGACCGGGTGCCCAGAGGGCCGGGTGTATCAGCGTTCAGAATTTAATGACCAGAAGCGCTGCGTCCTGTCACTAATTTTGCGAATCCTGGGGAAACGCAAAATTAGTGACAGGACAGCCCCGTTTTGGTCACTGATAATCTCCTGGATTGTGGTCTCAGAGGTATTCTTCAGCCTGCCGAGTAGCGACCGTCGCCCAGAGGCAGCTTGCCAAGGGGCGGCTTGCCAAGGGGCAGTCCCCGGGTTGATTTCCGGCTCGCTTCCCGGACTGACTCCGGAGTCGTTCTCGGGTCGGTTTTCGCTGTCGTCTCCAGACTGCTGACGGGCTTGGTAGACATTTTGCGCCGCGCCGTTTCGCGCCGAAAAGTGCAACGTGGCAAGCAGCGCAAAGACGGGAGCGGCTCGTGGTCTTTCCACTGGCCGCTCCCGTATGGGGTACCGCAGAGTGCAAGGGTGCCCATCAGTTATTAGCTCTGGCGTGGTGCTTTCTTGCAGCGTAATGCTTTCTTGCAGCGTGGTGCTTTCTTGCCGCGCGACGCTTTCTTGCAGCGTGGCGCTTTCTTGCGGCGTGACGTTCGCTGGATCGGGACCGACCTGAGATCGATCCGGGACTGGTTCGGCGCCCAGTCCCGGAAGGACCACGCCCTGCGCCTTCGCCACCCCAGGGCCTTGCTGCCCTAGGGCCTTATTACCCCAGGACCTTGAGGAATGACGTCACGTCCGTGACGGTGCGGAGCTTGTCGGCACGCGTCTCGTCGGACAGCGCATCGGCGATCTTGGCGAGAACCTGCAGATGTTCGTCTCCCTTGCCGGCGATGCCAAAGAGCACGTAGGCCTTCTCGCCGTTGAAGTCAATGCCCTCAGGAAACTGCATCGCGACGACGCCCGTGGACTTGACGTGCCTCTTCGCCTCGTTGGTGCCGTGCGGGATGGCGACGCCGTTGCCGATGTAGACGCTCACCTCGCGGTCGCGCTCGACCATGGCGTCAACATAGGCCGCGTCCACGTAGCCGCGCTTGACGAGCATCGCCCCGCAGGCGCGGATGGCAGATTCCCTGTCGGTGGCGACGTTGCCAAGAGAGACGTCAGCGGCGCCGATGTTCCAGGCGGTCTTTCCGCCGGCGCCCTCGATGGCTGCCGACGCGGCGTTGGTGGCCGCGACGGCGGCGTGCTGCATCTGCACGTTGGTGGTGAGCTGGGTCTGCAGGGCGTCGAGCGCGGGGTCGTTCATAAAGTTGCCGATGACGACGAACTGCGCGGTCTGAGGGGCGGCCTTGCGAGCCCGCTCGGCGAGCATCTTCTGGCAGACGATGACGTCGGCGTCGGAGGGAATCTCGTCCACGGAGGCATGCTCGACCTTGATGTCGGGGCGGATCTCCTTGACGCGCCGGAAGAAGCGCGTCGCGCCCATGGCGGAAGACCCCATGCCGGCGTCGCAGGCAAAGACGATCTTCGAGACGGCGCTCGCCGCGCCTGCGGTGGGGTCAACGGCGGACCCTGCGTCGATGGTCCCCTGGCCGTCAACGTCATCGTCGGACCCGACGGCGACGTAGCTGCGGACAAAGGGTGCCGACACGAAGAAGGAGACCGCGGCGGCGAGGACGACGTCCACGAGGATGAGCAGGACCTGGCTCTTGGGCGACATGGAGATGAACGCGATGATGGAGCCGGGCGAGGCGGGACCGACGAGGCCGAGCCCAAAGATGACCGAGAACAGGATCGCGACGATGTTGCCGGCGATGGGGCCAATGATGACGCGAGGGTTCATGAGCACGTACGGGAAGTAGATCTCGTGGATGCCGCCCAGGAACTGGATGATGATGGCGCCCGGCGCGGACTGCTTCGTGTCCTTGTCACGGCAGAGCACGGCATAGGCAAGAAGCATGCCGACGCCAGGCCCGGGATTGGACTCCAGCATGAACATGATGGACTCGCCGACGGACTTGACCTGCTCGGTGCCGATGGGAACGAAGATGCCGTTACCGATGGCGTTGTTGAGGAAGAGCACCTTGGCGGGCTCGATGAAGATGGCGAGCAGGGGCATCAGGCCAAGGTTGACAAGGGCCTGGACGCCGGCCTGCAGCACGACGAGGATGGCGCCCATGAAGGGGCCGATGCCGAAGAAGCCGATGATGGCGAGGCCAAGGCCGATGAGGCCGAGCGAGAAGTTGTCGACGAGCATCTCAAGGCCCTCGGGCTTCCAGCCGTCAGCCCACTCGTCCCACTTCTTGATGATTAGGCCGGCCAAGGGCCCCATGAGCATGGCGCCCATGAGCATGGTGTAGTCGCTGCCCATGATGGCGCCGAACACGGCGATGCCGCCGATGACCCTGCCGCGGTTGCCGGCGACGGCGTAGCCGCCCTGGCCGGCGATGAGCACGGGGATGAAGTACTTGAGCATGGGCCCGACGACGGTCGCCAGCTGCTCGTTGGGTATCCAACCCGTCTCGATGAACAGGGCTGTCAAGAAGCCCCAGGCGATGAAGGCGCCGATGTTTGGCATGACCATGCCCGATAAGAACTTACCGAACCGTGCCACCTTCTCTCGTGCCGTTGCCATTGCGTTCCCCTTCCCTCTCTCCTACGGGTACCTGCTGTCACACTCGTTGAAAAAACAGTCGGCACAACATAACTGTTGTTGAATGCACAATATACTTTTTGGTTTCAACAAAACAAAACTGTACAGATGCAAGCGGTGAACGGTCGAAAAAACAGGTTAATCGGTAGTAAAGGCGATTATTTTACGAAATAATCAGCCTATATTGACAAGAGAGCTAACGTTATTACTATGAAGTTACTGTTGAAACAAAAGCTACGTGTTTCATCAGACGTCCCGTCATCGTATTAGGCTGCAAGCGCCCAGGGGGCAGGACCTTGGGCGCGGTCACGGAATCGGGGGGTTTAGCATGATTCGCACGGTTTGTCTCAATCCGGCCCTTGACAAGACGGTCCAGGTTGATGGGTTCGCCGTCGATGCGGTCAACCGCATCTCCGACGTCAGGATCGACGCCGGCGGCAAGGGCATCAACGTCTCCAAGGTCATCAAGGAACTGGGCGGCAGCTCCAAGGCCTACGCGCTGCTGGCGGGCTCCACGGGAAGCCGCATCGCAGACATGGTCGGCCAGCTTGGCATCGACCTCGTCCATGTCACGCCCAAGGGGGAGACGCGCACCAACCTCAAGGTGGTGGACAAGGCAAGGCATACCAACACGGACATTAACGAACCGGGCCCCCTGGTGACGTCCGAGGACCTTGAGGCCCTGCTTGACCTCCTCCTCGCCGACCTCGACGCCGGCGACGTCGTCGTCCTGGCGGGCAGCCTGCCCAAGGGTGCGCCCACCGACACCTACGCCCGCTGGATTCAGGCCATCTCAGAGGCGGGCGCCCAGGCCTTTCTCGACGCAGACGGGGAGGTCCTCGCGGCGGGCATCGCGGCGGGCCCGGCCCTCATCAAGCCCAACGACCATGAGCTCGCGGACCTCGTCGGCTGCGACCTTCCCGACACCGCCTCCATAGTGGCCGCGGCACATGAGCTCATGGACAAGGGCGCGCGGCGCGTCGTCGTCTCACTGGGGGGAGAGGGGGCGCTCTTCGTGACGCCCGAGCGCACCGTCAGGGCGCGCGCGCCCAAGGTGCCGGTGGGCTCGACCGTCGGCGCCGGGGACTCCGTCGTGGCGGCCGTCGCGGTGGCGCAGCAGGCGGGCCTCTCGATCGAGGAGACCGCGCGTCTGGGCGTGGCGACGGGCGCCGCCAACGTCATGCAGTCGGGAACCCAGGCGGCCCCCCGCTCGCTCGTGGACGACCTGGCCGGCAAGGTGACCGTAGAGGAGCTTTAGCGTGACGCGCGCCTCCCTGCGGCGCACGAGGACGTTCCAGTCAACGCACGTAAACGAAAGGGGCATCATGAAGGCCAAGGCAGCACGTCTCCACGCAGCATATGACATCAGGATCGACGAGTTCGAGCTTCCCCCGATCAAGGACGACGAGATGCTCGTGAAGGTGGTGACGGACTCCATCTGCATGTCAACGTACAAGATGGCGATCCTGGGTCCCGAGCACAAGCGCGTCCACGCCGACGTGGCCGAGCATCCCGCCATCACCGGCCACGAGTTTGCCGGCGACATCGTCGAGGTGGGCGCCAAGTATGCCGACACGTACAAGCCGGGCCAGAAGTTCACGATCCAGCCCGCCCTCAACTACAAGGGATCCATGGACTCTCCGGGCTACTCCTACGAGTTCTGCGGCGGCGATGCCACCTACTGCATCCTCCCGCAGGAGGTCTTTGCCACGGACTGCTTCCTCGTCTACGAGGGCGAGGCCTACTACCAGGCGTCTCTCGCCGAGCCCATGAGCTGCTCCATCGGCGCGTTCCATGCCGCCTATCACACCCGCATGGGTGTCTACACCCACGACATGGGCATCCGCGAGGGCGGCAGGCTCTGCATCAACGCGGGGGCCGGCCCCATGGGTCTCGGCGCCCTCACCTATGCGCTGCACTGCGACCGCAGGCCGGGCCTCGTGGTGGTGGCCGACATCAACCAGGAGCGCCTCGACCGCGCCGAGCGACTCTTCCCGCCCGAGGAGGTCCTGAGGGACGAGGGCATCGAGCTGCACTTTGTCAACACCGGCGTCGTGGACGACCCCGTGGCGACCCTGCGTGAGATCACGGGCGGGGAGGGCTACGATGACGTCCTGTGCTACGCTCCCGTCGCCGCCGTCGTCACCCAGTCGAGCCTCATCCTGGGCCGTGACGGCTGCCTCAACTTCTTTGCCGGCCCCACCGACAAGAACTTCCAGGCGCCTATCAACTTCTACGAGGTCCACTACGGCTCGCAGCACGTGATGGGCACCACGGGCGGCAACACGGCGGACGAGATCGAGTCTCTCGAGCTCACGGCGGCAGGTCGTATTGACCCCGCCGTCATGGTCACGCACGTGGGCGGCCTTGACGCGGCCCCCGAGACCACGCTCAACCTTCCCAAGATTCCCGGCGGCAAGAAGCTCATCTACACGCACATCGAGATGCCGCTCATAGCCCTGGACGACCTGCGCTCCAAGGCGGGGGAGGACGCCCGCTACGGTGAGCTCGCGGACATCGTTGACGCCCACAAGGGGCTGTGGAGCCCAAAGGCCGAGCGCTATCTGCTTGACAACTGGGTGCAAAAGTAGACGGGAGCGAAAGCGGGCACGGTCGAGGGCGTCAAAGCGGACCCTGACTGACGGCATGCCAACCAGGGTCTCCCAAGGTCACACAGGCGGCGAGCGTGCGAACGGCACGCTCGCCGTTTTTATGTGACGGCGCGTTCAAGGGCGGGTATGCTAGAGACGCTGTTGTTTCAAAAATGAGAGAGCGAGTAAATCATATGGACATGGCCGAGCGTAGGGATAAGATCGTCGACCTGGTGAACCGCGAGGGAAGCATCGTCTTTGCCCAGCTGAAGAAGGAGCTTCCCGACGTGAGCGAGATGACCTTGCGCACCGACCTCAAGGTCCTTGACCAGCAGCGCAGCATCATTCGCGTCTACGGGGGCGCGCGCTCCGTGGACTATGCGGTGGGCACGGACGACTTGCTTGCGCACCGCAAGGCGCGAAACGTCGCAAAGAAGAACGACATCGCGCTCAAGGCCATCGAGCTCGTCCGCCCGGACACCACGATCTTCATCGACTCCGGCACGACGACGACGGCGCTTGCCACGGCCCTGCCCAACCAGCGCCTGCTCGTGTTCACCAACTCGCTCACCGTCGCCATGGAGCTCGCCAACCTCGACCAGGTCACCACCTACGTGGTGGGAGGCGAGCTCAACCGGCAGTCCATGAGCGTCACGGGTGCCCGGGCGGTCAAGAACCTTGGCTCCCTCGCGTTTGACCAGCTCTTTCTGGGCGTGACAAGCTATGAGAACCGCGGCGGCTTCACCTGCGGCTCCGGTGACGAGGCCGTGTTCAAGGCGAGCTGCGTGGAACGGGCGGACGAGACGGTCGTGCTCATCGACTCGACGAAGGAGGGCAAGCGCAGCACCTTTCCCATCTGCGACATCACTGATGTGGACTGCGTCGTCTCGGACGGGGGACTCTCTCTTGACTTCGTGACGCGCTGCGAGGAGGCGGGCGTCGAGGTGCTCTAGGTCGTGCGCCTCATGTGCCGTTTGACCTCACGTGCCGCTTGGCAGGCGGGCTCGTGAGGTCCCGTCCTCTAGAGGCGACCGGCGTCGCGCAGCAGGAGCCAGGCGTCGGCCACGATGCGCGCGTGGTCAAAGGCGAGTCCCTCCTGCCGTAGCACCTGGGCGCGACGGCGCCCCGTGAGGGGCGCGCGGGTCTCGCGAACCTCCAAGGAGAGCCGCACGTCACCCGCGCTGAGCGCCAGCGTGACGACGTCTTCCCGGCGTCGGGCGTCAAGGCCAAACCAGACGGCGCGCTCGGCGTCGTCGCCCGCGCGCACGGTGACGTCCTCATCGACCCAGGCCACGAACGCGTACGAGACCACCCACCCGCGCGGGTCCCGACCGGGCGCGCTGTAGAGCGCGAGGGGCTCAAGGTCCAGATTCGCGACGCCCGTCTCCTCCGCAAGCTCGCGCGCGGCGCAGTGGTCGGCGGACTCGTCGGGGTTGCAGAAGCCGCCGGGGGTGGCCCACCTGCCCAGGCAGGGATGGCCGCCCCGCCGTATGAGGAGCAGGTGCGTGGCGCCTTGGGGCGTGCGCCTGAACACGCAGACGTCTGCCGTAAGGGAGGGGCGAGGGTAGTCCTTGGGCCGATAGCCGGCAAGAAACTCCACCTCGGTGAGTCCGTGCGCGTCTCGCGCCATCGCGTCGTCCATGGTGCCCCCATCCGCTCGCGCCTGCCGTCAGCCTCAGCTTAGCGCACGGGCACGCGACGTCCCGAGGTCGACGCTGCGCCCGGTTCGCCGCGTGCCATCCGCGCTTTCGAGCACGACCGCTCAGCGGATGCCCGTCACCGTGTAGCCGGCGGCCTCGACGGCCTTTTGCAGGCGCTCGTTTGAGACGAGCGGGCCGGCGTCGAGCGTGGCTTGTCCGTCTTCGAGGGACACGCGGACGTCCCTGACGTCCTTGAGGCCTTCCAGCGCCTCGGTCACGTGAGCCGCGCAGTGTGCGCACATCATGCCCTCAATGTTGATGGTCTTGGTCGTCATGTCGCTCGTTCCCTTCTTGATGGTCGCGGCGGGTTCCCGCCGTGAGCTTTCGTGGGCAAAGGAGGAAGAAAGATCGGGGGGCGTCGCCTCGCGGGCCACCGAGGGGTGCCACCCAAAGAGCCTGAGCGCGTTGGTCACCACGAACACGGACGAGAGCCCCATTGCGGCGGCGCCGACCATGGGACTGACCGTGACGCCCCATGGGGACAGGACGCCCATGGCCACGGGAATGCACGCGCAGTTGTAGAGCAGGGCCCAGAACAGGTTCTGACGAATGTCGCGCAGGGTGGCTCGGGAGAGCTCGATGGCGCTCGCGACGTCAGCGGGGTCGGAGCGCATGAGGACGATGTCGGCGCTGGAGATGGCAATGTCGGTCCCCGCCCCGACGGCCATGCCAACGTCCGCCCGGGCGAGGGCGGGGGCGTCGTTGATGCCGTCGCCCACCATGGCGACCCGGTGGCCACCCTCCTGAAGCGCACGAACGTGGCGCTCCTTGTCGGCGGGGAGCACGTCGGCAATGACCTCGTCGACGCCGACGGCGCGTCCGATGACCTCGGCCGCGCGCCTCTGGTCACCCGTCAGCAGAACGGTGCGTATCCTCTGACGACGCAGGCGCTCCACCGTGGGCCGCGCGCTGGGACGAAGGCGGTCGGCGACCGAGATGAGGCCCTGGACGACCCCGTCCTTGGCCACGAAGAGCGGCGTCTGCGCCTGGGCGGCGGCCCGCTGTGCCAGCTGACGAAGCTCTCCCAGCGAGACGCCCTCCTCGCCCATGAGACGCTCGTTGCCCACGACCACGACGCCCCCGTCCACCCGGGCGCGGACGCCCCCGCCCGCGACCTGCTCAAAGGAGCTGACATTGTCCGAGACCTGCACGCCGCGCTCGTCCACGCAGGCACAGATGGCCTCCGCGAGCGGATGCTCGCTTTTGCGCTCGAGGGCGCCGGCCAGGCGGAGCAGATCGTCCTCGGTGACGCTGGGCGCCACGTCAAGCGAGACGACGCGCGGCGCGCCCTCCGTGAGGGTGCCCGTCTTGTCAAAGACGACGGCATCAAGGGAGCCGGCGGCCTCGAGGGCCTCGGCGCTCTTGATGAGAATGCCGTAGCGCGCGCCGCGCTCGGTGCCCACCATGATGGCCGTGGGCGTCGCCAGCCCCAGGGCGCAGGGGCACGAGATGACGAGGACCGCGACCGCATGTTCGAAGGCGGCGGAGAGCCTGTCGGGACCGCCGATGACGCACCACGTGAGGAAGGTGAGGGCCGCAAGGCCGAGCACCATGGGCACGAAGACGCCGGCGACGCGGTCGGCCCTCCGCTCGATGGGCGCCTTGGAGCTCGTGGCCTCGTCCACAAGACGGATGATGGCGGCCAGGGTCGTGTCCGCGCCGACGGCGGTGACGTCCACGCCGATCCAGCCGCGCTGCAAGACGGTCGCCGCCGTCACGGGGCTGCCGGGCGCCTTCTCGACGGGTATAGGCTCGCCCGACAGGGCGGACTCGTCCACTGACGCGTTGCCCTGCGCGACGACGCCGTCGGCGGGCATGGACTCGCCGGCACGCACGACGACGCGGTCACCCACCCTGAGATCCTCGGCGCGCACCTGGGTCTCCCTGCCGTCCTTGAGCACGGTGGCTGTCTTGGGCGTAAGGTCCATGAGGGCGCTGATGGCGCTCGTGGTCTTGCCCTTGGCACGCGCCTCGAAGTACTTGCCCAGGGCGACGAGGGCCAAGATCATGCCGGCCGAGTCAAAGTACAGGAAGCGCATAAGGCCCATGACCTCCTCGGGCCGTCCCGACCCGTAGGCCCAGAGCATCTGCCCCAAGGTGACGAGGCTGTAGGCAAAGCTCGCGGACGATCCTATGGCTATGAGCGAGTCCATGTTGGGCGCCCCCTGCCGGAGGGACGAGAAGCCCCGCGAGAAGGTCCTGTGGTTCACCAGCAGGATGGGGGCGCTCAGCAGGAGCTGGACGAGGGCGCGCACTCCCAGCCCCTCCGGGGCTCCCAGTCGGAAGGGGAGCGGCCAGCCGAACATGGGGCCCATGGCGACGTAGAAGAGCGGGAGGGCAAAGACGGACGACCAGACGAGCTGACGGAGCCCGGCACGCGTGGCCTTGTTGGCGCTGATAGCGGGGTCGACGAAGGCTCCCGCCTCGGGGGAGGGCCGAGCGTCCTGCGAGCACGCCTGCGCGGGCGGGAGGGGCCCGCGCGGCGCGGCTCCGTAGCCCGCCTTGCCGACGGCGTCGATGACGGCCTGGACGGTGGCGGGGCTGCCGTCATACGCCACGTCCATCGAGTTTTTGAGCAGGTTGACGCGTGCGCTCGTGACGCCCGCGACCTGAGAGGCGACCTTCTGCACGCGCGCCTGGCAGGCGGCGCAGGTCATGCCCGTGACGTCAAAGGTCTCCCTGACGGGAGCGGTGCGTGCCATGGTGCGACCTCCCTTCGCCACGCCCGCCATCAGGCGCCGAACTTCCTGAGAAGCGTCATGACCTCGTCGATGACCGCGGTGTTGCCTTCCTGGATCTGCTCGACCACGCAGGTCTCGAGGTGATCCTTGAGCAGCATCCGGGACACGGCTCTGACGGCACTGTTGGCGGCCGCCAGCTGGGTGAGGACGTCTCCGCAGTAGCGGTCCTCCTCGATCATGGCCTTGACGCCCCCCAGCTGCCCGATGGCCCGGTTGAGACGGTTGACGGTCGTGCGCTTGAGCTCCTGCGACCGCGGCGTGTGCTTGTGGTCGCGGCCGGCGCAGGCGGGGTGGGCCTCGGTCTGGGCGTCCATGATATGCCTCCCACATCGAATGGTTCATATACCCAAGTAGGGTATGTCATGTCGTCAGTACTATACCCCTACGCGGTATATTTCAGACAAAGAGTTTCAGACAAAGAGAGAGACGTGGGCGTCATCCCTGGGGCGAGCGTCATCCTGCCGGGCGTCACGGCGTCGAACGTCATCGTGGCGCGACATCCCGTCGCGTCGGGCATCGATGAGCCAGGCGTGACCACGCCGTCGTCGCCGCGAGCCCATGGCATAATGACCCATGTGACCAGACGGCAACCGGAAGGCGGGGTTCCATGTCAGATGATGCGCAGCTGCCCTTGCGTGACGGGGAGGACGGCCCCCTGTCCACGGACGAGGTCCGGACGCCCGCGGCGCCCCGGCGCGACGCCGCCCCCGCCGTCCGTGCCGCCGAGCTCAACCGGATCCTGTCCCACGCCGCCTTCGCCTACTACGCCCTTGACGACCCCGAGATGTCGGACGCCGACTTTGACCGTCACCTCCAGGAGCTCAAGGCCCTCGAGGCGGCGCACCCCGAGCTCGTCTCGCCCGATAGCTACACCCAGCGCGTGGGCGGCTACGTGTCGGCGCAGTTCGAGCCCGTGCGCCACGCCAGGCGCATGTACTCCATCGACGACGCCATGGACCTCGGCGAGCTTGACGAGTGGCTCGCGCGCACGGACGAGGCCCTGGTCGCCACGGCCGAGCGCCCCGTGGCTTACACCTGCGAGCTCAAGATCGACGGCCTGGGCATCGCCCTCACGTATCGTGACGGCCAGCTGCTGCGCGCCGCCACCCGCGGCGACGGCACGACCGGCGAGAACGTGACGGCGAACGCGCTCACGATCAAGGACGTTCCCCGGGCGCTGGCGCGCGCGGGCCTTGGTGCCGTCGAAGGCGGCGGCCTGGGTTGGGAGGTCGAGGTCCGCGGCGAGGTCTACATGCCCAAGACGAGCTTCGTCCGACTCAACGAGCAGAATGACGCCGCCGGACGGCCGCCCTTTGCCAACCCCCGCAACGCCGCCGCCGGCAGCCTCAGGCAGAAGGAGGCCGGCATCACCAGGCTGCGCGACCTCAGGACCTTCATCTATGCCGTCGCCGACGAGGCGACCCTGTCCGTGCGCACGCAGTGGGACTTCCTCTCGTGGCTGCGCGCGTGCGGCTTCTCGGTAAACCCCCACGCCCGCCGCGTGGCAAGCTCCGCCGAGGTGCACGCCTTCTGCGAGCAGGCCCTCGCCCATCGCGAGGACCTTGACTACGACATCGACGGCGTCGTGGTCAAGGTAGACTCCTTTGCCGCCCAGCAGGCGCTGGGCTTTACGGCGCGGGCGCCGCGCTGGTCCGTCGCCTTCAAGTTTCCCCCGGAGGAGAGGCGCACCGTGCTGCGCGAGATTCGCGTGCAGGTTGGTCGCACCGGCGTGCTCACGCCCGTCGCCGAGTTTGACCCGGTGGTGGTCGCCGGCTCCACGATCGCGCGGGCGACGCTCCATAACATCGACGAGGTGCGCCGCAAGGACGTCCGCGAGGGCGACGTCATCGTGGTCCATAAGGCGGGCGACGTGATTCCCGAGGTCGTCGGTCCCGTCGTCGAGGGCGACGAGGCCCGGGCCCATGAGGCCAGGCCCCTGTGGGACATGCCGGACGCCTGTCCCGCCTGCGGGAGTCCCGTCGTGCGCGAGGAGGGCGAGGTGGCCGTTCGCTGCGTGTCGATCGACTGTCCCGCCCAGGCCGTCGAGCGGCTCATCCACTGGGGGAGCCGTCCTGCCATGGACATCGACGGGCTGGGGGAGGAGATCGTCTCTCGCATGGTCGAGCAGGGGCTTCTCACGGACGTGGCGGACTACTACGACCGCCTCGACGAGCCCACGCTCGCCGGCGTCGAGACGGGCCGCAGCTACGAGACGAGCTCCAAGGACCATCGCAAGGGCGACCCCATCCTCGTGGGAGCCACCATCGCCGGCAAGGTCATGACCGAGGTCGAGGCGTCCAAGCGCGCGGGCCTCGCAAAGGTCCTCTTCGGGCTGGGCATCCGCCATGTGGGAGCCAACGTCGCCGCGGCGCTCGCGGCGCGCTTTGGCTCCGTGCAGGCGCTCATGGCGGCGAGCGAGGATGACATCTCGCAGGTGGAGGGCATCGGTCCCAAGATCGCCGCCTCGGTGCGCGAGTTCTTCTCGCTCCCCAAGAACGTCGCCGTCGTGGAGCGCCTGCGGCAGGCGGGGGTGGTCCTTGAGGACGAGTCGTTCGGCAGGGGGCCTGAGCGCCCCCAGGCGCTGGCCGGCCTGACGTTCGTGCTCACGGGCGCGCTGGAGAGGCACAGTCGTGCGGAGGCAGGCGATCTGCTCAAGGCCCTGGGCGCCAAGGTGTCAGGGTCCGTCTCGAAGAGGACGAGCTTCGTGGTGGCGGGCGAGGCGGCGGGCTCCAAGCTCACGAAGGCCCGGCAGCTGGGCGTGCCGGTGCTCGACGAGGCCGCTCTTGAGCGCATCCTGTCAACGGGCGAGGCTCCTCGCTAGGCACAAGGCGCCTCGCCAGGCAGGGGCCGTGCGGTCTCGGGCGTGGCCGACACGCCCGCCGTGCCAGCGCGGCGTCGGGTGCGCCGACCCGAGCACGCCGGCAGCCCTAGCCCATCAGCTCGCCGTTGTAGTTGCGCTGACGCAGGCGCGCCCCGAGGGCGTCGGCGTCACTTCGCACGTACGCCTCGGAAAGGCCGCCCCACGCGTCAAGGGCCTCCTGAAAGAGGTCGGGAAAGCTCCTGGTGCTGACCTCGCCCGTGGTAGGGTCGGCCCAAGGGCGCCTGGCCAGGTTTGCCGCAGGGCAGTCGTCGTCCCTCGCGGGGGCGTGCGCCAGGGCGTCGAGCAGCGAGAAGCGTCTGCCCGCGCGCTCGAGCGCCGTGAGCGCGCGAGAGCGGGGCGAGCCCGCCGGCTCGATGGCGGCGTACACGAACTCGCAGTCATCCACGCAGCGGGCATACTCGCTGGCGCTGAGCTCGATGCCAAAGACCTCGAGCGCCGTCTGCGAGAGAAGCGCGCTCGCCACCTGGCCTATCTGCCTCGTTCGGGCGAGCATGCCCGCCGCGGTCGCCTCGGCGACGGCGCGTCCGCGCAGCTCCCTGAGCATCCAGACGTCGATGTCGCTCTCGATGAGGGCATGGACCTGCCCGTGGGCGTCCTCGAGCCCCACGCCCGCGCCGCAGATGGCGTTCTCCTGGGCGTAGACGAAGGGATGGGCGGTGCTGTCGAGCAGATAGTGGGCCAAAAGGCCAAGCACGAAGGCGCGTCCCACGCAGGTGTCGGCGGCGCGGAGATGCCCGACTCCCTCCCGCAGGCTCGAGAAGGCCTCAAAGACCTGCCCCTCGTGCATGCGGTTGCCAAGCTCATGGCAGGAGGCGACCGTGGGAGGCAGTGCCCTGATTCGGAAGAAGAAGGGGTCGGGACCTTGGTTTCCCAGGAGGAAGGCGAGCTTCTCCCCCTCGGTGGAGAGGAGCTGGGCGGGCAGGAGGAGGGAGGCCTCCTCCCCAAAGAGGTGATGGGTGATGATGGCGGGCATGCGGACCTCGATTCAAAGGGACGGCAGGTCTAGGGTAGTCGATTTCTGCTTGTTGGTGGCGTGCGCCAGCCGTCCGCTCGTCTCGGGTACCATGGTCTGGCTGTCTTGCGGCCGCATCCGTGGCACCATATCGACCTTGGAAGGGACATGAGTCCTGCTGACATCGTCGTTCTTGGCCTGGCGCTCTCTGCCGACGCCTTCGCCGTCACCGTCTCGAACTCCTTCGCGTACGCCCACGAGAGCCGGCGGCGGCTTATGCTGATGCCCCTCTTCTTTGGCGCGTTTGAGGCGCTCATGCCCCTGGGAGGCTACCTGCTGGGGGGCATGGCCGCCGAGCTCATCGAGAGGTACTCCGGCGTCGTGACGCTCGTCATCCTCCTGGTCATCGGCGGCAACATGATCAAAGAGGGGACGCAGGCGCTGCGCAGCGAAACCGAGTGCCCCAACGGCCTCAACGAGGACGGCTCGGTGCGGCACCTCTCGCTGGCCCAGCTCACGTTCCAAGCCGTCGCCACCGCGATCGACGCCTTTGCCGTGGGCATCTCGCTGCGCGCGCAGGTCGTGAGCCTGCCCGTTGCGGTGAGCGTCATCGGCCTCACCACGTTCGCCTGCTGCGTCGTCACCCTCGTCATCGGGAGGCGACTCGGCTGCCTCCTGGGAGAGCGCGCCGAGGTGACGGGCGGCATCGTCCTCGTCCTTATCGGCGTGAGGGCCTTCGTGGGGCTGTAGCGGGGCGTCCCGTCTCAACGTGTACGTTTGGACGGGACTTGATAATCGAATCCTGGATAGACGCAGAAGCTAGCCTTCGCAACGCACACTTTGGCCGGGGGGCGCCGAGCATCCCCGGCATCCACCCGAGAAAACCGCTGACGGGCGCAGGCCGCCAAGGGGCCCTCAGACCCAGAACAGCATCCTGTTGTAGCTGGGCACGGGCCACCAGTCGTGGCCGCAGACCTTCTCCATGGCGTCGACGGAGGCGCGCAGGCGCCTCATGACGGGCATGACCTCGTCGTGGTAGTAGAGGTCCTGCTCCGC
>NZ_KV806951.1:572956-590644 GCF_001811895.1 Olsenella sp. HMSC062G07
CAGCCCTCGACCGCGCGGGCCTTGGCGTTCTTGGCCTCCAGCTCGCCCACCGTCGCGTAGATCTCGTCGATGCCGTTGGTGATGAGCTGCGCGAGCTCCTGCTCCGCCGTGCCGACGATGCCGATCTCCCTCTTCGTGGCGATGGCGGTCGCGAGGTCACCGGAATAGTCGATGAGGGCCGGCAGGTACATGTGACGCACCATGTAGCTCATGGTGTTCGCCTCGATGTTGAGCAGCTTGGCGTACTGCTCCGACGCGGCGGCGTAGCGGGCGCGCGACTCGTTCTCGGAGAGCACGTCGTACTTCTCGAACAGGGCGATGTTCTCGGGCGTGACCATGCAGGGCAGGGCGTCGGCTGTGCTCTTGAGGTTGGGCAGCCCGCGCCGCTCGGCCTCCTTCTCCCAGTCGTCGGAGTAGCCGTTGCCGTCAAAGAGCACTCGCCGATGGTCGCGAAAGCTGTGACGCACGAAGCGCATGGCGACGACCTGGAAGTCTTCGTCGGAGCGATCGGCCACGTAGGAGCAGAAGCGGTCAAGCTGCTCGGCGACCGCGGTGTTGAGCACGACGTTGGGGTCGGAGAGGTTCTGCTGGCTGCCGCACATGCGGAACTCGAACTTGTTGCCCGTGAAGGCGAAGGGCGAGGTGCGGTTGCGGTCGGTGTTGTCGCGCAGGACGTTGGGCAGCGCCGGCACGCCCAGGTCGATCTCCTCGCGATTGGCGCTCTCGGTGTGCTCCTTCTTGATGAGCGCGCCGACGACGGGCGTCAGGGCGTCGCCCAGAAAGACCGAGACGATGGCGGGGGGCGCCTCGTTGGCGCCGAGGCGGTGGTCGTTGCCCGCGGAGGCGACGGAGGCGCGCAGCAGGTCGGCGTGTTCGTCAACGGCTGCCACGAGGCAGGCGAGGATGACGAGGAACTGCAGGTTGTCCTCGGGGTCGTCGCCGGGCTCCAGGAGGTTCTCGCCGTCTGCCGAGAGCGACCAGTTGTCGTGCTTGCCCGAGCCGTTGACGTAGTCGAAGGGCCTCTCGTGCTCGAGGCAGGCAAGTCCGTGGCGGGTCGCCAGGAGCTTGAGCTTCTCCATGGTCAGCAGGTTGTCGTCAATGGCGAGCGGGCCCTGCTCAAAGATGGGCGCGAGCTCGTGCTGGCAGGGCGCGACCTCGTTGTGCTTGGTGCGCACCGGCACGCCCAGCTTCCAGAGCTCGTCGTCCACCTCCTTCATGAAGGCGTTGACCGTGGGACGGATGGCGCCAAAGTAGTGCTCCTCAAGCTCCTGGCCCTTGGCGGGCTCGCAGCCAAAGAGCGTGCGACCGGTGAGGATGAGGTCGGGGCGCGCCTCGAAGTCCTCCTCCTTGATGAGGAAGTACTCCTGCTCGGGACCGCACGTGGTGACCACGCGCCTGGGGTTCTTGCCAAAGAGGGCGAGCACGCGCTTGGCCTGCCTCTCGATGGCCACCTCGGAGCGCAGCAGCGGCGTCTTCTTGTCGAGCGCCTCGCCGGTGTAGCTGATGAAGGCCGTGGGGATGCAGAGGACCTCGTCCTTGATGAAGGCGGGGCTCATAGGGTCCCAGACGGTGTAGCCGCGCGCCTCGAAGGTGGCGCGCAGGCCGCCGGAAGGAAAGCTCGAGGCGTCGGGCTCGCCCTGGACGAGCTCCTTGCCCGAGAAGGTCATGAGCACGGTGCCGTCGTCCTTGGGGGTTATGAACGCGTCGTGCTTCTCGGACGTGATGCCCGTGAGGGGCTGGAACCAGTGCGTAAAGTGGGTGGCGCCGCGCTCGAGGGCCCAGTCCTTCATGGCGTGGGCCACCTCGTTGGCGATGCCCAGGTCGATGGGCTTGCCCTCGTCGATGGTGCGACGCAGCTCCTTGTAGCTTGGCTTGGGCAGGCGGTCCTGCATGTCTGCGTCGGTAAAGACCAGACTGCCGTACTCCCTGGAAACCCTGTCCTTGCCCATGCTGCCCCCAAATCGTCTGCTACCTCATGCGGTGGCGTCGCGTCCTGGATTGGCGTTGCGGCAACGGAGGCGCCACCTTCCTTCCGTAAACTACACTATCTGATCATTGTTACTGAGCGGTGAACGTAGGACAACACGAAAACGCACGATCGGGTTACGTGGCGGTTGCTGTTCCCTCCAATTTACGGCCGGTTCTCGTCCCGAGATCACCTCTGCCGCGCGGCCGAGTTCCTCTCTCACGGCCAATGACGCGAGCTTTTTTACTCAGACATTCAGCCCGGCCTCCTCTCTCAACAGCTGCCTGAGCTTCGCTATACCGTGCACCTGAAGGGCTTTGTAAGAGAGCGACTTGTAGGAAGAAACAGTCAAGACGGAGATGTTGAGCGCATTGGCGATGCGCGTGGGTGTGATTCCAAGCGCGGTCTGGTATGCCACCTGCGCCTGAAGGTCGTTCAGCCCACGACCCTTGAGGTACGCAAGCGTCCTCCCTGCGCCTTCGATGCCGACGGCTGCCGTCTCGTGGCGCTCCCAACGTTGTCCAATCCAGGTGGTGACGCCAGCGATCACCGAGAGGACCATCGAGCAAAGGATGAGATAATCTGGGGAGACCCCACGAAAGGCCACTGCCCCGCCCAGGGGAGAGACGACGACGCCCGGAAGGCCAAAGCCAATCAACAGGGCTGGCGTCTTGGGAGACTCTCGTTCTGGCCAGGCCGAGAGACAAGCCAAGAGGGCCGTTGCTGCAAGTGCGACCGCAACGAGGGAAACGGCTGCAAGCTCTTGAGAGACGAAATCGACAAGCGAGAGTGAGAGGGCGAGACCAGACGTCGCGTACGCGACCAATCCACCCGCTTGGGACCAATGATCCGCTGGCATTGCGCGTGCGATGTGACGGATGCAGAGGATGAGCCCAAGAGCGAACGCGGCGACCCAAGACGCGGTCGCGAGCCCCTCCAGAATGAACGTGGGGGGCAGGAGCTTGAGGCCGGCCAGGCAGCCTGACACAAGAGCGGATCGCAGGAGGACTCCTCCCAGCCTCGTGACCTGGGGAGTCCATTTCCATTGTGGTGCCGGACGCTCCTCCTGCCCGTTACGCTCGGGTTTTGACGCGAGTGTGGCGGAGACTCTTTCCGCAAGCTCGCCCTTGCTCTCGACATGGAGCTTGCGATAGGCACGTGACCTGTATGTCGAAACGCTCGAGGGGCGAATCGACAAGCGCTCCGCAATTTGCGTACTCGTTTTTCCCACGAGGGTCAACGAAACGACTTCGGCTTCACGCGGAGTAAGGGATGCCTTTGGGTAGAGGGAGGCAATGACGTCAGAGAACCTCGCAACCATCGCTTCGAGGCCTGTCTCTCCCTCGCCTCTCGATGAGGCGACCTTCATGCTGATAGTCATGCCGGCTCCTGCCCAGCAGCCGTACCTGCGAAGAACGCCAACGCAGAGCAGCTCAAGTACGATTGCGCCGGACAGCAGGCAAAGGGCAATGAGGGGCGAGGAGCTCTCGTGCGCGTGTTGGCCCATGTCATGCTGGAGTAGGGCTCTTATGCAGAGGTTCGTCAGGAGAAGCGACGCCTGTGCCGTGGCGGCACCGACGGGAACGTAGATCCTGGAGCCGCCGAAGCGTACGGCTAGAAGAACGAGCAGGAAGGCCCAGGGAAGGCTTCCCAACCAGGACCCACCGCACCCAGTCGTGGGGGCAAAGGCACCGGACAACCGCCACATGACGGTGGAGAGCGCAATCAAAGAGAGAACCACACGGATTCTGCCCGGATCGCCCTTCTCCCCAGGCGTTTCGCCGCCCTGCGTTTGCCCCGTTAAGATTCCAGTGAGCAGGATGATGCAAGACGCCTGGATGACCCATTCTGCGAACAGGGCATCCGGCATGGGAGGACGGGAGACAAGTTCCGGGTCTCGCATGAGGCGGACGAAGCTCAGGCTCTCGACCGCAACGAGGGCACCCACAAGAAGTATGAGGAAAACCCAGGCAACCTTTCTCGCCCTAGCCGACTGGGGGGTGCTTGCATCAGCCTGACATCTGAAGACGAGGAAGATGGAGGCCACGAAGGCGATGGCGACGGGAAGGCTGCGCCCTGAAATGGTTCCTATGGTTTGAAAGCCACTGGAGCTGGCATACATCGGCATCGCTATGGCGAGCATTCCCAAAACTAAAAGTGACGCGGTACCCACTATGCCCCGTCTCCTGGCTCCTCCGCAAAGCATGGCCTCGCTTGGCATGTTTGGCCTCCTTTTCCAAGTTCTTCCTAAGCCTAGGAGAACCGCTGGCCCATGTATGTCATCAAAGGGCATGCATTCTCTTGATGGCCTGGTAACGCAGCCAGCCATGTCCTGGGAGGTCTTCCGGACGGGCGCCCCCGTCCCCCTCGCCCAAGTCGTTCGGAACTCGCCCGAAATGATGCGGGCTGCACTCTCGGATGGGCTCTGAACAGTTGGCTGGGGCAGGGTGCGCCTTCCGGAGACTCCCTGCCCGTCCGCCGCAGCTTTGGCCCGCGGGTACAATGGGCTTGGGACGGTCGCGCTCGCGCCCGCCCCCCGACCCGAGCAAGGAGCATCCAAATGCCAGACCAGTCCCCCTCCGAGGCCACGCAGACGCAGGCCCAGACGCCTGCCCCGCGCACCATCGCCGTGATCGACGGCAACTCGCTCATGCACCGCGCCTTTCACGCCATCCGCCAGCCCATGAGCGCCCCCGACGGACGCGCCACCAACGCGCTCTTCGGCTTCTTCAACATGTTCGTGAAGCTCATGGAGTCCTTCAGGCCCGATGGCGTCATCTGCGCCTTTGACAAGGGCCTGCCCCAGGTCCGCATGGACATGCTGCCTCAGTACAAGGCCCAGCGCCCGCCCATGGACGATGCGCTGCACGAGCAGTTTCCCATGGTCAAGGACCTCTTGCGCACGCTTGACGTGCCCGTGGCGGAGTGCCCGGGCTGGGAGGGCGACGACATCCTCGGCACGCTCGCCCGCGAGGGGGAGCGCGCGGGCTTTGACATGTACCTCTTCACGGGCGACCGCGACATGTACCAGCTCGCCACCGATCACGTGCGCATCGTGTCCACCAGGAAGGGCGTCTCCGACGTCGCCATCATGACGCCGGAGAGCGTCGACGACCTGTATCACGGCATCACGCCCGAGCTCGTGCCCGACTTCTACGGGCTCAAGGGCGACTCCTCGGACAACATTCCCGGCGTGCCGGGCATCGGGCCCAAGAAGGCGGCGGCCCTCATCGTGCGCTACGGGTCGCTTGACGAGGTGATAGCGCACGCCGACGAGGTCAAGGGCAAGATGGGCGAGAACCTCCGTGCCCACATCGACGACGCCCTGCTCAGCCGCAAGGTCGCCACGATACGGACGGACGCGCCCATAGAGGTCCGGCTCTCTGACGCGCGCTTTCCCACCTTTGATCCCGCCGAGGTGACGGCCGCCTTCGGCGCCCTGGGCTTCACCGGCCTCACCAAGCGCCTCGTCCGACTCGCGGGCGTCGAGGCGGGCTCCTCTGACGCCGCCCCGTCCGGCCCTCCCGCCTTGCCCGAGCCCCTCACGGGCGAGAGGGCCTTCCAGGCACTCAGGTCGGCGGTCGCGGCCGGCTCCTGGGTGGGCGCCGCCCTGGACGACCCCGAGGGACGACGGGGGCAGACCTCGCTCTTTGACGCCGACGCGCCCGCTCGCGTGTGGGCCGCCGCTGGCGACGACCTGCTCTGCCTCACGGGGTTGCAGGCCGTCGAGGGCGTCGAGCTCCTCGTCCGGTCCGGCAGGGTGGTCTCGGCGGACGTGAAGGCGCTGCTGCACCTTGCCCTTCCCCTTGACTCTGCCCAAGACGCCGCCATCGACGCCTGGGACGTTGACCCCATGCGCATCTTTGACACGAGCGTCGCCGCCTATCTGCGCGAAAGCGACCGGTCGTCCTATGCTCCCGCCGAGCTTTCGGCGGAGCTGCTGGGCGTGCCCGCGCCGGAGCCCGCCGAGGGGCTTCCGCAGGCGGCCATAGACGCCTGGCTCGCTCGCTCGCTGCGCGATCCCCTCGACGCCGCCCTCGCCGCCGAGGACGCCACGGAGCTCTTTCACGGGCTCGAGATGTCGCTGCTGCCGGTGCTGCTGCAGATGGAGCGCACGGGCCTTGCGGTGGACCGCGCCATCCTCAAGAGGCAGGCCGACGAGCTTGGCCACGAGATCGACCAGATGGTCGCCTCCATCAAGGGCGCCGCAGGGGAGGACTTCAACCTTGACTCCCCACAGCAGCTTTCGCACGTCCTCTTTGACGTGTGGGGGCTGCCCACCTTTGGCCTCAAGAAGACCAAGAGGGGCTTCTACTCCACCAACGCGAAGACGCTCGAGGACCTTGCGCTTAGGGACGAGCGCGTGCAGACCGTGCTTGAGTACCGCGAGCGCACCAAGATCA
The DNA here is from genome assembly GCF_001811895.1 of Olsenella sp. HMSC062G07. Lineage (NCBI taxonomy): Bacteria > Bacillati > Actinomycetota > Coriobacteriia > Coriobacteriales > Atopobiaceae > Olsenella > Olsenella sp. HMSC062G07. The sequence continues at coordinate 579,326 of NZ_KV806951.1, forward strand.
AGAGCACCTACCTGGACGCGCTGCCTGCGGACATCAGGTCGGACGGGCGCATCCACACGACGCTCAACCAGACCGTGGCCGCCACGGGGCGGCTCTCGAGCTCGGACCCCAACCTGCAGAACATCCCCACGAGGTCGGAGCTGGGCCATCGCGTGCGCACCGCCTTCACGGTCCCCGAGGGATTCGTGTTCCTTGCCTGCGACTACTCCCAGATCGAGCTGAGGCTCCTCGCGCACCTGTCCGCCGACGAGCATCTGGTGGGGGCCTTCAACTCGGGCGCCGACTTTCACCGCGCCACGGCCGCGCGCGTGTTCGGCGTGCCGATGGAGGAGGTGACGCCCCAGCTCAGGAGCCGCGCGAAAGCCGTCAACTTTGGCATCGTGTACGGCCAGCAGGCATACGGCCTCGCAAGCTCGCTCAAGATCGGCCGAGGAGAGGCCCAGGAGATGATCGACCGCTACTTTGAGGCCTACCCCGGCGTTCGCAGCTACCTTGACACGAGCGTCGAGACGGCGCGCTCGCTGGGCTACGCCCAGACCATGTACGGGCGCCGCCGCCACACCCCCGACATCAACAGCCGCAACTTCCAGCTTCGCAGCTTCGCGGAGCGCACGGCGATGAACCACCCCATGCAGGGGTCGGCGGCGGACATCATCAAGATCGCGATGATCCAGGTGGCGCAGCGCCTGCGTGCGGAGGGCCTCGCCTCCCGGCTCGTGCTCCAGATTCACGACGAGCTTGACTTTGAGGTGCCCCAGGCGGAGGTCGAGACCCTCTCGGCCCTGGTCAAGGAGACGATGGAATCCGTGGTCGAGCTGCGCGTGCCGCTCATTGCCGACGTGAGCTATGGTCCCACGTGGGCGGAGGCCAAGTAGTGGCGGCGGGAGAGAACGACGCGGCGGGCATGAGCCTGGAGGCGTTTGCGAGCGCGCACCCGGGCATGGTGGGCGGCCCCGCCCCCCTGTCCCCGGCGTCGGTGGAGGTCTGGACCGACGGGTCGTCGCGGGGCAACCCCGGCCCCGGCGGCTACGGCGCCGTCCTGCGCTTTGTGGACTCAGCGGGCAGGGAGCACCGTCGGACGCTGAGCCAGGGGTTCGCGCGCACCACCAACAACCGCATGGAGCTTCTTGCGGCCATCGCGGCCCTCGAGGCGCTCACGAGGCCCTGCGTCGTCGAGCTGCACTCCGACTCCCAATACCTCATCAACGCGATGACCAAGGGCTGGGTCTGGGGCTGGGTCAAGAGGGGATGGACGACCTCGAGCAAGCAGCCTGTCAAGAATCCCGACCTCTGGCGGCGCCTCCTTGCCGCCGCCCGCCCGCATGAGGTCAGCTGGGTCTGGGTGCGCGGTCATGCGGGCACGCAGCTCAACGAGCTCTGTGACGAGCTGGCGACGAGCGCCGCAGACGGCCAGGCCGGTCCGCTCGTGCGCGACGAGGGCTTCGAGGGGTAGCCATACGGCCCTGGCCCTCGCCGGCAGCGCGCGGCGCCCTCAGGGGCCTGCGGAGTGTGTCCCTCTCGTCAAGAATGGGCCGCCTGGCTTTTCGTGCTCGCGAGAGGGGGTCACACTTTCTGTCAGCCTGCGGGGTGGCGCTGCGGGAGGCGAGCCGTGGGAGGCGTTGGCGTGGCGGAGGGCGGGGCGGACGAGAAGTTTCGGCAGATGACGGAGGGCCCGGTGGGGCCCTTGGTGATGTCCCTGGCCCTGCCGTCGATCGTCTCGAACCTCGTGACCACGATCTACAACCTTGCCGACGCCTACTTCATAGGGCGCATCTCGACTGCGGCCGAGGGTGCCATCGGCGTCGCCTTCGTGACCATGACGCTCATCCAAGCCATAGGATTCTTCTTTGGCCAGGGAGCGGGCAATGCGATGAGCCGCTATCTGGGCAGCCGCGATGAGGACGCCGCTGCCACGATGGCCGTGACGGGCCTCGTGCTCTCGTTCTTTTGCGGGTTTGTGCTCGCCGTGGTCGGGCATGCCTTTCTCGAGCCGCTGTGTCGCCTCGCGGGGTCCACGGACACCATCCTGCCCTTCGCGCGCACCTATGTCTCGCTCATCCTCGTCGGGGCGCCGTGGATGGCAGCCTCCCTGACCCTCAACATGCAGCTGCGTTTCATGGGGGAGGCGCGCTACGCCATGGTGGCGCTCGTCTCGGGGGCGCTGCTCAACGTCGCCCTTGCTCCCGCGCTCATCTTTGGCGCTGGTCTCGGCATCGCCGGCGCCGGCCTGGCGACGATCATCTGCCAGCTCGTCTCGTTTTTTCTGCTCGTCGCCGGCCTGCAGGCGTGCGGCCTCGTGCGCCTCTCGCGGCGCGCCTTCGGCGTCACCGGAGGCGTCTTCGCCGAGATGGCAAACGGCGGCTTTCCCTCGATGGCTCGTCAGGTCGTCGCCGGGATTGCAACGACGCTGCTCAACAGTGCGGCTCGTCCCTTCGGGGACGCCGCGCTCGCGGCGATTGCCATCGTCGGTCGCATCGTGAGCTTTGGCAACTACGTCCAGATCGGCATCGGGCAGGGCTATCAGCCCGTGTGCGGCTACAACTACGGCGCGCGCAACTACGAGCGCATGCGCGAGGGCTTCGGCGTGGCCGTCAGGATGTCCCTTGCCGCCGTCGCGCTGATCAGCGTAGTCACGTTCGCGCTGGCGCCTCAGCTTGTGGCCCTGCTGCGCGATGATCCTGACGTCATCCGCATCGCGACGTTGACCCTCCGGCTCCAGTCGGTGACGCTGCCGCTCACGGGCGTCGCCATGATCATCAACTTCTCGCTGCAGACCACTGGTCGCATGTGGCGGGCGACGCTCGTGGGCCTTGCGCGCATGGGTATCGTCCTCGGGCCCGTCGTCGTGCTGCTGTCGAGCACCCTAGGGCTCCTGGGCGTCCAGCTTTCCCAGTCGGTGGCAGATCTCATGAGCATCGCGATAGCCATCCCCTTCGGCGCCGCGCTCTTTCGCGAGCTGGAAGGCGAGGGAGAGAGGGGCGCCGGGCATGACGAGCTGCCGGACGGCCAGGACGGCGGCTGACGGGGACGGCGCCTCGGCCGGTGCCCCGTAAGGAGCGCGACGCAAGGACGGCCGTCTTCCCGCATGCCCCTGACCTACACGTCCGTCTTGCCGATCATGATGTTGAGGATCTCCACGTCGGTGGGGCGCATGCCCACGCGGCCCACGCGGCCCACGGTGCGGATGGTCCTCTCGGCGTCAGCGCCGACGAGCCCGTCGCCCGCCTTGAAGCTCTTGTCGGCGAACGCCATGTCGCCCGCGAGGACGGCCGCGTCCACGGCGGCGGACACCTTGGCGGCGCAGGAGGGCTTGGCGCCGTCGCAGACGATGCCGCCCACGTTGGCCAGGGTGTTGACGACGGTTGCCCCGTACTGGTCGAAGGTGCATCCGCGCAGGTAGACAATGCCCGCTCCCGCCCCGCAGGCGGCGCACACCGCCCCGCAGAAGGCGGAGAGCTCGCCGATGTAGTATTTCACGTGCACGGCGGTGAGGTCCGAGAGCACGACGGCGCGCACGAGTGCCTCGTGGCTTGCCCCCAGCTCGCGCGCGTACTCGAGGACGGGAGCCGAGCAGGTGATGCCCTGGTTGCCGCTGCCGCAGACGATGGTGACGGGCAGCGGGCAGCCGCTCATGCGAGCGTCGGAGCCCGCCGCCGCCGCGGCTCGCGCTCGGCAGCACACGTCGTTGGATCTGCTCGCCAAGAGGGTGGAGCCGATGTTCGAGCCCCAGCTGCCGCTCAGCCCCGCGCGCGAGATATTGTCATTGCAGCTCAACTGGCCAGAGATGAGCTCGTCCACGTCAGCCAGGCTCGCGTCGTGGGCGAATTCCCAGATGGAGGCAAGCGAGAGCGCGCCCCTCTCCGCCCGCCCCGCAGCGGAGGAGACGGGCAAGTCCTCACACCCCACGGGCGTACGTGAGGCGGCCGCCTCTCGCGTCGCGCCGCCGTCAAGAGAGAGCTCCGTCACGTTGGTATGACGCTCCTCGATCCGCGCGACGGCCTCGTGTCCCGCCGCCCGGGCCACCACGCGCACGTAGAGGTTGGGCACGCCCTCCTCAAGCGTCACGCTGCAGTATCCGGGTTGGTCGAGGAGCTCCCTCGTGCGACGCAGCTCCTGTGGCGTGACGCCCTTGAGCACCTCGAGGGATGCCGTCGCGTCCCCTCCCACGGCGCCGAGAATGGCGGCGGCCTCGATGCCGCGAAGTCCCCCTGAGTTGGGCACCGTCACACTCTTGACGTTCTTGATGATGCTGCCGCTGCAGGCGACCTCGAGACGCTCCGGCTCCACCCCCAAGACGGAGCGGGCGAGCGCCGCGGCAAGGGCGACGGCGATGGGCTCCGTGCAGCCAAGGGCCAAGACGAGCTCCTCCCTCAGGATGAGCAAATGGTTGGCATAGCTTGCCTGGTCCAAGGCTACCTCCGGGTGCGGTCGTGGTAAGAGTCGGTTGGTCGCGACGGCGAAGCCTGGCCACCGGCGCCGCGGCCCTCTCGTTCGTTCAAGGATACGACGAGCTCGGGCAGGCGGTGAGCCAGCTCGAGGAGGCTGCCGCGAAAGACGCCCCTGCCGGGCCGCCCATGGCCCACGTAGGCCGTCGGCATGCCGATGGCGGGCCGGGGAAAGTCCCTGCCGGCGTCGTTGCCCACCATGAGGCACTCCTGGGGGACGAGGCCCAGTGAGCTCACGAACTCCTGGTAGTAGCGTGCGCACGGCTTGGAGCGGCGCGAGTTGGCCCAGTGGGAGACGCCCGCGAATACGGCGGGGTCGATCTCGCCCCAGCGCATGCGCGTCCTGTCCACGGCAAGCGAGAAGACCGGGTTGGTGGCGAGCGCAACCTCAAGGCCGAGGGAGCGCGCCGCCTCGATGGCCTCGTGCGATCCCGCGCGCGGTCCCGCCTGGACGATGCCGCCCCTGAATCGGTCGATGTACTCGGCGTCGTAGTACGCGAGCGGCTCCGCGAGCACGTCAAGGTCCAGCGGACGGCCCACGCGTCGGCAGACGGTCTGAAAGAAGAGCCGCTCGCTCGTGAGGTCGTCCGTGCGCGAAAAGCTGTCGATCCTCAGGTAGCCCTCGACGACGGCGAGGTAGGCAAAAGGCGGCGCGACCCTGAGCACGCGCGAGAGGATGCGTGCCTGGCCCGCAAGGTAGCGTGCCATGAAGGCGCCCAGGTTGATGTCGATGAGGGTGTCGTCAAGATCGAACAGGACGGCTTTGATCACGGCGCCTCCAATCGTCAAGAGCGGCCTCGTCGCCTGGGCACCAGACCAGTGTACCCATTGCGGCGATTTTCCCCTAAAACTTGAAACGACGCGCTGAGAAATGCTATTCTCAACAATGCATGTGCATGGTGCCATGCGACTGTATCTGTTGGCCCCCGAGAGCATGTAAGTTTCCAATTGCGCGACGCGCACCGCCGAGCGCCCTAGGCAGCGATCATGTAGATCGGGGCCCCGCTTTTGAAAGGGGTCCACCTTTGAGTGAGATTCAGAACTCGTCGATCTTCTCCCTAGATGACGTTTCCGACGAGGAGATGAACAACCTCATCGACGGTACCATTACCAACTTCGACGAGGGCGATCTTGTGACGGGCACCGTCGTCAAGATCGAGCATGACGAGGTCCTGCTTGACATTGGCTACAAGTCCGAGGGCGTCATCCCCCAGCATGAGCTCTCCATCCGCAAGGACGCCAATCCCGAGGACGTCGTCGCCAGGGGTGACCAGATCGAGGCCATGGTCATCACCAAGGAGGACAAGGAGGGTCGCCTGATCCTCTCCAAGCGTCGCGCCGAGTACGAGCGCGCATGGAAGCGCGTCGAGGAGAAGTACCAGTCGGGCGAGAACGTCGAGGGCGAGGTCATCGAGGTCGTCAAGGGCGGCCTCATCCTGGACATCGGCCTGCGCGGCTTCCTTCCCGCGTCCTTGGTGGACCTTCGCCGCGTCAAGGACCTCAACGCCTATCTGGGCACGCGCGTCGAGGCGCGCGTCATCGAGATGGATCGCAACCGCAACAACGTCGTCCTCTCCCGCCGTGCCGTGCTCGAGGAGGCCCGCAAGGCCGAGCGCTCCGAGATTCTCTCCAAGCTCAAGCCGGGCATGCGCCTGAAGGGCACCGTCTCCTCCATCGTGGACTTTGGCGCCTTCGTGGACCTCGGCGGCATCGACGGCCTCATCCACATCTCCGAGCTCTCCTGGAATCACGTCAACCATCCTTCCGAGGTCGTCAAGCAGGGCCAGGAGGTCGAGGTGCAGGTCCTGGACGTCGACCTTAACCGCGAGCGCATCTCGCTGGGCCTCAAGCAGACCACGGACGACCCCTGGAAGTCGCTGGTCAAGAAGTATCCTGCCGGCGCCATCGTGGAGGGCGTCGTGACCAAGCTCGTCACCTTCGGCGCCTTCGTCGACCTGGGCGACGGCGTGGAGGGCCTGGTGCACATCTCCGAGATGGCCAACAAGCACGTGGACGTCCCTGCGCAGGTGTGCAGCGTGGGTGACAAGATGCAGGTGAAGGTTATGGAGGTTGACCTCGACCGTCGCCGCATCTCCCTCTCCATGAAGGCCGCCGCTGAGACCCTCGGCTATGAGGTCGAGGTTAAGCCCCTGGAGGGCGAGGACGCCTCCGAGGAGAGCCCTGAGCCCAAGGACGAGGCCGCCGACGCCGAGTAGGCACACACGTTGATCGTCTGAGGTGGGGTCGCCGCCGAGCGGCCCCACCTTCTTTGTGCCCCGCGACACGTGGCGCAGGGGCGGCGCAGGCGCAGACGTTGTGAGAAATAATCGCATGCAGGCCGCCGGCGTGTGAACCCCTGCGACATTGGGCATGCTACAGTGACATACGACATCGATGCGCTCGCGAGACGGCGCTACGCCGCGGCATTGGGAAGGACGAGGTCATGGCTACTTCTAAGGGCAGCTTTCAGGACAAGGCGAACGACTTCATGCGGGGTCGCAACGGCATGGACGAGCTGGGCATGGCTGCCCTCGCGCTGAGCGCGCTTCTTGCCCTCGTCAACCTCTTTGGCCGCTGGGCCCCCCTTACCGCCGTCCTGCTCCTTCTGCTTGCCTACGCGACGTTCAGGACGCTGTCCACCAACGTCTCGGCGCGCCGCAACGAGAACGAGAGCTTCTGCGACCGCATAGGCCCGGCGCGCGTGTGGCTGCGTGACCCCCGGGCGGCCCTTGAGGAGAGCCGTCAGTACAAGCATGCGACCTGCCCCAACTGCCACCAGCGCGTCCGCGTGCCGCGCGGCAAGGGGCTTGTGCGAATCACCTGCCCCCAGTGTCGTCAGAAGTTCGAGATCAGGGCCTGACGCCTCTTTGACCTGATGGTGGCGGCGTCGCGAGACGTGCGTCGTCGCGCCCGCGGGCGACCCGGCTGGCGGACGGCAGGCTGGGCTGCGGCAGGGGGTGCTCATGTACACGGTCTTTCTTGCGGGAGGGATAGCCTCCGGAAAATCGACTGTCGCCACGGAGCTCGAGCGGCTGGGGGCTGCCCGGCTTGACCTGGACCGCCTCTCGCGCGAGGCGCTTGAGCCGGAAAGTTCCTGCCTTGAGAGCGTCGCACGCGCGTTTGGCGCGGACATCGTGGACGGGCGCACGGGCCGACTCGACCGCTCCCTTCTCGCGCGGCGCGCCTTTGTTGACGAGCGTACGGCGCGGCTCTTGGAGGAGCTTGAGCTGCCGTACGTCATCGCGCTCCTGCGCCGCGACCTGTCACGGCTCGAAGAGACGGGCAGCAGGGTGGTCGTGGTCGAGGTTCCCCTGCTAGACCGCGCCATGGGGCTGCTTCCTCTTGCTGACGAGGTCGTCTGCGTCACCTGTCCCCTCGACCGGCGTCGCGCCCGCGCGCGAGGCCGGGGCATGGATCTGGCGGACTTTGAGCGTCGCCGCGCCCTGCAGCCGAGTGACGAGTTTTTGCGTGCTCACGCCGATGTGGTGATTGAGAACTCCGGCAGTCTCGACGAACTGAGGTCGAACGTTCGCGTATGGTGGAAGGCCCATCAGGACCGAGCGTGGGCAAAGGAGCGATGACATCGTGGCTGACGGCAGGGCACCGCGCTTCTTTCGCTGGTTCAGGGTCGTGCCCCTGCTCGCCCTGCTCGCCGTCTGTCTGCTGACCTTTGCGACGGACGTCGTCGTGGGGCTTGCCCCCGCCCAGTTCGTCCGCAACTGGTTCTACCCGGTGAGGCACGCCTCCGTCATAGAGCAGGCCAGCGCCGAGCAGGGGGTTGACCCGTATCTCGTGTGCGCGGTCATCAAGTGCGAGAGCAACTGGGACGCCGGCGTCACGTCGTCTGCCGGGGCGGTCGGCCTCATGCAGCTCATGCCCTCGACGGCTCAGGAGATGGTGAGGCTGGGCGTGGTGAGCGGCTCGGCGTATGACCCCACGCGACTTACCGACCCCACCACCAACATCGTCTACGGCACGGCGTATCTGGGCTACCTCAGCCGGCACCTGTCATCGCAGGACGAGGTCATCGCGGCCTACAACGCCGGCATCGGCAACGTGAGCAGCTGGCAGTCGGGCGGAGGGGACGTGGCGGGCAACATCCAGTACGCCGAGACGGCCGCCTACCTGGTGCGCGTCAGGCAGGCCTATGCGCAGTACAAGGCCCTCTATCCCGACGGGCTGAGCGTGGGCTAGACCGCGCGCGCGGGCGAGGGCCCATGACGCCCGCGGACCCGCGGCGCGCCGGGCATGCGACGCGCGCCCTCGCCCGAGCGGGCGGCGGTAGAATGGGCAAGGACAGCTCGGCGCGGTCGTTCAGGCGGCGCGACTTTGCGATGAGGGGGGACATGTCAGCTCAGCAGCGGCGCACGTTTGTGGATGACGCCGGGACCACGATCAGCTACGAGCCCCTCGCCGGCACGGCAGAGGCAAAGGAGCGCGTCGGCGCCGAGCTCAGGCGCTTTGGCCTTGAGCATGGCGACGAGCGCCTGGAGGTGGTCTCGAGCTTTGAGCCGGCGGGCGACCAGCCCCAGGCCATCGCCAAGCTCTCCGAGGGCATCGAGCGGGGCCTGCGCTATCAGACGCTGCTGGGCGTGACCGGGTCGGGCAAGACCTTCTCCATGGCCAAGACCATCGAGGCCACTCAGCGCCCCACGCTCATCATGGAGCCCAACAAGACGCTCGCCGCCCAGGTGGCGAGCGAGATGAAGGAGCTCTTTCCCCACAACGCCGTCGTCTACTTCGTGAGCTACTACGACTACTATCAGCCCGAGGCATACGTCCCTCAGACCGACACCTACATCGAGAAGGACGCCTCCATCAACGAGGAGGTCGAAAAGCTCCGCCACCAGGCCACCTCGAGCCTTCTCTCGCGACGCGACGTGATCGTCGTCGCCTCGGTGAGCTGCATCTATGGCATCGGCTCGCCCCAGGACTACGCCGGCCTGGCCCCCAACGTCGACAAGGCGGTGCCGCTCGAGCGCGACGACCTCATACGGGAGCTCATCGACATCCAATACGACCGCAACGACTACGACCTCGCGCGCGGCACCTTCCGCGTGCGGGGCGACACCGTGGACGTGTTTCCCCCCTACGCTGAGAACCCCCTGCGCGTGAGCTTCTTTGGCGACGAGGTGGAGCTCATCGCCGAGATCGACAGCGTGTCCGGCGAGGTCGTGCGCGAGTTTGACGCCATCCCCATCTGGCCCGCCTCCCATTACGTGACCGAACGTCCCAAGGTCACGCATGCCATCAAGACCATCGAGGAGGAGCTCGAGGCGCGGGTGGCCGAGCTCAAGGCCAACGACATGGTCCTGGAGGCGCAGCGCCTCTCACAGCGCACGGGCTACGACCTGGAGATGCTTGAGACCATGGGGTACTGCTCGGGCATCGAGAACTACTCCCGACACATGGACGGTCGCCAGGCCGGCGAGCCACCCTACACGCTCATCGACTACTTTCCCCAGGACATGCTCTGCATCATCGACGAGAGCCACGTCACGGTGCCGCAGATCCGCGGCATGTACGAGGGCGACCGCTCGCGCAAGGTCACGCTCGTGGACCACGGCTTCAGGCTGCCCTCGGCCCTGGACAACCGCCCCCTGCGCTTTGACGAGTTCGAGCAGCGGGTGGGCCAGTTCCTGTACGTCTCGGCGACGCCCGGCGACTATGAGGAGCGCGTGAGCCAGCAGGAGGTCGAGCAGGTGATCCGTCCCACGGGCCTTCTGGACCCCACGGTCGACGTGCGGCCGGTGCGCGGGCAGATAGACGACCTCCTGGACGAGATCAGGGGTCGCGTCGAGCGCCGGGAGCGCGTGCTCGTGACCACGCTCACGAAGCGTATGGCGGAGGACCTCACGGACCACCTGCTTGACGAGGGCGTCCGCGTCAACTACATGCACTCCGACACGGCGACGCTCGACCGCGTGGAGATCATTCGCGACCTGCGCCTGGGCAAGATCGACGTGCTGGTGGGCATCAACCTGCTCCGCGAGGGCCTGGACATCCCCGAGGTCTCGCTCGTGGCGATCCTGGACGCCGACAAGGAGGGGTTCCTGCGCAATCGCAGGGGCCTCATCCAGACGATGGGCCGTGCCGCCCGCAACGCCAACGGCCAGGTCATCATGTATGCCGACGGCATCACGGACTCCATGCGCGAGGCCATGGACGAGACGGCGCGCCGCCGTGCCATCCAGGAGGCGTTCAACGCGGAGCACGGCATCGTGCCCCAGACCATCCAGAAATCCATCACGGACGTCGCCAGCTTCATCGAGGAGGCCAACCGCACCCTGGGAGACAAGTCGCGCGTCGACGGCGAGTTCTTCACGGCGGCGGGCTCCGAGGGCGCCCCTTCTCCCGAGGAGCGCGAGGCTGCCGCCGACGCCGTCGCCGCCGAGCTGGCGGAGCTTCCCAAGGAGGAGGTCTCGAAGCTCTTGGGATCGCTTGAGGATGACATGATCCAGGCCTCCGCCGAGATGGACTTTGAGCGGGCGGCGCGGCTGCGCGACCAGGTCGTGGCGCTGAGGGCCCGCCTGTCGGGCGAGAGCGCGGACGACGTGATCGCGCGCCTGAAGGCGACGGACCGCAAGGGGAGCGCGCACGCGACCCGACGCAGGTTCCGCAAGCGTGGCAAGCGCTAGGGGCGGTGCGCGCCCCTCACTCATGGTCAATATGGCTGTGATGAGCCGGCATTGCTGCTATAGGCTGCGGGCGTATCCCGCGCGCCGACGTCGCGCGGGCCGTCTCCCGGCTTGAGTGCCGCGACGAGTCGCACCTATAGGCTTGAGTGTCGCAGCCCGCCGCACCTATAGGTTTGAGAGCAGCGTCGTACCACACCTATACGTTTGAGAGGCCGGAGGCGCATACCTATAGGTTT
>NZ_KV806951.1:590744-774776 GCF_001811895.1 Olsenella sp. HMSC062G07
TATAGGTTTGAGAGGCCGGAGGCGCATACCTATACGTTTGAGAGGCCGGAGGAGACAGACCTATAGGCTTGAGGAATCACCACGGCGTTTGCCCAGGTGGGAATTCCCCTTTTTCCTCAAGCCTATAGCTCTGCACGGGAGAGGCCCTCAAACCTATAGGAATCCACATGCGGGGCCCTCAAACCTATAGGAACCCGCGCGCGTCATCCGCGAGCCTATAGGAATACCCTCCGATGTTCCAAGACTAAAAAACAATCTCCCATCCTCAAAATGTATGGGGGTTTCCTGGGCACACATCGCCATCAATGCGCGAAACCTCCCGCAGGTACCGTCGGTGACCAGCGTCTTCATGTGGATTAGGCTCAATTCGCATCCTCCCGCCAGCATTGGGCTAGCACGCTGCAAGTCTTGTCGCCCAAGATTGAGTCATCGACTCACCACTTCGACATGCACAATCAGGCGAGGAGGGTCACTGTGGGAACGACTTCAACTCAGAGCTTGAGCGGACCGCCCACCCGCGAGGTCGATACGCGCCTTCTCACAAGGGGCCAGGAGGAATGCCTGGGCCAATTGCGAGAAGCTAACAAGCGTCTGCGCTGCCTGAGGTCTGAATCGAGGTCCATGCGTGACTGCCTTTGTCAGCTTTGTAGGAGGGGATTCGTGACACGCGTTTTTCGCGGGCTCTATGCAGGCAGTGAGTACTGGGCTGGCTTGGGACCGAAGGCGCGGGTGCTTCATCTGGCAAGAAGCCTCTCTGACGCCCATCCAAACTGGGTGTTTTGTGGACCGACGGCCGCTGTCGTGCATGGGCTCGAGATTTCCTACGCCTATCTCAACCGGATTCACGCGAGCTGTCCCAACGTGGGGCGCTCCTCGAGCGAGTCGCTGGTCTGGCATTGGCTCCCACATGAACGGCCGACGCGCGTGGGAGGAATACCCGTGACCTCCGTCGCGCGCACGGCCTTTGACTGCATGCGCTACCTGCCCTTTTCCAGGGGACTTGCGATTGCCGACTCCTATCTCAGGATGAGCGGGTCCGGTAGGGGAGACCTGCGAGAGGCGCTAGAGCTCTGGGGCGGGAGCGACAATCTGAATCAGGCCAAGGTGACCCTCTCATTTGCTGACGGGAGGTCCGAGAACGGCGGAGAGTCCTGTGCCCGCGCCGCAATGATCGAGCTGGGATACCAGATTCCTGAGCTGCAGGTGGAGGTCCCCAACGAGATCGAGGGCGGCATGTTCCGCGTCGACTTCCTCTGGGACCTCCCCGGCGGTCGTAGCGTCGCCGGGGAGCTGGACGGCTGGGGCAAGTACCTCGCAGAAGATGTCGAGAAGTCCGAGGGGGCCACGTCCGCGAGCGAGCACGCCATACAAACGATGACGGCCGAGCGCCTGAGGGAGTCAAGGCTCTCGCGACGGCTTGAGGTCATGAGGTTCTCGTACCAGCAGGCACGGGACCTTGACTACATGCTTAGGCTTCTCGAGGGCTTTGGCGTGCCTCGCGCCTCTTGCATGCGAAACGTCGACGTGAGAAGAAGGCTGCCTCGCTGGGTCTCGCAAAGCGGGCGGATGACCTGAGACGCGCCAGCGACAGAAGACGGGGTCAAGCAAGAAAGCTCGCCTGACCCCCTGACGCTTCGAATGGATGACCATCGCTTTGAGCGACTCGCGTCTGCCCTGCGGATGAAACCGTTCTTCGGTCGCTCCGTCGTGAAGGGGAGACCTTCGTGAAGGGAGACGCCCCTACGCGCGATTCTTCAGCGCCGCGCTCACCTTGGCGATGAGGGCGTCCGCCTGCTTGATGGCGACGCCGGCGCGGACCTTGACCTTGGGAAGACCCTCAAAGCGCTCGACGTTCTTGATGGGCATGTCTGTGGTCAGGATGACCGCATCGGCACCTTTGAGGTCATCGGGACCAATCTCGTCCTCGATGCCGATGGACCCCTGCGTCTCGACCTTGCAGTCGATGCCGGCCTTCTTGCAGGCCACCTTGATCGCCTCTGCAGACATGTATGTGTGCGCGACCCCGGATGGGCATGCGGTGACGGCGAGAATCTTCATGAAATGGTCCTCTCAATATCCAGATGGTTGCGGAAGGCCCGGTAACGGCCCCTCCGACCGCCGTGTGACTCGTACTAGAACTCGATCTCAAAATCGACGTCCTCGTCGCTCGCGTCAACCTTCTCGGGCTTGACGTAGTCCTTCTTCAGAAGGGAGACAAGCCCGGCATGGATGGCGATGCCGACCGCGAGGGCAATGAGGTAGGTGAGGGCAGACGTGACGGGAAGCACCACAAGTCCGCCCCAGGCAGCGTTGCAGTACACGCCGAGGGCGCCGGCGATGCCTCCGGCGGCGGCGCAGGCGATGACGTTGATGGGGATGAGCCTTCCGGGGTCAGCCGTGGTGTACGAGATGGCTCCTTCGGTGATGCCGCAGGCGCCCATGATGATGGCGCCGATCCCGGCGTCGCGCTCCTCGTCGGAGAACTTGCCCCTGAGGAGGTAGGACTCGATGCCCAGGGCGATGGGGGGAAGGCAGATGGCGAGTGCGATGGGCCCAAAGAACGCGCAGTTGGCGCCTGCCGCCACCTCGGTGCCGACGATGGCGACGCCCGTGGAGTAGGCGACCTTGTTGACGGGGCCACCCAAATCAAAACCGATCATGGCGCCCGTGATGGCACCGATCAGTATGGCGCCCGTGCCGCTCATGCCCGTGAGCCAGGTGGTGAGGGTGCTCAGCAGCCATGCGCAGGGGCCGCCGATGACATAGAGGGTGATGGCGCCCACTATCAGGGTGGTGAGAATCGGGATGATGAGGATGGGCATCAGCGACTGCATGGACTGAGGAAGCTTGATGCGCTTGATCTGCTCGGCGACGATGCCCGCGAGGACGCCCGCGATGATGCCGCCGATGAAGCCGGAGCCGACGTTGACGGCGAGCTGCCCGCAGATGATGCCGGGCGCGATGCCGGGACGATCTGCGATGGAGTTGGCGATGAAGGCGGCCAGGACGGGAACCATGAGTCCCAGGCCGATACCGCCGACCTGCTTGAAGAGGTCGATGACGGGGTTGGACGCCGTGACGGCGCCCTCGGTCGTGACGGTGCTCATGGAGAGCATGGTGGCGAAGGCAAAGAGGATGCCTCCCGTCACCACGACCGGAATCATGTGGGACACGCCGTTCATGAGGTGCTGCCTCATGTCCTTGAAGACGCTCGCGTTACTACTCATGACCTCGCCTTTCTGATGGTATTGCCCTTTTGGGCGCTTTGCTGACGCTCGCTTGTGGGTGTGTCGTGTGGCCGAGAGGCTTGACGCACACTCACTCGGCCAGAAGTTCCAGCACCTCCTTCGCGGTCTTTGCCGCCGCCAGGCGCGTACAGAAGTCCTCATGAATGAGACGCCGCGAGATGGATGCAAGAATCTGCAGATGACGCTCTCCCGCCTCGGCGAGGGGGACGGCGATCTGGAATACCATGCTCACCTTGTCCTCGCCCCAGAGCAGGGGACGGGCAAGGCGCGCAAAGCCGAGCGACGCGACCCTCACGCTGTCTGCCTTGGCATGGGGCGTCGCGACGCCAAACCCGATAGAGGTGCTGAACTCCTTCTCGCGGTCGAGGACGTCCAGGACGTACTGGTCGCGGTCCTCAAGCCTGCCTTCACAATCCAGGGAGTCGGCCAGCAGGGAGATGACCTCCTCCTTCGTGCTGGCCTCCACGTCCAGGTGGACCAATCCCTCATCAATGAGCTCCATCGCCGCTTCCTTCCGCCTCAGGGGCCTTTGCAGGTTCTAGCAAATTGACTGAATTCTATTGTTCATAATCAATTGATATCATTTAAGCGCGATACTATCGATAAGTTACTGATACTTCAAGATTAATTATTGTTTTTTCGACAAATGGAGCGTAAGAAGATTAAACAATAATCAATACTATTTAGCTATCCCTCATGCCACCGGAGCCTCAGGCTGCGGCAGAGATGGGCGCATCGTGACGCGAGACGCGCGGCGACGCCCCGGCATCTTGATGCCGCAGGTACCGAACGCAGGCGATGACGTTGACGGGGATGAGCCT
Source organism: Olsenella sp. HMSC062G07 (assembly GCF_001811895.1). Classification (NCBI taxonomy): domain Bacteria; kingdom Bacillati; phylum Actinomycetota; class Coriobacteriia; order Coriobacteriales; family Atopobiaceae; genus Olsenella; species Olsenella sp. HMSC062G07. Next base: position 594,814 of record NZ_KV806951.1, read on the forward strand.
TCCGGGGTCAGCCGTGGCGTACGAGACGGCCCCCTTGGCGATGCGGGTCTGGTGTCAGATGACCTCGATGCCAAGGGCGGCCGCCGCCTGACGGTGCGCCGCGTCCTCCCCGTCGGTGATGATGCCGGTGAAGTCGCTGAGCCTGGCGTAGCGATACTCGCCCCGCTTGTTGAACTTGTGGGAGTCCGCCACGAGATATGACCTGCGAGAGTTCTCGAGCACGGTCTGCTTGATGGTGCCGTCTTCCATGTCAAAGGTCGAGGCGCAGTCCTCCTCGATGTTCATCTCGAGCGTCCCCAGGAAGGAGATGTCAAAGCGCAGCTTGCCAAGCATGCGGGCCGTCGAGGCCCCCACGAAGCCGGAGAGCTCGAGGTTCACCTTGCCGCCGGGGCACTGGGCCTCGATGTTCCTGCCCGCCGCGACCTTCTTCACGACGTCGAGCATGTTCGAGATGACGATGACCCTCTTGTCGCCCTGGGCGAGGAGGTCCGCCAGAAACAGGTTCGTCGAGGAGATGTCAAGGAAGATGGTCTGCCCGTCCTCGATAAGGTCATAGGCCTTCTGGGCAATCTCGAGCTTCTGGGGGCGGTGGCAGTCGAGTCGGGATGTCACGGTGCGGCTGGGTTGCTCGGTGTCGATGCTGACGGCGCCCCCATAGACCCGCTGGAGCTTGCCCTGCGCACCTAGCCCCTGCAGGTCCTTGCGTATGCTGTCCTCGCTCACGCCGAAGCGTTTGGCGAGCGCCGTCGTGGTGACGCGCCCCTCCAACGTGACTTCCTCAAGGATGGCGTCCAGTCGTTCCGCCTTGAACATGTGGCCCCTCACGATCTGTCAACCCGCTGCCGGTCAAGCCCCATGATACAGGGGAAGCGCCGTCGGTGGGCCTCCTGTCCCTCACTCCTGCCCTTCCTCAGGAAGTTCCCACGCGAATCTGCCGCCCTCGTGATTCCAAGGAGGCAACGGCGCAGGCCCTGACGCCAGGCGAGCGTTCGTGGGGCTAAGCCCCAATCGTAGGGGCGAGCCCAGGCATGCTTCGTTCACGTATATTGTTTGATATTATTTTTTGATGAAATACGGTACGAACAATATCAATCGGGATAACATATTGGTACTTATCAGGAAATCCCGTCGTTGTCATATGCGGGAGGCACAGAGGGAGAGGCCCATGCTCACGGCTCGCACCCAACGAATCAAGGACCGGCTCGTCACCCAACGTCGCCAGGTGGATCTTGAGCGGGCCACGCTGTACATGGAGAGCTACCAGAAGACCGAGGGAGAGCCGGCCATCCTGCGTCGTGCCAAGGCCTTTCGGCATCTGCTCGAGCGGCACGTCATCGTCATCGATGACGATGACCTGCTGGTTGGCAACAGGACGGCCACGCCGCGCGCCGGCGTCGTCTCGCCCGAGATGAGCCCCTACTGGATTCTGGACGAGCTCGACCGCTTTGCCGAGCGTCCCCAAGACCGCTTTGACGTCAGCGAACACGACAAGGCGTTCTATCGCGAGGTCCTGGCGCCGTACTGGAGCGGCAGGTCGCTCAATGACTGGTACAGGGCCCATCGCCCGGCCGAGGTGGAGTCCGCCGAGAGGGACAAGGTCTTTGCCGTCGCCCAGACCGACAAGGGGCAGGGCCACATCATTCCCGACTACGAGATGCTCCTGAGCCGCGGCCTCGGCGACATCTGTCGCGAGCTTGCCGAGCGCGCCTGTGCGTCCCCGGACAACCTCTTCTACCAGGCCGCCCTCATCTGCGCCGAGGCTCTCGTCGCCTACGTGGGTCGCCTGGGGCGGGAGGTGCGGGCCAAGGCCGCCGACGTCGTGACCGACGACGTGCGTCGAGGCGAGCTCGAGCGGATCGCCGAGGTCCTGGATCACGTCGCCACGAGGCCCGCGCGCGACCTCTATGACGCCCTGCAACTCGTCTGGATCTTCTGCGTGGCGCTGCAGCACGAGAGCAACGCCAGCTCCATCTCTCTGGGGCGCATGGACCGCTACCTGCTGCCCTACTGGCGGGCGACCGTGGAGCGGGGCGTCTCCGACGCCGCCGTCCGCGAGCTCCTCCAGTGCTTCTACCTCAAGTGCAATACGGTGGTCTTCCTGAGGTCCACCGAGAGCGCCAAGTTCTTCGGCGGGTTTCCGACGGGCTACAACCTCGTGGTGGGCGGCCTGGACGCCCAGGGGGGCGACGCGTCCAACGAGCTCTCGGAGCTCCTTCTCGACCTGCAGCACGACACGCGCCTGCCCCAGCCCAACCTGTCTCTGCGCGTGCACCCGACCACGCCCGACTCGCTCCTGCACAAGGCCGCGGAGGTCATCCGCCTGGGCGACGGCACTCCCCAGTGCTTCAACGACGAGGTCAACGTTCGCGCCTTCACGAACCGCGGCGTGAGCGTCGATGACGCGCGCGACTACGCCGTCGTCGGCTGCGTGGAGCTCTCCATTCCCGGGCGCATGTACGGCCTGCACGACATCAGCATGTTCAACATGATGAAGTGCTTCGAGATCACGCTGCGCGAGCACCCCGAGGGCTTTACGAGCTTTGATGACCTGTGCCAGGAGGTCGAGCGCACCATCGATCGCTACGTGGCCCTCATGGTCAAGGGGTGCAACGCCTGCGACCTCGCCCATCGCGCGACGAGTCCCACGCCGCTTCTGTCCACGTTCGTGCACGACGCGCTCGAGACGGGTGCGGACATCACGGCGGGCGGCGCGCGCTACAACCCCTCCGGGGTCCAGGGCGTGGGAACCGCCAACCTTGCCGACTCTCTCGCGGTCATGAAGAAGGCCGTCTTCGAGGAGGGGAGCCTGGGGTATGCCCAGCTGCTCGAGGTCCTTCGGCGCAACTGGTCAGGCGAGGGAGACGAGGAGCTTCGCCAGCGCCTCATGCACCGCTATCCCAAGTACGGCAACGACATAGACGAGGTCGACCATCTGGGCGCCCGCTTTTTGCGCCACTATGGCAGGCAGGTGGAGACCTACGAGAACCCTCGCGGCGGCACCTTCCAGCCGGGGTCGTACACGGTGAGCGCCCACATACCCCTGGGCGAGGCGGTCGGCGCCACGCCCGACGGACGCCATGCGGGCGAGCAGCTCGCCGACGGCGGCCTCTCGCCCATGGTGGGACGTGACAAGAGCGGCCCCACCGCCAGCCTCCTGAGCGTCGCGAAGCTGGACAACTGGAGAGACTCCAACGGCTCGCTCCTCAACGTCAAGTTCTCGCCGAGCACGCTGGCGGGGGAGGCCGGCCTGCGCAAGCTCATGGCGTATCTGCGGGCGTTCTGCAGGCTTGACGTCCAGCACATTCAGTTTAACGTGGTTGACAAGGCGACGCTGCTTGACGCGCAGCGGCATCCCCAGAACCATCGTGACCTCGTGGTGCGCGTGGCCGGCTACTCGGCGATGTTCGTGGAGCTGAGCCCGCAGATCCAGAACGACATCATCAACCGCACGGAACACGAGCTGTAGGGCCCAAAGAGGGGAGGGGGGTCATGGACGAGGGCGAGCTTGCGGGCATCGTCACCAACGTGCAGCGCTTCTCGCTGCACGACGGGGGCGGCATCAGGACGGTTGCCTTTCTCAAGGGCTGTCCCTTTCGCTGTCCCTGGTGCTGCAATCCCGAGAACCTCTCGTTTGAGCCCGAGCCGTCCTGGAAGTCGCGGCTGTGCATACACTGCGCCATGGCGCCGGGCGGCAACGGCCTCATCGACTGCCCGCGCCCTGCCAGCGAGTGTCCCACCGGCGCCAAGGAGATGGTGGGCAGGGAGCGTGACGTGCGCGAGCTCGTGGACGAGCTGGTGCGTGACAGAACCTTCTTTGACGAGTCGGGCGGCGGCATTACGTTGTCAGGCGGAGAGTGCCTGGCGGGACGTAACCAGGAGTTCTCCCTCGCCGTGCTCGAGGAGGCCCATCGCCGGGGCGTCCATACGGCGGTCGAAACGACCCTCGCGGTCCCCCTGGCCGACCCCGAGCGTCTCGTGGCCGCCTGCGACCTCCTTCTCGTGGACTTCAAGATAGCCTCGCCCGGTCGCAGCATGGCGGTGCTCGGCCTCGACGTGGGGCTGCGTGACGCGAACCTGCGTGCGGTCCTGGGCCTGGGCGCCGCGGTGGTCGCACGCCTGCCCATCGTGCCGGGCTTCACGCGGGGGCTAGCAAACGCGAGGGCCAACGCCGAGCGCATCAGGGGCCTGGGGATCTCGCGCGCGGACGTTTTGCCCTTCCATCAGCTTGGCGAGGCGAAGTACGCGTCGTCCGGGCGAGGCTACGCCATGGCGGGCGTGCCCCAGCTGGGCAGCTCCGACGTCGCGGACGTCGTGGACGCGCTTGAGGCGGAGGGGATCGAGGCCGTCGTTCACGGCGAGTGACGCGCCGCCTCGCCACCCGTCCCGTTGCCCGCCTGGGGTCTGAGCGTTCCGGCTGGTATACTCAGGAGAGGCGGCCTCGCGCCGTCCGTCTCGTTGAAAACGCGTCGTTGGGGGAGTGCAGCATGGCAAAGGTCGTAGTCGCCTGCGGGGCCGGCGTGGCCACGTCGCATGCGGTGGCAAAGAGGATCGAGGGCCTGTTGGCCGAGCGCGGCGTGAAGGCCGAGATCCGCGCCGTCTCCATGGCCGAGCTCGACGCGGCCCTTGAGGGCGCCGACGCCTACGTGGCGGTGGTCAGGGACGACAGGAGCTACGACGTCCCCACCATCAACGGCGTGGCCTTCCTCACGGGCATGGGGCAGGACGTCGAGCTTGCCCGGCTCATCGAGGCGCTGCGCTAGTCGCGCGTCGCGCGGGCGGGTCGTTGGGCGTCGATGACGCGTCCGGTGCCCGCCGCCTGACGTCTGGCTGCGTCCGCGCTATCCCCTGAGCTCCCGGGCCGCCTCCCTGATGCCGCTCGTGCTCAGGATGCGCGAGAGAGACGCCTGCCCCTGGGAGAACTCGTCCATCATGCGCACGAGCTCCATGCCAAACTGGCGGGTCTCGTCCTTGGTCAGATAGCGCCGGACGACGCGTAGGACGTCGGTGAAGCTTATCGTGGCGGCCTGGCCGAATCGCGTCGAGTAGAGTCGCTCCTCGTGCGCGCAGGCGTTTCTGACGTCCACCAGGCACATCAGGTCAGCGTAGACGCCCCGCGGCGTCAGGTGCAGGCGCTCCTTGGCGCCCCGCCCGCTCGACTGCATGATGCGCTCGCACACGGCCTGCTGCTCCGCCTTGCGCATGAGGGCGTAGAAGTAGCGCAGGTTGCCAAAGGTCAGGTCCGAGAAGATGACCCACAGGGGAATGGCGTCATAGTGCGTCTGGTACCAGGTCACACGGACGTTGTCCTGCCCCGCCTGGGCATGGGCGTAGCGCGACAGCGTGTTCATGAGCCAGTCAAGGTCCTTCTGGTACTCGCCGGCGCCGCGCAGGTAATGGCGCTCGCTCGTGTAGCTGTTGCGGTCGAGATAGGCGTTGGGCCTGCGATGGCACTCGCAGAAGCTCAGCGAGATGACGGAGCGCAGGAGGGTCTCCACGTGCATGATCTGCTTGAAGGTGAGGCCGCGCAGCTCGCGGTCAAAGCGGCAGAGGGCATAGAGGTCTTCCAGAGTGGTGCCGGGCGCAAAGTGATCCTTCTCGACCTGGGCGCCCTCGTTGAGGAAGGGTCCCTTGTAGCCGTTGACGATGGCGTAGTAGCCCTCGCGGGTCAGGATGTCCGCCGCCCGCTCGTCACAGGCGACGCCGCGAGACCTCAGCAGCGCGATCTGCTCGTCGATGCTCAGAAACACCTTGTTCATGCGGGTCCTCCGGTCCTCTTGCCGTCCGGGCGCCCCGCCCGCCGCGAGGCTCGTCCCGGATGCCCTCCTAGCGTCCCAGGCCCTCCGCGAGCGCCCGGGCGACGCGTATGCCGTCGGTCGCCGCGCTCATGATGCCGCCCGCGTAGCCCGCGCCCTCCCCGCAGGGCCAGAGCCCTCTCGTCGAGACGGACTGCAGGTCAGGGCCCCTCGTCACGCGCACCGGCGAGCTCGAGCGCGTCTCGACACCCGTGAGCACGGCGCCTCGGCTGGCGAACCCGCGCAGCTGCCGGTCCATCTGGGGTATGGCGGCGCGCAGCGCCTGCGTCACGTACGCCGGCAGGCAGCCCTCGACGCTGCCCCAGGCGACGCCGCGCGGATAGGTGGGCCGCACCTCGGCGCCGGCGCTTGACGCCACGCCGTCAAGGAAGTCGCCCACCAGCTGGGCGGGCGCCACGTAGCCGCCGCCCCCCGCCTCGAAGGCGGCCCGCTCGCAGCGCCTCTGGAGCGCCACGCCCGCCAGGACGTCGTCGCCCGCGAGATCGTCGGGAAAGACGTTGGCGAGCAGGCCGGCGTTGGCGTTGCGTCCCGCGCGGTCGCTCAGGCTCATGCCGTTGGTGACCACGCCGCCAGGCTCGCTGGCCGCGGCCACCACGAATCCGCCCGGGCACATGCAGAACGAGAAGGCCGCGCGCCGCGCGCCCGCCTTGGAGACCAGCTTGTACGGTGCGGCCCCCAGGGCGGGATGCCCGGCGCAGGGGCCGTACTGCGCCAGGTCCACCATGCGCTGCTCGTGCTCGATGCGCACGCCCATGGCGAAGGTCTTGCGCTCGAGCGCCACGCCCCGCTCCTTAAGGAGCGAGAACACGTCGCGGGCGGAATGGCCGCAGGCCAGTACCACGTCGTTCGCGAGGACCCGCTCCCTGGCGACGTCTCCCGTCGGCGAGACGGTCTCGAGCGTGACCGCCGTCACCCGGCCGCCGGCCAGCGAAAGCTCGGTGAGCCTGCATCCAAAACGCACCTCGCCGCCGGCCTGCCGGATTCGCTCGCAGAGCCGGGTCACCACCCGGGGCAGCACGTCGCTGCCAACGTGAGGCTTGGCGTCCCAGAGGATCTGGTGCGGGGCCCCCGCGTCGACGAGCGCCTGGAGTATGAGCCCGTGAGCGACGCTCTTGGTGCCGGTTCCCAGCTTGCCGTCCGAGAAGGCCCCGGCGCCGCCCAGCCCAAACTGGATGTTGCTCCGGGGGTCGAGCTCGCCCGTCTCAACGAAGCGTCGCACGTCCCTGCCACGGCGGTCGGCCTCATAGCCCTGCTCAACGAGCAGGGGCTCAAGGCCCGCTTCGGCAAGGGTGAGCGCGCAGAAGAGCCCCGCGCAGCCCGCCCCTACGACCACGGGGCGCGTCGTGAGCCCGCCGCGCGGCGCGCGAGGCGCCCGCAGCGGTCTGTCATTGGCAAGCCGCACGTCGTGTCCCTGACGGCGGGCCAGCCGCCTCAACAGCTCCTGCTCGGCGTTGGCGCCGTCGCGCAGACGCACGCGCACGGTAAAGAGCAGGTGGACGTCATGCTGAGCCTTCCTGCGAGCGTCCACGGAGCGCCTGCGCGGCTCCAGGGACGCCAGGTCGTCCGGGGTGAGGTGCAGCTTGCGCGACACCGTCCGCCGGAGGGCGGCCCGCTCGGACTCCTCGCTGCCGTCGAGGGATCCGAGCTCCACGCGCACGTTGGAGACGTCGATCATCGGCCCTCCTCCTCACCGCTCGCGTGCGACCGGGAGCGCCCCAACGCGCGAGCGGCTGCCGCCGCACCCGCCACCATGCCGCTCTTCCAGGCCCAGGACAGGTTGAACCCCCCGCAGTCGGCGTCCACGTCAAGCGCCTCGCCGCAGGCAAAGACGCCCGGAAGCTCTCGCGCCTCGAGCGTGTCGGGCGCAAACTGCCCGGTGACGAGGCCGCCCGACGACACCTGGGCATGTCCCTGGTCGGCGAGGCCGCGCACGACCAGGGGATAGGACTTCGCCAGCGCAAGGAGCTGCTCCACGTCGCCCTTGGCGCGCCTCTCCAGAAGGGCGGCGAGCTCGGGGTCGAGGACGCCGTCCAGACCCCCCCGCGCGGCGCGTCCGTGCGCCCGCGGGTCCACCAGCCGTCGCAGCTCCGATGACGAGAGGTCGGGCGCAAGGTCGATGAGCACCGTGTCCCCTGCGGCGGCCCGTCGCGACAGGTTGAGGCTCACGATGCCCGAGATGCCGTAGGGGCGCACGAGGACCTCGCCGCGCTCGCGCCACCGGGGCAGGCCTGACCGCCGGCTCACGAGGGACAGGGCGACGGGCGCGCGCAGGCCGTCCAGCGCGAGAAGGGGGTCTCGCTCGCAGGCGACGGGGCAGAGCGCGGGATGCGCGGCACGCGTCGCCAGCCCTAGGTCCCCGAGCCAGGGCTGGGTGGCGCCCCCGCAGGCGATGACCAGGGAGCGGCACGAAAGGCGCGCGTCGAGGCCGTGCTCGGGCACCCCCGAGAGGCGCAGCAGGGTGCGGTCGGGCTCCCGGCGCGCCCCCAGGGCCGCGCGGGCGGCCGCCACGACCGCCCCCGAGCGCGCCAGGCGCGCCAGGAGCACGTTGCGGACGCTCGCGGCCCGTCGCGAGCGGGGGTACAGGCGGTCCTCCTCCAGACCCCAGCGCAGGCCGCAGTCCCTGAAGAAGCCGAGGATGTCGTCGAGGGGCCTCTCGCCGAAGACGGCCCCCACGAAGGCGGGGTCGTTGTAGCGCCTGAGGTCGAGCGACACGTTGGAAAAGTTGCAACGCCCGTTGCCCGTGGCGAGGATGGTCCTGCCGCACTCGGGCGCGGCGTCCGCCACGAGCACGCCGGCGCCGGCCTCTGCGGCGCAGACGGCCGCAACGAGGCCCGAGGCCCCGCCGCCCACGACGCAGACGTCCACGGACGACGGGACCTCCACCCGCGCCGCCGCGCGCAGCAGCTCCTCGCGCCGCGCCGCGCGCGACGACCTCCGCGCGCCCGTTCTGCTCGATGGCGCCATCGGGCCCTATCCCTCCAGCTCTTCGTGGGCCAGGATCTGATCGATCGCCTTCGCCACGAAACCCTCCGGCAGGGCCTTCTCAAAGGTGCCGGCGTCGCAGGCGGCGGCGAGCGCGGGGTCGATGGGCAGCTCGTCCAGGGCGGCGATGCCTATGTGCTCGGCCGTCTCGGCAAGGCGACTGGGGCCAAAGGGCTCGACGCGCCCGCCGCAGTGGGGGCAGGAGAGCCAGCTCATGTTCTCCACGAGACCCACCACGGGGACGTCCATCATCGCGGCCATGTTGAGCGCCTTGCCCACGACCATCTGGACGAGGTCCTGGGGGGAGCTGACGATGACGATGCCCTCTACGGGGAGGCTCTGGAACACGGTGAGCGCCACGTCGCCCGTTCCGGGGGGCATGTCCACGAGCAGGTAGTCGATCTCGCCCCAGTCGGTGTCCTCAAAGAACTGGCGCAGGGCGCCCATCAGCATGGGGCCACGCCACAGCACGGGGTCGGTCTCGTTCTCGAGCACGAGGTTGGTGCTCATGACCTTGATGCCGCCCTTCGAGACGAGGGGCACGATTCTCTCGTTGACGGCGCGGGCATGCCGGCCGCCCATGCCGAACATCCTAGGCACGGAGGGGCCGGTGATGTCGGCGTCGAGAATGCCGACCTTCCTTCCCGTGCGAGAGAGGCTCACGGCCAGGGCGCCCGTCACGAGTGACTTGCCGACGCCCCCCTTGCCGGAGACGACGCCGATGACGTGCTTGATGGTCGTTCCTGGCCCGGGGACGAAGCGCTGCGGGCCCTGCTGCGCCTGTCCGGCCGCGCGATTGTGGCCGAGCGCCGCGTCAACCTCGCGGCGCAGGGCCTCCTTGTCGATGTCTGGCATGAACGTTCCTCTCCTGGATGAACCCAATGAAGCCAGCGCGTCGTCCGCGCGCTGTCGGGGTCTGGCTGTCTCGTCCATTCTACCCATGAGAGGGGAGGGGCGCCTGCGCGGGGTCTGCGGAGCGCGTAGCGTCCGTCCCGGCATTTCGCATCAAAGTATTTATCGAAAAACGATAAGTTCTTATTGAAATTCGATATAAAACTGCTATGCTCTTGGGCAGCGTCAGATAGAGAGAGGGAAGGCAGCCATGTCCAAGCGCGAGATGTCCGTGGTGCTCAAGGCCATCGACCTCCTTGCCGTCGCGGCGTGCGTGCTCGTCCTGGCGCTCGTCATACCCGTCATAGAGGCCCGCGACGTCGTCCCCTCTGGCTCGACCCTGGCGTTCGCCCTGGGCGTGGCGCCCCTCATGGCCTTGGCCGTCGTGTCATGGACGCTCTTCTCGGCCATAGGGGAGGGCGAGGTCTTCTCCCGCAACAACGCGCGTCGCCTGCGCTCCATGGGCTACCTTGCCGCCATCGACGTCCTCGTCTGGCTCGCCGTCACCGTCGCCTACGTGGCCTCGGCCGATCAGATCGTCTTCTCCGTCGTGGCGTCGCTCTCCGTCGCCCTCGTGTTCTGCGTCTCGCTGGCGGTCGTCTGCGTGGCGCTCTCGGCCTTCACCGAGGGCGCCGCCCAGCTCAAGGACGAGAACGACCTGGTGGTGTAGGGATGGGGAGCATCAGGGTGAAGCTCGACCTCGTGCTGGCGGACCGCCGCATGAGCCTCACGGAGCTCTCGGAGCGCGTGGGGGTCACGATGGCGAACCTGTCCATCCTCAAGAACGGCAAGGCGAAGGCCATCCGCTTCTCGACGCTCGAGGCGCTGTGCAGGGAGCTGGGCTGCCAGCCCGCCGACCTGCTGGAATACCTGCCTGAAGAGAAAACCTAGCAGAAAGCGACACATCATGGACAAACGTCGTGACGAGGGCCGCCCGCCGGCCCCCGAGGCGAGCCGTACCTCAAACGCTGCTCTGGCGCCCCTCGCGCCGCAACGTGACGAGGCGACGCCTTCAAGACCGGAGGTCGTCCCCGGCCCTGCGGGTCCCCATGATTCCTCCTCGGGCCCAAAGGATCTCGCCCCCGGTCCCAGGGACCTGCCGTGCCTGGGCCTGGCCCTCCTCCTCGCGCTGTTGTGGACCGCCTGCGTGGACGGCCTGCCGCTGGGCCTCGCCCCCTTCTTTCCCTGCCTTGGTGGCGTGGGCGTGACCCTCTCGCTCTTGTGCTTCCTTGCGATCGCTCTCGTGCTGGGGCGCGGTCCTCGACGCCTGGGAAGGGAGACGGCCGCCCTCGTCGTCGTTTGCGCCCTTCTGTCTGTGGCGCCCTCCCTCACGGCCAGCACGGAGCTCAGGCTTCTCAACTCCCTCGTGCTGGGGCCCTGCTGCGTCCTTACGTTCCTGCTGCTCTCGGGCGGCGCCGAGAGGATCGCCCTCTCGCTCAGGGGCTGTCTGGTGGCCCTGGCCTTCTTCTTTGGCTCCCAGGTGAGAAACGCGGGCCGCCTGCGGTCGCTGCGCCCCTCGCTGGCGACGAGGAGCCTTGTCTCCGCAGGCCTGGGACTTTTGGCGGGCGTCGTGGTCCTTGCGCTGGTGGTTCCCCTCCTGGCGTCTGCGGATGCCGTCTTCATGCGCCTTCTTGAGGACAGCTTCCTGTGGATGGGGGAGGGCTGGGAGCGTTGGGTTTGGCGGGCCGTGCGCGTGGCCGTCGTGGGGACGCTGTCCTTCTCGTTGCTCGTCGCCGTCGCTGACCGTCAGGGCTCTCAGGTGCAAGGCGCGCCGTCCGTCCGACGGCGCGACGCGAGCGCCCTGTCCGTGACCGTGCCCCTCCTCATGCTCGACGTCGTGTATGCCGTCTTCGTCATCATCCAGTTTGCCTATCTCTTTGGGGGAGCCGCCTCCACGGCGGCGTTCGGGGGCTACGCCGCCTACGCACGCTCGGGCTTCTTCCAGCTCGTGGTCGTCGCCGCCATCAACCTGGCCGTCGTGCTCGCGAGCCGGTGGCTGCGCCGCGACGCCAAGCCCGCGCGTCACGTGGGCGTCCTGCAGTACCTGCTCCTTGCGGCCACGCTCGTCGTGCTCGCCTCGGCCGCCCTGCGCATGAGCCTGTACGTGGGAGTCTATGGGCTGAGCCTGCTGAGGGCCCTCACCTATCTGGGCATGGTGGCCATCGCGGGCCTCGTCGCCCTCGTGGGGGCGAGCATCGCCCTCCCACACCTGCCGACGTTCAGGCTGTCGCTCGCCTTTCTCCTGGCGCTTTGGTGCGCGTTCATCCTCAGCGGGCCCGCCGCTCGGATCGCCTCGTTCAACGTGGACGGCTACCTGTCGGGAAGCATCGAGGTCATCGACATCGACTACCTGGGATCCCTCTCGCCCGACGCCAGGTGGGCCATCGCGCGTCTTGCCGAGGAAAGCCCCGCCTGCGAGGACCAGGCGCGCCTCGAGCTCGACGCCCTCGAGCACTACTGGGACGGCGAAACCTGGTCGACGCTGACGGCCGCGGAGCTCCTCTCGGGCGGCAGGTGAGATTTCGTGACTGGGCCGCCGCGAGCGGCGCGGGATGGACGGGAGGCCTACGATAGACGGCGTGCCGCAGCGGGTATAGGGATATGCGGCTGAACGTAGGGCATGTTCATCTATCGAGGCGGCACACATGGCATCTGAATCCATCGTCATCCGCGGCGCGCGCGAGCACAACCTGCGTGACGTCGACGTCACCATTCCGCGTGACAGGCTCGTGGTCATCACGGGGCTCTCGGGTTCGGGCAAGTCGAGCCTCGCCTTTGACACGATCTACGCGGAGGGGCAACGTCGCTACGTGGAGAGCCTCTCGTCCTATGCCCGCATGTTCCTGGGACAGATGGACAAGCCCGACCTCGACTCCATCGACGGCCTGTCGCCGGCCGTCTCCATCGACCAGAAGACCACCTCGAAGAACCCTCGCTCCACGGTGGGCACCGTCACGGAGATCTATGACTACCTGCGCCTTTTGTTTGCGCGCGTCGGCACGCCCCATTGCCCGGAGTGCGGCCGCGTGATCGAGCGCCAGACGACCGACCAGGTGGCGGACAAGGTCCTCGTCGCCGGCAAGGGCAGGCGCGCGTTGGTCCTGGCGCCCGTCGTGCTGGGGCGCAAGGGCGAGTACGCCAAGCTCTTCGAGGACCTCTCGAAGGAGGGCTTCAGTCGCGTGCGCGTGGACGGCGAGGTGCGCGAGCTGGGGTCCGACCCCATCAAGCTCGACAAGAAGTACAAGCACTCCATCGAGGTCGTCGTCGACCGCGTGGTCATTCGCGAGGGGAGCCTGGGCCGCATCGTCGAGGCGGTCGAGACGGCCTGCCGCCTGGCCTCGGGCCGCGTCGCCTTCTACCTCCTTCCCGGCCGTGACGCCCCTGCGGACGAGGAGGGAGACCTGCTCCAGTATTCGCTGGCGCTGGCCTGCCCCGAGCACGGCCACTCCATCGACGACCTCCAGCCCCGCGACTTCTCGTTCAACGCCCCCTACGGCGCCTGTCCCGACTGCGACGGCATCGGCGTGAGGCGCATCGTGGACGCCGAGGCGCTCATCGAGGACCCCACGCTCTCCGTCGCGGGAGGCGTGTTCGCCGGCGTCGTCGGCAAGTCCAACTACTATCCCCAGATTCTGGCCGCCGTCTGCCAGCATCTGGGCGAGAGCGAGAAGACGCCCTGGCAGGACCTCAGGAAGCGGACGCAGAGGGCGCTTCTTGACGGCCTGGGCGACACCCAGGTGCGCGTGAACTATCACACGCTGAGCGGTCGCGACACGAGCTGGCTCACGAAGTTCTCGGGTGTGCGGTCCATCCTCTTCGAGAAGTACCAGGAGACGACGAGCGAGACGATGCGCACCCACCTCGAGCGCTACATCCGCGAGGTGCCCTGCCCCAGCTGCCACGGCGCCCGCCTGAAGCCGGAGTACCTTGCCGTGACGGTGGGCGGGCGCAACATCCAGGAGGTCTGCGAGATGTCCTGCGCCGAGTGCCTGGCGTACTTCCAGGGGCTCACGCTCACCGAGCGCCAGCATCTCATCGGCGCGCCCGTCGTCAAGGAGGTCGTCGCGCGCCTGCGCTTCATGGTCAACGTGGGACTTGACTATCTGACGCTGTCCCGCGCCGCGGCGACGCTCTCGGGCGGCGAGGCGCAGCGCATCCGCCTGGCCACCCAGATAGGCGCCGGCCTCATGGGCGTCCTCTACATCTTGGACGAGCCCTCCATCGGCCTGCACCAGCGCGATAACGACCGTCTCATCGACACGCTCAAGCGCCTGCGCGACCAGGGCAACACCGTGATCGTGGTGGAGCATGACGAGGACACCATCCGCGCCGCCGACTACGTCATCGACATGGGACCGGGCGCCGGCGAGCTGGGCGGGTCCGTCGTCGCCGCGGGCACCCCCGAGGACATCTGCAGGCATCCCGAATCCATCACGGGGGCCTACCTCACGGGCAGGAGGATCGTGGAGCTGCCCGAGGTGCGCCGGCGTCCCGACGCCGGCACCATCGAGCTTGCGGGCGCCCGGGCCAACAACCTCAAGGGCGTGGACGTGCAGGTGGAGCTCGGCACGCTCACCGTGGTCACGGGCGTCTCGGGGTCGGGAAAGTCGTCGCTCGTCACGGACACGCTCGCCCCCGCGCTCACCAACGCCGTGCACCACTCGCAGCGTCCGGTGGGCGCGTACCGCTCGCTTGAGGGGCTGGTCGACGCCGAGGGGCGCAAGACCATCGACAAGGTCATCGACATCGACCAGAGCCCCATCGGCCGCACGCCGCGCTCAAATCCCGCGACGTACATCGGCCTCTGGGACGACCTACGCAACCTCTTTGCCTCGGTGCCCGAGAGCCGGGCGCGCGGCTACAGCCCTGGGCGCTTCTCGTTCAACGTGTCGGGCGGGCGCTGCGAGGCCTGCAAGGGCGACGGCCAGATCAAGATCGAGATGAACTTCCTGCCCGACGTCTACGTGCCCTGCGAGGTCTGCCACGGCAAGCGCTACAACCGAGAGACCCTCGAGGTCACCTACCACGGCAAGACCATCAGTGACGTGCTGGACATGACGGTCACGGAGGCGCTGGCGTTCTTTGGCAACATCCCGCGCGTCAAGCGCAAGCTGCAGACCCTCTTTGACGTGGGCCTGGGCTACATCCGCCTGGGGCAGTCCGCGACGACGCTCTCGGGAGGCGAGGCCCAGCGCGTGAAGCTCGCCAAGGAGCTTCACCGCCAGCAGACGGGGCGCACGTTCTACATCCTCGACGAGCCCACCACGGGCCTGCACTTTGAGGACGTGCGCATGCTCGTGGAGGTGCTCGAGAAGCTCGTGGACGTGGGCAACACCGTGCTGGTCATCGAGCACAACCTGGACGTCATCAAGATGGCCGACCGCATCATCGACCTGGGACCCGAGGGCGGCGAGGGCGGCGGCACCATCGTGGGCTACGGGACGCCCGAGGAGATCGCCCTCCTGCCCGAAAGCCACACCGGCCGCTACCTTGCCCCCATCCTCGAGCGCGACCGCGCCCGCATGGCGGATCGCGCATAGGGGAGGGCCATGGCACGCAAGAGGCGACCGGAAAAGACCAACGCGATGCGCGAGCTCGACCGGGCGGGCATCGCCTACGTCGTCCATGAGCACGCGGGCGAGACGGACGTCTCGCGCGGGCTGGGCCTCAGGATGGCCGAGGAGTCGGGCGCCGACCCTCAGTCCCAGTTCAAGACGCTCGTGTGCGTGGCGCCCTCGGGCGACCACGTGGTCTGCTGCCTGCCCGTGGCCGAGGAGCTCGACCTCAAGAAGGCCGCCGCGGCGGCGGGCGAGAAGTCCCTCGAGCTCGTGCCCGCGAGGGACCTCGAGGCCACGACGGGCTACGTGCGCGGAGGCTGCACGCCCATCGGCATGAAGCGGCCCTTTCCCACGCTCATCGAGGAGACGGCGCAGCTCTTTGAGGCCATCGGCATCTCCGGGGGGCGCCGGGGACTGGGCCTTGAGCTTGATCCCCTCAAGCTCGCGGCCTTCGTCGGCGCGCGCTTCGCGGACATCGTGCGTGGGTAGGCTGCAGGGGCGGCGTGTCATCGCGCGTCGCTGGAGCCCAGCTTGCGCGCAGCTGGCACGGCTCGCCCTCTCGGGGAGGGACGCCTGGTGCTGCGCTATAGTGGATGTTCCTAGGCGACCGTCGTCGTGGCGGTCATGGCATGGGCGGGGGTGCGGGCACACATGGCGGGCGTCACAAGGAGACAGTCCATCGCACTGGCCGCGGGGCTGGTGCTCTCCACCACGAGGCTCCTCTCCGCGCGCGCCCATGCCGAGCCCCAGGCCACCCAGGAGACGCTCGACGCGCTCTCGGGTGCGCAGTCTCGGCTCGATGCCGCCGAGGACAAGCTCAACGCCCTGGGAGCCCAGCTCGAGGAGCTTGCCTACAAGCAGGACCAGACCCAGGCCCAGCTTGACGACACCCAGAGGCAGATAGACGGCACCCAGGACAAGATCGACGAGTCCACGAAGGCCATCGCGGCCAAGCAGGCGGACGTCGAGCGCAGCCAGAGGCAGATGGACGACAAGCGCAGGCAGCTCGGCAAGCGCGTTGCGGCCACCTACACCTCGGGCGGCATCAGCATGCTGGACATCGTGCTGAACTCCTCGTCCCTCGACGACCTTGCCAGCAGCATCTACTACTCCGACAAGATCGCCCAGGCGCAGAACGAGCAGATCGAGTCCATACGGAACCTCAAGGCCCAGCTGGAGCGTCAGCGCTCTGAGCTCGAGCGCCAGAAGTCTGAGCTTGAGAGCCAGAAGGCCGACCTCGAGGCGCAGAAGAGGCGGCTTCAGGACCTTGGTGACACGCTCAGGAGCCAGCGGGCGGCCATGGAGGAGAGGCGGCGGGAGTCCCAGAGGGTCGTGGACGGGCTTGACCAGGACGTCAAGGACCTCATGGCCAAGCGTGACGCCGAGATCGAGGCCGCCCGCGAGGAGGAGCAGCGCAAGGCCGCCGCGGCCGCCGCCGCGGCGCGGCAGGGGCAGGCGTCGGGAACGGTCGCCGTCGTGGCGACGGGTCTGCGCGAGCAGCTCTGCAACGCGGCCCTCTCGCTGCTGGGCGTCCCGTATGTGTGGGGAGGGACCTACCCCCAGTCGGGCGGGACGGACTGCTCGGGGCTCATGCAGTGGGCCTTCGCCCAGTGCGGCTACGCCATTCCGCGCACCACCTACACGCAGCTCGCCGCCTGCCGCTCCGCCGGTCACGTGTTCTACGACACGTCCCAGCTGCAGCCTGGCGACCTCGTCTTCGTGCGGGGAGGCCATCACGTCGCCATGTACCTGGGCAACGGCTCGTGCGTCCACGAGCCCCACCCCGGCGCCTCGTGCATGGTCTCGCCGCTGAGCCGCTGGAACGGCATATATGCCCTGGGATTCCCGCTGGCGTAGGGCGCCCGTCGCACCGACTCTCCCGCTCGGGGCGCTCGCGTCGGGTCCCGTTTCGGCCTGACGTGACACCTGCCGTAACAACTGCGTTTCCCTCTGCGCGTTCGTCGCGCTCGCAGGCCCCGCTGCCCCTACTGTAGGGGAAC
This sequence comes from Olsenella sp. HMSC062G07, assembly GCF_001811895.1. Classification (NCBI taxonomy): domain Bacteria; kingdom Bacillati; phylum Actinomycetota; class Coriobacteriia; order Coriobacteriales; family Atopobiaceae; genus Olsenella; species Olsenella sp. HMSC062G07. Next base: position 612,058 of record NZ_KV806951.1, read on the forward strand.
GGGACAAAGGGAACGCGACGCCGCAAGGCGAGAGGGGGCGCTATGCAGACGGGAACGGCGCGAGGGTTCAGGGACATCCTTCCGGACGAGGCGCGCGCCCGCGAGCGCATCTCCGCCGCGGTGCGCGACTGCCTCGACGCCCAGGGGTACGCTCCCGTCGAGACCCCGCTGCTCGAGCGCCTCGACGCCCTCGAGCGCGGGGGGCGCCTGCGCACCCCCGCCTTCCAGCTCTTTGACGCGGACGGCGGACCCCTCGTGCTCAGGCCCGACCTCACCCAGCCGCTCGTGCGCCTCGTGGCGGAGCGCGCGGGGGCCGACGATCTGCCCCTGCGCCTGCGCTATCAGGCCCCCGTCGTGCGCGAGAGCCCCGCCCTCGCCGGGCAGCCCCGCCAGTTTACGCAGCTGGGCGCCGAGTTCTTCGACGCTCGGGGGAGCCTTCCCGACGTCGAGGTCATCAAGCTGCTGGCGCTCGTGCTCGACGCCCTCGCCGTGCCGGACTGGCGCGTCGTCTGCGGGTCCGTGACGCCGCTGCTGGGCCTGCTCGACGCCTGCGCTCCCAGCCAGGACTTCCGCAGGCGGGCGCTCGCGCTCGTCCACGAGTCGGACCTTCCCGGCCTCGACGCGCTCGTCGCCTCCTCGCCCCTCGACGGCGCCGCCGCCCGCACCCTGTGCGCGCTCCCGCGTCTTGCCGGGGGCGCCGACGTCGTCGACAAGGCCGACGCCCTGCTCGAGGAGGCGCGCATCCCAAAGGGGTGTCGGGGGATCGTTGAGCTTCGCGCCCTCATCTCCCAGGCCGCGGGACTCGTCGCCACGGGCTCTCTGGCCTTCGACTTCTCCATCATCAACTCCTTCGACTACTACACGGGCGTCGTGTTCAAGGCCTACTCCGACGCCACGAGCGCCGCCATCGCCTCGGGAGGCCGCTACGACGCCGTGCCCGCGGCCTATGACCGCGACGACCTGGTGGCCTGCGGCTTTGCCATATCCCTGGAGCGCCTTCAGGAGGTCCTGGGCGAGTACGGCGCCTCGGGCGTCGTCTCCAGCACCCAGGGGCGCAGCTCCCGTCCGCTCAGGGTGGCGGTTCCCAAGGGCGGACTCTTTTCGGACGCCGTCGGCCTCCTCGAGCGGGCCGGCCTGCCGGTGGAGGATCTGCGTGCGGCCGGCCGCCGGCTGGTCGTGGACGCCGGCGACGTCGAGTACGTCATCGTGCGCGCCCAGGATGCTCCGGCGTTCGTGGGCCATGGGGGGGCGGACTGCGGGATCTGCGGCAACGACTCCCTCATCGAGGCGGGCATAGACCTGGTGCAGCTCGTGGACCTTCATGTGGGGGCCTGTCGCTTCGTCGTGGCGGAGCCGCGTGCGCGACGCGGGGCCGCCGAGGGCGACTACTCCTGGCGCGGGAGCCTGCGCGTGGCCACCAAGTACCCGCGCATCACCCAGCGCTACTACGACGCCCTGGGCCAGAAGGTCGACATCGTGACCCTGCACGGCAACATCGAGCTAGGGCCCATCGTGGGCATGACCGACAGGATCGTGGACATCACGGCGACGGGCACGACCCTGCGCGAGAACGACCTTGAGGTCGTGGGCGACGTCATGAGCTGCACGGCGCGCTTCTTCGCCGGACCGGCCGCCTATCGCTCCGACGAGCGCGTGCGCGATCTCGCCGCGCGCCTCGCCGAGGTCTCACGGGAGGGAAACTGACATGAGGACCATCATCCTCGGCGCCGGCGAGCGCCTTGACGCGAGCGGGCTCAGGCGGGGAGGGGCGCTTCCGCGCGAGGTCCTGGACGGTGCCCAGGCCATCGTCGATGACGTCCGCGCGCGCGGCGACGAGGCGCTGAGGGAGTGCTGTCTCAGGTTCGACGGCTCCTGCCCTGCGGCGTTCAGGGTTCCCGTCGAAGTCATCCAGGGCGCCCTGGACCAGGTTGACGAGGCGTTCCTGGCGGCGCTGCGGCATGCCGCGCGGCAGATTCGCGCCTTCCACGAGGGCGAGCGCGAGAAGTCCTGGTTCATGACGCGCGACGACGGCACCATGCTGGGCGTCAGGGTGACGCCCGTCGCGTCGGCGGCGCTCTACGTGCCCGGCGGTCGCGCGCAGTATCCCTCGACGGTGCTCATGGGCGCCATCCCCGCCAAGGTCGCCGGCGTGGGGCGCGTCATCATGCTGACCCCGCCCCAGCGCGACGGCTCCCTCTCGGCCTACACGCTGGCCGCGGCTGCCACGGCCGGCATCGACGAGGTGTATGCCGTGGGCGGCGCGCAGGCGATTGCCGCGGCGGCCTATGGCACCGAATCCATCCCCGCCGTCGAGAAGATCGTGGGCCCCGGCAACGCCTACGTCGCCGCCGCCAAGCGCTACGTCTCGGGTGACGTGGGAATCGACATGATCGCGGGCCCGTCGGAGGTGTGCGTTCTCGCGGATGCCACGGCCGACCCCGTCGTCGTGGCCGCCGACCTCATGGCCCAGGCGGAGCACGACCCCATGGCCGCCTGCTACCTGGTGAGCGCCGATGCCGAGCTCGGACCCCGCGTCGAGGGGGCCATCGAGCGCCTCGTGGGCCAGAGTCCCCGCGAGGGCGTCACGCGCTCCTCCCTCGCCGACCATGGGGCGATTGTGCGCGTCGCGTCGATGGACGACGCCCTCGCCGCCGTGAACGCCATCGCCCCGGAGCATCTCGAGCTCCACTGCGCCGAGCCCTTCTCGCTGCTTGGGAGGGTGAGAAACGCCGGCGCCATCTTCGTGGGGCCCTGGAGCTCCGAGCCCTTGGGGGACTACGTCGCGGGACCCAACCACACCCTGCCCACGGGGGGTACGGCGCGCTTCTCGAGCCCCCTGGGCGTGTACGACTTCACGAAGCGCTCGAGCGTCATCGCCTACTCGCCGGAGGGCCTCAGGGCCGACGGCCCGTCCGCCCAGGTGCTCGCGCAGGCGGAGGGGCTCTGGGCCCACGCGCTTTCCGTCGGCCTGCGCACGAGGCTTCTGGACGAGGCCAAGGAGAAGGGCGCGGCCGCGCCGCCCCAGGCCGCCTTCGCCGACCCGGTCGCCGCCTGCGAGGGGGCCTCCGCCACGGCCTGGCCGCAGATTCTCAGGGCTCCCGGCGTCCCGCGGCTCTTAGGCAGCGAGGGGCGGGCGTAGCGATGGCCCTGACGATTCCTTCTGACATGCGCCCTCTCCTGCGTCCCTCCGCGGCGGCGCTCGAGCCGTATGACCCCGCCTTCTCAGATGTGCGCATCAACCTCTCGGCCAACGAGAACACCTACGAGCTGCCTCGGGCGGTGCGCGAGGCCCTGGACGGGGCCCTGCGCCAGCTGCCCACCAACCGCTATCCCTCGGCGCTTGCGGACGACCTGCGCGCCCTCGTCGCCGACTGGCACGGCGTCGGACCCGATCAGGTCGTCGTCGGCAACGGGGGAGACGAGCTCCTCTTTAACCTGCTGCTCGCCTTTGGGGGCGCCGGCCGGCCCCTCCTCACCTTTCCTCCCGACTTCAGCGTCTACGGGCTCTATGCGGGCCTGGTCGAGACGCCCGTCCTCAGGGTGGGCCGCGACCCGGAGACGTTGCGCGTCAACGAGGCGGCCGCGCTTGAGGCTGCGCCATCCGCCAACCTGGTCATCGTCACGACTCCCAACAATCCCACGGGGGACGTCGTGTCGCCCGACTTCGTCGCCGCCCTCTGCGACGCCTGTCCCGGCATCGTCCTCGCCGATGAGGCGTACGTCGAGTTCGCAGGCGACGGCGCGGACTGCGCGGCGCTTCTCGAGGAGCATGCGAACCTCGCGGTGCTGCGCACGCTCTCCAAGGCCTACCAGCTCGCCGGCGTGCGCCTGGGGTACGTGCTCGCCAACCCGGCCGTCGTCGCCGCCCTGGCCGCGGTGCGCCAACCCTACTCGGTGAACGTGCTGTCGCAGGCCGCCGCCTCCGTCGCCGTCCGCCTGCGTGAGGAGTTTAAGCCCAGCATCCGGGAGATTCGCGAGCAACGCGAGTATATGCGCACGCGACTGGAAGGCCTTGCGTCCCGAGGCGTGAGGACCTGGCCCAGCTCGGCCAACTTTCTGCTCGTGCGGCTGCCCCGGGCGCACGAGGTCTGGGGTCGCCTGCGCGACGAGCACTCGATCCTCGTGCGCGACTTCTCCGCCGCGCCGGCCCTCGCCGACTGCCTGCGCATCACCGTCGGCACGCCCGCCGAGAATGACGCCGTCATCACGGCCCTCGACACCCTATTGGACGAGCGACCCTGAACGGGAGGCACCCATGAGCACCAGACAGTCATCGCGCAAGGTCACGCTCACCCGCACGACGGGCGAGACGGACGTGACGGTCAGCCTCGACCTCGACGGGACGGGGCGCTGCGACGTCGGCACGGGCGTGGGATTCTTTGACCACATGCTCGACGCGCTCGGCCGTCATGCCCTGATCGACCTTGAGGTCAAGGCCACGGGCGACAGCTGGGTGGACGACCATCACACGGTCGAGGACGTGGGCATCGTGATGGGTCGCGCGCTGCGCCAGGCGCTGGGTGACAAGGCCGGCATCCGGCGCTTCTCGGACGTCTGCGTCGCCATGGACGAGGCGCTCGTGCTCGCCGCCATCGACGTCTCGGGGCGCGGCGAGCTGTATTGGGAGCTTCCCATCCCCGCCCAGAAGGTGGGCGGCTTTGACACGGAGCTCGCCCGCGAGTTCTTTAGCGGCCTCGCCCGGGACGGGGGCATCACCCTGCATGTGCGCCGCCTCGCGGGCGAGAACTCCCACCATCTCATCGAGTGCGCCTTCAAGGCCGTGGCGCGCGCGCTGCGCGCGGCGGTCGAGGGCGACCCGCGCGTGAGCGACGTGCCCTCGACCAAGGGGAGCCTCTGATGGCGGCGGGGCGGATCGTCGTCGTCGACTATCATCGCGGCAACCTGCAGAGCGTCGTCAGGGGCCTGGAGGCCGCAGGCGGCCTCGTCACCGTCACGGACGACCCCACGCTCATCGCCGGGGCCGCGGGCGTCGTGCTTCCGGGGGTGGGCGCGTTCGAGGACGCCATGGGCTTCATCCGTCAGGGCGGCCAGGCCGACGCCATCATGGCGGCCCTGGGGGAAGGGACGCCCTTCCTGGGCATCTGCCTGGGGCTTCACCTGCTCTTTGACCGTGGTTCCGAGCGCTCGTCAGAGGGCGGACCCAGTCCGTGGGGCGGGACCTGGGTGCCGGGGCTCGGGGTGCTCTCGGGCTCGGTCACGCGCCTGCCCTCGGGACGTCTCAAGGTGCCCCACGTGGGATGGGACCAGATTCACCTGACCGACGTGGGCCAGCGCTGCCCTCTGCTCGTGGACGTTCCCGAGGGCGGCAACGTCTACTTCACGCACTCCTTCGCCGTGGACGAGGGAGTCGACGGCACCCTCGTCGCCGCCAGGACGCACTACGCGCGCAGCTTCGCCTCCTGCGTCTGGCGCGACAACGTCTTTGGGGTCCAGTTCCATCCCGAGAAGTCTTCCGCCGCGGGGCTTCGCATCCTTTCCAACTTCGTGCGCATCGTGCGCGGCTAGGGGGGACGCATGCTTCTCTTCCCTGCGATCGACCTCGTTGCGGGCAAGGTCGTGCGCCTCAGGCGGGGCGACCGGGCGCACATGGACGTCTATGCGGACGACCCCGTGGCGGTCGCGCGAGACTTTGCCGCCCGCGGCGCCACCTGGGTGCACGTGGTGGACCTCTCTGCCACCTTCGGCGAGGACGACGAGGCCCTGCGCGCCAATCGCAGGGCCATCGAGGGCATCTGCGGCGTGGAGGGCATCTCGGTGGACGTGGGCGGCGGCGTGCGGAGCCTTGGGGCGATCGACCGCCTCGCGAGTTGCGGCGCCCGCCGCATCGCGCTGGGGACCGTGCTCGTGCGTGACCCTGACCTCGCGCGCAGGGCCGTCGAGCGCTACGGCGACCTTCTCGTGGCCGACGTCGCCGCGACAGGCGACACGGTTCGGGTCAACGGCTGGCGCGACGGCGCGGGGCTGGGCGTTGACGAGCTCGTGGGCCGCCTTGCCGAACTCGGCTTTGGCCACCTGGTCTTTACGGACGTCTCGCGTGACGGCATGCGCACGGGCGTTGACGCCGCGACCTACGAGCGGATCGCGCGGGTGGCGGGCTTTCCGGTCGTGGCATCGGGAGGCATCGCGACTTTGGACGACATCCGGGCGCTTGCGAGTCTCGGCGACGCGGTCGTGGAGGGGGCCATCTGTGGGCGTGCGCTGTACGAGGGGGCCTTCTCGCTCGAGGACGCCCTCAGGGCCGCCCACCGCTAAGGAGGACATATGCTGGCGAAGAGAGTCATACCCTGCCTGGACGTGCGCGACGGTCGCGTGGTGAAGGGCGTCAACTTCGTGGGCCTGCGCGACGCGGGCGACCCCGTCGAGCTCGCGAGCGCCTACGACCGGGCCGGCGCGGACGAGGTCGTCTTCCTCGACATCACGGCGACGTCGGACGACCGCACGACGACGGTGGACCTTGCGAGCCGGGCCAGTCGCGAGCTGCACGTGCCCTATGCCGTCGGGGGAGGCTTCAGGGACGTCGCCGGCATGGCGCGCATGATCTGCGCCGGCGCCGACAAGGTCTCCGTCAACTCTGCCGCCGTCCGGGACCCCTCCATCATCACCTCGGCCGCCGCCGCGTTCGGCAGCCAGGCGGTCATCTGCGCCATCGACGCGCGGCGGACGGTCGGCGACCGGGACCGCTGGGAGGTGTACGTCCGTGGCGGTCGGACGGCGACGGGCGTCGACGCCGTCACGTGGGCCGAGGAGGCCTGCCGGCGGGGGGCGGGCGAGATCCTCCTCACGAGCATGGACCGCGACGGCACGAAGGACGGCTTCGACCTTGCCCTTACGCGCGCGGTGTCGAGGGCGGTGCCCATCCCGGTCATCGCCTCCGGCGGCGTGGGGACGCTCGAGCACTTTGCCGAGGGCATCCTCGAGGGCGAGGCGGACGCCGTGCTCGCCGCGAGCGTCTTCCACTTTGGGACGTTCACGGTCCGCCAGGTGAAGGAGTACCTCGCGAGCCAGGGCATCCCCGTGCGCCTTGACTTCTGAGCGGAAAGACGGATGCGGGCGCCGTCGACGCGACGCCCGGGAAGGAGCGAGCATGAGCGAGGTCGCGCCCGCGCGCCCGCAGGTCGCCTTCGACGGGCGGGGCCTGGTCCCCGTCGTCGTCCAGCAGGAGGGCTCGGGCGAGGTGCTCATGGTCGCCTGGGCCAACCAGGAGGCGTTGGACCTCACGCTCGAGACAAGAACGAGTTGGTTCTGGAGCAGGTCGCGCCAGGAGCTCTGGAACAAGGGCGCCACGAGCGGCAACGTGCAGACGGTGAGACGCGTGCTCGTCGACTGCGATGGCGACACGCTCCTGTACGTGGTGGACGCCGCCGACCCCGCCTGTCACACCGGTCACCGAACGTGCTTCTATCGAGAGCTTCTTTTCCCGGCCAAGACGGCCGGAAACTACGAGTGAGGGGGATGGTCATGGGCGTTCGCACGGAAGGCGTCGTCGAGGGCGACCTGGGCAGGACGCTCTCGTCGCTTGCGGGCACGATTCACGGTCGCTGGGGTCATGACCCCCAGGGCTCCTACACGGCGAGGCTCCTCACGGGCGAGGCGGACGCGCTGCTCAAGAAGCTCGCGGAGGAGGCGAGCGAGGTCATCATGGCCTGCAAGGACGACGACCACGACCACATCCGCTACGAGATGGGCGACCTTCTCTACCACCTGATGGTGACGGCGGAGCGCTATGGCGTGACGCCCGAGGAGCTTGCGGGGGAGCTCGACGCGCGCATGCGCTAGGATGTGCGTCCGCGAGGCACGCACGTGTCGGTCGGGCGGCGCGAAGGGCTCGCGCGGCAACGCCCGGCTGCCTTGGCGGCGCCCTTTGTGGCCCGCAAAAACGCGTATGAAGCTCCGCTTGAGGGTTGGCCTGGTCAAATCACACAAACGGCGCAATATTTCAAAGACTGCCCACATTGCCGCAAATCACCAGATGCAGGGCCGTATGCGCTTTGTCGCTCCCGTGCGTCGCCCGTTCGTTGGCAGAGCGTATCAGCCCGTCTTCAGCGTAAGGTGGTAGCATCTGTGCCTGATACGGCCCGAATATGCACATGGATGCGAGAGGATGGAAGCGAGGTCACATGAAGAGGCACTGGTACGCACCACTTGCAGTGATCGTCTCGGCAGGCATGATCATCTCTGCGACCCCCACTCCCTCGTTGGCGGACACGCCCCAGCACCTGCAATCGCAGCTGAACGACGCCCGATCCCAGCTCGACAGCCTCTACGGGCAGGCCGAGCGCGCGTCCGAGGCGCTCAACGAGACCAAGGTCCAGCTGGACGACACCAACAGCAAGATCAGCGAGACGCAGGAGCAGATCGAGCAGAAGCGCCAGCAGCTCGCCGACGCGCAGGCGGACCTCAAGAGCCGCGTCTCGGACGACTACACGGCAGGCAGCAAGTCCATCCTTGACATACTCTTCAGCTCGTCCAGCATCGAGGACCTCACGAGCAGCATCTACTATGCCAACAAGATGAACGACGCGGAGACGAGGTCCATCCAGACGGTCCGCGACCTGCAGCAGCAGCTCGACGACGAGAAGAGCCAGCTCGAGCAGCAGAAGAGCGAGCAGGAGCAGCTGCTGCGGAGCCAGGAGGCCCAGCAGGCGGAGCTCTCGAGCAAGGCGGCGAGCGCCCAGTCCTACGTGAACTCCCTGAGCGGCGAGCTCCAGCAGGCCCTCGCCGAGCAGGAGGCCGCCCGCAAGGCCGAGGCTGAGAAGGCGGCCCAGGAGGCTGCGGCCGCGGCGGCGAGCAATGAGGGCAGCTACGTGAACGCCGAGGAGACGCAGCGGCCCACGACGGGCAACGGCTCCAACAACCAGCCCAACAACGGCTCCGACAGCCACTCCGGCACCACCGGGGGAACCTCCCCGAACTCGGGAACGACCACTCCCGGCGGCTCCAACGGCGGCGGAAGCTCCTCGCCCTCCAACGCTGCCTGGCGCAACACCGTCGTCTCGGCCGCCTACTCCATGGTCGGCGGACACTATGACTACGGCTCCTACGACCCCGGGTCGAGGACCTTCGACTGCTCCGGTCTGGTCAGCTACTGCTATGCGGTGGCCGGCTACAGCGTGCCGCACTCCTCCGCCTACCTGCGCGCCTTCTGCGGCAAGCCCGCCTCCCAGGCCGTCGCGGGCGACATCGTGTGGCGCGCCGGGCACGTCGGCATCTGCATCGGCGGCGGCAGGACCATCGAGGCCATGTCGCCCAGCCAGGGCATCACCTTTGGTTCGACGGGCGACTTCGTGCTGGCCGGCTCCCCGGCCTAGCGCCATGGGGCACTGCCGCGCCCGCGCGGTCGCGCCTTGAGGCGATACGACGAGGGAAGCCGCCCTTCGGGGCGGCTTCCCTCGCCTTTGCCCAGCCTGCGATTGGCGCCTGCGCCCCTCTAGATTGGATCGCCATGCCCAAACATCTCAGAAGGACGGGAGAGGCCGTCGAGCAGCCCGTCGTCGGCCGGCGCCCCGTCAGGGCGCAGCAGGAGACCGAGGCGCAGGTGGGCAGGTCAGCGGCCCTGATGGGCGTTCTCGTCGTCATCAGTCGCGTCACGGGCTTCCTGCGCACCTGGGGCCAGGCCTACGCCCTGGGCGTCACGGCGCTCGCCAGCGCCTACACCGTGGCCAACAACATGCCCAACCAGCTCTACGAGCTCGTGGCCGGCGGCATGATCATGACGGCCTTCCTGCCGGTCTATCTCTCGACCAAGCGGCGGCTCGGGGCGGGGGCCTCCACGCGCTACGCCTCCAACCTGCTCTCCATAACGACCCTGCTCATGGCGCTCGTCACCGTCGTCTCGTTCGTGCTGGCCGCGCCCATCATCTGGACGCAGTCGTTCTCGGCGCGCGCCGACTTTGACGCGGGCCTGTCCGTCTACCTGTTCAGGTTCTTCGTCATCGAGGTCGTGCTCTACGCGCTCTCGTCCATAATCTCGGGCATACTCAACGCCGAGCGGGACTATCTGTGGAGCAACGCTGCCCCCATCTTCAACAACGTCGTCTGCACGGCGTCGTTCTTCGTCTACGCGGCCCTCGCGCACAGCAATCCCTCCCTCGCCCTCCTGTCGCTCGCCGTGGGAAACCCTCTCGGCGTGCTCGTCCAGGTGGTGGTGCAGCTCCCAAGCCTCAGGCGCCGCGGGATAGCCATCACGCCGTTCATTGACTGGCATGACCCCGCCCTCAGGGAGACGCTTTCCATCGGCATCCCGACGCTCGTGGTGACCGTGGCGTCATTTCCCACCGTGGCGGTCCAGACCTCCTCGGCCCTCCAGGTCACGGCGGCGGGCGCCTCGGTGGCGTACTATGCCCGGCTGTGGTACATGCTGCCGTACTCGGTCTTTGCCATCCCCACGACGGTTGCCATGTTCACCGAGCTCTCGGACTGCGTGGCTTCGGACGACATGGCCTCCTTTACGAGGGGGGTGCGCTTTGGCAGCGAGCGCATCATCTTCATGCTCGTCCCCTTCGCCCTGTACCTCGCCTTCTTCGCGCCCTACCTCGTCACGATCCTCGCTGCGGGCAAGTTTGACGCTCAGGGGCTTGCCGACACGACGCTCTACCTGCGCTGGCTTGCCGTCGCCCTGCCGTTCTACGGCATGAGCACCTATCTTCAGAAGATATGCTCCTCGCTCAGGCACATGGGCTTCTTTGCCGTCGCCACGGTCGTCGCCGCCGCTGTGCAGGTTGGGTTCTGCCTGCTTTTCACGGACGCCCTGGGGCTGGCGGGAGTCGCGTTCTCGTCCACGCTGTTCTTCGGCGCGGTTGACGTCGTCACGCTCCTGCACGTGCGCCGTCAGGTCGGGCCGCTCGGCATCAGGTCCCTCGTCCTGTCGTTCGCCCGATCGCTGCTCTTGGGAGCTGCTGGACTCGCCGCCGCGGCAGGCATCTTTGTCCTGCTCGGCCGCCTCATGGGGCCCTGGGGCGCCTCCATCGTCAGAAGCGTGCTCTACTGCGTGCTCGCCGGCCTCCCCGCCGTGCTCGTGACGTACGGTCTCGCGCTGTCGCTGAACGTCCCGGAGGGCAGGGCCGTGCGCATGATGCTGAGCCGCCTTCGTCGCTAGGGAGCCTCGTCCCTGTCAAATGCGTGGCGGTTCGCCCCGGCGACGCGGACGGTCGGGCCGTGCGCTAAGGTAGGGAAGACGTACGGGGCGTCCGCCCCCCAACGCGCAAAGGAAGCAGACTTGGACACTACGACCACGAGCTACGCAGACATCGTTCCCGTCGTCATCGGCGGGGACATCGGCGCCTACGCCCTCGGCCGCGAGATGCACGAGGCGTTTGGCGTGACGAGCGTCTGCGTGGCACCCGAGCCGATCGGCGCCATCGCGCACTCTGCCATCTTCGACTGTCATCAGGTGAGCCGTCTGGGACGCGACGAGGTCGCCCGCGCCCTCACTACCCTCGCTTGCGACCACGCCCCCCGCACGGTGGTGGTCGTGTCCAACGTCGACCACCTCATCGCCACCCTGGGGCGCATGGCCTCGTCGCTTCCCGCGAACGTCGTCATGGCCATGCCGCCCGCCGACGTGGTTGACCTCGTGTCCGACAAGGTGGAGTTCGCGCGTCTCTGCGCCAACCATGGACTTGAGACCCCGCGCTCCCTCACGGCCCCCTGCGCCGCCGGACATGCCGCGCCTGAGTGGGACGGCGACTTTCCCCTGGTGCTCAAGCCGGCGCGCTCGCCCGAGTACGCGCCCTTCCTCGCTCGCGGCTTCAAGAAGGTCTACTTCGTCGAGAGCCAGGAGCGGCTCGAGTCGATCCTCTCCTCTCTCACGGAAGCGGGCTTTGCGGGTGACATGCTCGTCCAGGAGCTCATCGGCGGGGACGACACGTATATGGACTCGATCACGCTCTACATCGACCAGGGCGGAAGATGCACGCACTTTGGGGCCGCCGGCGTCCTTCTGGAGGATCACGCCCCCTCCATGCTGGGCAACCCCGTTGCCATGATCACGCGGCAGATGCCGGGGCTGTGGGAGCGCTGCGTGCGCATGCTCACCTCGGTGGGATACCGAGGCTTTGCGAACTTTGACGTGAAGCGCGATCCCAAGCGCCCGGGCAGGGCGGTCTTCCTTGAGGTGAACCCGCGCATAGGGCGCAACTCGTACTACAACCTCGCGGCGGGGGCAAACCCCATGGAGGCGCTCGTCCGCGACCTCGTGGGCCACGAGGTGCCCGAGCCCCAGGTGGCCGGACAGAGAATCCTCTACACCCTCGTCCCCGTGCCCCTGCTTCGCCGCTACGTGCGCGACCCGACACTCAAGGCGGAGATGGAGGAGCTCGTGAGGGCCGGCAAGGTCTTTGACCCCCAGCGCTACGCCGCCGACCGCGGCGTGCGGCGCATGCTCGACGTCGAGCTCACCGAGCTCAACCAGTGGCGCAAGTTCGCCCGTCACTATCCCGAGCCAACCGACACCTCGTTCTAGGAGGCGGCCCGTTCGCCCTGGCCGCGCCGGCGAACGACAGAGGGAGGATTCCCATGGACATTCGTCAGATCGACTTCGCCAGGATGGAGGAGCTCGCCCGGGAGTGGGAGGTGGACCTTCCCATCGAGCAGACCCAGGCCTGGGCGCGCTATCAGAAGACCATCGAGGACAGGACGCCCTGGCGCTGCCTTGAGCTCGTCCGGGACGGGTGCGCCGTCGCCGTCCTGTCCCTTACCGACTTCGAGACTCATGGGTATCATTATCTGCGCTCCTGGCATGGCCCCGTCTGGGGGTCGGAGCCGGGCGAGGAGCTCGAGCGCACGGCGCTCGAGGCGCTGCGCGACTACGTCCGCGGCGAGGACGGACGCGTGGCCTTCGTGCGCCTGGCGGTTGCCCATGAGCTTGACGTCACGAGGCCGGTCCTCTCGACGCGCCCGTACAACCAGACCGTCGTCATCGACACGACGGGCACGCCCGAGGAGATCCTCCAGCGCTTCAAGAAGCGGGGACGCCGTGACGTCCGTAAGTCCCTACGCGAGTGCAAGGTGGCCTTCGCCGACGAGACGGCGCTCGCCCGCTCGTCGTTCGCCGAGCACTACGACGTCATGGTCGAGACCGGGGCGCGCGACGGCTTCACGCCCGCGCCGCTCGAGGACTACGAGAACTTCATCCGCATCCTGGGCGAGGACCACTGCCGCGTCTTTGCCGGGAGGCTTGACGGTCAGGTGGTCACCTGGACCATAGCCACCATCCAGGGCACTCATGCCGTGCGCTACTACGGCGCCTCGCGCACGGGCCTGGCGCGCACGCTCGCGACGGACGGGCTCATCTACTTCGAATGCTGCGAGCTGGCGAGAAGGGGCTGCACGAGCTACGACCAGATGGGCATCGGCAACGACTTCTCGCCGACGTTGAAGGGACTCAACACGTTCAAGACGAAGTTCGCCGAGGGCGTTACCGACGTGGCCCCCGCCCGCGACCTTCCAGTGCGCCCGGTTCTGTACGGCTCGCTCGTCGCGGCGAAGAAGCTCCTGAGGCGCGGCTAGCCCGCGTGCCGCAGTCACGTCCATGAGTGTCAAGAATCCCGCAACCCACGTGCCCAACTTTGACCTCTCGGCCCCTCGGCCCGAGGCCGCGGGCCTGCCGTCCATCGCCGAGCAGGTGGCGCTCGTGCCCACCGACCCCGGCTGCTACCTGTGGAAGGACGCCTGCGACCAGGTCATCTACGTGGGAAAGGCCAAGAATCTCAGGGCGCGCATGCTCCAGTACGTGAACCTCACGGACGATCGCGCCAAGATCCCCCTCATGATGCAGGTCGTTCGCAGCTTTGACTACATCGTGGTGGGCTCCGAGCACGAGGCGCTCGTCCTGGAGCGCAACCTTATCGCCCAGTTTCACCCGTACTTCAACGTGGACTTCAAGGACGACAAGAGCTATCCGTACATCGCCCTCACCGTGGACGACGTGTTTCCCGCCATCAAGTACACACGCGAGCGTCATCGAAAGGGGACGCGCTACTTTGGGCCCTACACCGATGCCCAGGCGGCCCGCGAGACCATAGACACCCTGCGCAAGGTGGTGCCGGTCTGCATATTCACCTGCGCGGAGTGGAAGCGCTGCCGCCGCTACCTCAAGTCGCATCCCGACGACGCCGCCGTGGCCGGCCTTGCCCTCGCAAGGCGGGGGAGACCCTGCTTTGACTACCACGTGGGGCGCGGCCCCGGTGCCTGCGTGGGAGCCATCACGCCCGCCGACTACGCCGAGAACGTCCGGCAGGTGGGGGAGTTCCTCGCCGGGAGGCGCTCGAAGATCATGGACGAGCTGCGCCTCCAGATGGACGAGGCGGCCCGCGCCCTCGAGTTCGAGAGGGCGGGGCGCATCAAACGGCGCCTTGAGGTCATCGAGGGACTCGACGACCGGCAGGAGGTGACCTTCTCCGCCGAGGTCAACCTTGACCTCGTTGGCATCTTCCGCGAGGAGACCATCAGCTGCGCCTGCGTCTTCGTGGTGAGGGAGGGGCGCACGGTCCGCTCGAGCGAGTTCATCCTCAACAAGGGCGCCGATGTGGACGAGGTGGAGCTCACGGAGGGCTTCATCAAGCGCTACTACGACGAGACGTCCGACATCCCCGCCGAGGTGGACGTTGCCATCGAGCTGCCTGACGCCCAGCTTCTGGGCCAGTGGCTCACGAGGCGGCGGGGTCGCGTCTGCCACGTCCGCAGGCCTCGGCGCGGCGAGAAGGCCCACCTCCTCGACATGGCCTCCCGCAACGCCCACCATGCCCTCAACCGCTACCTGGTGCGGACGGGCTACGCGGACAAGCGCACGAACGAGGCTCTGCTGCAGCTCGAGAGCGCGCTGGCGCTTGACCGCCCGCCCCTGCGCATAGAGTGCTTTGACATCTCCACGCTGCACGGCACGTTCACGGTGGCGTCCATGGTGGTCTTCTCCAACGGCCGCCCCGACAAGGGGCAGTACCGACGCTTCAGAATCAAGGCCGCGCTCGACGAGGCAAACGACGTCGTGTCGATGGGCGAGGTGCTGGGACGGCGCTACGCCCCCCGGAACATGGCCGACGGGCGCTTCGCCGCCGCGCCGCCGGACCTTTTGGTGGTCGACGGCGGCAAGCCACAGCTCACGGCTGCCATCAGGCAGCTCGAGGCGCTGGGCCTTGACATACCGGTGTGCGGACTGGCCAAGTCCGACGAGGAGGTCTTCGTGCCCTGGGACGAGACGCCGGTCGTCCTTCCCTCGGGCTCGGCCTCCCTCTATCTGATCAAGCAGGTGCGTGACGAGTCGCATCGCTTTGCGATCAGCTTCCATCGCGAGCTTCGGACCAAGGCTCAGGGCGTCTCGATCCTGGACGAGGTCCCCGGCGTGGGCGCGCGGCGCAAGCGCGCCCTCCTGAGCCACTTTGGGTCGATGCGACGCCTGCGCGCGGCAAGCGAGGAGGACATCGCCTCCGTGAGGGGTGTGCCCGCCACGGTGGCCCGTGCGGTCTATGAGACGCTGCGCGCCTGGGAGCGCGAGAGGGAGCCCCTCTCCGCTGCGGTCGCGACGTCGGCGGAAGCGCCGGACGCCGACGACTAGGGCCGCAGCCTTGCCGCCACGAATCGCGCGCGGCCGCCCGCCGTCGTGTCATGCCATGGCACGATAATGCTCCCACATGGATAAAAGAGCCCGCCCAATAAGGAATTTCAGACGCTCAGGCCAGAAAAAGACCAGTTCAAGGGTAGCTTCCGCTTGTCTCGCCGGACAGGCCGTTCGCCTGCGATCGTCGGCCTTTTGTCAGGTGCGCGCAGACCGCCCCTCGGCCGATGACATAGCCTATAGGCGAGATGGTGCGCCGCGGCGCACGCCCTATCAACGTTTCCCACCACTAGGGAGGAACCATGAGTCAGAACTTCACTCGTCGTTCGTTCGTCGGCCTGACGGGAGGCGCAGCGGCGCTCGCTGGGCTCGGGCTTGCCGGCTGCGGGGGCAGCGGGAGCGGCTCCTCCAGCGCGAGCTCTGACGCCGGAGCCGCCGGCGGCGGCGAGATCAGCGTCGGCACCGCATACTCCACGCAGAACTATCACCCCTCCACCACCTCCTCGGCGCTCGCCCTCGGGTGCAACCTCAACGTGGTCGAGGGCCTGTACGAGATCGACTTCCGCGACTACAGCACCCGTCCCGCCCTGGCCGCCGGCGACCCCACGATGGTCGACGACACCACCTACGAGGTCAAGCTACGCGACGGCGCAAAGTTCTCCGACGGCACCGACGTCAAGGCCTCCGACGTCGCCAGCTCGTTTGCCCGCTCCTCCAAGGAGGGCAACATCTACGTCCCCATGCTGACGCCCATCGCCTCCATCGAGGCCAAGGATGACAAGACCGTCACCATCAAGACGTCCATCCCCAAGTTCTCCCTGCTCAAGGAGCGCCTCGCCATCGTCAAGGTCGTGCCCGAGTCAGCCTCTGACGACGACCTCACCAAGATGCCCGTGGGCACCGGTCCCTGGATGTACGACGAGATCACCGACGCCTCCGTCACGCTCGTCCCCAACGAGAGCTACAACGGCGACAAGCCTGCCAAGGACAAGAAGATTCGCTATGACGTCCTCAAGGACGCCACCGCCCGCGTGACCGCCGCCCAGCAGGGGACCACGCTCATCTCCGAGTCCACGCCCGCCGACTCCATCGAGCAGCTCAAGGGTGCCGGCCTGAGCGTTGACACCGTCCAGGGCTTCGGCACTCGCTTCATGATGTTCAACGTCACCAAGGCCCCCTGGGACAACGTCAAGGTCCGGCAGGCCGTCATGTACGCCCTCGACTACGAGAAGATGATTCAGAACGCCCTGTCCGGCCAGGCCACCGCACCCACCTGCTACCTGCCCGACGACCCGGCGTTCCCCAACTACCACAAGGCCTCCATGGTCTACACCTATGACTTCGAGAAGGCCACGGCCCTCATCGACGAGGCGGGCATCACCCCGGGCGCCATCACGCTGCGCACCACGGACAACGACCAGGTGATCGCGATGTCCACCGAGGTGAAGAACAACCTCGACGCCCTCGGCTTCAAGGTCACCATCCAGACCGACACCTCCGCGGCGACCTACGCGGCCATTGACGGCGGCGAGGCCTATGACCTGCTGCTGGCCCCCGGCGACCCCTCCTGCTTCGGCGCTGACCCCGACCTGCTCCTCAACTGGTGGTATGGCAACAACACCTGGATGCAGAAGCGCTGCCAGTGGGTCGGCTCCGAGGAGTGGAAGACGCTCAGCTCCGAGATGGCCGAGGCGCTCAAGGCCAGCGGCGACGAGCAGCAGCAGCACTGGAACAAGTGCTTCGACCTCCTCTCCGAGAACGTGCCCCTGTACCCGGTCCTGCAGGTGAAGACCTCCACCTCCTCCTGGCGCGAGAACGCCAACGGCGATGGTGTCAAGGTCTCCTCGGACTTCAAGGGCATCGGCACCACGGGCATCGAGCTGATCGGCGTCACCACGATCAAGTAGCGTCCCCACGCCGGTGCCGCCCGCAACCGTATGCAAGGAGGTCCGAGTACTCATCGCAGGCGCTCGGGCCTCCTTCCTTGTCGCCGCGCACGAGGCGGGCTCTGCTGCGCGTCCGCAGCCCGCAGGCGGCATCGGTCCGCCCCGTCAGAAGGAGGGGAGAGTTCGTGAACAACTTGCTGAGGCTCATCGGCCGTCGCCTGATCGCCCTGCCCGTCATGGCGCTCGGCGTCACGGTCCTCGTGTTCTTCCTCATGTCGTTCTCAAAGGTCGATCCCGCGTACAACGCCCTGGGAGAGTCTGCCACGCCCGAGGCCGTCGCCCAGTACCATCAGGACCACGGCCTGGACGATCCGCTGCCGGTTCGCTACGTCCGCTACATGGGAGGTCTGCTCCGGGGCGACCTCGGCTCCTACGGCGCCGCGAACTATTCCGTGGGCGAGCGCATCGCCAAGGCCCTGCCCGTGACCATGCAGCTCACCTTCATCGGGCTGACCATCGCCGCCGTCGTCTCGTTTTTGCTGGGCGTCCTGGCGGCGCTCTATCGTGACGGCTGGCCCGACCAGCTCATACGCGTCCTCTCCATCGCCAGCCTCGCCACGCCCTCCTTCTGGATCGCGGTCCTGATGATTCTCGTCTTCTCGTTCTACCTGAAGGCGCTGCCGTCCTCGGGCGCGCTCCCCGACATCGCCCAAAATCCCGGCGGCTACATGGCCCGCATGCTCATGCCCTCCATCGCCCTGGCGCTGCCCCTCACGGGGCAGATGACGCGCATCGTCCGCACCGCCATGGTGGAGGAGCTCGACAAGGACTACGTCAAGACCGCCAAGGGAGCCGGCCTCCCCAAGGCCGTGGTGGTGGGTCGCAACGTCCTGCGCAACGCCCTCATCACCCCGGTCACCACGCTCGGGCTCAAGATCGGCTACCTCATGGGCGGCGCCGTCGTCATTGAGACGATCTTCAACCTGCCCGGCATGGGCATGGCCATCCTCGAGGGCATCCAGGGCAACGAGACCAACCTGGTGCAGGGCGTCGTCATCGTCGTCGCCCTCGCGTTCATCGTGATCAACATCATCGTTGACATGCTCTATCTCCTCATCAACCCCAGGATAAGGACGGTGTAGCATGCTGAGCAGACGCACTGAGCAGTCGCGGGACCTCGAGCGGGCCGCCGCCGCGGGCTCTCGGCTGGGAGGCTGGAAGAAGATGCCCCGGGGCTCCAAGGTCGCCCTGGTCATCCTGGTGCTCGTGGCGATTTCGGCCATCCTCGCGTCCGTGGTCGCGCCCTACAACCCCATCGACACCTACCTGGCCCGCCAGGCGCCGGGAGGCGGCTTCTTCTTTGGCACGGACGACAAGGGCCGCGACATCCTCTCGCGCATGCTCTACGGCGGTCGCTACTCGCTGATCATCGGATTTGGGGCCACGCTCATGGCCCTGGTGTGCGGGTCCGTCATCGGTGCCGTCGCCGCCGTCGCGCGCAAGTCCGTCTCAGAGGTCATCATGCGCGTCCTGGACATCATCATGTCCTTCCCCGGCATCGCGCTCGCCGCCGTGTTCGTCTCCATCCTGGGCAACTCCATCCCCGCCATCATCTTCTCCATCGGCTTCATGTACACGCCGCAGATCGCGCGCATCGTGAGGGCCAACGTCGTGAGCGAGTACGGCGAGGACTACGTCCGCGCCGTCATGGTCTCCGGCGCCCGCGCCCCCTGGATCCTCTGGCGGCACGTCCTGCGCAACTGCATCGCGCCCATCATGGTCTTCACCGTGACGCTCGTGGCGGACGCCATCATCTTCGAGGCGTCGCTCACCTTCATTGGGGCGGGCATCACCGAACCCACTCCCACCTGGGGCAACATCCTCGCCGATGCGCGCGCCGGCGTTCTGGCGGGCCGCTGGTGGCAGGCGCTCTTCCCGGGCATCGCCATCATGGTCACCTGCCTTGCCCTCAACATCCTCTCTGAGGGGCTCACCGACACCATGGCTGCCGCCCCCGCGGCCCCGGTCGACGCCGACGCCTCCGAGAGCCGCCGCGCCGATGACATCCTCGCCGCCGACCCGGTCCGCGCCTACGCGGAGCAGTCCGCGTCCCTGGACCGCAGGCTCGCCGCCCTGCGCAAGGTGGAGCTCGCCCGCACCGACCGCCACGTGCCCGACCTTTCGGTCCCGCCCCTCTTGCAGGTGAGGGACCTGACCATCAGCTTCGAGAGCCACGGTGACGTCAAGGTCGTCGACGGCGTCTCGTTTGACGTGCGACCCGGTCAGTGCATGGCGCTGGTGGGCGAGTCCGGCTGCGGCAAGTCCGTCACCACCAAGACGATCATGAACCTGATCGACCCCAAGCAGACCGTCGGCGGGCAGCTGATCTTTAAGGGGCAGGACCTGCTCAAGCTGACGCCCGAGGAGCATCGCAGGCTCCTGGGCCGCGAGCTGGCGATGGTATATCAGGACGCTCTCTCGTCCCTGAACCCCTCCATGCTCATAGCGGCACAGATGAAGCAGCTCACAGACCGCGGGGGAACGCGCTGCGCGCAGGAGCTGCTGGAGCTCGTCGGCCTCGACCCAAGGCGCACGCTCGAGTCCTATCCGCACGAGCTCTCGGGCGGCCAGCGCCAGCGCGTGCTCATAGCCATGGCCCTGACGCGCGACCCCTCCCTGGTCATCTGCGACGAGCCCACCACGGCCCTTGACGTGACTGTCCAGAAGCAGGTCATCAGGCTCCTCAACGACCTGCAGGCAAAGCTGGGCTTCGCCATGATCTTCGTGAGCCACGACCTGGCGCTCGTCGCCGAGGTTGCCAGCGAGATCACGGTCATGTACGCCGGTCAGGTCATCGAGCAGGCCCCCACCACGGAGCTGCTCACCAACCCCATCCACGAGTACACCCGCGGCCTCTTGGGTTCGGTGCTCTCCATCGAGGAGGGCGCCAAGGACGGCACGAGGCTCCATCAGGTGCCTGGCTCGGTGCCCTCGCCCGAGGACTTTCCCGCAGGCGATCGCTTCGCCCCGCGCTCGAGCCATCCCACCATCGGCCTGGACGTCCATCCCGTGCTCAAGCGGCTGCCCGGTGACGCCCATCACAGCTTCGCGGAGCTTCCCGACGACTATCTCAGGGCGCATGGCCTCACGCCGCACCTTGAGACCCTCAAGGAGGTGAGGTAGATGGCGGTGCCGGCACGCAACGTCAACCCCGACATGCCCATCATCCTCCTCGACGACATCTCCGTCACCTTCAGGACCCGCACGGGGTCGCTCTTCCACCCCAATCTGGTCCATGCGGTCCGGGGGGTGACCATCAAGCTGATGCCTGGAGAGACGATCGGCATCGTGGGGGAGTCGGGCTGCGGCAAGTCCACGACGGCCAACGTCATGTGCGGCCTGCAGGCGCCCACGTCGGGCAGGGTCTACTTCGAGAACACCGACGTCACCAGGCGCACGGCGGACCTGCGCAGGAAGATGGGGCGCGTGGTCTCGGTCGTGTTCCAGGACCCCGCAACCGCGCTCAACCCGCGCATGGTCGTGCGCGACCAGCTGCTCGACCCCATGCTCGTCCACCAGATCGGCACCTCGCAGGAGCAGGAGATGCGCATCGCGCAGCTCGTCGACCTTGTGGGACTTCCCAAGAGCGCCCTGCGCGCCCTGCCGGGACAGCTCTCGGGCGGCCAGCGCCAGCGCGTGGCCATCGCGCGGGCGATGGCGCTCGAGCCGGCGGCCATCATCGCCGACGAGCCCACCTCCGCCCTGGACGTCTCGGTGCGCGCCCAGATCCTCAACCTGCTCACCGACCTCAAGCGCGACCTCGGCCTGTCCATGATCTTCATCAGCCACGACATCCAGACGGTGCGCTACATCTCGGACCGCATCATCGTCATGAACCACGGCCAGATCGTTGAGGAGGGCAGCGCGAAGGACGTCTTTGAGCGCCCGACGGACGCCTACACCAAGAGCCTGCTGGGCGCCGCCCCCTCGCTGCTCCATCCCACGTTGGGAGGCTAGGCGCGGCGCCCCACGACGCGCCCGTCAGGCAGGGCGCGTCCGTTTGAGCTACGATAGTGCGCCGCCGGCCCGCCGCCGGCCGCGCGGGACGTCGAGCCCCCGTCACAAAGGAGAAGACGCATGGCAGACTTCAAGATCGGCGGCGTCGTGCCGCCCGTGGTCGTTCCCGACACCGACGACCACCGGCTGGACGTCCCCTCGTTCGAGCGGCTCATCGAGCGCATGCTGGCCGCGGGCGTGAACGGCCTGTTCTTCCTCGGATCGTCCGGGGAGGTCGTCTTCTCGACCGACGAGCGGCGTCGCGAGATCGTCCGCGAGGCGGTGCGCATCGTGGACCATCGCGTGCCCGTCCTCGTGGGCGTCATCGAGACCGAGACCGACCGCGTCATCGAGCACGGCCGCAGCGCCCTGGCGCTGGGCGCCGACGCGCTCGTCGCGACGGCCCCCTTCTACGCCCTCGGCGGCATAGCCGAGGTCGAGGAGCACTTTCGGATCTTGCATCGCGAGCTCGCCGCGCCCCTCTTCGCCTATGACATCCCGGTCTGCGTCCACACCAAGCTGCCTTGGAAGCTCCTTGCGAGGCTGGGTGCCGAGGGCGTGCTCGCCGGCGTCAAGGACTCCTCCGGCGACGACGTGTCGTTTCGCTACCTCATCCAGGAGAACGAGAAGCTCGCTCATCCCCTGTCCATCCTCACCGGCCACGAGATCGTCGTGGACGGCGCCTACCTCGCCGGCGCCGACGGCTCCGTCCCCGGGCTGGCCAACGTCATCCCCGGACTCTACGTGGAGCAGTGGAGGGCGGCCCAGGCCGGCGCATGGCAGCGGGTCAAGGAGCTTCAGGACCGCATCAACGAGGTCAGTCACATCTTTGACGTCACGTCGGGCGTCCAGGGCTACGCCGGCGGCGTGGGCGCCTTTAAGTGCGCCCTCCATCTTATGGGCGTGTTCTCCTCGAGTCAGATGCCACGGCCGGTCAAGCCCCTCTCGGGGGACAACGTCGAGGCCATCCGCAAGGTCCTGCTTGACACGGGCGTCCTGACGGCATAGTCGTCACGCGCGGGAAGGAGTGAGCCATGTCTGACACGACGCGGCAGGTGGTCGCCGTTGACGTCGGCGGCACCAAGATCGCCTCCGCCCTGGTGAGCCTTGGTGACGGCCGACGCCCTCGCATCTCTCATGCGGGCAAGGTTCCCACCGACGCCGCCCTGGGCGGGTCTCGCGTCCTCGAGAACGTCATCGCGTCGGTGAGGAGGGTCATCGACGAGTCGGGCGCGATCGCGCTCGCGGGCATCGGCGTGTCGAGCGCCGGCGTCATCGACCCAGCGACGGGCGACGTGACCTATGCCAACGAGCTCATGCCCGGGTGGGGGGGCACCCCCCTGGGTGCCCGCCTTGCTGACGCCTTTGGGTTGCCCACGCGCGTCCTCAACGACGTCCATGCCCACGCCCTGGGCGAGGCCCGGTGGGGCGGGGGTCTGGGCAAGGGCAGCTGCCTGGTCGTGGCCGTGGGGACGGGCATCGGCGGAGCCTTCGTGAACCAGGGCTCCATCCTGCTTGGGGCCCACAACGAGGCCGGCCACATAGGCCATGTGAGCTGCACCGACGCGGCGGGGATCGCCTGTTCCTGCGGGGCGGTGGGGCACCTCGAGCCCATCGGCGCCGGTCCGGGCATCCTTTCGCGCTACCTCGAGCTGGGCGGCGAGTCATCCTGCGAGGACGGCTCCGCGCTCGACGGGGCCGTCATCGACCGGCGCGCCGCCGCCGGCGACGAGGCCGCGATCAAGGCCGAGGCGCGTGCCGGTCACGCCCTGGGCGAGGTCCTGGGCAGCATGGTCAACATGTTCGACCCGGATTGCGTGATCCTCTCGGGCTCCGTCGCCAAGTGCGGCCCCGCCTGGCGGGACGCCCTTGACGCCGGCTGGGCCGAGGCGGTCATGCCCCCGGTCGCGGGCACGCCGGTGGTCTCGGGGCAGCTGGGCGATGACGCGCCCCTCATCGGCGCCGCAGAGAACGTCATCACGTCAGGCTACGCGCAGCTCGCATGACAGGGAGCGGAGAGGAATGAGCATGTCCGAGCTTTCACCGCTGGTGCGGTCGATCAAGGGGGGCCTCATCGTCTCGGTGCAGGCCTATCCCGGGGAGCCCCTGCGCCACCCCGAGACCATGGCGCTCATGGCCGAGGCGTGCGAGCAGGGAGGCGCCGTCGCCATCCGTTGCCAGGGCCTCGCCGACATCGCCGCCATCAAGGGGCGCGTGGAGGTGCCGGTCATAGGCCTGTGGAAGGAGGGGCACGAGGGCGTCTACATAACGCCCACGCTCCGTCACGCCCTAGCCTGCGTCAACGCCGGGTCCGACGTGGTCGCCCTTGACGCCACGAGCCGCCCGCGCCCGGACGGGCGCACGTTCGAGCAGACGGTCAGGGAGCTGCGTGCCCGGTGCGACACGTTGGTCATGGCGGACTGCATGACCATCGAGGACATCCGAGGCGCCGTCCGCGTGGGCGTCGACCTCGTCTCGACCACCCTGAGCCACAACAAGGCCGCCATCGACACCACCATGGGCGACGGTCCCGACCTCGCCCTGCTCCGCCAGGCCACCGCCGAGTTTCCGGACGTGCCCGTCATCTGCGAGGGGCACGTCCACACCCCGGCCGACGCCGCCGCCGCCCTAAAGGCGGGCGCTTGGGCGGTCGTTGCCGGCACGGGCATCACGCACCCGACGAGCATCACCAGGTGGTTCTGCGCCGCCCTGGGCGCCTAGCGCCCGTCGCCCCTCGCCGCCCGGCGCGGACCTGGCGGGTGTCGCTCGTCTGGAGACCTGCGCTCTGCCTTGTGCTGCCGGCATGCAGTTGTGTATCATCCAAGTGTTTTGTCATTGTCAGAAGGAGACGTGCATGTCCGGACACTCTAAGTGGGCCACCACCAAGCATAAGAAGGCCGCGATCGACGCCAAGCGCTCCGCGCTCTTCTCGAAGCACTCGCGCAACATCACCGTTGCCGCCCGCAACGGTGGTGACCCCCACCCCGAGAACAACGCCTCCCTCGCCGCGGCCGTCGCCCGCGCCCGCATGGTCTCTATGCCCAACGCCAAGATCCAGGCGGCCATCGACAAGGCCTTCGGCACCGGCGCCGACGCCGTCGTGTACAAGGAGGTTACCTACGAGGGCTATGGTCCCGCGGGTGCGGCCCTGTACGTGGAGTGCCTGACCGACAACATTAACCGCACGGCCGCTGACGTGCGCTCCGCCTTCAGTCATGCCGGCGGCAACCTGGGCACCACGGGATCCGTGGCCTTCCAGTTCGAGCGCAAGGGCTCCATCGCCGTCGAGAAGGTCATCCACAGCGACGACAAGAAGGTCGCCGACCGTGACAACGCCGTGGACGAGGACGAGTTCATGATGGCCGTCGCCGAGGCCGAGGGCGACGACTACGAGGACGCGGGCGAGGAGTGGATCGTCTACACCGCCTACGACCGGATGCAGGACGTCCAGAAGTCCCTTGAGGACCAGGGCATCGAGGTCAAGGGATCTGAGCTCACGATGGTGCCCACGACCCCGACCGAGCTCGACCTCGCGGACGCCAGGAAGGTCCAGCGCCTCGTCGACCGTCTTGAGGAGCTCGACGACGTCCAGAGCGTCTACAGCACCATGAGCGTCTCCGACGAGGTCGCCGAGGCGCTCGCCAACGAGGACTAGGCCCACGGGCCGGTCCACACATGACCTGCACGTGCGGCGGCCCTCGTGGTCGCCGCAACCATGAGGGGACGTCGCCGATGAGACAGGACATGACCCGCTCCAGGGCCGAGGAGATCCTCGACCTTCCCGAGCGCTACGGCATGGCCGACGTTCGCGCCGCCTTCAAGCGCCTTGCCCTTGAGTACCATCCCGACAACGCCGAGAGAAACGGCATCTCCAAGAAGTTCGCCCAGCGGCGGATGACGGAGGTCAACAAGGCCTACGCCCACTTGAGGTCCCTGCTTGCCGAGACGGACGTCACGCTGCTCCATCGTGACCTCGTGGGCGCCGCGTCGGGGCGACGAGGCGTGGGCGTCCATTATGCGCCCACGGGCACGACGCGCGTGACGACTCAGGTGGACGACGCGCTCTTTTGGGACGAGCAGGGCAACCCTCGCAGCGCCCAGGCAACCAACGCCGCCAACGCCGCCGCCGACGCCCCGGGCCATGCCCTGCGTCGCCTGCTGCTGGGTCCCGTCCTGCTCCGTGCGCTGGTCGTGCTCGCCCTCGCCGTCGTCTGGTGGCGCCTCTTTCCCTTCGTCGGCTCCAACGCCGCCCGCTATGACCTGAGTGCCCAGGCACCCCTGACCGAGCTGGCCGACGCCCTGGCAGCCGTGGTGTATCCCAGCTACTTCGTCCTGTACGAGCTCGTGACGGGACACGTGTCCGGGACCCTGCGCGAAGTCGCCAACGGGCTCGTCTCGCTGGTGACGCGCGAGCACGTGGAAGTGCACGGCGGGGGCGCCTATCGCTCCGACGCCTCGAGCCTGGTGGAAGGCCAGGTCTACCCCCTGCTCGAGCTACCGCTCGCCGTCTGGCTGCTCGTGCGGGGCATGCCGACGATCGAGGGCCAGGCGCAGCTCGCCTATCTCGTCCCGGGCGCGCTCGTGACGGTCGACCTGCTCATCGGCTTCTTTGGGTCGGGCGTCGCCATGGGGCTCTCGCGCTGGCTCGCCGCGCTCATCGAGCGTCGCTACGTGACGCTTCGGATGGCCCTGCTCAAGCGCTGCGGCCAGTGGGGGAGCGCGGCCTCGGGGCGTCCCGAGGCTCGCTAGGAGGCGCGTCCGAGGAGCTGGGCGCACGCCGCCTCCGAAGGCCTTTTGCGTGCCTCGTGGCAGTTGTCTGCCGACTGCGCTATCCTTGACTGGACCGTGAACCACCGTGGGTAGCCATCCGAAGGGGCGTGTGCCATGGGTGCATTCAAGCGCGTTTGCCTGCTGCTGTTTGGTCTGTCCGGCCTCCTGTCCCTTGCCGCCCTCGCGCTGCCGTGGTGGGGGCCGTGGACCAGGGCCGCCACGGACCTTCTGGGCAATGTCTGGTACTGCCTGACCCTTGAGGTCCTCATGGGTATCACCGCGCTGGGGCTGCTCGTGTGCCTCGCCCGCGCGCTCCTGACGCGCAACCGTAAGGTCGTGATCGTGTCCAAGGTGGGCGACGACGCCATCACCATCACGCGTGACGCCATAGCCAGCCAGGCCGTCAACGTCATCGAGGCCGGGGGCGGCTTTCGCGCGCATCGGGTGCGCGTACGGGCCAGAAAGCACGGGCACGTGCGCGTGAGCTGCCGGGTTCAGCCCTACCGGGCGGTCGACGTGGTGTCCGAGGGCGAGGCCCTGCATGACCGCATCGTCAGCGGCCTTAGGAGCGTGTGCGGCGATAACGTGGACAAGGTCACGGTCGAGTTCATCGACGCGGGGGAGTTTGACCCCGTCGCGGCGGCACGTTCGGACGGACGTCCGCTGGACGTCGCGACGGATGCGACGCCAGGGGAGGCTCCGTCGCGAAGCGCCGACGCCCGGAAGGTCGTCATGGTGGGCGCCGCCGACGCCGCGGGACCTGATGCGACGGAGGTCGCGCCGCAGCTGCCCGAGGAGCCCGTCGAGATAACCGTTCCCATGAGCAGGTCCGCCCGCGCCGATCTGCCCTATGCCGGAGAGGAGTGACGATGACGGACCAGAAGCCCCGTCTGACCGTGGAGAAGGCTCCTGACGTCAGCGAGCCTCCCCAGGACGCCCCGAGCGGACGGCACGAGCCGAGCCCCGTCACCAAGGCGCCCGAGGTCGAGGAGCAGGAGTCGCCCGCCCGCCTGTGCAGACGGGTCGCCGCCTGGACGCACGACGTCGTCGTCGGCCACGAGAACGCCGCCCTGGGCGGCGCCGTCGGCCTCGCCGTCGCCCTTCTGATCTTTGCCATCGGGTTCTGGCGCGCGCTCTTCGTGGCGCTCTGCGTCTGCGTCGGCGTCGTCGTGGGGCAGTTCCTTGACGGCGACGCACGCGTGGTCAGGGCCATTCGCAAGCTCTTCTCGGACAACCGCTGAGGCGGCGCCCCTGCCTAACCCATCCACTCCCGAAAGGAGCGCACCGTGTCTCTGAGCAGCTCAACCTCGCGCCTCGCGACGAACGACCCCCAAAGGGACGAGACCATCCCCGCGGAGGGGCACACGAGGGAGCCTTCGGCGGACTCTGACGAGCTCGCCGAGCAGGCCGGGCCCGCCGACGTCCCGTCAGGCGTCGCGGAGCCCGCCTCGTCGGACGAGGTGTCCGTCGATGACGAGGACCTCGATTCGGAGGACTCCCTGACCTTCTCCAACGGCGTCATCGAGAAGATCGTCGCCATCGCCATGCATGACGTGCCGGGCGTCATCGGCATGAAGGGCAGCTGGCTCAACCGCGTCCAGGACGTCCTGGGCGCCTCGGACGCGCGCAAGGGCGTGTCGGTGGAGGTCACCCCCGACGCCTCGGTCCGCGTCAACATCAGCGTCCTCATCAAGTACGGCGCCTACGCCCCCCAGGTCTTCGAGGACGTCAAGAAGGCCGTCGTGCGCGAGGTCTCCGGCATGACCGGCCTGTCCGTGGCGGGCGTCAACCTGCGCATCGAGGACGTGCTCACGCCGGAGGAGTACGAGCATGGCACGAGCGAGCAGGCGGCGCTCGAGCCCGCCGAGCCCGAGGCGATCGGCGGCGCGACGGCGCCCCGGCTGACGGGCAAGACGGAGGCATAGCCCATGGGCCTGAGGTCCAGCCTCGCGATAACGGCAGGGCGCCTCACGCGCTGGGGGCTCTCAAAGGTCCTGCGCCGCAACGCCTCGCAGCTTCCCGGCCGCGTCGCGCTCGCTCTCGACCCCACGCTCATGGGCCGTCTCGCCGAGCGGGCAACCTGGGGTTCCGTGGTCGTCTGCGGCACAAACGGCAAGACCACCACGAACAACCTCATCGCCGACGCCCTCGAGGCGGGCGGCAGGTCGGTGCTGTGCAACCGCATCGGGGCCAACATGGCACCGGGCGTCGTGTCGGCGCTGCTCACCGCGCGCTCCGCCGACGTGGCCGTCATCGAGGCGGACGAGCTGTCAACCGTGCGGATCCTTCCCAGCCTGAGGCCGCGCTATCTCGTGCTGCTCAACCTCTTCCGCGACCAGCTCGACCGCGCCGGCGAGATTGACCACGTCCAGGACGTGATCGTGCGGGCCCTGTCCCTCTCGCCCCAGACAGCGCTCGTCATCAACGGCGACGACCCCCTCTGCGCGGCCGTGGCCCGTCGCGCCCACGAGGCCGGCACCCGCGTCCTGGCCTTTGGCATCGACGAGGACCTCCACCTGAGCGCCGACCGCGTTCCCGAGGCGCGCTTCTGCCCCGCGTGCGGCGCCGAGCTGGAGTACGCCTTCAGGAGCTACGCCCAGCTGGGGAGCTATCGTTGCCCTCGCTGCGACTTTCGTCGCCCCGCGCTTGACGTCGCTGCCCGGGCGGTGACGGTGGGTCGGGAGGGCGTCGCGTTTGACCTCGTCATGCCCTCGCGACCGACCCGGCACCTTCACGCCGGCTTTGGCGGGACCTACATGGTCTACAACCTGCTGGCCGTCTGCGCGGCGGTGTCGCTCGTCGGAGGAGGCGTGGACGACGTGCAGCGGGCCCTGGAGCGCTACCGCCCGCAGAACGGCCGCCTTCAGCACTTTGACGTGGGGGGTCGCGAGGTCATCCTCAACCTGGCCAAGAACCCCACCGGCCTCAACCAGAACCTGAGCCTGCTTGCCGCCGACGACCGCGAGAAGGCGGTCTTCGTGGTCGTCAACGACAACCCCAACGACGGGACGGACGTCTCGTGGGTCTGGGATGTGGACTTTGAGCGCCTGCTCGACCAGCGGGTTTCTCGCGTCCACGTTGGCGGGACACGAGCTAACGACGTGCAGGTGCGCCTCAAGTACGCCGGCATCAAGGCCGAGGTCGCGCGCGGCGTCACCGAGGTGGTGGGGCGCCTGGGAGACCTTCCCGTCTCGGTGCCCCTCTACGTCCTCACTAACTATTCGGCGCTCGCCGGCGCGAAGGCGGAGCTGACCAGGCTGGGAGGCGATCGATGAGCGCGGGCATCACGGCGGGGGCCCGTCGCGGGCTCAGGATAGCGCATCTCTTTCCCGAGCTGCTCAACCTCTACGGCGACTCGGGCAACATGCTCGTGCTCAAGAGGCGCCTCGCCTGGCGCGGGCTCGGCTGCGACGTCGTCGAGGTGTCCCTGGGGGAGTCCCTGAGCTTTTCCGACGTGGACATCGTGTTCATGGGGGGAGGGACCGACCGCGAGCAGCGAATCGTCTGCGAGAGGCTCCTGAGCTGGCGCGGCGAGATCGCCTCGTACGTGGCCGACGGCGGCGTGCTTGTCGCCGTCTGCGGAGGCTATCAGCTGCTGGGCCATTACTACCAGCTCGGTGGCGAGAAGGTCCGGGGCCTGGGCCTGGTGGACCTGTACACCGACCGCGCCGAGCCGCGCCTCATCGGCAACGTCGCCGTGCGCAGCCGCGTCAGTCCCCAGCCCATCGTGGGCTACGAGAACCATGGGGGCCGCACGCACCTGGGACCTGGCGTGGAGCCCCTCGGCACGGTGGCCTATGGCTTTGGCAACGACGGCAGCTCGGGCCAGGAGGGCTGCCTGTCCAACAACGTGCTGGGCACCTATGTTCACGGCCCGCTCCTGCCCAAGAACCCGGGCGTCGCCGATTATCTGCTGTCGCGCGCGCTCGAGCGCAAGTATGGTCAGGGGAGTCTCGAGCCCCTCGATGATGGCGAGGAGCTTGCCGCGAACAAGGTCATGTATGACAGAATGATGGCGGGCGCCGTCCCCGTGCGGTAAGGCGGTCGGCACGAATCGAAGGGAGAGATCGTCTCATGCTGAAGGTCATCGTATTCGGTAGTCTGAACATGGACCTGTCCATGGAGTGCGAGGGCATTCCCATGCTGGGAGACTCGCTGCGCGGGACGGGGTTCCTCTCGACCTCGGGAGGCAAGGGCGGCAACGAGGCCGTCGCCGCGGCGCGCATGGGTGCCGAGACCTACATGGTGGGCAAGGTGGGCAACGACCATAACGGCCGCAAGCTCACGAGCGACCTCACCATCCATGGCGTGTCCGTGAGCAACGTGAGCGTGACGGCACGTGCCGCCACGGGCGTCTCGCTCGTGCTGCGCAGCGGCAAGGACCGCGCGGTGGTCACCGACCCGGTGCCAACGAGAAGATCTCCTACAGCGAGGTGCGTGCCGCCATCCACGGCCTGGGCCAGCATCGCAACGTCCTTCTCATGTCGCTGGGACCCGGCCTGCCCGTGGTGCTCGAGTCGCTCGCCTGCGCCAAGCGCAACGGTCTCTACACCATTCTGCGCGCCTCGGTGAACGCCGGCGAGACTTTGCCTGACGAGGCCTACAAGGACCTTGACCTGCTGGTGGTCAACCGCACGGACTGCCGCGCCCTGTCGGGGATCTGGCCCGTGGACGACGAGGCAGCCGAGAAGGCCCTGCAGTTCTTCTACGGCAAGGGCGTGCGCAACTGCATCATCACGCTCAAGGACCGCGGCTCCGTGACCCTTGCCGACGGCAAGTTCTTCAAGGTCGAGGGGTATGACGTCCAGATTGTGGACGCGTCGTGCGCGGGTGACAGCTACGTGGGCGAGATCGCCGCCCACATCGCGGACGGCGGGACGATCGTCTCGAGCATGAAGCTGGCGAGCGCGGCGGCGGCCATCGCCATCACGCGCCTGGGGGCGCAGTCCTCCATCCCCAGCTGGTATGAGGTGCAGGACTTCGTCAAGGCGCACGAGGCGAAGGCGTAGCCGCTCTGGTGCTCGCGACACAACGAACAGGCGACTCGCCTTTCGGCGGACGGCGGGAGCGGACCGCGCGCGCGTCGGGGACCATCTGGTACCTCCAGTGGCTGCGCGCCTTGGGCGCGCTCGCCATCGTGCTGCTCCATGCCTACGTCGCGCTGAGCCTCGAGCCGACGTTGTCGGGACTGGCCCCTTCGCTGCTGCGCTGCGAGGAGCTGGCGAGCATCCCCCTGACGCGCTGGGCCGTCCCCTGCTTCCTCATGATGAGCGGGGCGCTCATGCTCGACGCGAACCGACCCATGCCACCTGGCAAGCTCCTGTCGCACGTCTGGCGCGTCGTCTTCGTGCTCATGACGTTTGGCCTGCTCTTCTGCCTGATGGAGGCAACGTGGGAGGCGGGCGGCCTTGACGCGGACGTCGTTCGCGCGGCCCTCGTCAACCTGCTGAGCGGCCGTTCCTGGGACCACCTGTGGTACCTGTACGCGACGCTGGGGCTCTACCTCGTCACGCCGGTCCTGCGCGCAATCGCTCGTCACCAGACGACCGTGGGGCTGTCCCTGCTGACGGGCGTGCTGTGGCTTGCGTGCTGCGGGCCCGCGACCCTGGGGCTCATGGGCGTCGACGTCCCCGTGGCAGCCTCGCTCGCACGGCTTGTGGGCTGGGCGTTTCCGCTTCCGTACTACCTGGCGGGACACGTCCTCCATCGTCTGGGCGACGAGGGCGCCTTCGGGGACGAGGCGCGCGGCGCCCCTGCGGGCGGGGCGTGGGCGGCCCTGCTCTGCCTCGGCCTGGGCGCCCTCGTCCTCGTCGAGTGGCTCGCTGCCACGCTCGGGCTGGGAGCGCTCTGCCTTCCCGAGCATCTTGCCATCCTGCCCTTCGGCGCGCTCGTCTTCGTCGGCGCGCGTCGCGTCGTGGGAGCGCCGACGAGCGTCCCGTCCTGGGTGCGCATCGTCGCGGATCACAGCTTTGGCATCTATGTGATCCACCCGCTCTTCTCGCATCTCTTGCTGCTCTCGCGCGCCGTCGTGGAACTTGTGGCCACGGCGGGCGTCGGGGGCGTCATCCTGCTTCAGCTGGTCATCGTCGCCGCGGGCGTTGGCGGATCGATCGCTGTCACGCGCCTCTGTCGCAGGCTGCCCGGCTTTGCCGGCACGCTTTGACAGGTCTCATCCAGCCCTGACAGGCCGTCCAGCCCGTAGTGCTAGCTGGCCTCGGAGCGCGCGTGGGCGTCGGGCGGCAGGCGGCGGCCGGACGGGGTCGCCGCCACGGCGTCCCCGGGCGCCTTGCGCGCGTCCGGTTTGATGGTCGCCTCCGGCTCGCGCACGTAGATGAAGAGGTAGAACCAGCTGATGACCCAGATGAGAGAGGTCACCACGCTCACGGCGGCGGCGACGACGCCAGGATAGCGCACGACCCTCCAGGTGAGGACCACGAAGGCGACGAGGGCGAGCACCCCCAGGCTCACGCGCCACATGATCCTGTTCTTGTCCTGGCGGCGCATGATGGGGCGGCGGGTCTTCTTCTCGGGCTCGTTGAGCTTGGCGATGAGCCATCGGTATAGCCTCGATTCGCGCACGAGCCGCCCAAAGCCGGGAAAGGCGTGGGAGAGGCAGATGACGGCGAGGACCCAGAAGGGGATGGCGGGAAGGACGGGGAAGATCGCCCCGATGACGGCGAGGATGACGCAGCCGACGGCCCCGACGCCATAGAGGACGCGAGTCTTTACGTCGAGCGGCTCCTCGTCCACGAAGTCAAGGTCGAGGAAGGGATACCTGTTGTTGGTCTTCCTGTGGGCGCGGCGCCCCTCGACGTGCAGGTTGAGCCTGCCGTGCTTGCGCTTGCGAGTGACCTTCACGCATCTCTCCTTCGTATGGCGGCGTCTGCCTGCGGGCGCCCTAAGCCAGCGGCGCCAAGGGCCCCATAAGGCTTGTGCCCCACGCGCGACGTTTTCGGGCAGATGTTCCGCCCGCTTTTCGGACGCATGCCCCGCCCGCCGCCGCCGACCTCGAAAACGTCACGACTATGCTCCATAGACGTTGGAGTAGGCGGTCTTGGCGCTGACGCCGTCGAGGGCGCCGATGGCGCCTGCGAGCCCCGCGATGACGTCCTGGGGTGCGTCCACGGCGACGCTGATGACATTGACGCCGCGCGCGTGGTAGGGAAGTCCCATGCGTCCGATGACGTAGTCGGCATGCTCGTGCAGCAGCTCGTTGAGCGTCGGGACGGACGCGGGGTTCTCGACGATGATGGCGATGAGTGCGACCCTGGAGGGCATGGCGTGTTCCTTCGCGTGCTGTCTTCGTGCTCGGTCGTCGCGTGCTGTCGTTGGGACGTCCCTAGCCTAGCGCGTCGCGGGGGTGACGGACAATCCCCTCCGGGCGATTGACGTAGAATCTCTAGCCACGAGCGTGGGTGCGGCCTCGGGCGGCCGCCTGCCAAGGGAGCGATGCATGGACGACGAGATGAGCGAGCGCGAGGTGACACAGGCGGGCGACCCGTCCCGACCGACAGGGGCCTGTGGGTCGCGGATGCTGCGGCGCATGAACAGGAGCCACGCCGCCCTGACCAACTGGGCCCTTGACCTCTTACCCTGGCGTCCGGGCCTGCGAGCCCTTGACGTCGGGTGCGGCGGGGGCGCCACGATGCGACGGATTCTCGACCGCATCGCACGGGCGGGCGCAGGCGCGGGGGAGGGGCAGGGTCACGTGAGCGGGGTGGACTATTCGAGCGTGTCCTGCGCCGAGTCGCGCGCGTTCAACGAGGCCGCCCTCCGCGCGGGGCTTATGGACGTGACGGAGGCCTCCGTTGACCGGCTGCCCTTTCCCGATGCCAGCTTTGACGTGGTGACCACGGTGGAGAGCTTCTACTTCTGGCCCGACCCCGCGCGGGACCTGCGCGAGGTGCGCCGGGTTCTCAGGCCGCGCGGTCGGTTCCTGTTGGTCTGCGACGTCTACCGCCGGGACGACCTTCCTGACGAGACCCTCGCCAACATCAGGGAGCACGACCTTACGGTCCTGGAACCCTGGGAGTACCGCAACCTGCTTCTGGCGGCGGGCTTCTCCTCGGCCGTCGCGCACCTGAAGGAGGAAACCAGCTGGATTGCCGTCGAGGGGGTTTGCTAGGCGGGTCCGCTGGCTCGACCGGCCCATGATTCCAGCGCGCGCAACACCGAAGCGATGACATCTAAGTGCGTTTGTATAAGATTTTATGCCTGCGACGTTTTGTCGACAGGCGCTTGGGGTATCAGAGTGGGCGGACCATGAACGTTGGCGAAAGGGGACACGCGTCACATGAAGCAGTTCAAGACCGAGAGCAAGAAGTTGCTCGACCTAATGATCAACTCCATCTACACCAATCGCGAGATCTTCCTGCGCGAGCTCATCTCCAACGCCTCGGATGCCCTGGACAAGCTGAGCTTCGAGGCCATCAAGGACCCCGCCCTGGGCATCGACCAGTCGAGCCTGGCCATCAGCCTCTCGTTTGACAAGGACGCCCGCACCGTCACGGTCAGCGACAACGGCATCGGCATGACGGCCGAGGAGCTGGAGAAGAACCTCGGCACGATCGCGCACTCGGGATCCGAGGCGTTCAAGGAGGCCAACGCCGAACACCAGGGCGACGCCATCGACATCATCGGCCAGTTTGGCGTGGGCTTCTACTCCAGCTTCATGGTAGCCGAGAGGGTCCGCGTGGTGAGTCGCGCCCTGGGGGCGTCGTCTGCCAGCGCCTGGGAGTCTGACGGCGTCAAGGGCTATACCGTCGCCGCCGCGCGGGACGACGAGCGTCCCGGCGCCGACGACCATGGCACCGACGTGACGCTCGTCCTGCGCCCGTCTACCGAGGGCGACGACACCGACCGCTTCCTCTCGGAGTGGGGCCTGCGCGACCTGGTGCGCCGCTACTCCAACTATGTGCGCCACCCCATCCGGATGATGGTCACCAAGAGTCGGCAGAAGCCCAAGCCCGAGGACGCCGGTGACGACTGGAAGCCCGAGTACGAGCAGTACGAGGAGCTCGAAACGCTTAACTCCATGACGCCCATCTGGAAGAGGCGCCAGAGCGAGGTCAAGCAGGAGGACTACGACGAGTTCTACCAGACGAGCTTCCATGACTGGGCCGACCCCGCGCGCACCATCAGCTTTCACGCCGAGGGCGCCCTGTCGTACGACGCGCTGCTCTTCATTCCCAGCCAGCGCCCCTTTGACCTCTACAGCAAGGACTTCGAGAAGGGGCTGGCGCTCTACAGCTCCAACGTCCTCATTCAGGAGAAGTGCGCCGACCTTGTGCCGGATCACTACAACTTCGTGCGCGGCGTCGTTGACAGCCCTGACGTGACGCTCAACATCTCGCGTGAGACCCTCCAGCAGAACTCGCAGCTCAGGGCCATCGCCCGGCGCATCGAGAAGAAGATCGGCTCGGAGCTTGCCGCCCTGCGCGACGACGACCGCGAGGCCTATGAGAAGTTCTTCGACAACTTTGGGCGCAGCCTCAAGTTTGGTATCTACAGCTCCTACGGCTCCAAGGCGTCCGAGCTCGCTGACCTTTTGCTCTTCTGGTCGGCCAAGGAGGGCAGGCTCGTGACCCTCAAGGAGTACGCCGCCGCCATGCCCGAGGGTCAGGACAAGATCTACTTCGCCGCCGGCGACTCACGCGAGCGCCTCGAGAAGGTGCCGGCCGTCACCTCGGCGCTGGCCCATGGGCATGACGTGCTCCTCTGCACGCAGGACGTGGACGAGTTCATGTTCCAGGCCATGCGCAGCTACCATCAGGACGCCGTCGCCGGCGACTCCGAGCACGCGGGCACGGACGAGCGCGACCTTGAGCTGGCCAACGTCGCCAACGCCGACCTGGACTTTGCCACCGAGGACGAGAAGGCCGAGGCCAAGAAGGCCACAAGCGAGCATCAGGAACTGTTCGACGAGCTCAAGGAGGACCTGGGCGAGCGCGTGAGCTCGGTGCGCATCGCCGCGGGTCTGGGGGACGCCCCCGCCACCATCGCCGCCGAGGGGCCCGTGTCGCTCGAGATGGAGCGCGTCATCAGCCAGGGGCCCGACGCCGACCAGGCTCCCAAGGCCAAGCGCGTCCTGCAGCTCAATGCCGCGCACCCGGTGTTCGGCAAGCTCGTCGCCGCCAAGGACGCGGGCGACGCCGATCGTCTCAAGCTGTTAGGGTCCATCCTGTACGATCAGGCGCTGCTGGTGGAGGGCCTGCCGATCGAGGATCCCATCGAGTTCGCCAAGAACGTCACCAAGCTGATGTAGCGCGTGTCATGTCTTGGCAAGTTGCGTGTGAAAACTTGGTTTCGTGCCGTCAGCGCACAGGGCTTTCAGCTACATTTTTCATAAGGTCACACCATTTTCGCACGAGCTTGGACGTGACAGACCGAGTGATTGGATGGGAACATGCGTAAGGTCAAGACTTTTGAGGGCAAGCGTCGCACCTTCGACACGGACAAGTCCACTGAGCTTGCCAGGCGCAGCTTTGGCCAGTTTGGCGATCCTGCGGGCTACGAGGAGACGCTGTATCAGACCAAGCAGGGCCTGTACTTCGTCGTGGGCGTCGGCGGGCCTGACTCGCCCTATCCCGCTCAGGACCTCAAGCCCGTCACCAAGGACGAGGCGGCCGCCTTCGAGGCGTAGCAGCCGACACGGCCTCATCGACGCACGACGCTTGGACCGCCAGCTGAAGCTGGCGGTCCTGCGTTTGCGGACATTGACCAGAGCATGCGCGGGCCAGGTCAGGGCTCGCGAAACGCGCGGGCAGGGCGCGCAGGTTAGGCCGTGAACATGTTTCTCTCGGAAAACTCAGCCTGGACCGTCCGGAACATGAGGTCCACGTCCTCAAGGCCAAGGTGGGTCTCCTTCTGGTGCCTCTTGAGGGTTCCGCGCCTGAGCGCCCAGCTTTCCAGGGCCGCAGGACGCGAGTCGTGGGGGAGGGTCTTGTACTCGGGGTCAATGCGCCGGCAGATGTCGCGGGTGTCAATGGGCACGACGCGCCCCGCCTTGCGCGCCTCGGCGTAGCCGTCTATCTGCAGCATGAACCACGAGTCCTCGAAGCTTGCGTTGTGGGCCATGTAGGGGTACATCTCCAAGGCCGCGAGGATGGCCCGCTGCATCTTCTTGTTCTGGCGCAGGGGCCTCTTGCCCTCAAGGTCCTCCCAGCTGATGTGATGCACGAAGGCCAGGGGCACGCCCTTGTCGGCATAGATGTCGGGGATGCCGCAGTAGCCGCTGAAGGGGTGCTCGGGCTTGGCCTTGGGCGAGAGGTCCATGAACTCCAGGCCCACGTTGATGATGTAGCCGCGCGCGGGGTCGCGGTCGGTGGTCTCGATGTCGATGCCGCAGACCGTGCCCGAGACGGGCCGCTCGGTGTAGGCGATGCCCAGGTCGGCGCAGGCCACCCCAGCGGAGCGACGCACCTCGTCCGCGCTGCGGTGCTGCAGGGCCGCCACGCCGCGCACGAGATCGTCGTCGGAGAGCTTGCGCGCAAGCGTCGCGGGCGCCACGTCGCGCAGCCGCTCGATGCCAAAGCTGTCGCAGCTCGCACGATTGCGGTCCGCGAGGTTACGGACGAGGTCAAACGAGAAGGTCTCCTGTCCGGAGGGGGCCGCCATCCAGGCAGACATGAGAAGACCGATGGCCTCCTCATTGCGCTCGCGCTCGGCGATGAGGGTCTCGTCATCGGTGAGGAAGCCGGGAAAGACGAAAGCGCTCGCGTGCTCGATTGCCTGGGAAAGGTTCATGTTCCTGCCTTTGCTTGCGCGTCGGTGGGCAAGAGGGATTTCGGCCCTTACGCCCGCCTGCTGGGTACCAGATACTCCAGTGTAGGGCGTTTGGGGCGGCACGACTGGCGGAAATCGCCCATGGTGGGTCAGCGACAATCTTGGCGCCGGCCCGAGGAGCATCTTGAAGTTCAGCCCGGCGAGCATCAGCCCGGAGGTTATCAATGACCGGCAAGTGGGTTTCTTGTCATTATTCTTACGTTTTCCCAGGATGCAAAAAAATAATGCCAACATCGAGCACTGTCGGTCAGTAACGTGCGACGCATCGGGACGGCCTAAACGAGAGATTCGAGGCGCACGGCAGAACGTTGCGTGAACTGCGCGCGTGTATTCATCCGTTGCGTCTTGGATACGCATCCAGTCAGCATTACTCTGTCTTTTGAGCCATTTTTGGCCAAAAAAGGCCGAGTTGTGCTGACTTTTTCTGAGGCCATCACATAGCGAAGGAATAAACTTCCCAAAAACATGCAACGAAGCCCCGTCAGCTCGGAACACCGCGTCCGGCGTGCGCCGATTGGGCTGGGCGACGCGGCGCGGCGCGACTGGCTAGGGGCGCGCCTACGTCCGCACTAGCTTGAACGGCTCGTCAGCGGCCCTGACTGCGGTTCCCAGATGCCGCCGAGCGCGCGCTGTGCCGCCAGGATGGCGTCGCAAAACACGTTGCCATGGGGGACCGAGGCCCGCACGAGTCGACCGTCCCGGTAGGCAAGAAGCCGGTTGCGGGGAACGGGTTTCCAGGCGTTGCGCTCGCCCTCGCCGCCAAGTGGCGTCGTGGCGAACATCGTTGCGGATGTCCTGCCGTCAACGCCTGCGACCTCGCGATAGTGCAGGGTGGGCTCGTCGGTGTTGGTGTGGACGAAGGTGAACTGTCCGTCATCCAGGATGAGGTTGAGCTTGTTGAGGTTGCCCAGCTGGCCTATGGCCTCGCTCAGGGCGTCAAAGGTCTTCTCAAAGCCCAGGGACCCCTCGTTGCGCAGCGACGCCTCGTCAAGCACGTCCAAAAGAAACAGCAGCGTCCGCTCCGAGTCCGTCTGGCCTGTGGTACGACGCTCATAACCCCAGAGCATGCCCTCGTTGAGCAGGACCCCGTTGTGAACCATGGCCCAGGTGCGTCCCGTGACGTCCATGCCAACAAAGGGATGGCAGTTCTCTCTCGAGAGGGTCGCGCAGGTTGCCTTGCGGATGTGGGCCAGAAGGTGCCGCGCCGTCAGAGGGCTCGAGACAAGCTCGCGAGCGAGGGCGGACGACGACGCCTCCACGGGCTCGCGCCAGCGCAGAAGCAGGCCGTGCTCGTCGTTGGCGATGGTCTCGCGACCGCGGACGTCAGGCGCGTCCGCAAGACAATCCGCGCGCAGCGCGACGCCCCAGCCGTGAGGATTTTGGACGCCATGGCCAAAGAACTCCGTCAGATATCCATTGGCGCGAACATCCCTGCGCCCGTTGATGGCAAATAGCTCGCACATGCGCTTCCTCCCTTCCGGCCATTGTACGGCGGTGAGCGCGCCCATGCGTAAAAATTAACCATCTCCCGGCCTACCGCATGGCACGGGGCCAGGCGGTCAAGGGTTCGAACCGGCGCCAGGGGGCGCAGGCCGGGAGGCCTGTTCGGGAAACCTATTCAGTTGGTCTGCCCGGCCTATTCGTCGCCAAAGCTGATGCCCATGAGCTTTGCCTCGCACACCAGGTCGCTTTGGGGGTCGACGTACTTGAGCTTGCCGGCCACGTCCTTGAGGGGCACGCGACACATCCGGTTGCGCACCTTGGCGACCATGAAGCCGTACTGGCCCTCCAGGCATCCCCGCGCCGCCTCGACGCCGCACTGCGTGGCCAGGATGCGGTCCTGCGCGTCGGGAGCGCCGCCGCGCTGCGTGTGGCCCGGGATGCCCACGCGCACCTCGCGGCCGGTCAGGGCGGCCACCTGCTCGGCGATCTCGTAGGCCACGGAATACTTGCGTGCGGCGACCTTGCGCTTGTACTCCTTCTTGGACAGCGCCGCCTCCTTTTTGGAGATGGCCCCCTCGGCCACGGCCACTATGGCAAACCTGCCGCCGTCGGCATCGCGCTTCTCGATGGCCTTCACCACGTTGCGCATGTCGTAGGGGATCTCGGGGAGAAGGATCACGTCGGCGCCGCCCGCCACGCCGGCATACAGGGGAATCCACCCCACCTTGTGCCCCATGATCTCGATGACGAAGACGCGACCGTGCGAGCTGGCCGTGGTCTTGATCTCGTCGATGAAGGTGGTGGCCACGTCGATGGCGCTCGTGAAGCCAAAGGTGATGTCCGTGCCCCAGGTGTCGTTGTCGATGGTCTTGGGCAGGGCGATGACGTTGAGGCCCTCGCTGGACAGGCGGTCGGCCGTCTTGGTGGACCCGTTGCCGCCCAGCATGAACAGGCAGTCGAGCTTGAGTTCGCGGTAGGTCTTGATCATGGAGGGAACCTTCTTGACGCCGTCCTCCTCGGGCGTGTCAAGAAGCTTGAAGGGCGTGCGGCTCGTGCCGAGGATGGTGCCGCCCTGCGTGAGGACGCCCGAG
Organism: Olsenella sp. HMSC062G07; assembly: GCF_001811895.1. Lineage (NCBI taxonomy): Bacteria > Bacillati > Actinomycetota > Coriobacteriia > Coriobacteriales > Atopobiaceae > Olsenella > Olsenella sp. HMSC062G07. The sequence continues at coordinate 652,659 of NZ_KV806951.1, forward strand.
AAGTCGTCCCAGGCCATGGTTCGGTAGCGCCCGTAGATGAGCCCCTGGTATCCGTCCTCGAAGCCGTAGATCTTCACGGATTCCTGCGCGTTGTTGAGGACGGTCTTCACGATGCCGCGCATGGTGGCATTGAGCGCCTGGCAGTCTCCGCCGCTGGTGAGCAATCCAATCCTGAGCATGGTGCGTCCTCTCGTGCGCCGGCACCGCGGCGCTAAGGTGGGGTATGGGTACCGCCCTTGATTCTTGCATATTTGAAGGAAGATGGAGACTAGCTTAGGGACGTGAGTCGTCAGCGGTCCTGCTCGACCGTGCGTGGTCCCGCCGCCGGCGTCCTGCGGTGGTCATGGGGCGTCCCGTAGCGAGCGAGACTAATTCCTAGTGTTTTACTTGACATTATCCGTCGCCCTGCGTACGCTTCTCTTGTCACGTCAGACAGTCTGACGTTCGTTATGAGAGGGGAGGGGCTATGAGCGTCCTGTCATCGTCGTGGGGCCGCGCCTGCTGTCGCGCTTGTCCTCTGCCTCCCTCGACCTGTGGCGAGGGTGCCCGACCCGTGGCCTGAGCGCCATGCCGTTTGGCACCCACCAGACGCAGAGGCAGGGCAGGAGGCGCCGCGGCGCCCTTTTTTCTGGATTTTCGCAGTGCGAGAGGCCGTCCTGAGCCGACATCCCGAGAGGCCATTTTCGGAAGGTCGCCCGCGCGCCGTCCGCAGACGTCACGAACATCATGCCCGCACGGGCGTGCACACAAGGGAGAGGCACATGAAGTACGCAGACAAGATTGAGTCCGTCATTGGATCGACCCCCCTCATCGACCTCTCGTCTCTCGCGGGCGGCAGGGCCACGATCCTGGGCAAGTACGAGGCGACAAACCCCGGCGGCTCCATCAAGGACCGAATCGCCCGGGCCATGATAGACGCGGCGGAGAGGGACGGGTCCCTGAGGCCGGGCGGCACCATCATCGAGCCCACCAGCGGCAACACGGGCGTGGGCCTGGCCATGCTCGCTGCGGCCCGGGGCTACAAGATGATACTGGTCATGCCCGAGACCATGTCCGTCGAGCGTCGCAAGCTTGCCGCCAGCTACGGCGCGCGGATCGAGCTCACGCCCGGCAAGGACGGCATGAAGGGGGCCGTAGAGCGTGCCGACCAGATCAAGGCCCAGACGCCCGGCGCCATCGTGGCGGGGCAGTTCGTGAACCCGGCCAACCCCCGCGCGCACTACGAGACCACGGGCCCGGAGGTCTGGGCCGACACGGACGGCACGGTCGGGGCCTTCGTGGCGGGCGTGGGCACGGGCGGCACCGTGAGCGGCGCCGGCGCGTACCTCAAGGAGAGAAACTCTGAGGTCAAGGTCGTCGCGGTTGAGCCGAGCGAGAGTCCCGTCCTTACGGGCGGCCAGCCCGGCAGCCACCGCATCCAGGGCATCGGCGCCGGCTTCGTGCCCAAGACCTACGACGCCGACGTCGTGGACGAGGTCGTGCACGTTGACTCCGAGCTCGCCATCGCGACCAAGAGGCGCCTCTCAAGCGAGCTGGGCCTGCTTGTGGGCATCAGCTCCGGCGCCGCCGTGGCGGCGGCCGTCGAGCTGGCGGGCCGAGTCGCGCTTGCCGGCAAGGTCATTGTGGCGGTCCTTCCCGACACGGGCGAGCGCTACCTGTCGATGGACCTGTAGGCATCTTGGGCGCCGCCGCGCCGCCCGACCGTGACCCCTGATACCTCTATGACGGGCGAAGACGCCGCCCTGCCGCCGTCGGCATTTTTGGTAGGCGAGGGCGGGGCGTGCCAAGCGCCGGGGCAACGGGTATCCTCTTGGGTGGCATCGTCGCGCCCCAGGGTTCCTGGGGGCGAACTTCGCACGGCCTAGCAGAGAGGACTCATCATGCCCCTTCAGCAGAGCGACCGCACCGACGGGGAGGGCCTGTTGCCGCCCGGGGGGCAGGCCGGGGGTCCGCCCGCGCCCTCGGGATTGGTCGCCGCGCCCGTCCCCGCACGCGGCCCTGTCCCGCCGTCCGCAGCCTCGCCCGCCACCGTTGTGCCGCCCGTCGCCTTGTCCGTCCCCGCCCAGGGAGGGTCGTTTGGCGATGGCACGTCCACCTCGTCCTCACGAGGACGCTCGGGGGGCGGCGTGCTCGCGCTGTCGGTTCTCGTCGGCCTCGCCATCTACTTTCTCATGTATCCGCTGAGCGATCTCTTGTATATCGTCGGCTTGGAGGAGAACCTCGCCTTTGAGCTGTCGGGTGCCACGCTGGCGCTTGCCGGCTGCGCCGCCTTGGGGGGATGGCGGCAGTGGGTCTTTCGTCCTGCCGCCATTCGCGCGGTGTTTCGCCGTCTTGCCTGGCTTCTCGTCGTGACCTTCGCGCTCTTTGCGATCGAGCTTGCGGGCGATCTGTTCGACGGGACGCCCCTTGACCCCAACTGGGCCCTCAACCTGCTGTATCTCGTTGGCCTGATGGCGCTCGTGGGCCTTTTCGAGGAGGGGCTCTTCAGAGGCGTGCTGCTCCAGGGGCTCCTGGCTCGCTTTGGCGGGACCACGCGGGGCGTCCTCGTCTGCGTCACGATCGCGTCCCTCCTGTTTGGCGCCGTCCACATCGAGTGGGGAAGCCTCGATCTTCGGGACGCGACCCAGGTCGCGCAGGCCTGCCTCAAGATCGCACAGACGGGGGTCTATGGGTTTGCGCTGTCAGGCTGCGTCATCGAGTGCGAGGAGGGCGGTCTGTTGGGACTTGCGCTCTTTCACGGGCTTGACGACTTTGTCACCCTGCTTTTGTCCGACGCGCTGCTGAGTCCCATGACCGAGACGAGCTACGTGAGCACGGATGGGTCGGCGACCACGACCATCATCCTCTACGCCGTGCTCATCGTCCTGTATCTGCCCGTCGCCGTCAAGGCGGCCCGCCGCCTGGGCAGGCTGAAGACCTATCGCGGGGCCTTCCTCCCGTCGAGCTGACGGTTGGAGAGAGAGGACCGGCGGCCTCTCTGCCGGCGTCGGTCGGCGTCATCACGGCGCGCGTCTCGCCAGCCTACCAATGGACATAGACCGCGTCGCCGACGTTGACGAGCGCATAGAGCTCCTGCGCGGCGTCGCTTGGGAGGTTCACGCAGCCATGGCTGCCGTTGTACTGATAGATGCTCCCCCCGAACTTCCGACGCCAGCCGGCGTCGTGCATGCCGACCGTGTTCCCGATGAAGGGCATCCAGTAGTTGACGTGGCTCTTATAGTCGGGCTTGCCGTCCTTGTCCTCGTCGGCCCCGATGAGCGTCTCGTTCGTGCGCTTGGCGAGGATCGCATAGCGACCGGTGGGCGTGGAGCGACGCTCGCTCGTGTTGCCGGACACGAAGTAGCTGCGCCACAGGACGCCGCCGTCGCTGTCGTAGAGACGCGCGTACTGCGTGGAGAGGTTGAGGTCAACGTGTCGCCCGCGCTCGTGGGCCCCCTGCGACTCCTCCGGCCGTGTCGCCGTGACGACGAGGGGAAGCTCGATGGCGGTGCCGTCACCGCGATCGAGCTGGGAGGCGAGGGTCTCGGCGAGGGCGTCGGCGTCAAGGCCGTAGTCATGCACCTCGTCAGACGTGGCGGCCCGCGCGCCGAGCTCCCCGGCGGCCCAGTCCCTGATGGCGTCCTGGCTGACGCTCACGGCGTAGTCGTCATCGATGGCGACCCAGGCGGCCGAGAGGTCCCTCGTGACGCGTGCGAGCTCCTCGGAGCCCCTCGTGAGCGGCAGCTCGACGCCAATGATGCGATTAGCCTCGTCACGGGCGGCCGCCAGGCGGGCGTCGTCCGCCCTTACCGCCGCCTGCACGAGCTCCCCGTCGCCGAGCGTGACGCTCGGGGAGAGGGCGAGGCTCGCCTCCGTGATGGCCCTGGCGACAGCAGCCGCGTCCACCTGCGTCCCGGCGACCTCGCTGGTGATGGTAAAGGCATGCTGACCCTCGTCATAGCTCACGAATGCGTTGACGGGCGCCGTGGCCGTGGCGTTGACCTGGTCGGCCGCCGCCTGCGCCGCCGCCAGCACCGCCTCCTGGCTCACGCTCGCGTCGACGCCGGTGTCAATGTGGTTGGGACTGACGAGGTCCAGCACCCAGCGCGCCGGATCCGCCTGCTGGCGGGCGCGGCGCGCCCTGAGGGGGCCGTCAATGCTCAGGCCTATGTCGCCGGCGCTTAGGGTGAGGTCGATGCCGTCCCCGCTGACCGTCGTCGTCCAGTGCTCCGCATGGCTGGTGACGGCCTGCGCGAGCTCCGCCTGCGTGAGCCCGGACGCGTCCATGCCATCAACGGTCGTTCCCGGCACGAAGTGGGTCGAAAAGTGGTGGCACCCGACGCCGTAGGCGCCGCAGAGAAGCGCCACGGCGATGCCCAACGGCAGCAGGAGCCGCCTCAGGCCGCCTGCGGGCTCGGGTGGGCGGAATGGATTCTCCCCCTGCGCCGGTCGCGCGGGCGCGGCGGTCACGGTGGGTACGGCCGTAGTTGCTTCGGGGCGGTCGCTCATGCCTGATATGCCAATCTGTCGGGTGCGGCGCCCGGGCGGCAGGGACTCGCCGGTCGGGCGTCAGGTCTATGCTACTGTTTGATTGTAATGGTGCCACGGTGTCCCGCATGTGGGGAAGTCGCGTCTCGTGACGGGTGCCATGCAGGTCATGTCCGCACGAACGGCAAAGGGGAATCACCATGGCACTGAGAATCATCTGCGACTCGGCGTCCGACATCAAGCAGGGGGAGTTCGCTGACGTGCTCGTGGCGCCCCTGACCATCTGCTTTGGATCGACCTCGTACGAGGACGGCGTGGACCTCTCCCACCAGCGCTTCTATGAGCTGCTCATTGAGTCGGACGAGCTGCCCTCCACGAGCCAGGTGACGCCCTTCGGCTTCTCGGAAGTGCTCGCCCGGGCCCTCGAGAACGACGAGGACGAGGCGCTCATCCTGACCATCTCGTCAAAGCTCTCGGGCACCTACCAGTCGGCCTGCCTCGCGGCGCAGGAGTACAAGGATCGCGTCCGCGTCGTCGACACCCTCAACGCCAGCGTGGGCGAGCGCATCATGGTGGAGCGCGCCCGCAGGCTCGTGGCAGAGGGGCTCGACAAGGAGGAGGTGGCTCGCGACCTTGAGGACCGTCGCGGCAACGTCAAGCTCGTGGCGCTGCTGGACACCCTCGAGTACCTGCGTCGAGGCGGGCGCATATCCAACGTCGCCGGCGCGCTGGGCACCATGCTCGCCATCAAGCCCGTCATCTCCATCGTGGACGGCACGGTGCAGGTCCTGGGCAAGGCGCGCGGCTCCAAGAACGGGCGCAACCTTCTGAACCAGCTCGTCTCCTCCGCGGGCGGCATCGACTTCTCGCTGCCCGTGTGCATGGGCTACGCAGGCCTGGGAAGCGAGCTGCTCGACAAGTACGTGCGCGACGGCGCCGAGATCCTCCAGGGTCATGAGGACCAGATTCCTCGCGTGTCCTGCGGTGCGACCATCGGCACGCACACCGGCCCCGGGACCATCATCATCGCGTTCTTCGGCAACCGGTAGGCCGGCGACCGGCCGATCGGCAGGCTGTCGTCCGGCTGGCTGGCGCGAGCCTCCTCATGGCACTCGTCGGGAGCGTCTCCGGCCGCTCGGGCGGGGCGCGCCCCGGCGCCCCGCGTGGTTAGGCGTGATAGAAGGTGTGCCGCTCAAACTTAGGCTCGCAGCAGACGTTGATGCCCAGCCGACGGTACACCAGCTCGTCCGTGCTCGAGATGATGACCGAGAAGTACGCCGTGCAGCCCTTGAGCTGCCTGGTGGCGTCGATGACGCGCTGGGCCTCGGGGTTAGTGACGCTTGAGATGGAGAGCGCGATGAGCGTCTCGTCGCTGTGCAGGCGCGGGTTGACGCTCCTGAGGTGCTCCGTCTTGAGGCGCGAGATGGGCGCGAGCGCCGTGTCGGACACCACCCAGTGGTCCTTGTCCACACCCGCCGTCCGCTTGAGGGCGTTGAGCAGAAGCGACGAGGCGGCCCCCAACAGCTTGCTCGTGCGTCCCGTGACCACCGAGCCGTCGGGCAGGACGAGGGCGCCCGCAGGCCCTCCCGTGACCTCCTCCTTGAGCAGCGCCGCGGCGCGGGCGGGGGAGAGGCCCTCGTCAACGCCCACCTCCTTCATGAGGAGGCCGATCTTGGCGAGCTCCTCCCGGCCCTCGCCCGTGCGCGCGATCTTCTCGGCGCACCAGAACCACCTGCGCACGATCTCCTCGCGGGCCGCCCTCTGGCAGAGCTCGTCGTCGCTGATGCACAGCCCCACCATGTTGACGCCCATGTCGGTGGGCGAGAGATAGGGGCTCACGCCGCCGATGCGCTCCATCGTCGCCTTGAGCACGGGGAAGGTCTCGACGTCGCGGTTGTAGTTGACGACGATCTCGCCATGGGCCTCAAGATGGTAGGGGTCGATGATGTTGTTGTCGTCGAGGTCGGCGGTGGCGGCCTCGTAGGCGACGTTGACGGGGTGCTTGAGGGGAAGGTTCCACACGGGGAAGGTCTCGAACTTGGCGTAGCCCGCCTCCACCCCTCGCCGATGCTCGCCCCACAGCTGCGACAGGCACACCGCCAGCTTGCCCGAGCCGGGCCCTGGCCCCGTCACCACCACGAGGGGGCGTTCCGTCGGCACGAAGTCGTTGCGGCCGAAGCCGTCGTCCGAGACGATCAAGTTGATGTTGGAGGGGTAGCCCTCGATGGGATAGTGGCGATAGACCCTGATGCCCAGCTGCTCCAGGTGGCGCTGGTAGGCCTCGGCCTTGGGCTGGCCCGAGAAGCGCGTGATCACCACGCCGCCCACCGCCATCCCCATGCCGCGAAAGACGTCCATCAGTCGCAGCACGTCCTCGTCGTAGGTCACGCCGACGTCGCTGCGGCGCTTGCCCGACTCGATGTCCGAGGCGCAGATGGCAAAGACCACCTCGGCGTCGGGCGCGAGCTCGGAGAGCATGCGCGCCTTTGAGTCGGGCTGAAAGCCCGGCAGCACGCGGCTGGCGTGGTAGTCGTCAAAGAGCTTGCCCCCAAACTCAAGGTAGAGCTTGCCCCCAAACTGCCCTATGCGCTCGCGGATGCGCGAGGCCTGGGTGCGAATGTAGAGGTCGTTGTCAAAACCGGTGTCCATGGGCCCTCCGAGGCTGGTGATAGGGGGTCCTCGCCGCAGGCGGACGTGCCGTCGCGGCGGGGTCGCATTGGCACCTATGGTAAACTGAATCGGCCTGACGGGGAGAGGTGACTCGGCCCGGAAGGTCAAATGACATGTTCTGGCAAGGGGTATCTGACGAAGAGAGCCAGCTCGATTCGAAAGACGGCCATGTCGCACCAGCAGACGGCGCCACTTGTGGCGCGGGCCTCTTCGTCGGCGTGCCCCTACGGGCGAGGGGTGCGCATGCTCAGAATCGCGGTCTATGGCAAGGGCGGCATCGGCAAGTCCACCGTCACCAGCAACCTGGCGGCGGCGTTCGCGACGCTGGGCCGGCGCACCATCCAGATCGGTTGCGACCCCAAGGCGGACTCCACGATCAACCTCCTCGGGGGCAAGGCCCTGCGTCCCGTGATGGACTATCTGCGCGGCGAGGACGAGGAGCCCCCGTCCCTCGCGGACATATCGCGCGTGGGCTTCGGCGGGGTGCTCTGCATCGAGACGGGCGGGCCCACGCCGGGCCTGGGCTGCGCCGGCCGCGGTATCATCGCCACGTTCAACCTCCTCGAAGAACTGCGGCTCTTTGAGACCTACGAGCCCGACGTGGTCCTCTTTGACGTCCTGGGCGACGTCGTCTGCGGCGGGTTTGCGGCCCCCATCCGCGAGGGCTACGCCCAGAAGGTCCTCATCGTGACCAGCGGCGAGAAGATGGCCCTCTACGCCGCCGGCAACATCAGCACCGCCGTGCGCAACTTTGAGGAGCGCGGCTACGCCCAGCTGGGCGGCATCATCCTCAACCGGCGCAACATCCCGGACGAGGAGCGGAAGGTGAGGGACTTCGCCGTCTTGGCCGGCCTGGACGTGGTGGGCGACATTCCCCGCTCCGACGACGTCAACCGCTTCGAGGACGAGGGCAAGACCGTCATCGAGGGCGACGCGAGCCTGCCCGTCTCCCGGGTTTTCATCGACCTGGCCCAGAGGCTCCTCGCCGATGACGCCCCGGCGCGCCCTCGCGAGGCGCTCCTATGAGCCTGCGACCGCGCGCCCGTGTCGCCTCGTACACGGCCGCGGAGCTCTGGCGGCGCGGCCCCGACGACATCCCCGCCGAGCTCGTCTCGTCCACGCATCTCATCTACAGCTCCCCGGCGGCCCTCGCCTTCAACTCGCCGGGCGCCGAGGGCTTTGGCGTCAAGCGGGCCGGCCTCTCCGTTCCCGGCTCGGTGATGCTCGTCGTGGCGCCCGGCTGCTGCGGCCGCAACACCAGCTCCGTGTCGGAGCTGCCAGGCTATGAGCATCGCTTCTTCTACCTGCTCATGAGCGAGACGGACCTCATCACCGCCCGCCATCTGGCGCGCATACCCCGGGCGGTCAAGGCCGTCTGCGAAAGCCTGCCCGACCCGCCGTCCGTGGTCATGGTGTGCATCACCTGCGTGGACGCCCTTCTGGGCACGGACATGGAGCGCGTCTGCCGCGCGGCGGAGGACCTCGCCGGCGTTCGCGTGCGTCCCTGCTACATGTACGCGCTCACCCGCGAGGGCCGCCGGCCGCCCATGGTCAACGTGCGTCAGTCCATCTACTCGCTGCTGGAGCCCGCCCGCAGGGACCCGCGCTCCTGCAACCTCCTGGGTCACTTTGCACCGGTGGAGCAGGACTCCGACCTCAAGGGACTCCTCGAGCGCGCCGGGGTGCGCCACGTGCGCGAGGTGGGCTCCTGCGCGACGTTCGAGGACTTTCGTGACATGGCCCGCGCCAACTTCAACCTGGTGCTCAACCCCGAGGCCGCGCCCGCGGCCCAGGACCTGAGCGAGCGGCTGGGCATCCCCTGGATCGAGCTCTCGCGCCTCTATCAGGTTGATCGCATCCACAGCCAGTACGAGGCGCTCGGGAGCGCCCTGGGCGTGCGCCTCGATCAGGCTCCTTGGCGCGAGAGGGCCCAAGACGCCGTGCGCGCGTTTGGGGCCCGCCATGCGCGCGAGGTCTTCGCGGTGGGCGAGTGCTGCAACGCCGACCCCTTCGAGCTGGCGCTCGCCCTCGTGCGCTACGGGTTTGGGGTGGCGGAGGTCTTTGGGACCCTCGCACCCGAGCGCTTCAGCCATCTTGCCCGCCTGGCCGAGCTCTCCCCCCAGACGCGCGTCTACTCCAACCTCGAGCCCACGATGATCGGCTACGAGCCCGACGCCGCAGTCACGCTGACCGTCGGCCGCGACGCCGGTCACTATCATCCCGACCGCCCCAACCTGGCCTGGAACGACGACGTCCAGCCCTTTGGCTACACGGCGGTCATAGGCCTCTTTGCGTCTTTCGAGCGCGTGCTGTCGGGAAAGGCCGAGCGTCGCGGCGCCATCTCGCTGAGAGACGAGCGCGCGCAGGACCTTGCGGCCGGCCGGTCGTCCCGTCCGGGCCCGCGTCCGGTCAGGGCCGCGGGGCGGACTGTCCTGCGACAGCCCTCTCTTGAGGTCAAGGGGCTGCGCCGGGTGCTCACCCCCTTCGCGCCGGACCAGTCCGGCGCCGTCTCGGTGCTCTTCGGCTTGGGGGGCCTCTCGGTCATCGTCGACGCGGGCGGCTGCACCGGCAACGTCTGCGGCTTTGACGAGCCGCGCTGGTTTGCGGGCGCGGACGCCGTCTTCAGTGCCGGCCTGCGCGACATGGACGCCATCATGGGCAGGGACGACCTGCTCGTGAAGAAGCTCGCCGACGCCGCGGGCAAGATCGACGCTCGCTTTGTCGCCCTCGTGGGCACGCCCGTCCCGGCGGTCATAGGCACGGACCTCACCGCCCTGCGCCGCATGAGCGAGCGAGCCACGGGCCTGCCCGCCGTGGCCGTCGACGCCAACGGCATGCGCCTCTACGACGCGGGGGCCGAGCGGGCCTATCGCGAGCTCTTCCTGACCTTTGCCGACGGCATCCGCGCGGATCGCGGGGAGCGTCCCGCCAGGGAGCCCGGACGGCTGGGCGTCCTGGGCGCCACGCCCATGGACCTCTCGGACCCCGGCGCGGCACGGGCGCTCGCGGAGGCGCTGTGCGCGGCGGGCTGGCGGCGCGTGACCTGCTTTGGCATGGGCGCCTCGCTTGACGACGTGATGAGCGCGGGCGCCGCCGAGCGTAACCTGGTGGTGGCACCCTCGGGCCTCGCGGCGGCAAAGCTCCTCAAGGAGCGCTTCGGCACGCCCTATGACATTGACTTTCCCCTGGTGAGCGCTCTCATTCCCCCCATCGGCTGGGAGGGGAGGCGCGTTCTGGTGGTGCATCAGCAGGTGGCCGCCGACGCCCTGCGCCGCGAGCTCTTGTCTCGCGGCTGCGCCGACGTGCGTTGCGCGAGCTTCTTCATGCGACCCGACGAGGTCACGCAACCTGGCGACGTCGCCCTGCGCGAGGAAGCGGACCTTCGCCGCGCGGTCGATGACATGGGCGCCGACGTGGTGCTCGCCGACGCCGTGCTCAGGCCCCTGCTCGCCGGCTACGACGGCGACTTCTTCGACGAGACCCACTTTGCCCTGTCAGGGCACCTGACGCGGCTCGCGGCGGTGTCGGGGACATGAGCGAGAGGACGCTCATAGGCGCCGCGACGGAGGCGGGGCATGACGGCGCACGGCCGGTGACCCACCGCCTGCGCGTCCACGGCATCGTCCAGGGCGTGGGCTTCAGGCCCACGGTGGACCGTCATGCCGCGACTGCGGGCGTCTGCGGCAGCGTCTGCAACAAGGGCCCCTACGTCGAGATCTACGCCCAGGGGACGGCCGACCAGGTGCGGGAGTTCGAGCGTCTCGTGTGCACGGAGCCGCCGCGACGCGCCGACATCGTCCGTCTGGAGTCCCAGGAGGTGCCCACCGCACAGGTCGGGCGCCTCGAGGGCTTCAGGATCGTCGTGAGCGAGAAGACCGCGGGCGAGGTCTTCGTCTCGCCCGACATCGCCATCTGCGACGACTGCAGGCGCGAGCTCTTTGACCCCACGAACCGTCGCTACCTGCACCCCTTCATCAACTGCACCTGCTGCGGACCGCGCCTGACCATCCTGGATGCGCTTCCGTACGACCGAGAGCGCACGAGCATGCGGGCGTTCCCCCTCTGTCCCGACTGCGCGCGCGAATACCATGACCCCGCCTCCCGCCGCTATGACGCCCAGCCGGTCTGCTGCAACGACTGCGGCCCTGCGGTCTACCTCCTGGGCCGCGACGAGCGGGGCGCCGAGGCCATCACGGCCACGCGCCGCTGCCTGGCCGCGGGCGGCATCGTGGCCGTCAAGGGCATCGGGGGCTTCCATTTGTGCTGCGACGCCACGAACGAGGACGTGGTGAGCCGGCTGCGCCGGCGCAAGCGCCGGCCGAGCAAGCCCCTTGCCGTGATGATGGCCGACGAGGGGGTCGTGCGTCGCGAGTGCGAGCTCTCGGACGCCCAGCGCGAGGTCCTCACGGGTCACCAGAGGCCCATCCTGCTGCTGCGGCGCCGCTCGGGCGGGCGGGTGGCGCCCTGCGTGGCGCCCCAGGCCCCCAGCCTGGGCGTCATGCTCCCGTACGCGCCCGTGCAGCTGCTGCTCTTTGCCTATGACGACGACGTCATGACGCCCGACGTCCTGGTCATGACCAGCGCGAACGTGTCGGGCGCTCCCATCTGCAAGGATGATGACGACGTCCGCGAGCAGCTGGGGGGCATCGCGGACCTCGTGCTCTCGCATGACCGGACGATACGCACGCGCGCCGACGACTCCGTCATGGACTGGTTTGAGGAGCGCCCCTACATGGTGCGGCGCTCGCGCGGCTACGCGCCGCTGCCCGTGGTGCTCTCGACGCCGTTTCGGCACGACGGGCGAACAGGGACGGACGAGGACACCTCCAACGTGCGCGTCCTCGCCGTGGGCGGCGAGCTCAAGAACACGTTCTGCGTCGGCACGGGCGGCCTCTTCTATCCCTCGGCCTACGTGGGAGACCTTGCCGACCTGCGCGCCGTGCACGCGCTCGAGGCGTCCGTGGGGCGGATGGAGGCGCTGCTTGAGGTGGCCCCCGAGGTCGTCGCCTGCGACCTGCATCCCCGCTACCACGCGACGAGCGTCGCGCAGAGGATGGCCCAAGACGCGGGCGTCCCCCTCGTGCGGGTGCAGCATCACTTTGCGCACGTCGTCTCGTGCATGGCCGAGAACGACGTCGCCGAGCCCGTCGTGGGCGTCTCGTTTGACGGCACGGGCTATGGCGAGGACGGCAGCGTCTGGGGCGGGGAGCTCATGGTCTGCGACTTCCATGGCTTCGAGCGCGTGGGGCGCATCGCGCCCTTCTGTCAAGCGGGGGGAGACGCCGCCGCGCTGGAGGGCTGGCGCGTCGCCGTGTCGCTGCTGGGGGGGCTTACGGGCCTGGCGGACGATGCGTTGGACGAGACGCTCTCGCTCGTCCGACGCCTGGGGCTCTGCTCGCCCCAGGAGGCGCGCGCGCAGCTGGCCATGACGCGCCGGCGCGTCAACGCCGTGACCTCGACCTCCGCGGGCAGGCTCTTTGACGCCGTGAGCGCCCTTCTGGGCGTCAGCCGCGCGTCGAGCTTCGAGGGGGAGTCCGCCGTGCTGCTCCAGCGCCGCGCCGAGTGCTGGGCGGCCGAGCAAGGCTCGACTGCCTCTGCCGCCGGACTGCCGATGCCGGGCGCGCCCGCCGCCTGGACGCTCGGCGACGAGGGGCTCATGACGCTTCCCACCGACCGCCTCGTGGGTTGGCTCGTCGCGCGCCGATTGGCGGGAGACGACGCGGGGCGCCTGGCCTACGCCTTTCACGTGGGCCTCGCGCGGCAGGCGGCTGAGGCGGCGCGGTGGGTCGCCCGACGGCGCAAGCTCACCACCGTGGCCCTGAGTGGGGGATGCTTTCAGAACACGCTCCTGTTGGCCCTGGTAAAGGACGACCTTGAGGCGGCGGGCCTGCGAGTGCTCACCCATCGCCTCATACCGCCCAACGACGGTGGCATCTGCCTGGGGCAGGCGGTGGTCGCGGCCCAGGCGCTGCAGGACGGGAGGGTCGTTTCCGGCACGTCCTTCTAGGCGGAAAACGGCAAACGCAGGTGGCGCCGACGCGCGTGCGCGGCGCCGGATGAGAAGGGAGCACGACATGTGCGTGGGACTGCCCGCACGGGTGATCAGGGTTTCTGCGGCAGGCACCGCCCTCGTCGAGGCGACGGGCGCCCGCCGCGAGGTGTCCGCCCAGCTTCTTGAGGGGCTCGAGCCGGGTGAGTACGTGATGGTGCACGCCGGCTCCGCCATCGCCCGCATCACGGACGATGACGACGCGGAGACCGGCGACCTTGAGAGGGAGCTTTTGTGAGCGGCACGTCGGCGGCCGGATCTGTCGCCCGCGCGGCTTTGGAGGGCTATGACGGGCCACGCGTGCGCATCATGGAGGTCTGCGGCACGCACACCCACGAGATCTTTCGGCAGGGCATCCGCCGCCTGCTTCCCGCCCAGGTGGAGCTCATCTCGGGTCCGGGATGTCCCGTCTGCGTGACGCCGGTCGGCTTCATAGACGAGGCGCTCTTCCTGGCCCTTGAGCGCGGCTGCACGATCGCCACCTTCGGGGACCTCGTGCGCGTGCCCGGCAGCAGGCTGTCTCTGGCGGACGCCCGGGCGAGAGGCGCGCGCGTGCGGGTGGTCTGGTCGCCCCAGGACGCGCAGGCCTACGCCGCCGCGCACCCCAAGGAGGAGGTCGTCTTCCTCTCCGTGGGCTTCGAGACCACCACGCCCTCGTGCTGCCTCGCCGTTCGTCAGGCCAAAGAGCAGGGCGTCTGCAACTTCTCGCTGCTCACGGCCAACAAGACCATGCCCGGGGCCTATGAGGCCATGCGGGGGTCCACGGACCTCTTCTTGTATCCAGGTCACGTCCACGCCGTCACGGGCACCGCGGTCTGCGAGGATTTGGCCCGCGCGGGCGTGAGCGGCGTGGTCGCCGGCTTCACGGCGCGCGAGCTCGTCACGGCGCTCGCCGTGGGCGTCACCAGGTTCGCCGAGGGGGAGCCCTTCTTCGTCAACTGCTACCCGCGCGTGGTGCGGCCCGAGGGGTCGCCCGCGGCCCGTCGCATCGTGGACGAGATGATGGAGCCCTGCGACGCCCGCTGGCGGGGCATCGGCACCATCGAGGGGTCGGGCCTGCGCCTGCGCGAGCGCCATGCGGCCTGGGACGCCCGCGTCAAGTTTGACGTCGCCCCCTCGGAGGGCCGCGAGAACCCGGCCTGCCGCTGCGGCGAGGTCCTGCAGGGACGCTGCGCCCCCGGCGCGTGCCCCGTCTTTGGCCGCGCCTGCACGCCGGAGCACCCCGTGGGCGCCTGCATGGTCTCAAGCGAGGGCGCCTGCTCGGCCTATTACCTCTACGGCGCCGACGTTCACAGGGCGGCTCGCGATCTGACCGCGCATGCTCACGCCCCCGAGGGCGACGAGGAAGGATAGCTTATGAATGACGTTGTGACCTTGGCCCAGGGCGCGGGCGGCAAGCAGACCTCCGAGCTCATCGAGCGCGTCTTCAAGGCGCACCTGGCCAACCCGCTTCTCACGGAGGACGACGCCGCCGTCGTGGACGTGCCGGCCGGCCGCCTGGCGCTCTCCACCGACGGCTTCATCGTGTCGCCGGCGTTCTTCCCGGGCGGCGACGTGGGCAAGCTCGCCGTCTGCGGCACCGTCAACGACGTGGCCTGCATGGGCGCCACGCCGCTGTATCTGACCTGCGCCTTCCAGATCGAGGAGGGCTATCCGCTGGCCCAACTCGAGACGATCGTGGCCTCCATGGCCGCCGCCGCGCGGGAGGCGGGCGTGAGCGTGGTCGCCGGTGACACCAAGGTGGCGGGCCGGGGCCAGGTCGACGGCGTGTTCATCACCACGACGGGCGTGGGCGTCCTGGGAAGGGGCGCGCGTCCCCGCGGCGGGGCGGCGAGGCCGGGCGACGCCGTCATCGTGACGGGCGACGTGGGGCGCCATGGCTGTGCCATCCTGCTTTCGCGCGACGACTTTGGCATCGAGGCGGACGTGACGAGCGACTGCGCCCCGCTTGCCGCCGCCATCCGCTCGGCCCTTGACGCCTGCGACGACATCCACACCATCCGCGACGCCACGCGCGGCGGCGTGGGGACGGTGCTCTACGAGATCGCCCACCAGAGCGGCGTGGGCGTGCGCCTGGACGCCACCAAGGTCCCGGTGGCGCCTGAGGTGGCCGGGGTGTGCGGCATGCTGGGTCTCGAGCCGCTCTACCTTGCCTGCGAGGGACGCCTGGTGGTGGTGTGCCCGCCGGACGCCGTGGACGCGGTCCTTGCCGCCCTGCGCGCGAGCACGCACGCCGAGGGGTCCTGCGTCATCGGCAGCGTCACGCGAGAGGACCCCGGCCTCGTGGTCATGCAGACCGAGATAGGCACGCAGACCATCCTGCCGGAGCCCGGCAACGAGCTGCTGCCCCGCATCTGCTAGGGAGGTGCGCCATGCTCAGACGGCTGCGTTCCTCCTTGGTCCCTGAGGCGGGCGACCAAAGGACGCCCGCGTGGGTGCGGGTGGCCGACGCGTCCTTTCCCCGTCCCGTTCCCAACGTGCTGGAGTTCAACGCGCCCGTGCACGAGAACTGGAACATCGTCCACACGGGCATGCTCATGCCCGAGTGTCATCAGATCTACGTGTGCGCGGACAACTGCCTCAGGGGCGTCGTGCTCACGGCGGCCGAGATGGGGGCGTCAGAGCGCCTCTCGTCCGTCGTCATCGAGGAGGCGGACCTGCTGCGGGACAACCTCGAGTCCGTCACGATCGAGGGCGTGAGCGACGTGCTGCGTAAGCTCACCTACCACCCTCGCGCCGTGATGGTGTTTCTGGTGTGCCTGCACCACTTTGTGGGGACCGACGTGCGCTACGTGTACGCGGAGCTAGAGCGGCGCTTTCCGCGCGTGCGCTTCCTGCGCTGCTGGATGGATCCCATCATGCAGAAGACGGGCATCACGCCCGAGCAGCGGCAGCGCCGCGCCATGGCCGAGCTCCTTGACCCTGTGCCTCAAGACGAGAACCTGGTGGGGGTGCTCTCCGACGACCTGCGCCTGCCCGATGACTCCGACCTGGCCCGCCTCGTGCGCTCCTCGGGCCGCAGGCTCATGCAGCTCCATGACTGCGCGCGCCTTGACGACTACCTGTCGCTGGGGGCCAGCTCACTTCTGGTGACGAGGACGGCCGTGGCCGCGTGGGGCCTTGCCAAGGTGGCGCGCCGGCTGGAAAGGCCGTACCTGTACCTGCCCCCCGCGCTGGACTATGAGGCCATCGACGCCTCCCTGGGGCGTCTGGCCCAGGCGCTGGGCGTCCCGACGCCGGACACGTGCGCGCAGCGCCGCGTCTGCGACGCCGCCCTGGATGCTCTCGCGCGCCGGCTTGCGGGCGTGCCCGTGGCGATCGACGCTCTGGCGGTCAACCACCCGCTCGAGCTCGCGCGCCTGCTGCTGGAGCATGGGTTGGACGTGCGTCGCGTGTATCTGGACGTCGTGAGCGACGAGGAGCGCGGCGCCCTGGCGTGGCTTCGCTCCCAGGCCCCTGACCTTGAGCTTTGGAGCACCGTTCATCCCACGCTGCGCCAGCGGCCCCGCGCCGACGGGGACGGCTGGCTTGCCGTCGGCCCCAAGGCGGCCTGGTTCGTGGGGACCTCGCATGTGGTCAACGTCATCGAGACGGACGGCCACTGGGGCTATGAGGCCATCCTGCACCTTGTCGGGCTCATGGAGAGGGCCTGGGCTACCAGCGCCGACATTCGCTCGCTCGTGCCGCGCAAGGGGCTGGGACTGCCGTGCGCCTGTCAGATGTCGTGGTAGGGAGAGAGACGTGAGACAGTCACAGCGCATCCTGCCCGTCTACGCAGGCGACGTCTCGGGCGCCTGCTCGGCCCTCTTCGAGCTGGGCGGCATGGTGGTCATCCACGACCCCTCGGGCTGCAACTCCACGTACAACACCCATGACGAGCTGCGTTGGTATGACCAGGACAGCCTCGTCTTCATCTCGGGCCTGCGCCACGCGGACGCCCTCATGGGCAACGACGAGCGGCTCGTCGCCGACGTAGTCGAGGCCGTGGAACAGACGCGACCGCGCTTCGTGGTCCTGGCGGGCTCGCCCGTGCCCTTTCAGGTGGGGACGGACTTGGCGGCGCTGGCGCGGCTGGGGGAGACCCGCACGGGCGTCGTCTGCCGTCACGTGCCCACGAACGGCATGCATGACTACGTGCGCGGGGCGGGCCTGGCCTTTGCGCTTCTCGCGCGCGCGTTCGTGACCGACGCGCGCGAGGGGGTCCGCGCCGCGCGCCCGCCGCGCGCCCGCGTCAACGTGCTGGGGATGACGCCACTCGACTTCGCGGCTCCCACGTCGAGGGAGAGCCTCGTGGGCTGGCTGGAGGGCGAGGGCTTTGCGCTCACGTCGCTCTGGTCGCTGGGCTGCACGCTGGATGACGTCATGCGCGCCTCCCAGGCGGACGTGAACCTGGTGGTGTCGGCCTGCGGCCTTGACGCCGCCCGCGAGCTTGAGCGCAGGCTGGGGCAGCCCTATGTGGTGGGGCTGCCCGTGAGGGGCTTTGGGCCCGCGCTCGCCCAGGCGCTCGCCCGCGCCCGTGACGAGCGCAGGAGCCGTAATGCCTATCTTGAGCTGCGTCTTGCGCAGAGCCGTGACAACGACCTGCTCAACGGGGACATCGAGGCCCCTCGCACCCCGGCTTCCGCCGCGCTCGCCCTGGTGGGCGAGCCCGTCGCGATGGGGTCCATGGCGGCGGCGCTGGGGGGCAGGGATGTGACGGCGCGTCTCGTGAGTCCCGTCGAGGACGCGCGCCGCCTTGTGGATTCGCGGCTGGGCGACGTCTGCGTCAGGGGTGAGGAGGGCGTGACGCGCGCCCTTCGGGAGGCGGCAATCGTCGTGGGCGACCCGTTTTTCTCCCACGTCTGTGCGCGCGACCAGCGCCTCTGTCGCCTGCCGCACCTGGCGCTCTCGGGCCGGCAGTGGCTGCGCGAGATACCCGACCTCATGAGCATCGACCCCGTGGCGCTCGTCGGCGACGCTATGCGAAAGGAAGCGTGACGACATGGGACTCAACGACGCTCCGTCTGCCGAGCGGGTTCACATCGGCTTCTTCGGGCGCAGGAACGCCGGCAAGTCGAGCCTGGTCAACGCCGTGACGGGCCAGGATTTATCCGTGGTCTCCCCAGAGCGCGGCACCACCACCGACCCCGTGCGCAAGTCCATGGAGATCCTGCCGCTGGGACCGGTCGTCATCATCGACACGCCGGGCTTTGACGACGAGGGTCCCCTGGGCGAGAGACGCGTGCGCGCGGCCCGTCGGACCCTGGACCAGACGGACGTGGCGGTGCTTGTGGTGGATGCCACCGCGGGCATGGGCGACTGCGAGCGCCGGCTCCAGGAGCTCTTCCGCTCGCATGACGTGCCCTATCTCGTCGCGCTCACCAAGCGAGACCTCCTGCCACGTGTGCCCGCCGATGACGACGCGAGGGTGTACGTGAGCGGCCTCACGGGGGAGGGCGTGGGCGCGCTGAGGGAGCGTGTCGCACGTCTCGGCTCCGCCGGCGCCCGGGAGCGGCCCCTCGTGCGCGACCTCATAGCCCCGGGCGACCTCGTGGTGCTCGTGATCCCCCTTGACAAGGCCGCGCCCAAGGGCCGCCTCATCCTGCCCGAGCAGATGATGATACGGGACGTGCTCGAAGCCGGCGCCGTGTCGATGGTGGTGCGGGACAGCGAGCTGGCCGCCGTGCTGGGGCGGATGCCGCCCCCCGCGCGCCCTACCCTGGTCATCACCGACAGTCAGGCGTTTTCGCAGGTGGCGGCCATCGTCCCCGCGGACGTGCCCCTCACGTCCTTCTCCATCCTCATGGCCCGTCGCAAGGGGCTTCTGGCCGGTGCCGTCCGGGGCGTCGCCGCCATCGACCGACTGCGCGACGGCGATCGCGTGCTCGTCGCCGAGGGATGCACGCACCATCGGCAGTGCGGCGACATAGGCACGGTGAAAATTCCCGCCTGGCTCCGGGAGCGCACGGGCAAGAGGCTCATGGTGGACGCCACGTCCGGCCACGGCTTTCCTGACGACCTCACGCCCTATCGCCTCGTCCTGCACTGCGGCGGCTGCATGCTCAACGGGCGCGAGCTGGCGCGGCGCGCGGCCGCCTGCGCCGCGCAGGAGGTGCCCCTGACCAACTACGGCACGGCCATCGCGCACATGAAGGGCATCCTTGCCAGGAGCCTCTCGCTCTTTCCCGACCTCGTGCGCCTGCTGGAGGAGGACGGTCAAGAGCCTGACGGTCCGAAGCCTGGCGGGCGAGGGGATGGCACCATCGTGAGGGGGCGCCCATGACCGCGAACGAGCGACGCATAGCCCAGCTGCGGGAACGGAGGACCCTGGACGCCGCCGCGCTGGCGGAGCTTCTCGCCTCTCTCACGCCCTCAGAGGAGGAGCTCCTCTATGCCCAGGCGCGCGCCGTGCGCGAGGCGGTCTATGGCAAAGACGTGTATCTGCGCGGTCTGGTGGAGTTCACCAGCTACTGCCGCAACGACTGCCTCTACTGCGGCCTCAGGCGCAGCAACGGCCGCGCCCAGCGCTACCGTCTGAGCAGCGAGCGGATCCTCGCCTGCTGCGACACGGGGTATGACCTTGGGTTCAGGACCTTCGTGCTCCAGGGCGGGGAGGACGCGGGCTTTGGGGACGAGCTCGTGTGCGACCTCGTGCGCTCCATACGCGCCGCGCACCCCGACTGCGCCGTGACCCTGTCCATAGGCGAGCGCCCACGCTCGAGCTACGAGGCCTTCTTTGACGCCGGCGCCGACCGCTACCTGCTGCGGCAGGAGACGTCCAACCCCGCCCACTACGCCCTGCTGCATCCGAGCGAGCTGTCTGTCGAGGGGCGCAAGCGCTGCCTGAGGGACCTCAAGGACATAGGCTACCAGGTGGGGTGCGGCATCATGGTGGGGTCGCCGTGGCAGACCTGGGACCATGTGGTGGAGGACCTGCTGTGGATGCGGGGCTTTCAGCCGCACATGGTGGGGATAGGCCCCTTCATCCCGCACGCCGACACGCCCTTCGCGCACAAGAGGGCCGGGACCCTCGCCGACACGCTCCATCTTCTGGCCGTGATTCGGCTCATGCTGCCCGAGGTGCTGCTGCCCGCCACGACGGCGCTGGGCACCATCGACCCCCGTGGACGCGAGCTGGGCATGCTCGCCGGCGCCAACGTGGTCATGCCCAACCTCTCGCCCCGGGACGTCCGCGGCAAGTACCTGCTCTACGACGGCAAGATCTGCACGGGCGACGAGGCGGCGGAGTGCTGCCGCTGCATGGCGCGACGCATGGAGAGCGTGGGCTATCAGGTGGTGGTGAGCCGCGGCGACCATGCCCGGTGGGCGCCGGGCGAACGAGGCGCGACGCAGCGTCAGGGCGAGTCGCCACGCCGCGTGCCCATGACGCCTCGTCCCATGAGCTCTCTCGGAATATAATGCGCATCGGCCTAGCAAGACCGGCATGACAGATGCCGAACAGACAACCGAAGGGCCTCCTATGTCCCGGCTCACTCCACCCATCGACCTTACCACCGCTCGCGGCCTCGCGGACGCCGTCTGGGGCGAGGCGGTGGGAGACGCGCTCGGCGTTCCCTTTGAGGGGCTCGCTCGTGACAGCTTCACCTGCACGGACATGGTGGACGGAGGCAGGCATCAACGGCCGGCGGGCACCTGGTCCGATGACACCGCCATGACGATCGCCACCTGCGACTCCATCAAGACCTGCGGAAGGGCCGACATCTATGACCTGCGCCTGCGCTTTGAGTCGTGGATGCTCACGGGCGCCTACACCGTGGACGGCTGCTTCTCGGTGGGCAGGACCACCCGCGCGGCGCTGACGTCCGGCCACGGGCTCAGGGGCGAATGGGACAATGGCAACGGGTCCCTCATGCGCATCTGCCCTCTCGCCTTCTGCGACGCCAGCGACGACGACGTGCGCGACGTGAGCGGCGTCACGCACGCGCATCACGTGAGCTACGAGACCTGCGTCGACTTTGTCCACCTGCTGCGCGAGGCGGCCAGGGACCCGGTGGCGCTCTGGGAGCGCCTGGCGCTCGAGCAGGGCGGGCGTCCGCGCCGCCGCGTGCGCTCCACGGGCTTTGTGCGCGACACCTTTGACGCGGCGCTCTGGAGCGTCGGCACCACGAGAAGCTACCGGGAGTGCGTTCTTGCCGCCGTGAACCTGGGCGACGACAGCGACAGCACCGCTGCCGTCGCCGGCGCGCTCGCGGGCGTGATCTACGGCGCCGCCACGATTCCCGCCGCCTGGATGGATCGCCTGAGGGGCAAGGGGACCATCGAGGAATGCCTGTTCTGACGCGCCCGGGGTGGCCGTCGCGGCCTTGTCGCGCACCCGGCCTCGCTCATCGTCACTCGTCGCGAGCCCGTCACGAACCCGCCACACGTGAGCATGCGCGCGGCTATGCGTTGGCGGGCTCTTTTGATGGTCGAGCTCGCCGGCGTGTCGCCGCCGGTGACGGCTGTGCTGCCACCTGCAATCAATAACGCATTTTTTACTAAAAAAATTGATTCTTTTGTGAGCAAGATACCATCCACCGTTTAAAATAACCCATCTGTTATTGGATAAATAGACGAGCATCCCCGGGTGCGATAGACTATACGAAACGTTTCGGAAGGAAATCCATGCCCGCTCTCGCAGACAGCTCGCAACCGTTTGGCTACCGTCCCTTTGAGGGCGGGGACTTTGACGCCGTGACGGACATGTGCGCGCGCGCCTGGTACAAGAGCGTCGAGGGCGTGTATGACCGCATCATCTTTGGTCGCGTGCTGACGGCGGGCGCGTTGCGCCGTTCGAGCATCATGCAGGTCGCCACCAAGGGCGACCGCGTCGTGGGTGCCTGCTTTGGCGGCGTCTGCCTGGACGGCGTCCTCGAGAAGAACGACAAGTGGAAGAGGAGCTTCGAGGACACGATGGCCATCGCCCGCAAGCGCGCCAAGCTGGGCGGCATTGCCGTGGAGGAGCGCCTGTTCAGCAAGCTGCGCATGTTCACGGTGGCTGACGTGTTCATCTCGCGCGGGTTCACCAACTCGCAGGCGGAGTTCAACCTGCTGGTGGTGCACCCCCTCTTTCAGCGTCAGGGCATCGGCCAGACGCTCTTTGACGCGATGCTCGCCGCCTTTGTGGACGCCGGCGCACAGGGCTGCTTTGGCGTGGTGGACGATGACTTTGACAGCGAGTTCATGCGCAAGCACGGGTTGAGCGTCGTGGAGAGCCGGCGTGGCGCTGCGGGGGATTCCGGCAGGCGAACGGTGTCGCTGCTGGCGCGCAGGCTCTAGCCATACCGTCCTGTCCCAGGTGGGAGCGGGTCGGTTGGGTGGCTGGCTCCGTCTGGTTGGCCCCTGGTCGTGCCTGGCTGGCTTTCCACCCCGCGTGTCCCGGCCTCGCTTCTGTATTGGATATCCAGTCTGAGCTATGCTGTATGTCCCATTGATTCAGAGAAACGCGGTGACCGTCATGATGCGCATCACGCATGCCATACTTCACGCCTTTGACTTTGAGGGGGGCGCCTCGTACCCCAGCGAGCGCGAGCTCGACCTGGGAAGCCGTCCGGTCAAGTCGTACGTGCAGCGTTGCATGCGCAAGCTGGCCTCGTCGGTCGAGAGCCGGCACGGGACCTTCTCGCGGGAGAGCTCGTTTGGCGGCGCGCTCGAGCGGTATGCGCGCGGCGGCTCGCTGGGCTTCGTGGAGCTGTCGCAGCAGCTGGCCGCGTTCCTGTGGGAGGAGCTGCGGCGCTGCGATGACCTGGAGCAGTGCGACCTTTTGGTCGTCGACTTCACGGACACGCGCGACCTGGGTTCAGGACCTGCGGCGACGGCTCAGGCGACCGTCGCGCCCACGACGGCCACGACACCTGTCAAGGTCGCAAGGGTCCCTGCGCCCTCCTTGGGCGGCGAAGACCTCTCCGAGCGTTTCTTTGGCGCGGCGCTGCTGCCGCGCAGGCGGTCCTTCGTCCATGACCTGAGGTCCGATGGCTCGGGCGCCCCCTCCAACGAGATCCTGCGGCAGGACTGCGCGCTTCCCAATCCCACGCAGAAACTTGACAGCTATCTGCTGGTGAACCTGGCGACCGGTGCGATTGACTTCCATGACAAGCCGCGAAGCCAGGCCGGCAGCGAGGTGGACCTCATCGCCAACCATCTGCTCGCGTGCAGTGCGCAGGCTTCGGCCAGGCAGGCGATGCAGACAGTCGAGCGCATCGTCGAGGAGGTGGCCCAGCAGTACGGCGAACATGCGCCGCGCGCGGTCGCCCAGGCCAAGCATGCCGTGGCGGCCAGCGCCGAGCGGGAGGAGGCGTTCTCGCCGGCAGAGGTGGGAAGGCAGGTCTTTGAGCGCCGTCCCGAGCTGCAGGAGCGCTATGAGAGCGCCTTGGGCGAGGCGAGCCTGCCCGACGAGGTGCCCATGCGGCGCACGGCGGCCAACAGGATCGCCAAGAACCACCGCATCAAGACCGACACCGGCATCGAGATCAGCTTCCCCAGCGAGTACGCGGCGGACGCCAACTTCATCGAGTTCACGGCAGATGACGAGGGGCGAGTGTCCATCCTCATCAAGAACGTGGGACGAATCGAAAATAAGTAGGTGCGGACTGAAAGCCTGCGGCGCGGTGACGTGACGACGTCATCGCCTGCCGGGCGTCTTCACGCCATCACGACCCCGCGTGACGAGTCGCCCGACCGGGCTCATGAGCGAGCGGTTGCGTATGTGTGGCGCCCCTATGCATCTCTTGTGGCGTGATGTGTCCCAGAGTCGGCATTACTCGCCATTTTTTACCTAAATCGGTCGTTTTTCATCGAGTAATGCCGACTTTTGGACAATCCTCAAAGTAGGACACGAATATGAATGACTTACTTATGCATATTAGGCGGCACTGCGAGTGGATGTGCGCCAGGTTTGCCCCATGCCCTGCCGCTCGCCGCGTTAGCGCCGTATGAAGACCCAGTCATCCTTGGAGGAGCGTCCCTGGTCAAGGACGTACCCTCGCTCGTCAAAGCGTCGCAGGTCCTCCACGTTGCCTATCCGGCGCTCCGCCGCCCAGCGCACGAAGCCGCCCCGCGTTGCCTTGGCCTCCGTGGCGGCCTGCACGAGCTTGCCGTCCCGCGGGCGCGGCGCGAAGAAACCGCAGGTGATCACCCGCACTCCCGCCGCACGGACTGCGGGGAGGACGGCGCGGGCGTACTCTGCCGACGCGACGTTCACGATGGCGGTCGCGCCGTCGCCCGCGCCGTCCGCGCCGCCGTCGGCATCGCCTGCACCACGGATGGCCTCCTTACAGATGCGATCGCCCCAGAACTCGTAGAGGTTGCGCGCGCCCTTCGGCGCCAGGCGCGCCTGCATCTCAAGTCGGTAGGGAGCCACGCCGTCCAGAGGGCGGAGCACCCCATACATGCCGGACACGATGCGCAGATGCCCCTCGAGCCAGGCGAGCTCCTCCGTGCTCATGACAGCGGCGGCCAAATGGGTGTACTGGATGCCGTTATAGCAGGTCACGGCTGCGGTCAGGGACGTGGGATCCTGACGTAGCGCCTCGTCGAGCGCGAGGGTCTGAGCCCAGGCGGCGCCGGCCAGGGCGTCCGAGCAGCGCCATAGCCTCTGGGCGTCCTCGCGGCCCAGGGCAAGGAGGGCGGCGGTCAGGGTCCGAGCGTCCTCGATGAGCCGAGGCGCCTGCGCGGGTCTCGGCTCATCGTCGCTTGCGACCATGCGCTTGGCGGGGGATATGATGATGCGAAAGCCCATGATCTGGCGGCGCCGTCAGACGGTCTGCCTAGGCGGCGGGGGAGGGGTCGGTCCCCTTGGCCTCGGCGCGCCTCAGACGACGACGGTCGCTCCGCAGCGTGGGGATGGCCGTATCGGACAGGTAGATCGACAGCCGTCCGCCCCCGACGCTGAACGTGGCCGAGCCGTCGTCGCCTATGGTCACCGACGCCTCGTCGCCGATGACGCAGTGCCAGGTCTCGCCCGCATGGGAGGCGCCCACGTTCATCTGGGCCTGCGACTGCTCCCCGTCGGTCAGGAGCACGGCGACGCCGGAGGCCTCATGCTCGTCGTCACCCTCGCGAGTCCAGCCGATGAGGTCGGGGCTGTCAAGGAAGTCGTGCTGCGGGCCATAGGCGAAGCGGCGCCTGACCTCCATGAGCAGGGGAAGCTCCTCCACGGCGGGGATGTCGCCGCCGTTGGGCATGCCAAAGAGGTCGCCATAGAAGACGCAGGGGTAGCCCGCCTCGCGCAGCAGGATGCACGCGTAGGCGCTTGGCTTGAACCATGGCTCGATGAACGACTGGAGCGCCTGCCCGGGCTGGGTGTCGTGATTTTCCACGAAGGTGACCGCATGGGCGGGATCGCTTGCGACGAGCGTCCCCTCAAAGAGCCTTGAGAGGTCCATCTGGCCGTCCGAGGTGGACGCCTGGAAGAGCTTGAAGTGCAGAGGCACGTCAAAGAGGCTCATGGGAGCGTCGTCGCCAAGGTAGCCCCTGAGCTCGTCGAGGTCGCTTGACCAGTACTCGCCCACGGTGAAGAGCTCCTTGCCCGTGCGCTCGCGCAGCTCGCCGAGCCAGCGGCGGTAGAAGTCGCGCTCGATGTGTTTGACGGCGTCAAGGCGAAAGCCGTCCAGGTCGCAGGCGTCAACATACCACGCGCCCCAGGACACGAGCTCGTCGTAGACGGGTGGGTGCGTGACGTCCACGTCGTCTCCCATGAGATAGTCATAGTTGCCGTTCTCGTGCGTGACGTTAGGGTCCCACTGCTTGTCGGCAAAGCGGAAGATGGCCTTGCGCTGGGTGGCCTCGTCGTAGTCGCAGCCATGAAAGCAGCTGTGATCCCAGACGAAGTCAGAGTAGGCGCCCTTGCGCCCGGGGAAGGTGTAGCGGCTCCAGGCCGTGATGGTCTGCGTGCCCGAGGAGTCCTGGGTGCGGTCGTCGGCATTGACCTCCACGGCCTCCACCTGCTCGCACTCGTCAGCGCCCATGCGGTGGTTGAGCACGACGTCGGCCAGCACCTGAATGCCCTGGGCCTTGAGCTCCCTGATGGCGGCGAGATACTCGTCCTTGGTGCCGTACTTGGTGGCCACGCTGCCCTTCTGGTCAAACTCGCCCAGGTCGTACAGGTCGTACACGCCATAGCCCACGTCATCGGCGCCGGCCTGTCCCTTGTAGGCCGGCGGCAGCCACACGCTCGTGATACCGGCCTCGGCAAAGGCCTTGGCGTTGGTGCGCAGGCGCTCCCAGTGCTTGCCGTCGGCGGGCAGATACCAGGAGAAGCCCTGAAGCATGGTTCCGTTCATGAACGTCCCTTCCCAAGCCGTTTGGCTCCGCGGGTCCCGCGGACGCCGCGCTGCCGTCCGAATGCCGCCCTGCCGCTAGCCCTCGTCGTCCTACGTCTGCTCACGTCTGATGATGTCCGCGAGCGTGCGCCCGTCAAGGAACTCCGCCGTCATGGCGCCCAGGTCGCGCCACATGCCCACCGTGGGACACCTGCTCACCTGGGGGCAGATCTCGTCGTTGGTGCAGTCCAGGCAGGCCACCGGCGCGAGCGACCCCTCGGCCGCGCGCAGGATCTGCCCCAGGGTGATCTGGTCGGGCCGGCGCGTCAGGCGGTAGCCGCCTCCCTTGCCGCGCATGCTCTCGACGTAGCCCGCCTTGTGCATGAGAGAGACCACCTGGTCAAGATACTTGCGCGAGATGCCCTGACGCTTGGCGACGTCACCCAGGGACACCCATCCCTCATGCGTCGCCAGATCTCCCATAACGCGCAGGGCGTAGCGGCCCTTCGTGGAGAACATCCCAGCCATGGCGCCTACGCCCCCTCCGTGGCAGACGGGTCCTCGTCCGCGCCCGCCCTCCCGTCGCCGTCCAGCATCTCCTCGAGCGTGCGCCAGGCGAGCTCGGCGCACTTGACGCGCGCGGGCATGTGCGAGATGTCCTTGAGCATACAGGCGTCCTCGAGCTTCTCGTCGAGCAGGGCCTCGTCGGTCTGCTCGCCGCGCAGCATCTGCCCAAACAGGCGGCAGCGCTCGACGGCCTCCTGGGGGGTCTTGCCCACCATGAGATCGCTCATCATGTCGGCGGAAGCCTGGCTGATGGCGCAGCCGTGCCCCTGGTACGAGGCCTCCTCGATCGTGCCGTCGGCTGCCATGCGCACAAAGAACGTGAGCTCGTCGCCGCAGGAGGGGTTCACGCCCTCAAGGACGTGGGTGGCGTCCTTCATGGGGTACTTGTAGTCCGGGTGCTGGACGTGATCCATGAACTCGGGATTGTAGAGGCCGGTCACGCCGGCGGCAGGGCTATCCATTGAAGATGCTCCAAACGTTGGTGAGGCCGCTCACGAGGCGGTCGATGTCCGTCCTGTCGTTGTAGAGGGCGACGCTCGCGCGGCAGGTGCTGCCCATCTGGACGCCCAGGTAGGAGAGGAGCGGCTGGGCGCAGTGGTGGCCGGCGCGGATGCAGACGTCCGACCCGTCCAGGATGGAGGCCACGTCGTGAGGATGGACGCCGCGGACGTTGAAGGAGACGGCGCCCACGTGACGGCTGCCATCTGCGGGGCCGACGACGTCCACGAAGTCGAGGGCGGCCAGCTGGTCGGTGAGGTAGGTGACGAGAGCGCGCTCGCGCGCCTCCACCAGGTCCACCCCAAGCCCCTCGAGGTAGGAGAGGGCCGCGTCAAAGGCGTAGATGCCGGCGGCGTCCTGGGTTCCCGCCTCGAACTTCTGGGGGACGGACGCCCACACGGCGCCCTGCTCCGTGACGGAGTCGATCATCTCGCCGCCGGTGAGGAAGGGGGGCATGAGGTCAAGAACCTCGCGCGTGCCCCACAGCACGCCGACGCCCATGGGGCCCATCATCTTGTGGGCGCTGAGCGCGTAGAGGTCGCAACCGAGCTCGCGCACGTCGGTGGCCACGTGAGGGGCTCCCTGCGCGCCGTCCACCACCAGATAGGCCCCCGTCTCGTGGGCGCGCCGCGCGATGGCGCTCACGTCGTTCTGCACGCCGAGCACGTTGGACACCTGCGTCACCGAGACGATCTTGGCCCTGGGGCCGACCTTGGCCTCGACCTCCTCGGGCGTGATGCGGTAGTCGTCCGAGAGGCGCAGGTACACGAGTCTGGCTCCCGTCGCGGCGCAGACCTGCTGCCAGGGGATGAGGTTGGAATGGTGCTCCATGATGGAGACGACCACCTCGTCGCCAGGCCCGAGCACGCCGCGTCCCAGCGAGCTGGCCACGAGGTTGAGCGACTCGCTCGTGTTGCGAGTGAAGACGATCTGGTCTGCCTGGGGCGTCCCCTGCGCGTCCACGGCGCCGATGAAGCGGGCAACGTGGGCGCGGGCGCCGTCGATGGCGGCGGTGGCCGCCACGGACAGGCGGTAGAGGCCGCGCAGGGGGTTGGCGTTCATGGTCTCGTAGAAGGTGCGCTGGGCGTCGAGCACGCAGGCGGGGCGCTGCGAGGTGGCCGCGCTGTCAAGGAAGGCCATGTCCTCGTTGGCCGCAAGCAGGGGAAAGTCCCCCTTGTAGGGGTTGCGCCCAATGTCTGCGAGCTGATGTGGCGTTAGCACGTGGCATCATCCCTTTCGGCAGGGCTGTCCTGCGCAAGCTCGAGCGCCTCGGAGAGGTCCCGGGCGACCTTCGCGCCGAGAACCTCCGTGGCACGTGCGAGCGCGGCCGCGCGCGCCTCGCTCACCGCGGCATGGATTATCGCGTCGTCAAAGACGGCGCGGGCAAAGAGGGCGAAGGCGGCCTCCTCGGAGAGCCCGCGGGTCGCCAGGTACGCCAGCTGGTCGGCGCCCACCGAGCCGATGGACGCGCCGTGGTTGCCCTGGACGTCGTCCTCGTCGCAGAGGATGACGGGGAGGGTCTTGTTGGTGACGCCCTCGCCAACCACGAGGACCGTCTCGGACTCGTTGCCCCTGGATCCCCTGGCGCCGTGGACGAGGTCGATGGTCTCGCGCAGGGTCTTCCGGGCGGCGTCGTCCAAAAGGCCATGGGCATGGAGGTCGGCGCGGGTGTCGCGTCCGCGCTGGCGAACGATGTGGTTGACGTCGAGCAGCCCCTTGCCGTTGGCGAAGTAGCGCGTCTCCAGCTCAAGGCGGGAGCGGTCGCCCACCAGGTCGACGGCCATGCCCAGGGCGACCTCGCGGCCCCCGAGGGCGTACTGGCGCAGCGTGACCGTGGCGTCCTCGCCCACCTGTATGCCCAGCCCCTCGAGGTGCGTGTGGGCGTCGCCCAGGGCCACGACCTCGCTCACCGTGAGCCTTGCCCCCCGCTCGCAGATGATGCGAACGAGGTTGGCGGAGTGGGTCCGCCCGTCACCGGTCGCGTGGCTCACGAGCGCGACGATGGCCTCAGCCCCCTCGCGCACGAGGACGCCCGTGTCCGCGACCTGCCCCTCGTCGGCGTCGACCTCGACGAGGATGGGATCCTTGCGCCGCGCGTGGCGAGGGACCTCGATGTAGCGGGCGTCGCCGGCAAAGTCCTCCACCCAGCGGGTGGCCGCCTCGCCGATGCCGTCCTCGACGGCACGAAAGAGGCGCGGCAGGCGGGAGGTCACCTCGCCCTTCGCCGGGGGGGTGGGCATCCTGAGCGTGGCCTCGTTGATCTTGAGGTAGTTCCAGGTTTGGGCGGGTGGCACGTTGACGTGCTCGAGCGTGGTGCAGGAGCCTGCGTCCATCATCCGATCGCCCCTTCCATCTCGAGTTTGATCAGGTTGTTCATCTCGACGGCATACTCGAGCGGCAGCTCCTTGGAGACCGGGTTGGCAAAGCCGTTCACGACCATCGAGCGCGCCTCCTGCTCGGAGCAGCCGCGGCTCATGAGGTAGAGGATCGTGTCGTTGGAGATGCGGCCGATGGAGGCCTCGTGACCCACGGAGGCCGTGTTGTTGCGCACGTCCATGGCGGGGATGGTGTCGGAGCGGCTGATGTCGTCGAGCATGAGCGACTGGCAGCTCACGCTCGCCCGCGCGTGGTCGGCCTTTCTGCCCACCACGACGGCGCTGCGGAAGGTGTTGACGCCGCCGTCCTTGGAGATGGACTTGGTGTCCACCGAGGCGGCCGTGTTCGCGCCGCCCAGGACGACCTTGCAGCCCGTGTCGAGGTCCTGGCCCGCGCCGGCGAAGGTGATGCCCGTGAACTCGCAGGTGGAGTTGGCGCCGGCCAGGATGGTGGTGGGATAGAGGTAGCTCACGTGACTGCCGAAGGAGCCCGAGACCCACTCCATCTTTGCGTCCGCGCCCACCGTGGCGCGCTTGGTGTTGAGGTTGTACATGTTCTTTGACCAGTTCTCGATCGTGGAGTAGCGCAGGCGCGCGCCGTCCTTCACGTAGAGCTCCACGGCGCCGGCGTGGAGGTTGGCCTCGTAGTACTTGGGCGCCGAGCAGCCCTCGATGAAGTGGAGGTCGGCGCCCTCCTCGACGATGATGAGCGTGTGCTCGAACTGCCCGGCTCCCGACGCGTTGAGGCGGAAGTAGCTCTGCAGGGGGTAGTCCACGCGGACGCCTGCGGGCACGAAGACGAAGGAGCCGCCCGACCACACGGCATAGTGCAGGGCCGCGAACTTGTGGTCGTCCATGGGGATAAGCTTGCCAAAGTACGCGCGGACGACCCCCTCCCACTGGGGGTCGCGCAGGGCGTCCTCGATGGTCGTGTAGACGACGCCGTTCTTGGCGACCTCCTCGCGCATGTTGTGGTACACGATCTCGGAGTCGTACTGGGCCCCCACGCCCGCAAGGCTCTTGCGCTCCGCCTCAGGGATGCCCAGGCGCTCGAAGGTGTCCTTGATGTCCGTGGGGACGTCGTCCCAGTCGCGCGCCTGCGCGGCGCCGGCGCTCACGTACGTGGAGATGTGGTCAAGGTCCAGCCCCGAGATGTCAGGGCCCCAGTTGGGGGCCATGTCACGCCGATGGTAGACGTCAAGGGCCTTCAGGCGCAGCTCGAGCATCCAGGCGGGCTCGCCCTTCTTCCTGCTGATGGCGCGGACGATGTCGGGGGTCAGGCCGTCGGCGTAGCGCTCGTAGCCCTCCTCGCTCATCTTGAAGTCGTAGAGGGAGCGGTCGACGTCGGCTACCTTGGAGCGGCCCCTCTCGTCGAGCGTGGGTGGAGTGACGTCGCTCATCGCAGGGCCTCGCTATCCTGCGCCTCTTGCCGGTCCTCAAAGCGCGCGAAGCCATTGGCGTCGATGTCGTCGATGAGGGAGGCGGGCCCTTCGGCCACAAGGCGGCCCCTGACCATGACGTGCGTGCGATCGACGGAGAGCCTCTCGAGAATGCGCGTGTTGTGGGTGATCATGAACAGGGCGCCCTGTACGTCCTGACGGTAGGCCTCGATGGCGCGCGAGACCACAGTGAGCGCGTCAACGTCCAGACCGGAGTCGGTCTCGTCGAGGATGGCCAGCTTGGGGCGAAGCAGCAGCAGCTGCAGCATCTCGACCTTCTTCTTCTCGCCGCCCGAGAAGCCCACGTTGAGCTCGCGCGTGAGGAAGCCGTCGGGGATGTCGAGCTGCTCGGAGATCTGGGCGACGCGCGCGCGGAAGCCGCGGGCGTTCATCTTGAGCTCGGGACGCATCTGGCAGATGGTGCGCAGGAAGCTGTAGAGGGGCACGCCCGGCACCTCGACGGGGACCTGATAGGAGAGAAAGACGCCTGCGAGTGAGCGCCTGTCGGCCCCCAGGCCGGTGATGTCGACGCCGTCGAAGGTGATGGAGCCGGCGCTCACGCGATAGGCGGGATCACCCATGATGACGTGGCCCAAGGTGGACTTGCCGGCGCCGTTGGGGCCCATGAGGACGTGACACTCGCCGGCCCCGACGCTCAGGTTGATGTCGGAAAGGATGGGCTTGTCCTCGGTGCCGGCCGAGAGTCCCGAGATGTCTAGCAACGTGTTGGGCATGGTGTCTCTCCTCGCAAGGGGCGCCCGCGGCAGATGCGGGCGCCGATTAAATCCTACTCACGTGGAGGGATTTTACCCCCAAGGGGGCGATTCATTCAACGTCCATGTCCATGGGGGCGCGACGTGCGCTCGTCGCGCCCGGGCTGGCGCCGTGGCCTGAGAGCCGCGGACCTGCGCGCGGCCTCGCCGGCTCAGGCCTCAAAGAGGTGATGCCACACCTCGGCGAGGACGCCGTCATCGCAGCTGGCGGTCGTGACCAGGTTGGCCCTGCGCCTGACGTCCGCGCTGGCGTTGGAGACGGCCACGCCCACACCGGCGACCTCGATCATGTCGAGGTCGTTCTCGGCGTCGCCGCAGGCGATTGTGCGCCCTAGGTCAACGCCCTCAAGTTGGGCCACGGCGGCAAGCCCCCGCCCCTTGTTGACCCCCTTGGGGTTGAACTCCAGGTACCTGCCGCTCGAGAAGGTCGTGTCCACGCCCTCGAGGAGCCTGGGGTCCATGTCGTCGCGCAGGCGATGCAGCTTGTCGAGGGCGCCGGGCAGCACCATCAGCAGCTTGGCCAAAGGCGCGTCCCCCACGAGGTCAAGGTCGCCGTGGCCGCAGTTTATGTAGTCCATGTGGCCCTTGAGGTAGTCGATCTCGGCTGGCACCATGTCAAAGCCCCAGACGGTGCCGTCCAGGCCGTACACGTGCATGCAGATGCCCAGGGACTTTCCGTGGTCAAAGAGGGCGCGGATCCTGTCGCGGCCCATCGTGTGGGAGACGAGCGGGGCGTCCTCGCCAAAGCGCGTGATGCAGCCGCCGTTGTAGGAGATGACGTAGGACCCCTCCATGAGCTCGGCGGGCAGCTCGGCCAAGGACGCCATGACCGACCCGTAGGCCCTTCCCGAGGCGGGGACAAAGAGGCAGCCGACCGCGCGCAGCTTGCGGATGGCCTCGACGTTGGCGGCAGGCAGGTGATGGTCGTGGGCGAGGAGCGTCTCGTCCATGTCGCTGGCGACGATGCGATAGCCCGTGTCGTTCATGGTTGCCTCCTTAAGGCGGCGTGGTCGCGTCATGCAGGATGTGCCGCGCGGGATGTTTCGTTCGTAATTCCTCGTCGTCAAGAATACCTCCCGACGGTCGCGCGCAGGACGCCGGTGTGCAAAAATGCGGTCGTTTGCCATGAGCGCTCCCTGGGTCGCCGCGGATGCGCCCTGGGGGTGCCTTGGGGTGCCACGAGACTTCCGGCGCGCGCCGGGGAGGGGCAGGACGATGGAGGCTTGGGAGCGCCTGGGCGGCTTTCTCTCGGAACACATGGTCGCGGTGATTCCGGTCTGCCTGGCCTTGGGCATCTTCCTTCCCCAGGTCTTCTCGGCGCTCAACGCCGTGGTGGTCCCCCTGTTCATGGTGATGGCGTTTCAGGGGGCGCTCTGCATCAGGCTCTCCGACGTCAGGGACACCTTCGCGCATCCGCTGCCCCTTCTGGGCATCCTCGCCTTCTCGCACCTGCTCATGCCCCTGGCGGCCTTCGCGCTCGCACGCCCCCTGTTTGGGGAGAGCCCCGTCATCGTCGCGGGGTTCGTGCTGGAATACTCGGTGCCGGTGGCTACGTCGAGCCTCCTGTGGGTGAGCATGTGCGCGGGAGACGTCTCGCTCTGCCTCTCGGCGGTGCTGATCTCCGCCGTCATCTGCCCCTTCACGCTGCCCGCCGCCATGGGGCTGCTCGTGGGGGAGGCGGTGTCAATCGACGTGCCCGCCATGATGGGCGAGCTTCTCATCATGGTGGCGCTGCCGGCCGTGGCGGCGACCGCGCTCAACGAGAAAAGCCAGGGGTGGGGCTCGAGGGTCCTCTCGCCCGCGCTCGCGCCGCTTGCCCGCATCATGCTCGTTCTTCTGGTGATCGCCAACTCCACGGGCATCAGCGAGCCCATGCTGCGCCTGACGGCCGAGCTCGTGGGCGTGCTTGCGTTCACGGGCGTCTTCTGCGCAGGCGCCTTTGGGGCGGCCCTGCTCGCGGGGCGGCTGTGCCGTCTGAGGCGACCCCAGGCGGCGGCGCTCGCGTTTGCGGGCGCCATGAAGAACATCTCGGCGGGTGCGGTCGTGGCGATGACGGCCATGCCTGCCGGAGCCTTGTTCCCGGTCATGGCGGGCACGCTCTTCCAACAGTTTCTGGCGGCCGCCTGTGGCAGGGGGCTTCGTCCGCGCGGGTGAGCGCCGGCCTGTCGCGGAGGCGCGCCTTCGTGGGCTGCTTGTCAGCTATCGCGAGCGCCGCGCAAGGCGCGCGCCTTCTCAGGCGGGGTTCAAGTCCGCGGAGACAATGCCCGGCACGGACTGGGACGCCCCCGGGGCTTCGGGTGGCGCAACGCGGACGAACGGCGACCGACCGGCATCCGTCTCATCAGGGGCCGGAACGGATGGGATCCCTACGTCAGCCCGCACGTTCCCAGCTGGCAGGCGCAGAAAGGATGCGGGGATCGGCGTGAACGGCCGTCGTCAGTCCAGCGAGTTGGCAAGAAACGCCCGCGTGCGCTCGTCCTTGGGACTGCCTATGACCTCCTCGGGCGCGCCCTCCTCGACAATCGCTCCCTCAAAGAGAAAGGCGACGCGGTCGGAGACCTCGCGGGCAAAGCCCATCTCGTGCGTCACGATGCCCACGGCCATGCCGTCTTGGGCGAGCTCGCGGATGAGCGCGTGCATGTCTGCCGTGAGCTTGGGGTCCAGGGCCGAGGTCGCCTCGTCAAAGTAGATGATTTGGGGCCTCATGCACAGGGCGCGTGCGATGGCGGCACGCTGCTGCTGGCCGCCCGAGAGCTCACAGGGCACCTTGTCGGCATGCTCCGTCAGATCGAGCCTGCGCAAGAGCTCGCGGGCCTCCTGTGACACCTCCTCGCGGTCGCGCCCCTGCACGACGATGGGGGCGTCGGTGACGTTCTGCATGACCGTGAGGTGGGGAAAGAGGTTAAAGCTCTGAAAGACGATGCCAAAGCGCATGTGCGCCAGCTGCATGGCCTCCTCATGGTAGACGGCGCTGCCGTCGTTGCCCGCCTTGGCGACCATCACGCTCCCATAGGCGAGGCTCCCCTCGTCAAAGCGGTCGAGCAGGGTGAGGCAGCGCAGGAGCGTGGACTTGCCTGCGCCCGAGGGCCCGATGATGGAGACGACCTCACCCTTGTTGATGAGGAGGTCAACGCCGCCGAGCACCTCCCTCTCGCCAAACGACTTGCGCGCCCCCTTCACGTAGACGGCGGGAAGGCCCAGGTAGCTGGCGTAACTTTGGTCAGGGCGCGGGAGCTTGAGCGTGGACGCCGCATGCTTAGTCATGGTAATAGCCCAGCTTCCTCTCGACGCGACGCAGGACGAACTCAATGACGAGGCAGGTCACCCAGTAGATGAGCGCCGCGATGATGAAGGGGGTCATGCTGCGCTGGGACGAGACGAGCGCGCGTCCCTCGGTGAACATCTCGGCGATGCCGATGGAGAAGGCGAGCGAGGTGTCCTTGACCAGCGTGACGATCTCGTTTCCCATGGCGGGCAGCACCCTTTTCACCACCTGGGGCAGGATGATGCGAAAGAAGGTCTGACGCTTGCCGTAGCCGAGCACCTCCGCCGCCTCGTACTGCCCCCGGGGGATTGACTGGATGCCCGAGCGGTAGATCTCGGCAAAGTAGGCCGCGTAGTTGATGACGAAGGCGATGAGCACCGCCGCGAGCATGAAGCTCGGGCCCGTCTTGATGCCAAACACGAAGTACGGCGTGAAGAACACCGCGAACATCTGGAGCATGAGGGGCGTGCCCCGCATGACGGAGATGAAGAGCTGGCAGATGAGTCGCAGGGGTCCGAGGCGAGACAGACGTCCTACGGCGACGAGCACGCCCAGGGGGAGCGACCCCACGAGCGTGACGGCGAAGATCTGGAGAGAGGTGGCGTATCCCCCAAGGAGCACGCCGACCATGGTGGAGAGTTCCACGAGCTGCTACCGCCTAACTTGGGACGACAGATTGGACCTACGCATGTTGCGGGACCTGCAGATTGGACCTGGTTCCGGCCAGGGAAAGGCCGCCTGGAGGGCGGCCTGGGACACCTGCCTGTTTCCCGGGGGCTAGTTTGCCTTGGGGAGACACCACAAATCATACGACACTCCCTGCGACGCGTACTTTGCGCACAGCTCCTTGACGGTGCCGTCCGCGTCCAGGGCCTGGAGGTCCTTCTCGACCTGGGCGGCGAGCGCCTTGCCCGTGTCGGTCTTGTCAAAGCCCACGCCAAAGTGCTCCGTGTTGAGCGCCTCCGAAAGGATGGAGAACGTGCCCTCCTTGCCCGTACCGTTGAACGCCGCCACGGGGTAGTCGCAGGCGATGGCGTCCACGGACCCGCTCTCGAGCATCATGAAGGCGGTGTTGTAGTCGCCGATGGTCTTAAGCTGGGCAAACGACGCACCGAGCTCCGCCTGCGCGCCGTCGGTCTTGAGCAGGTCATAGGCGGCGGAGTCGGTCTGGGTGATGACGTTCTTGCCGGAAAGGTCCGAGAGCGCCGTGATTCCCGAGCCGGCGAGCACGACGACGACCTGCTTGTTTTCCATGTAGGGGTCCACGAAGTAGTACTTGTCCTCGCGGCCCTCGATGGTGAAGCCGTTCCAGATGCAGGTGATCTGCCCCGAGCCGAGCAGCGCGTCCTTGGCGTCCCAGGAGATGGGCATGGGGGTGTAGATCCAGTGCTCCCTCTCGCAGACCTTTTGGGCAAGGTCGAGGTCAAAGCCCGTGTACTCGCCGTCGTCCCCCTTGTAGCCGTAGGGTGGAAAGTCCTCGTCAAAGCCCACGATGAACGTGCCGTCAAAGCCGGGTATCGAGCTGGCGGAGCCCGCCGCGCCTGTGGAGCCGGACGACGAGGCGCCGCCGTTTGCGCAGGCGCTGAGGGCGCCCGTCGCGGTGGTCAGAAACAGGGCGTTCAGGAACTGGCGGCGCGAGAGCGCGGGGCGGATGCTGGGCATGGCGGTCTCCTTGGCGTGCGACGATTGCTCGTGCGTGATCGAGGCGGACAGGCTCGTTCGACGGGAGTACTTTATCTGAGTAAAGCATATGGGCGACGCGCCCTCTTCGCAAGGGGCCTTTATCAACCTGACACAATCTGCCTGACGACGGGCCGCAGGCGAGGGGCCGCACCGCCCCCCGCGCTCATCGAGGTGGCAGCCTGGCTTTACTTCCCTGCGTGCGCACGAACACGACGACGGTGCGCCCCCTGCGGCCCGACCATATCGAGCTGCAGGTCACAAGCGAGACGGCGCCGGTCGCCCGAGCGACGAGCGCCTCCGCGTCGGGGGCGCGGGCCGTGGCGTCGTGGCAGAGCCCCTCGAGCCATGTCCTGAACGAGGCGGCGTCCCTCCACGCAAACCGTTGGACGTCCTGGTTTGACTTGTCAACGGAAAGGGCGCAGAGCGCCGACAGCCTCACGCGTCCCTGGGCGGGCGTGGTGAGGATGGCTCCCGGGCGGCAGCGCTCGTCAAACTCGCGCTGCTGATGGCAGCAAAACAGGGCCGAGAACATCCCCCCGACGCTCGTCAGGTGGTGGCCGTAGACGATGACGTGGCGCGACCCCAGGGGGCTGCGGGCGTCCACATAGGGCGTGCCTGCCGAGGAGGGCCTCCCGTCCAGGGCGTGCCCGAGGAAGAAGTCCGGGTCCGACGCGTCTGCCTGCGCCAGGGGCAGGTCAATCTGGGCGCCGGGCACCTCGAGCCAGGCCTGGCAGCAGGGGGCCTCCTGCCGCGCCCGCGCGAGGGAGGGCGGGCCCGCCTCCTGGCGGGCCGCCACGGCCACGGCCTCTACCTGCCGTATGGAGGAAAGCTCCCCCAGAAGCAGGCGGCACCCCCCCGCGATGCCGCCCGCCCCCAGGGCCGCGACCAGCGCCAGCGCGGCGCGCAGGCCCCAGCGCGGCGCTGGTCTCCTTCTCATGGGAGCTTATGGGCGCGCCGACGGCCCCTGAGCGCGCGTCGGGCCGTGCGTCCCAGCCGTGGGCCCCTGAGGCCGCGCGCCCGCCAGAGGGCAGACCCAAGGAGGGCGGACCCTGCCGCGCCGAGCGCCCAGGCGAGGGGCCCCGAGCCCGTCTGGGCCAGGCTGCGCAGGGCCTTGCCCACGCCGGCGCCCCCACGCGGGGAGCCTCCGTTGGGACCGCCGCCATTCGGGGGCGCTTCCACCGCGATGGTCTGCGCCTCGTCGGTGAGGTCCTCGTGACGGGCGACGACCGTATCGGCGCCCTCGTCACAGACGCGCTCCAGACGCTCGAAGGCGACGACCTTCCTGCCGGCCTGCCGGGAGAGGTCAACCTGCAGGGGAACGTCCACGGACCCCGCGCTCGCCTCGGCCTTGAACTCGACGCTCCTCTCGTCCGAGAGCGCCTCGCCCGTCTGGTCCACCATGCGCCCCACGACGCGATAGGTCTGGCCGGGGGTCACGTTTTCGTAGCTGACGCGGTCGGTGACGCTCACCTCGGCCGCAGGGGCCGTCTTCTTGCCCTCCGTCTCTGCGCTCGTCAGGATCTTGGGTATGCTCACCGCCTGCTCGTCGTCGCTGACGTCCGCGTGAGCGGCGACGGTCCTCCCCTCGTGGGAGAGCTTCTCGAACGCGACGACGGTCTTGCCCAGCAAAAGCGTCCCGTCAAAGGTGAACTCGAGGTCCACCGTTCCCTGCGACGCCTCTGGCGTCAGGTCCAACGAGACGCTCACCGCCTGGGAGAGGTCTGCCCGCGCGGGGTCCATGACGCTGCCGTCCTGCATGAGGACGCCCGCGTCGGAGCCGTCGTCGGCCCGCACGTGCAGCGTCCCCGTCAGGGTATAGCCCTTTTTGGGCGTGAGCCCCGCGTACGAGACGGTGTCGACGATCTTGGTGGTGCCGCGTCCCTCCTCCTCGTGCGTCCCGCTCGCCGCCCCCCTCGCGCTCGTCGAGAGGGCCGCGACGCTCACGGTCTGCCCCTCGTCGTCGATGTCGGCATGGGAGGCGACGGTGGTGCCGTCCACGCTCAGCTCCTCGAAGGCGACGAGGCGCGCGCCCCTGAGGTTTGAGCCGTCCACCTGGAAGATGACGTCGACGGAGCCCGAGGGCTCATTGGGCGTGAACTCCACCGACGAGGAGAGGTCCGCGCCCGAGGCGTCCTTGATGGGCCCTTGGTCGGACCCGTCATCCCCGCGTCGGTGGAGGGTCCCCGTCATGCGGCACGGCTGTCCGGGAACGAGATTCTCGTAGCGCACCGTGTCAACGACGCGCTGCGCGCTGGCGGCCTCGATGCCGCCGTCCTCGGTCGCCTCGCCGCGCGCCGTGGTGCGGATGGCGGGGATGTGGACAGACTGCGCCTCGTCGGCGATGTCGGCATGGACGAACACCTCGGCGCCGTCCGCGCGCACCGTCTCGAAGGCGACGAGGGTGCTCCCCTCGAGCGAGGAGGCGTCCACCGAGAAGCTCAGCTCCACCGAACCGGTCGGCGCGCTTGGGGTGAAGGACGTGCGCGCCTCGACGGGCGTCCCGTCGGGCGTCGTGAGCTGGCCGCCGTCGCCGCCGTCCGATCCGCGCAGATGCAGGGTGCCCAGCACGTCATAGGTCTTGCCGGGCGTGAGCCCCCGGTAGGTCACCGTGTCCTTGATGATTTGGTTGGCGGAGGCGCCCATGAGGCCCTTGCCCGTCCCCGCGGCCGTCGCCCTCGTCTGCCCGCTCGCCCTCACCACAACCGTCTGCGCCGCGTCCGCTATGTCCTCGTGCCGCGTCACGACGGACCCGTCCCTGCTCAGCGTCTCAAAGGCCACGATTTGGGTGCCCTCCTGCAGTGACGCCCCGCCAAACGCGAAGGTGAGCTCCTCGGTGCCCGAGCTGCCTTGGGGCGTAAAGGTGCGCGAGGCGCGCACCGTTTTGCCTGCGTCCGAGAGGGGGCCACGGTCCGTCCCTGCAACGTCGCGCAGGTGCAGGCTGCCCTCCAGCTCGTAGGTCACCCCGGGCTCGAGGCCGGTGTAGTGGACCGCGTCCTTGACGCTCAGCTCGTCCTGCGCCTCCAGCACCTTTGAGCCGTCTGGACCCTGGGCGCTCGTCCTCAGCTGAGGGCCTGGGTGGTCGTCGATGGTGCCGAGGTCCACGGTGGCGCCGTCGTTCCTGTCAGCCGGCTTGAGCTCGACCTCGAACGTGACGAGCTGACGTCCCTCGTTGGCCTTGCAGGGGAGCTCCTGCACGGTGTAGCGGTCAAAGGGAAAGGCCTTCCTGCCCGGCTTGGGCCGCGTCGTCAGGTCGGTGCGGCCCGTGAACCAGACGCCTCTCTCGGGGTCGAGCGCCTCGTCTGACAGCTTGAGCGCATCGAGGTCGGCGATGACCCTGCCAGAGTCGTCATGCGTAAAGACGAGGTCGCCCACGGCCGCGTCGTTCGCGTTGTCAAGGCGGCCCTCGTCAAAGTTGTCGCTGTCGAACGCGCCGTTCTCGTCCGTCACGATCACGTGCGCCTCGTTGCGCCCGTCGCCGTCCTGGTCGGACTGGGCGATGACGAGGAAGGCGGTGCGGGGCAGCGCGCCCATGGAGGGCGCGTCCTTCTTCGAGAAGTGGAAGCCTTCGCGCTTGACCTGGTCTGCCACGGTCGCGTCGGGGCCTTCGAGCTCGACTTTCTGACCGTCCTCTCTGATGCAGAACTGCTTCTTCCACCCCTTGTTGACGAGGTAGCCCTCGGGGGCCGTCTTCTCCATGACCTCGTAGCTGCCAAAGGGCAGCGCCTTGCCCTCGGTCTGCGCCACGCCGCCCTCGTTGGTCGTGACGGTGAGGACGAAGGCGCCCGGCTGGCACTCCCTCAGCTCGCCCGAGTCAGCCAGCACCGAGACGGTCGAGCGGTTGGTTATGACGAGCTGTGCGCCCTCGAGGGTCGCCGCTCCCTCCGCCTTGCCCTCGCCGTTCTCGCAGGAGACCTTGGCGACGCGGACGTCACCGCGCACCACCTGTTCGGGGAGGGCCTGTAGGCGGTAGCTTCGACCGTCGCCCTCATGCGCCCTCAGCGTGAGCCTCCACGTCGAGTTGGGCAGGTAGCCCGGCGAGGGGCACTTCTCCACCACGGCGTAGGTGCCGTAGGGAAGGCCTCCCACGCGCCAGGCCCCGGCGTCGTCGGTGACGGCGGTGGTGACCTCCGCCCCGACGTCGACCATCCTGCCGCCGAACGACACGGGGTGGTCTGACGCGTTGAGGACGGAGAGCACGGCGCCGGCGAGAGAGGCGTCCCCCTGGGGAACGCCGGCGTCGCGCTCGGCGTCGACCTTCGTGCCCGAGACCTCTCCCGTTCTCTGGGGCCGCTCCGCTGCCACGCCGACGACATCAGGTTCATTGGGAACCGTCGTCGTGGGCCCTGTCTGGGCGTGCCATACGGCGCGCCTCGTCGAGCCGTCCTGGCTCACGACGGCCGTGAAGGCGGGAGGAGGGGAGGGGAGGGCGTAGCCCGCAGGGGCGCAGACCTCCTGTATGAGGTAGCTGCCAAGCGGCATCACGATCCTGCCCTCGGCGGTGGTGAAGGGCGCGTCTCCGCCCACGAGGTTTGAGGCGTTGCCAAAGTCCACCCACCCGTCCTCGTTGGTCGCAAAGACCCAGCTGCGCCTTGGGGCGCCCGTGGTGGTTCCGTCCACGTTGTCGTAGAAGCTCACGCGAAAGCGCGCCCCTCCCAGGGCGGCGTCGCCCTGCGGCACGCCCTTGGTGTCCTCGTCCTCCTTCTTGAGGAGGGCCCAGCCGTCATCCACCGCCGGCTCGTCGGCAAAGCTCACGACGGCCTCCCGGCCCGAGGCGACGTCTATCTCCCTCGTCTCCTGGGAGAGCGCGTAGCCTCTCGGCGCCTCCACTTCCCTCACCCAGTATCTGCCTGGCTGGAGCGAGAGGACGTTCGCCGTGCCGTCCGCCTTGGTCGTGAGGGTCCCGGCCTCGTGCGTGCATGCGCTGTCGGCGTAGGCGACGAAGCGCGCCCCCTCGAGGGAGTAGCAGCCGTTGTCCTGGGTGATGGACGACGCCGCGCTCGCCTTTGTGAGCCTGAGCCATCCCTCATGCTCGAGGTTGGTGACGACCAGGGCCTGCGACGTGGGGTTGCGCGCGTTCTCGTAGCGCCACGAGCAGTTGTTCTCGGCGGCGGCGTCAACGTTTGCCGTTGAGGCCGCCCAGGCCTTGGCCTCCTGGTACAGGGCGTCGCCCGCGTCGCGCACGGTCTTGGTCATGCCGCGCGCGACGTCATCGGTCAGCACGACGTAGCCCTCCATGCCCATGTCGCCGGGGAAGTGGTTCCAGCCCAGGTCGTCGGTGCAGCGCCAGACGGCCCACTGGGTGGCGAGGCGGGCGTCTTTGCCCGAGAGTCCTTTGACGTGCTGAGATGCCGGATGACCGTGATAGAGCACGTAGCCCAGCGCCCCCGTGACGCGCTCGCGCCGCTCGAAGCTCGTCGTTGTGCCGAGGGACACCCCATATTCGCAGCAGAAGGCCGTGGTATGCGGCTGGCTCGTGGAAAAGGTCGCAAAGGAGGTCTTGACCACGTCGATCGTCTGATGCGGCTCGGCGCCCCTCGCCGCTCGGGGGGCGACGTAAAGGATCGCCACAAGAGCGCAGGCGAGGCAGGCGCAGGCCATGAGCGCCCGGCGCAGGAGGGGTCTCATAGCGCATCGCCTCCCCGGGCGCACCTGCCGCCGGAGCCGACGAGCGTCATGGCCTCCCGCACGACCCGTGCAGGCAGCGGGCGCACGCCGCAGGCGTCACCGGTCGCCGCCCCGCGCGCGGAACGGGCCACGGGCAGGCTCTGGAGCCCCTCGGGCACGCTCAGGGCCGTGAGGAGCGCGAGGGCGGCGACGAGCACGGCGATGAGCGCCTGCCAGGTGCGCGGGCTTTGCGCCAGACGCGCGCGGGCTTGGGCCCGCGGGTCCTGACGGGGCCCCTCGCGCACGGAAGGACCACCTCCAAGGCCTCCCATCGTCAGGTTGGCAGAACGCTGCGGACAGCTGCTCATGATCGCTCCCTTCGCACGTGACGCGTCATCCGATGTCGGCACTCTCAAGTTTTGGGTCGCCGCACGGGTCACGAAAGGGAATCACGGAGCTTATCAAGGGAAAGAGGGGCCCTCTGCCTGCCGCCGCAAGCTACTTGCCGCAGGCTTGCGGCTTTGTTGCCGGCGTCTTGTCGGCTGCTGGCGCGCCCGTCACCTCGCGCCCGTCCTGGCATGTCCGCCGCGCGGAACATGTCGTACCGCCCGCACCGCGCCGCGCCAGGGGCACCCGCTGAGATTTTTTGGAAAAGACCCTTGCAAAGGGAACTGACTTTGGGCATGATAGTCAAGCGCGATACGAGGTGGGGCATGGTGGGTGTAGCTCAGTTGGCAGAGCGACGGACCGTGGCTCCGTAGGTCGAGGGTTCGAGCCCCTCTACCCACCCCATTTCACGTCGATGGGTCGTTAGCTCAGATGGTAGAGCAGGGGACTCTTAATCCCAAGGTCGAGGGTTCGACCCCCTCACGACCCACCATTGAAACGGTAGGCCAGGCACCTCGTCGTGTCTGGCCATTTTTGTAGTTCGATAATGTGAGGAGTGGCTTATGCATAACGTTCGCCAGATTTGCGAGGACACGTGGTGGGTGGGCGCCTCTGATCGCCGCCTTGAGCTCTTTGAGAACAACTACCCCACGCCCGAGGGCATGTCCTACAACAGCTTCGTGATCATGGACGAGAAGACCTGCCTCCTCGACGGCATCGACAACGCCGTGCGCGACCAGCTCTTTGAGAACCTCGCGCACGTCCTGGGGGGCCGTCCCCTTGACTACCTGGTCGTTGACCACATGGAGCCCGACCACTGCGCCGCCATTCCCGACCTGGTGCGGCGCTACCCCGAGCTCAAGCTCGTCGCGAGCATGCAGGGCTTCAGGATCATGGGGCAGTTCTATCCCGACCTTGACGTCGAGTCGCGCAAGATCGTCGTCAAGGAGGGCGACACGCTCGAGCTGGGGCGTCACACGCTCCGCTTCATCACGGCGCCCATGGTCCACTGGCCCGAGGTCATCATGAGCTTTGATGTGCACACCGGCGCGCTCTTCTCGGCCGACGCCTTTGGCGAGTTTGGCGCCCTGGGCGGCAACCTCTTTGCCGACGAGGTCAAGTGGACGCGCACCTACGCCCGCGAGGCGCGGCGCTACTACGCCAACATCGTGGGCAAGTACGGTCCGCAGACCCTGGCGGTCCTGGCCAAGGCGGCCAAGTTCGACCTCAAGTACATCTTCCCCCTGCACGGTCACCTCTGGCGCCAGGACTTTGACCGCATCCTCCTGCGCTATCAGAAGTGGGCGAGCTACACCCCGGAGTACGACAGCGTCTGCATCTTCTACGGGTCGGTCTACGGTCACACGGCCAACGCTGCCGACATCCTCGCTGCCAAGCTCGCCGAGCGCGGCCTCAAGAACGTCCGCGTCTACGACTCGTCCAAGACCGACGTCTCGGAGCTCGTGTCCAGGGCCTTTCAGTACTCCACGCTCGTGTTTGCCTCCTCCACCTACAACCTGGACATCTTTGACGGCATGGACCACTTCGTGCAGGACCTCGTGAAGCACAACATGCGCAACCGCACGGTCGCCATCATCGAGAACGGCAGCTGGTCGCCCCAGGCCGGCGCGCTCCTCAAGCAGCGTCTGGGACGCATGTCCAACGTCCAGATCCTTGACCCCATGGTCAAGATCAAGTCGAGCGTGACCGAGGATGA
Source organism: Olsenella sp. HMSC062G07 (assembly GCF_001811895.1). NCBI lineage: Bacteria > Bacillati > Actinomycetota > Coriobacteriia > Coriobacteriales > Atopobiaceae > Olsenella > Olsenella sp. HMSC062G07. Next base: position 697,391 of record NZ_KV806951.1, read on the forward strand.
CGTCGAGCAGCTCGACGCCCTCGCGGACGCCATCGTCGAGGACCTCGCGCGCTAGCCTTCGTCCTGCCGTCCATGGTCTCGTCCCGCGCCGCCGCCCCCCAACCAGGGTACGGGGGCGGCGGCGCGTCCATGGGCCGGTCCTAGCTGCCGCTCGTGCCGGCCGTGCGTGCCGCGACGCGCTCCGCCTGGCTCAAGAGGTCGATGCCCCGCTCATGGAGCATGAGGGCCTGGCTGTGCCTGACGAAGGCCTCTGCGCCGCCTTCGCTCGCCAGCCGCATGAAGGGCTCGTCCACCGCGAGATGCGTCACGAACACGAGCAGTTCCTGCCCGTCGCCGCAGCAGGCGTCCAAAAAGTCAAGGGCGTTGTCCACCCGCCCCATGACCGTCCTCGCGCGCTCGTCAAGCTCGCTCGCGCGCCTTGCCAGGGCCTGCGCGCAGGCGCCGCCCTCGTCGTCGTCGCCCAACGTCCGGGCCCTGAGCAGCTCCCTGCGCAGTCGCGCGAGAAGCGACGCCTGGGCCAGGAGGGTCTTGAGGCGCCCCTCGCCGGTCGTACCCTTGGCGCGCGCCTGGGCCACCGTCGTTCGGCACGACTGCTCCTGCGCCTTAAGCCATGGCGGCAGGGTGTCGCCCGCGTGGGCGTCACGACCGTCAAGGGCACGCCGCGTCAGTTCGAGGGCGCCGCGTGCCTGATCGAGCGCATGGACGTCAGCCAGGACGGCGCCCAGCAGCAGGTTGACGAGGGCGATGCGCTCGTCCAGGGCGGCGTCCCGGGCGCGATCGGCGATGCCGGGCGCGGCGGTGCCGTCCAGGATGTCCTGGACCTTGTAGTCGTCCTCATATTTCGAGAAGAGCTCGAGGTACAGCGAGAAGTCCTCCGCGACCTCACGGTCCTGCAGGTACTGCGAGACGAGCGCGAGCGAGACGCCCATGCCCTCGCGGCGGTACGCGCCTATCATGCGGGAGAGGTCCTCCCATCCGCGGGCCGTCACGATGCGCGTCCCCCTGACGCCCGCCCGCAGGCGATAGAAGTACGCGGGCTTGCTTGCCAGGTAGCTCGTGACGGCGGGATGGACGCCATGCGTCGTGGCGTAGTCCATCCACACGTCGAGGTCGGGCTCGATGTCAATGCGCTTGAGACGGTCCATCATGGCGGGGTCAAACTCGCGCGCCGCCCGGTTGTACTCGGGGGGGTTGCCGGCGCAGACGATGACCCAGTCGGCAGGCAGGCGGTGCTGCCCGAAGGTCTTGTACTGCAGAAACTGCAGCATGGAAGGCATGAGCGTCTCTGAGGCGCAGTTGACCTCGTCCAAGAAGAGGATGCCCTCCCTCGTGCCGGACCGCTCGACGGCGTCGTAGGCGGCGGCGATGATCTCGCTCATGGTGTAGCGGCTGACGCGATAGTCACGCTCGCCAAAGCGCGCCTCGCCGATGTAGGGGAGGCCCAGGGCGCTCTGTCGGGTGTGATGGGTGATCGAGTAGGACACGAAGTTGATGCCCAGACGCTCGGCCACCTGGCTCACGACGGCCGTCTTGCCGATGCCCGGGGGGCCCATCAGGATGATGGGGCGCTGCATCGGGGGCGGCACCATGTCCAGCCCGTCGTCATCCTTGGCGAGGTAGGCCCTCACGGCACCCTCGATCTGCTCGGTGGCCTCGGCTATGTTCATGTGACGCTCCTCTCCGTCCGGGTCGCCTGGAGCGGCTCAGTAGACGGACATGCTCTCGAACTCGCCGGGATGCAGCGTGATCTGCAGCGCCCAGGCGGGCACGAGCTCGGGTCGGTGGTCCTCGTCGTAGAAGACGAAGGTGGTCTTATAGGGGGGCATCTGCTCGGGATAGATGCCCCAGCCGTCGGTGAAGTAGATGAGCCCCTGAAAGTCATCGAACTCCCCTCGCTCCCTGAGCTCGCGCACGTAGCGGAAGGCCGGTCGAAAGTCCGTGCCCCCGAATCCCTTGAGACGAATGGACCGGCGCCAGCGGTCGAGGTCGGCGAGCGAGCTGATCTTGGTGTCGCCCTGCACGCGGGCGTCGGCCTGGATGATGTGGATGTTCGTGCGCTCAAAGAAGCTTGACGCGCTCGTGAGCACGTCAAAGGTGGCGTCCACGAACTGCTGGACCACCGTCGCCGTCACCGAGCTCGACGTGTCGATGACGATGGCAAAGTCCCTGATGCGCTTCTCGTCCCTGTATTCCAGGGGCTCTATGAGGGGCGTGTCGCCGTACAGCTGGAGTCCGTAGGTATAGAAGACGTAGTCGAACTCGGAGTCAGAGAGGTGCATCTCCTCGCTGGACACGGCAAACTGGCGGAGAAACTCGCGATAGTCCACCTGCTCGTGCGTGCTGACGGCAAGCTCGCGCACGAGCCCCTTCGTCTGGGAGCCGTAGGACCGTGAGAGCGTCTCGAGGTCCACGCGCAGGGACTTTGCGGCCTTGGCCCAGCGCTCCTGCGCGCGCGCGTCCTCGCAGGCGGCCTGTGCGCCCCCGCTCGCGGGCGGCGGGCCGTCGTGGGGCGCGTCGTCGTCAGCTCCCGGCAGGTCGCGTGCCTGGTCGCCGTCACGGGGGGCGCCGAGACCCTCGGAGGCGCCCTCCCCCTCGTTGGGGTCTGAGGCTCGGTCAGGCCGCTCGCCCTGTCGGGGGCCGCCCTCGTCCCCCTTCCCGTCGTCCGCAGGCGCGTCTTGCGGCTCGGGATACCAGAGCCCGTGGTCGTCGGAGACGAAGAGCCGCTCCCACTGCTCGACCGCGTTCTCAAAGCGCCCCTCTCCCAGCGCGCGATAGATGCGCTCGGCACCGAGGCGTCCCGCGAGGGCGGTGCCCAGCTGGTCGAGCACGGCCTGCTCCCGGCTGCCTCGCAGGCCGTCTCGTGGCCCCATGAGCTCGGCGACGACCGCCTCGGCGGCGATGTCGGCGGCGAGGTTCCAGTGCCGCCTGCGCAGGCTTCCCCCCACGAAGGGGTGGAGCAGCAGGCAGTGGGCGAGCGCGTGGACGAGGTCATGGGTCGGCGCTCGGCGATGCTCCACGAAGTCATCCATCACACGCTCCACGTCATAGCCGAGGCTGCGCCCGTCCACGCGAAACAGGCTGGATGACTCGTGGCCGGCGACGGGCGTCAGCAGCGAGAGGGAGCTCGCCAGGAAGGGGTTGCGCGCCACGACCTCGCAGCGGGCCAGCTCAAGGATCTGGCGGGCGAGCGCGTCTGCCTCCGGGTCGGCTCCGGCCGCCGCGGTCTTGTCGGAGGGGGCCACGCCCTGAGCGCCTTCCTCCCTGTGCGGCGTGGCGGACGGCGCCGCCCCGTCGGACACGTTCGCCCGCGCCGCAGGCGGGTGTCGGGACGTGGGCGCCTTCGTCCGGGCGCGCGGGCCCTCGCCGGCGCGCGCCGTCGCCCTCGTGCGGCCAAGGCCCTCGAGCCGGGCCAGAAGCCAGGCGGCGACTTCCGCGTGGCCCGCCGAGGAGGCAACCTGGACGGCCGACGGGAGGCTGCGCGGCGTGAAGGTGTCAGGCCAGGCGGCGATGGTCGTGAGCTCGTCGATGAGCCCATGGCGCGCCAGCGCCATGAGCAGCGCCTCGTTGCCCCGGGCGTCCGCGGGCGACAGCCGAGGCACCATGGCGCGCAGCAGCTCGACGTCATCCTGAAGCCATGAGAGGGTCCGCAGGCGTCCCAGGAAGACGGAGGGCCCCTCTTGGCACACAAAGGCCACGATGGCGGGGTTGGCCTTGGGAACGATAAGGTTGCCCATGATGAGCTCGACGTTCGCGTCGCCCATGCCGCAGTCCCGGTGCAGCCTGAGAAGCTCGCGCGCGAGCCCAAGGCAGGTTCGCGCCGCCTCGGGCTGGTGACGTCCGGCGTGTCGTAGGGCGTGCCAGGCCTTGACGAGGCAGGCACGCAGCAGGTCGTCGAAGACGACGGGGTCAAAGAGCCCCTCCCGGGCCAGCTGTAGCACCAGCTCGCAGGTGCGCTCCAGAGAGACCGCGGCGCCCCAGGGCGCTCCCGCGAGCTGCTCGGTGCCCGTGAAGTCCTCGAAGACCTCGGTCGAGACGGTGGGGTCCATGTTGTTGACGAAGAGGGTGGGGCTCTCGCGCGTCAAGTTAAAGCGGGTGAAGGTCGCCTCGTGGGGAAGCAGCCCGCGCGCCGCGCGCGGACGCCGGACGCCGCCCAGCAGGTCCTGGCGCTCATCTTTCAGAAGCCAGCGCGCCACGTCGCCCTGGGCGCAGCGCAGCGCGAGCGCGAGCGCCCAGCCGGTGTAGGCGAAGTCCCCGCGGACGTGCTCCCAGACCAGCTGTGCGGCGGCCCTGGGCCCAAAGGCGCAGGCCCGCTCCAGGAGGTCCACCGCCTCGAGGGCGCTCAGGTCGGCGGGGCCGGGCGCCTCGGCGAGCAGGCCGCGCAGGCGCTCGACGTCACGCGATGCCAGCGCCTGCCTCAGCGCGCGGAGGCGCGAGAGATTCTTGTCGGGCTGGTCCATGCGCCCTCCCCTCACTGCGTAACTATGGCATAGTGAGAACTGCTGTGACAAATGGCCGTCGCCGACCGTCGGGAGGCATATCCGTGATACGGCTCGTGCTCTGCGACATGGACGGGACGCTGGTGCCCTTCGGCGCCAGCTCGCCGTCCGACCGAACGCTCCGGGCGCTGCGCTCCCTGGAGAAGACCGGCGTCGCGTTTGGCGTCGCGACGGGACGGGAGCCCGTTGACCTGCTGCGCTTCTTCAGGGGTGACGAGCGGTACCTTGACTCGGGCATCATGTCCAACGGCAAGATCATCCAATGGCGCGGGCGGCACCTGTCCACAATCTACCTTGACCATGCGATTCTCGACACGCTCGCCGACATCGCCCGTGAGGAGGAGGGCTGCGCCCTCAACGTCTATGTTCCTCGACAGCCCCGTGAGGGCGAGACGTTCTCCCTCTCGCGTCCCTGCTATCTGGGCCTGAACGACGCCGACATACGTCGGGCCGTCGCGCTGACGGGCATGCTGCCGCCGGGGGACCTCATCGACGCCGTGCCCGATGTGCCCATCATGTCAGCGGGGTTCCTCTGCTTGGGCAACGGGCGCGAGACCGCCGAGGAGCAGGCGTTGCGCATGCGACCGCTGCTGAGCGAGGCGTGCCCCCAGGCGGACTTCCTGAGGCCGACCTCCCTGTTCTTTGACGTCCTGCCCCGGGGGTGGTCCAAGGCGAACGCCTTCGACCGCCTGTGCGAGGCATGCTCCATCGCCCCGGAGGAGGTCGTCTTCTTTGGGGACGCCGAGAACGACCTCGCCATGCTGGGCAGGGTCCCCAACTCCTTCGTCGTGGCAAACGGCACGGACGAGGCGAAGGCGGCCGCGCGTCACGTCATCGGCGACGCCGCGGACGACGCCGTCGCCAAGGTCGTCGAGGCCATCGCGCGCGCCGACGGCAGGCTTGACCTCGACGCGCTCGACGACGACGCCCTGGGAAGGATGGCGTAGGCGAGGCGTCCCGAACGTCTTGCCCCATGCTCGTCGCCCGGCCGAGTGGGCATGGGGCATGGGGCCTAGGATGCGGAGGCGTCGCCTGCGGGCACCTTGAGCATCATGACGAAGCCGATGACGAAGAGCACGACGATGGAGAAGACGCCCAGGTTGCTGTTGCCGGTGAGCTGGGTCATGAAGCCCACGATGAACGTCCCCATGATGGCCGCGTACTTGCCGAAGATGTCAAAGAAGCCAAAGTACTCGTTGGCGTGCTCCTTGGGGGCGAGCTTGCCAAACTCCGAGCGGCTGAGCGCCTGGATGCCGCCCTGGAAGAGGCCGACCATGATGGCGAGGAACCAGAACTCCAGGGCGCTCTTGAGAAAGAACGCCGCGAAGCAGGTGATGAAGGTGTAGCCGGCTATGCCCACGAGCAGCATCGTGCGCGTGCCGAGCCTGCCGCCGAGCTTGCCGTAGGCGATGGCGGAGGGAAAGGCCACGAACTGGGTCACGAGCAGGGCGAGGAGCAGCTGGGTCGAGTCAATCCCCAGGTTGGCGCCATAGCTCGTGGCGAGCTTGATGATGGTGTGGACGCCGTCGATGTAGAAGAAGTACGCGATGATGTAAAAGCGCAGCTCGCGATTGGCCCAGATGTCCCTCAGCGTGCCTATGACGCCCCTGGCCGCCCTGGCGAGGGAGCCGTTCATGCGCGGCTTGAAGTGCCGCTGCTCCACGTTCTTGAGCAAAGGGATGGTAAAGGCGACCCACCAGGCGGCGGTGATCACGAAGGTGATCTGCATGGCCCGCTGCAGCTCCATGCCGAAGGGCCTCATGAGGACGACGAGCAGGCAGAGTATGAAGGGGATGACCGAGCCGATGTAGCCCCAGGCATAGCCCTGGCTCGACACGTCATCCATGCGCTCGTCGGAGGTGGTGTCCACCAGCAGGGCGTCATAGAAGACCATGGACGAGTTGAGCATGACCGACGACAGCACGTAGACCACGAGGAAGGCCATCGGGAGCGTGGGAAAGCCGAGAGCGACGGTGGCGACGACGCCGATTCCCACGGTGCCCACGATGAACCTCTTCTTCATGCCCTGCTGGTCGGCGATCGAGCCTAGGACGGGCATGAGCAGCGCGATCACGAGGGACGCCACCGTCTCGCCGTAGCTCCAGGCCACGAGTGCCGTGCCCTGCGCCGCCGGGTCGGCGGCCTTCACGAGCTGGTTGAAGTAGATGGGGATGAGCGTCGTGGCAAGCAGCACGAGGGCGGAGTTGCCCACGTCATACATGATCCAGCTCTTCTCGGCCCGGGTGAGCTTGGTGGTAGTCATGGGTGCGCCTTTCATGAGGACGACGTCGTCTTCGGTGAGCGTGCAAAGGCTCGTCCGTCGCGCCGTCGTCGGGCGGCGCCTGCACGCGGCCGGATTTGCCGCTTGCATCACGAGTCCCAAAACAAGAACATGATACTGGTCGCCTACGCGAAGGAGCAAGCATGCCCGCCGTCTTGACGCACGATTTCTTTGGGAGGGACGCCTATCCTCTGGCCGCCGACGCCTTGGGGCTCCTCTCGCTTGCCCAGCACGACGCCTTCATGCTGGGCAGCCAGGGTCCCGATCCGCTCTTTTACCTACGGGTCGTGCCTCGCGTCAAGGCGCGGGACCTTGCGGGGGGCCAGATGCACCACCAGCGGCCCGCGCTGCTGCTGGCGTCGCTGCATGACGCGCTGAGCATGCTGTCCCGTCCCGAGCGGGGCGTCGGCGTCGCCTACGCCGCCGGGTTCCTCTGCCACTATCTGCTGGACCGCAGCGTTCACCCCCTGGTGTTCTCGCAGGAGTACGGCATCTGCGACGTGGGCGTCGAGGGGCTTGACCGCTCCTGCGGCACCGTCGTCCACGCCGAGATCGAGCGCGACCTGGACGAGATGGTCCTCTTTGCCAAGACGGGGCAGACGGTCGAGGGCTACCAGCCCCACCGTCACGTCCTCGCCGCCGACGCGGACACGCTGCGCGTGATTGACAAGCTCTTCTTTTACATGAACCTCTGGACCTTCAGCAGGACCCTCTCGCTCGACTGCTACACCCGGGGCGTCAAGGCGTTCAGGCTGGCGCAGCGCGCGCTCTTCGCGTCGCGCGGCGGCAGGGGCCGCGTCCTCTGCGCGCTCGAGCGGCGTCTGGGGCATAGGCGCTACTCGCTCGTCGGGGCTATGGCGCATCGGGCGCGCAAGGCCGATGCGTCGCCCTTCGCCAACTCCGGTCACGAGGCATGGATCGACCCCTTTACCGGCGCGCTCAGCAGCGAGAGTTTCTGGGACCGCTACGAGGGCGCCCTCGCCACGCTTCCCGGCGCGCTTGACACCTTCCTCGCCGCGGGATTTGACCTTGCCGCTGCGCGCGAGCTCACGGGAGACCTCAACTTCTCGGGTCAGCCCGTCGATCCCGACGCGCTGGACGACCCCGCCGAGCCTCGTCCGGGCGTCACGCTGGGCGAGCCCGAGGTCCTGCCGGGGCGGGCGTGCGGGCGGTGAGCGAGGTCTCTGAGGCCACGCGCCACGTGATGCAGGCGAACAGGAGCAAGAACACGCGGCCCGAGCTGATGGTTCGCGAGGCGCTGCGCACGGCGGGGCTGGGGGGTTATCGCCTTCATTGGCGCAAGGCCGCCGGCAGCCCCGACATCTGCTACCCGGGCAGGCGCCTGGCCATCTTCGTCAACGGCTGCTTTTGGCACCGCTGCCCCCACTGCGGCCCCTCGCGACCGCGCACCAACGTCGAGTTCTGGGAGGCAAAGTTCGCCCGCAATCGCGCCCGTGACGCATCCAACCAGGGCCGGCTCGTCAGGGAGGGATGGACCGTGGCCGTCGTATGGGAATGCCGCCTTAGGGAGGAGCTGCGCCCGCGCGCCATGGAGGAGCTCGTCGCGCTGGTGCGCTCCTGTGAGACGACCCGTCAGTTCGGGCGCTTCGTTGAGATCGGATCGATGAGGCCCTGGCGGCTGCGCGTGACGTACGAGCGTCTTGCCCGGGCGCGCCGCAGGTAGCCGTCGCCTGGCCGAGGGCCCCTCGGTTGGCCCGCGTCGGCGTGCAGGTCTCGCAAAAGCTTGCTATCCTTACAGGGCCGCGGCGCGAGGAGTCGCGCGAGATGACGGGCGCGGCGAGAGGGAGGTCCCATGGCAACGTATGCGTTCTCTGACGTGCACGGTCATCGCGCGCCCCTCGAGCGCCTGCTGGAGCGTGTCGCACCCTCCGACGACGACACTATCTTCATGCTGGGAGACATGGTGGACCGCGGTCCCGACCCGGTGGGCGTCATGCGTCTGTGTCGATCCCTCAAGGGAGCCCAGGTGCTCATGGGCAACCACGAGGACCTCATGATGTCCTACGTCACATCGGGCGGATCGGCGGTCGCCCAGCTCAACTGGGAGATCAACGGCTCCCACACGACGCTCGCGGGTCTGGAGGCGTTGGGCGAGCCCGACCGTCTCGACCTGCTCGACTGGGTCTTCAACCTCCCCCTGTGCGGGGTGTGCGAGCTGGAGGGCCGCCTCTTCGTGCTGGTGCACGCCGGCATCCGCCCCCTTGCCCCCGCCACGGTCGTCCCGGCGTCCCTTACGCCCGAGACGCTGGCGCGCCTTCTCGACGACCAGGACGCCGAGGATCTCATGTGGATACGGGAGGAGTTCTGGTCCCGTCCGACGGGCCTGGTGGACGAGCAGGGCAGGGGCGCCGTCGTCATCGCCGGGCATACGCCCGCCGTCTATCTCACGCGCATGGCCGACCACCTTGAGCGCGAGCCCGTGGACGCCGACGGCCTCTGCCGGCAGGTTCGCGTGGGCGGCCAGCCTCAGACGGGCGGGGTCTGGGACCGCTGGGACATTGACGCGGGCGCCGCCGGCGGCGCGGGCTTTGGCCAGGTGTCCCTGCTGCGCCTTGATGACGGTGCCGAGTTCTACGAGCGTATCGCGGAGGGGGAGTAGCGTGCCTACGCCCCTTCGCGCACCCCGGGCGGTCGTGCGCTCGCCCTTGCCGGCCGCGTTTGACGCGGAGAGCCGCGTGCTGCTGCTGGGGTCGCTTCCCAGCCCCGCGTCTCGTGAGCTTGGCTACCACTACGCCAACCCCCACAATCGCTTCTGGCGCGTGCTCGCCGCCCTCTGGGACGAGCCGGTCCCCCGGGGCGGTGACGCGTGCCGCCTGTTTCTGACGCGCCATCACCTCGCCCTCCATGACGTGCTGCACAGCGCTCGCATACGGGGCGCGGCGGACGCGAGCATAGAGGACCCGGTTCCCAACGACCTCGCTCCGCTGCTCGCCGCCTCCCAGATCACGCGCGTCTTCTGCACCGGTAGCGTCGCCGCTCGGCTGTACGCGCGCCACATCGAGCCGACGATCGGCATGGCGTGCACCCGCCTGCCCTCGACGAGCCCCGCCAACGCCAGCTGGTCGCTCGAGCGGCTCGTCGCCGCCTACGAGCCCGTGCGCCAAGCCGTCGAGGAAGGGGGGCGGGCCCGTGCGTGAGAGCGCCGCCATCGACGCCGCCGCCCGCAGAGACCTGTCCGGCATGACCTGCGTCGCCGCGCGCTCGCTCCTTCATGGCTGCGTGAGCGTCGAGGAGGGGGCGGACGGCTGGCTTTGGCCCCTGCGCTTTTCCGCGTCGCAGCTCAGGGCCTTGGGAAGCGTCCGTGCCTGGCATCCGGGGCTCTACCGGGCGATGGCGCGCACCACGGCGGGCATCTGCCTGGAGTTCGTGACGGACGCGAGCCAGATGTCCCTCGAGCTTGCGCCGGACGGCGAGCCGCCCGCCACGCGCGCCGTCCTTGACTATGTGCCAAAGCGGCCCGGCGAGCCGGCGCCCTCGTCCCATGACGGTATCGCCGTCGAGGTTGACGGCGGGCCGGCCGATCTGCTGCCGCTCACGCGTCAACGCTCGACCGTCGACTTCTGGGTCCAGGGACGGCAGGAGTCTGCGGACGGCGCCGTCCAGCTGCCCGGCCTCGGTCGGACGCATCAGGTGCGCGTCTGGCTGCCCTGCCTGCGGGGCTGCCAGATTCGCGCGCTCAGGGGCAACGGCACCCTCATCGAGCCCGTCGCCGCCCGGCGTCAGCTGCTCGTGCTGGGCGACTCCATCGCGCAGGGCTTCGTCTGCGACGACCCGAGCCGCAGCTGGCCGGTCCTTCTCGCACGAGAGCTAGGCCTTGACGTGGTAAACCAGGGGCTGGGCGGCCAGGTCTTTCAGCCCGGCAGCCTGTTTGGCCTCAAGGCCGGCGTCGACGTGGCCTGCATCGTCGTGGCGCTGGGGGCAAACTATCGCTACGAGCCCTGTGACGCGCGCCGTGTCATGCGTGACGTCCAGCTCTACCTTGACGAGCTGTCGCGCCTGTGGCCCGACGTCCTCTGCCTCGTGGCCGACCCCCTCTGGCATGACGAGGGACGCTGGCCCTCCCATCCGCGCAGCTGCTGGCGTGAGGTGCCCCGCCTCATTGCCACGCAGGTCGCGCGCCACGGGCAGATGCGTCACGTCGAGGGGAGCCGCCTCATCGACCATCGCAGCTCGCTCATGGCCGACGGCTTCGAGCATCCCAACGCGGAGGGGTCGCGGCAGATCGCCCGGAGGCTCTCGCTCGTCTTCGCGACGCAGCGAACGGACGAGCCCTCGCGCCGTCGTCGCGCCGCCGCGCTCATGAAGGACGCCCCGCGCCGCTGTCTCCCCTTGGCCCAGATGATCCAGAGGAGCCTCGCGACAATCGAGCTCGCCGAGCGGGGATGCGTGGTGGCGCGGACGCCTGACGGCATTCAGACCATCTGGGCCGACGACGCGCAGCTGGGGCGAGACGCCCTCGCCATGGTCGTGGACGCCCCTCTCGCCGTGCTCCTCGAGCCCTGCCTCGTCCGCGACGCGGGGCTCGTGGCGGGCCTCACCGACGTCGCGCCCTTCCATCTGTGCAGCTATGAGCGCACCCGAGCGCTGACGCCGCCGCGCGGCCTTGAGGTGCGGCCCCTGGACGAGAGCCACCTGCCGAAGGTGCTGGCCGGCTATGCCCACCCCGAATACACGAGCGAGGCCGCGCTGCGCGCGCTGCTGGGCGAGGGGCGCATCCTGGGAGGCTTTGCGGACGGCGTCCTCACAGGCTTCATCGGTGAGCACCCGTGCGGGTCCCTGGGCATGCTCGAGGTGTTCGTCCCGTTCAGACGTAGGGGCTGGGCGCGCGCCCTGCTCTGCGCAAAGATCAATGAGCAGCTTGCGAAAGGATGGGTTCCCTGGGCGGAGGTCTACCCCGACAACGCCGCGTCGCTCGCGCTCGTGCGCAGCCTGGGCCTGCGCGTGCTGCCCGCCAACGAGACCTGCTACGTGAGCCGCCTGAGCTGACTCGTCATGCCGTTTGTGTCCGAGCCCTTTGCTACCATGTGCCCAGACACAGGGAGGAACCATGACAACGCTTCACAACGTCCTCGCGCCCGAGCTCACGGGCGCGCTCTCCGCCCGCGCCGCCGCGGCCGTGCGTGACCTGCGCTCGCAAGGAGGGCTGTCACCCGCCGCCACGCCGGACGCCGCCTGCCTGCGGCGCGACGCCTCGGCAGACCGCCCGACGCTGCTGCGCCCCGCCTTCGTGCGCGACTGCGAGAAGATCATGCACATTCCTGCCTACAACCGCCTCAACGGCAAGACCCAGGTGTTCTCGTTTGCCGCAAATGACGACATAACCCGGCGCAACCTTCATGAGCAGCTCGTTTGTCGCGTCGCCCGCGACATCGGACGCGCGCTCGGGCTCAACCTCGACCTCATCGAGGCCATCTCGCTCGGCCATGACGTGGGTCACACGCCCTTTGGCCACGCGGGCGAGCGCTTCCTCAACGAGGTGTATCACGCGCGCACGGGCCGCTGGTTCTTCCATAACGTGCAGAGCGCACGCGTCCTCGACGTGCTGTACGGGCGCAACGTCTCGCTGCAGGTTCTTGACGGCGTGATCTGCCATAACGGTGAGTTCGAGCAGCAGGTCTTCGAGACGAGCGGCCTCGCGGACTTTGACGCCTTCGATCGCGTGGTGGCCTCCTGCTGGCGCAAGGGCGCACGGGTCATAGGCCATCTGAGGCCCATGACGCTCGAGGGCTGCGTGGTGCGCGTCTCTGACATCATCGCGTACGTCGGCAAGGACCGCCAGGACGCCATCAGGGCGGGGCTGGTGGGGGAGGACGGCTTCGACGACGGTCTGGGCGGCGCCTACAACGCCTGGGCCCTGAGGGCGTTCGTCGCCGACATCGTCGAGAGCAGCGTGGGCACGTCGCGCATCATGATGAGCGAGGCGGGCTTTGCCGAGCTCAGGAGGGCAAAGCGCGAAAACTACGACAAGATCTACAGCTCGTCGGAGGTCAGCGGCGATGTGCCTCATGCCGTCGGCGAGCTGTTTTGGCGCCTGTACGAGCGCGAGCTTCTGGCCCTCGCGACACACGATAGAGCGGACCCCATCTTCTTAGACCACATCCTTCCGCTCGAGCGCCATCTCTCCCACTACGGGAGGGATTATGCGTGGGAGGGGGACCCCGACCAGGTCGTCTGCGACTTCATCAGCTCCATGACGGACGACTACTTCGTCTCGCTCACGACGCGGCTGTTCCCGGACGCGAGGGCGCTCTTCCCGCGCCGCGCGTGAGCGAAGCGCCGGGCCCGGGCGTCGCCACATCCCACGCAGAGAGAACATCGCGACGCCCGGTGACCCTCGTTTGGGCCGTCCTGCGCGACGACGGGTACAATGGCTCCCATGGACACGCTGTTCTCACATGCGGAGCGCAAGATGCGCGCCGCCAACGCGCCGCTCGCCGTGCGCATGCGCCCCTCGACCCTCGAAGGGTACGTGGGGCAGGACCGGGCGGTGGGGGCGGGGTCCTGGCTGCGGCGCGCCATCGAGCATGACACGCTCTCCTCCGTCATCCTCTACGGTCCCGCGGGCACGGGCAAGACCACCCTGGCCCGAATCATAGCCAACACCACCCATGCCGAGTTCGTCGAGGTGTCAGCCGTCATGGGCACGGTCAAGGACCTGAGGAGGGAGGTTGACGAGGCGAGCCGTCGCCTGCTGCTCCAGGGACGGCGCACCATCCTCTTCGTCGACGAGATCCATCGCTTCAACCGCTCGCAGCAGGACGCCCTGCTCCATGCCGTCGAGGATCGCACGGTCGTCCTCGTGGGGGCCACGACGGAGAACCCCTACTTTGAGGTCAACGCCGCCCTCCTGAGCCGCTCGCGGGTCGTGGAGCTTGGGCCGCTGGGCGACGAGGCGCTGCGCACGCTCGTGCGCCGCGCGCTGTCTGACCCCGACGGCCTTGCCGGGTCCTTCGCGCTGACGGACGAGGCGCTTGACGAGATCGTCACCCTGGCCGGCGGGGACGCGCGAGCCGCCCTCACCTCGCTCGAGCTTGCGAGCCAGATGGCGACGCCCCCCTCGGCAGGCGAGGTCGCAGAGGCGCGCGACCCCCTGCTCATCGAGGCGCGCCACGTGCTCGAGGCCAACCCCCGCCGCGGCCTGAGCTACGACAAGGCCGGCGACATGCACTACGACGTCATCTCCGCCTTCATCAAGTCCATGCGCGGCAGCGATCCCGACGCCGCCCTGTACTGGCTCGCGCGCATGATCGACGCGGGGGAGGACCCCAAGTTCATCGCCCGCCGCATCTTCATCCTCGCCTCCGAGGACGTCGGCAACGCCGACCCACAGGCGCTCCTCGTCGCCGATGCCGCATTCAGGGCCGCGGAGGTCATCGGCTACCCGGAGTGTCGGATCAACTTGGCGCAGGCGGCCCTCTACATGGCGCTCGCGCCCAAGTCCAACGCCGCCGAGGCGGGCATTGACGCCGCCCTCAGGGAGGTGCGGGAGGGGCCGCGCCGCGAGGTGCCCAGCCACCTGCGCGACCGGCATCGTCCCGGCTCCGACGAATACGGCAGCTACCGGTATCCGCATGACTTCCCGGGAGGCTGGGTCGACCAGCGCTATCTGCCCGACGGCCTTGAGCGCGGCAGCTTCTTTCATCCCGGCGACCGGGGGTGGGAGGGCTGGCGCATCGACGCCACGGCACGGGACCGCACGCCGGGCGCGGGCGCGCCCCCGACGCCCGTCCCGCCGTCGGGCGGCTCGTCATGACGTCCCTGTGGACGGCCCCTCCCGGCCCGCCCGCGCCCGCGGCAGCGGCCGCCGGCGCACGTTCGGGTAGAATGAGCCAGACACGTCCGTAGACGCCCCTCGGGGCAAGGAAGAGGTTGAACACCATGGATCTGCTGCAGCTTGGGCTCATCGTGCTGGTCGTGGCAGGCATCTGGGCGCTCGTCGAGCTGGCCCTCACCATCCGCAAGGCGCGTGGGACCGTCGAGGTGCTCGGGCGCTCCGCCAACGACACCATCGAGCAGGTCCAGCCCGTCATAGCCAAGCTGGACGGCACGATGGACGACCTCCAGCCCGCCATCAAGCAGGTCGATCCCCTAGTGGAGAAGATCGGCGTCGCCGTCGTCGAGGCGACGCAGTCCGTGGGCAAGGTCAACGTCATCCTCGACGACGTCTCGCACGTCTCGGGCACCGCCGCCGACGTGACGGGCGTTGTGAACCAGGTCGCGAACAATGCGGCCTCGAGCGTCAACGGTGTCATCAACCGGATCACGGGAAAGGCCCCCGCCGACGCGGGCCGCATCGCGGGCGGGACCGACGGCGCCGACGCGGCCCCCGCCGCCGATTTTGAGGCGCCCTCGCGGCGACAGGCGGGCTACATCACCTATGACCACGACGCCGGTGCAGATGCCGCCGCGCATGAGGACGCTTCCGCGCAGGGCGACGCAGAGAGCAAGTAAGGAGCACGGATCTATGAGCACGGAGTCACCTACCAATCTGGGCAGCGTCAATCTGACCGTCCCCGCCGAGCCCGCCTTCGCGCGCTCGGTGCGCATGATGGCGTCAAACCTCGCCGTCGTCTGCGGCATGGGCATCGATGACGTCGAGGACGTCCGCATGGCGGCGGAGGAGGGCTTCGTGTACTGCTGCGCCACGGCGCCGCAGCGTTGTGACGTCTCCTTCGCGCTGGAAGAGGGCGCCATCACCATCGACTTCGCGCTGGGGCAGGCGCGCGACGAGGAGATCGAGGCCAGCGGCGTCGACCTGTCGTTGGCCGAGCTGCTGCTTGCGGCCGTGACCGACGACTTCGCCCTCACCCAGGGCAACGTGCTTCACGTCGTCAAGCGGGCGCCGACCGCGGACGGTGCCCATGCCTAGCGCAGACGCCGCGCGCCCCCGCCCCTCCTCCCGCACCGCGACCGCGACGGACGCCCCCTCCCGCCGGCTTTCGCGCCGTGTCCCCAAGGGCAAGCTCGCCTGGGACAAGGAGCGAACGCGCGAGCTCTTCCGACGCTATAAGGACGAGGGCGACGAGGACGCCCGCCAGCAGCTGGTGGTGAGCCACCTCAACCTGGTGCGCTTCCTCGCCTCCAAGTTCAAGAACCGCGGCGAGCCGCTCGACGACCTCATTCAGGTGGGCACCATCGGCCTCATCAAGGCCGTGGACCGCTTTGACCCTTCGCGCGGCCTGGAGTTCACCACGTTCGCGACGCCCACGATCCTCGGCGAGATCCGTCGTCACTTTCGCGACAAGGGATGGTCGGTCCGCGTGCCCCGTCGCCTGCAGGAGCTCTCCGCCAAGGTCAACCAAACGAAGGAGCTGCTTACGAAGGACCTCCACCGCGAGCCGTCGGTGGAGGAGGTCGCACAGGCCCTCGAGGTGTCCGTCGACGAGGTCCTCGAGGCCATGGAGTCGTCGAGCGCCTACAGCACCATCTCGCTGGAGGGGGGCGCCACCACGGATGACGACGAGGAGGCGCCCTCG
Organism: Olsenella sp. HMSC062G07; assembly: GCF_001811895.1. Lineage (NCBI taxonomy): Bacteria > Bacillati > Actinomycetota > Coriobacteriia > Coriobacteriales > Atopobiaceae > Olsenella > Olsenella sp. HMSC062G07. Next base: position 713,665 of record NZ_KV806951.1, read on the forward strand.
GTCCTCGACCGGCGCGGCGAGGACGACCAGGGCCTGGTCTCCGCCGACGACCGCCTGTCCATCGAGGAGGCGATACGCGACTTCTCCTCCCGCGAGCAGGACATCATCCGCATGCGCTTTTTGGAGGGGCTCACGCAGGTGGAGATCGCCGGCAAGCTGGGCATATCGCAGGTCCAGGTGTCCAGGCTGCTGCGTCGGACCCTCAAGAAGCTCCAGGACAAGATCGGCCCCAACGACCTGCCCTAGCCCGCGGCGCGCCCGTCGCCCGCGAGGCGCCCGCCCGGCAGGCGTGGGAATTCCGCGCAGGTCGTCGCCCGCGGGCAGAAACATCCCTCCGGCACCAGGCCCGGGGGGTATTCTTAATGACGTTTGAGAATCCATGGCGTCCGAGAGCCCCTGACGTCTGACTGCGAGGAGAAGCATGAGCGGCACCGACTACAAGACCATGACCACGGCGGAGATTCGCAGTGACTTCCTGGCGTTCTTCGAGGGCAAGGGCTGCAGGCTCTACCCCTCGTCCTCCCTCGTCCCCGAGGACCCCTCGCTGCTCCTCGCCAACGCGGGCATGAACCAGTTCAAGGAGTACTATCAGGGTCTCAAGACCATGAGGGAGATAGGGGCCTGCTCCTGCCAGAAGTGCCTGCGCACCAACGACATAGAGAACATCGGCGACTCGCGCCACCTGTCGTTCTTCGAGATGCTGGGCAACTTCTCCTTCGGCGGCTACTCCAAGGCCGACGCCATCGCCTGGGCCTGGGAGTTCATCACCTCCGTGGACCATCTGGGGCTGCCTCAGGACCGTCTGTACATGACGGTCTTCGAGGACGACGAGGAGGCCATCGACCTCTGGCGGGCCCAGGGCGTCGCCCCCGACCACATCTCGCGCCTGGGCGAGGAGGACAACTTCTGGGCGGCCGGGCCGACGGGACCCTGCGGCCCCTGCTCCGAGATCTACTTTGACCAGGGACCCGAGTTTGAGGGCGAGCGGCCGGGGGATGACGGCGATCGTTTCCTGGAGTTCTGGAACCTCGTCTTCACGCAGTACGACCGTCAGGAGGACGGCTCCATGCCCGAGCTGCCCCATCGCAACATCGACACGGGCATGGGCCTCGAGCGCATCGCCGCCATCATGCAGCACGAAGGCTCCAACTACGAGGGCGACGTGCTGCGCACGCTCATCGGCGTGGGAGAGGGGCTCTCCGGCCTCAACTATCACCAGAGTCGCTCGATCGACAAGAGCCTGCGCATCCTGGCCGACCACGCCCGCGCCGTCACGTTCATGATCGGCGACGGCATCCTCCCCTCCAACGAGGGGCGTGGCTACGTGCTGCGCCGCCTGCTGCGCCGCGCCGTCTACCACGGCCGCCTGCTGGGCGTCAGGGAGCGCTTCCTCGTCACCTACGCCCACGAGGTCATGCGCCTCATGGCGGACGTCTACCCGCAGCTCGAGGAGAATCGCGCCCTCATCGACGGCATCATCTCCGCCGAGGAGGAGCGCTTTGGCCAGACGCTCGACGCCGGCGAGGCGAGCCTCTCCGCCGAGCTCGCCGGCCTTGCCGAGGGACAGGCCCTTGCGGGCGAGGTCGCCTTCAAGCTGCATGACACCTACGGCTTTCCCATCGACCTCACGCGCGAGATCGCCGAGGCGGCCGGGCACGGGGTGGACATGGCGGCCTTCGACCGCGAGATGTCCGCACAGAAGGAGCGTGCGCGGCAGAGCGCCAACCGCGACGCCTGGGGCCAGGCCGCGAGCGTGTGGGTGGGCCTCTCGGACCGCCTGCCCCAGACCGTCTTCACGGGGTACGACGACGACGTCTGTCGCGGGGCCAAGGTGCTGGCGCTGGTGTCCACCGACGGCGACCTTCTGGACGTCGCCCGCGTCGGCGACGCCGTCGAGGTCGTGCTTGACCGCACGAGCTTCTATGGCGAGATGGGCGGCCAGGTGGGCGACACGGGCAGGCTCGAAGGGCAGGGCGTGCGCCTTCTGATCGGCGACACCCGCCATCACGACGGCGGCCTCGTGGCCCACGTCGCCGACGTCGAGGCCGGCGAGGTCAGGCCCGGCGACGTCGTGGACGCCGTCGTCGACCACGGCAGGCGCGAGCTCATCCGACGCAACCACACCGCGACCCACCTGCTTGACGCCGCGCTCAAGCAGGTGCTGGGCGACCATGTGAGCCAGGCGGGGTCCCTCGTCGCCCCCGACAGGCTCCGCTTTGACTTCACGCACTTCGAGGCCATGACCGCCGAGGAGCTCGCGCGTGTCGAGGGCCTGGTGAACGCGGAGATCTTTGCGGCCGAGCCCATCGTCACCGCAGTCATGGGCATCGAGGACGCCAAGGCGTCCGGCGCCGTCGCGCTGTTTGGCGAGAAGTACGGCGACGTGGTGCGCGTCGTATCCACGGGCGAGGGCGAGCGCGCCTTCTCGCGCGAGCTCTGCGGCGGCACCCATGCGCGCAACACGGCGGAGCTCGGCCTGTTCAAGATCGTCTCCGAGGGGTCGGTGGGCTCCAACGCCCGTCGCCTCGAGGCGGTCACGTCCGCAGGCGCCATCGAGTACGTTGACGAGCGCCTCCAGACGCTCGACGACGCCGCTCGCGCGCTCAAGTGCCGTCCCCGGGACCTCACGGCACGGCTGACCTCGCTCGAGGAGGAGCTGCGTGACCTAAGGAGGCAGCTCGACGAGGCGTCGTTCGGCGCATCGTCGAGCGGGCTTTCCGCCGCCATCGACGACGCCGTGAGCCTGGCGGGCTACCGCTGCGTGTTCGCCCGCCTCGAGGGCGCCGACGGCAAGGAGCTGCGTCGCGTGTGGGACAGCGTGCGCGACTCGCTTGGCGCGGGCCCCTCCGCCTGCGTCGTGGCCTCGAAGACCTCCGACGGCAAGGTCGCGCTGCTCGCGGCGGGCACCGACGCCGCCGTCAAGGCGGGCTTCGACGCGGGCGGCGTCATCAAGCAGATCGTGGGGCACGTGGGAGGTCGCGGCGGCGGCAGGCCCACCATGGCCCAGGCCGGCGGCTCCGACCCCGCAGGCATCGACGAGGCGCTCGCGGCGGCCAAGACGCTGCTGGGTGCCTAGGTCGTGCCCGGGCGGGGCATGAGGGCCCTCGCGCTCGACATCGGCGAGGTGCGCATCGGCATCGCGGCGACGGACGCCTCGGGTGCCGTTGCCGTTCCCGTGAAGGTGCTGCCGGCCCGCGAGGTCCTCTCGCACGCCGTGAGCTTCAGGCGCGTCCTCGATGACTATGAGCCCGAGGTGCTCGTCTGCGGGCGCCCCCTGACCCTTTCGGGCGAGGAGGGCCCGCAGGCGCTCCGCGTCATGGCGCAGGCCCGCGACATCGCCGCCTCCTGCGCTCTTCCCCTGGAGTTTGAGGACGAGAGGCTGAGCTCCGCCGAGGCCAAGCGTATCCTGAGGCGACAGGGCCTCAGCGAGCGCGCCATGCGTGGTCGCGTTGACATGGTCGCCGCTTCGCTGATACTGCAAACTTGGATTGACGCCAACGGCACGGAGGGTGGACGAGATGGCTGACGCGCAAGGACGACGCTCCGGAAGGCACGCCGCCCGTCCCGGCGGTGCGGGCCCGGCAAGGCGCATCGACGTCGGCGCCGCCGCCGGCACGACGAGGCCTGCGGGGCCTGCGCGCCGCGTCGGGCGGACGCAGGGGCGTCGTCCCCATGACGGTGCCTCCCGGCGGCGCGGCTCCCGGCTGGCGCCCGTGGTGACGCTGCTGCTCCTGCTCGTCGTCGGCGCCGGCGTCCTGATTGGCGCCCGTCACGTCCTGCAAGGCCCCCCGCAGCCCACGGGCCTGCAAAACGCCGGTCAGACGGTCAGCGTGACCATCCCGTCGGGGGCCTCGACCGCCGACATCGCCAGGATCCTTTGCGACGCCGGCGTCATCGCGGACGAGGTCTCGTTCAAGCGGGCCGTGAGCGACCAGAACGCCGGCACCACCATGAAGAGCGGCGACTATGACCTTGTCGCCGGCGCCGACGTCGCCTCCATCGTGGCCCAGCTCGTACAGGGGCCCAACTCGACGGCCAAGCGGCTCGCCATCGCCGAGGGCCTCACGGTGCGCAAGACGGCCGAGGTCGTCCAGGCCTCCCTGGGCATCCCGGCGGACGACTTCCTCGCGCAGGCGAAGGCGTCGCGTTACGCGTCCGACTACCCGTTCCTCTCGTCTGCCCAAGATGACTCGCTCGAAGGCTACCTCTATCCCAAGACCTACGACTTTGGCGGAACGACTCCGACGGCCGACAGCGTGATTCGCGCCATGCTCGATCAGTACGCCAGCGAGGTGGGGTCACTGGACTTTGCCGCGGCCGAGTCACAGCTTGCGGCTCGCTACGGCGTCACGGTGAGCGACTATGACGTGATCAGGCTCGCCTCCATCATCGAGAGGGAGGCGCTCACCGACGATGACCGGACCAAGATCGCCTCGGTCATGTACAACCGGCTCAGGCAGGGCATGTACCTGCAGAGCGACGCCACCATGGGGTACGTGACGGACGGTCCGGTGACGGCGGAGGTGCTCAAGCGCGAGAGCCCCTACAACACCTACCTGCACCCCGGCTTTCCCCCGACCCCCATCTGCGCGCCCAGCCTCGCCTCGATCAAGGCCGCCCTGAACCCCGATGACACCAACTACCTCTACTTTTGGATCACCGACAGCGAGCACGTCTTCTCAGAGACGTACGAGCAGCACCAAAAGGCCATCGCCGCCGCGACGGGCGGCGAGGGGGCCGACTCGTGACGGGCGCGCTCACGGCCTGGCGCTACGTCTCGTCCATCGACCTCATCGACGTCGATGGGCTCGTGAAGTCGGGCGTCTCGTGCGTCCTCTTCGACCGTGACAATACCTGCGTGCCGCGCGACGCGACCACGGCGCCCCCAAAGGTCGTCGCCTGGTTTGACCGGGTGAGGACCGCGGGCCTGAGCGCGTGCATGGTGTCGAACAACATTCACTCGGCCGCCGTCGAGCGCAGCGCCCGCGAGCTGGGCACGCAGGTGGTGCACCACGCCATGAAGCCCCTTCCCTTCGCCGTCTGGCGCGCGCTCGCGCTCATGGGCGCCACGCGGGAGCAGGCGGTGCTCGTGGGCGACCAGGTCTACACCGACGTGCTCGCCGGCCACCTCGCCGGCGTCCGCACCATCCTGGTGCGGCCCCAGTCCGCCGAGGACCTCTGGTACACGAAGGTGCTCCGTCGCCTTGAGCGGCACGTCATCGGCGACAGGGACTTTGAGGGGGAGTGAGCTGCGCCGGCGCCGTGTCCCCGTCCATCCCTCGCCGCGCTCGATGCTAGAATCGCTCTCGAACACATGCGAGCATGAGGGAGCACATGCAACGACAGGAACCAGGCTACGTGGTCCATGCGGGCTGCGACCACATCTTCTTCATCGGCTTTCTGGGCGCGGGCAAGTCCACCCTCGCCCGCAACCTCGGGGCCCTCTTCAAGAGGGAGTTCGTCGACACCGACCGCCTCGTGGAGCGGGCCCGGGGCAAGAGCGTTTGCGACATCTTCGCCGAGGACGGCCAGGAGAGCTTTCGCCACGGCGAGGCGGACGCCCTGAGGGCCCTGGCCCGGCGCAAGTCGCTGCTGGTGAGCTGCGGCGGAGGCATCGTCGAGGGCGACGAGGCCTGCGGACTGATGCATCGGATGGGCACCGTCGTCTACCTTGACGGGTCGTTCCAGGACTCGCTGAGGCAGATCCGTCATCCCGAGCTGAGGCCGGATTTCGTGAGCGAGCGCGACGCCGTCAAGCTCTATCGCAAGCGTCGGCCGCTCTACCAGCGAGAGGCCGACCTGGTCCTTGACATCCATGACAAGACGTTCGAGCAGGTCTGCGCAGGCGCCGCCGAGCTGCTCTGGGAGGAGGGTCTGCTATGAGCGACGATGTGAGGCCGAGCGTCATGCGTCAGTGGGTCGCCTCGCCCGGCGGCGCCTGCGACGCGCGCATCGGTCACGGCGCCCTCGGCGAGGGCGCGGCGATCTTCAGGACCGCCGTGGGCAAACCCCGCCGCGCGCTGCTTCTGAGCTGCGAGGACGATGACGGCGAGCTGGTCGAGCTCACGCGCCGCGAGCTCAGCTCCGCCGGCTTCGACGTGCGGGCCCACGTGCCGGGCGCCGGCCGACGGACGCGCAGCCTGGAGGGATACGAGAGCCTCGCGCGCGCCCTCGCCGCCAACGGCATCACCTCCGACGACCTGGTCGTCGTCGTGGGGGGCACCGACCTCGCCTCGCTCGCCTCCGCCGTGGCGGGCGTCTGGTGCGCGGGGACGCCGCTCGCCGTCGTGGCCGACGACCTCAGCTGCGCCATCGAATGCGCCGTCACGCCGCGCGGCATCGACGTGGGCGAGCGGCGGCAGGCGTTGCGGGGCGCGCCCTGGTGTCGCATCCTCATCGTCGACTTTGACCATCTGGACCATGACCTTGCCGCCGACGCCACGCGCTCGGCCCTTGCGCTCATGGTGGCCTCGGCCGTCGCCGACTCCGAGCAGAGCTTTTCGAGGCTCTGGGACGCCAGCCTCCAGATGACGGGTGAGCAGGGCGCCGCCGTCCTCGAGGAGCAGGTGGCCGACGCCCTCAAGACGAGGGGCAGGCTCATGTCCTCGACGGCCATCGTCACGCGCCAGTCGCTGCGCTACGGCACGGAGCTGGCCGAGGCGCTGCGGGGGATGTGCGACGCCGCCGAGGGGACGCTGCTCGCCGAGGGGATGCGCTTCTCGGCGCGGCTGAGCGCGGCGCAGGGGGAGCTCTCGGTGGACGACGTCCTGGCCCAAGACGAGCTGCTCGAACGCCTGGGGCTGTCGTGCCTCGGACAGTCCCTTGACGCCGCCGCGCTGCTCGAGCGCCTGATAGGGGGGTGCCTCGCAAGGTCCAATCGCATGCAGCTCGCGCTCCCCAGGAGCCTCGGGCGCGTGAGGATGTCAAACGTCACCCGCGAGCTCCTCAGGGAGCACGTCGAGGCGTTCTGCGCCTCTCGGCACGCCTGAGCGTCGGGCCTGCGGCGCGCTCGCGCACATGTCAACGCAAGAAGGAAGGATCAGAGACCCATGACCAGTACCATTACGCTCGAACGTCGCCTTGCCAAGCTCCGCGGCCTCATGGGGGAGCGCGGCTATGACGCCGTCGTCCTGCGCAACAACCCCGACCTGCGCTGGCTGACGGGCGCGGAGCGCTGCTTTGACGACGAGGTGGCCCACGTCGCCCTCGTCACGCCCGACGGTCTCTGGCTGCATACCGACTCGCGCTACTTCAACGGCCTCAGGGAGCGGATGGGCGCCGACGGCCCCTGGTCAATCGACATGGACGGCGAGGAGGCTCCCCGGTGGGCCGCCCGACGCATCCTTCAGGCCCGCGCCCGCGTCGTGGCCGTCGAGGACAGCGTGAGCGTGTCGTTCGTGGACGCCCTGCAGGCCTGCTGCGCGGAGCTGGGCGTCGCCTGCCTGCTTCCGCGCCTGCACGAGGACATCATGGCCCTGCGCATGGTCAAGGACGAGGAGGAGATCGCGCGCATGAGGGAGGCCCAGGCCATCACGGACGCGGCCTTCGAGCACATCTGCGGCCACATCAAGGCCGGCATGACCGAGCTTGCGGTTCGCGCCGAGCTGGAGTCCTTCATGCTCTCCCACGGCGCGGACGCCCTCTCGTTCGAGACGATCGTCGCGGCGGGCGCCAACGGCGCCAACCCCCACGCCCGTCCCAGCGCCTACGTCATCCAGAAGGGCGACATGGTGGTCATGGACTATGGCGCGGCGCTCGGCGACTATCATTCGGACATGACGAGGACGGTCTGCGTGGGCGCGTGCGGAGCCCTGCAGCGCGAGGTCTACGACGTGGTGCGTCGCGCCCACGAGACCTGCGCCCGCGAGGCGCGCCCGGGCTGCCTTGGCAGCGACGTCCATCGGCGCGCCGTGGAGGTCATCAGCGAGGCGGGCTATGGCGACTATTTCAAACACGGCCTGGGACATGGGGTGGGGCTTCAGATTCACGAGCAGCCCAACTTTGGCAGAAGCTGGGACAAGCCGGTGCCCGAGGGGTCGGTGGTGACCATCGAGCCGGGCATCTACCTGCCCGGGCAGTTTGGCGTGCGTCTTGAGGACTTTGGCGTCATGCGTCACGACGGCTACCATGCCTTCACGGCGTCCACGCACGACCTCGTGATTGTGGGCTAGCAACCTTAAAGCTCCCTATCATACGAAGACGAGTTCTCGGGCGCAAACTGACAGATGGTATATAAACACACGTAAACGGGTGTCTTCCAAAAAAGACCACAGTTCTTACCGATTTACTCTATAATTCCTCCTCGTGAAGCCTCCTGGGGCACGTGCGCCTCGCGCCGTGCCTCGGGCCTCGCATCGTTTCTGTCGGCAAGAGAAGCAAGGAGTAAAGGAGGAAGTTGGATGGTCGGAATTGTCTTAGCTAGCCATGGGTCTCTCTCCGAAGGCATCAAGGAGTCCGGACAGATGATCTTTGGCGCGCAGGACGACGTGTCCGCTGTCGTGCTCACGCCCGACATCGGCCCCGAGGACCTGCACACGAAGCTGCTTGACGCTGCCACGTCGTTCTCCGACCCGGAACACGTGCTGTTCCTGGTTGACCTGTGGGGGGGCACGCCCTTCAACCAGGTGTCGCGCATCCTCGAGGAGGAGGGGCACGACGACTGGGTGGCGCTCACGGGTCTCAACCTTCCCATGCTGGTCGCCGCGTATGGCGCCCGCATGGACAAGCAGACGGCCTCTGAGGTCGCCAGGGAGGTCTACGCCGAGGCCATCGGCGGCATCAAGGCCAAGCCCGAGAGCCTCGTCCCCGCCCCCGCGACGGGTGCCCCCGCGCCCGCAGCCGCCCCCGTCGGCACCATCCCCGAGGGGACGGTCCTGGGAGACGGGCACATCAAGATCGTGCTCTGCCGCATTGACACGCGCCTGCTCCACGGTCAGGTTGCCACCACCTGGACCAAGATGACCGGCCCCGACCGCATCATCGTCTGCTCCGACGCCGTCGCGCGCGACGAGCTGCGCAAGTCCATGATCGAGCAGGCGGCGCCTCCGGGAGTCAAGGCTCACGTCGTGCCCGTCTCCAAGATCATCGAGGTCTCCAAGGACCCGCGCTTTGGCGCCACCAAGGCCATGCTCCTGTTTGAGACGCCCCAGGACCTGCTTCGTGCCATCGAGGGCGGCGTCGACGTCAAGAAGGTCAACCTCGGCTCCATGGCCCACTCCGCCGGCAAGGTCGTCGTGAGCAACGCCGTCGCCATGGGCGAGGACGACGTCAAGACGCTCGAGGCGATCAAGGCCAAGGGCGTCGAGTTCGACGTCCGCAAGGTGCCGGCCGACGCGCCCGAGAACTTCGACGCCATGCTCAAGAAGGCAAAGAACGAGCTGGCTTCCAAGTAACCACAGAAGGAGGTAGCAATGTCGCCAATCTCACTCGTACTTGTCATCATCGTCGCATTCCTTGCGGGCATGGAGGGCATTCTCGACCAGTGGCAGTTCCATCAGCCCCTCGTCGCCTGCACGCTCATCGGCATCGTCACCGGTCACCCCGCAGAGGGCATCGCCCTGGGAGGCTCGCTTCAGATGATCGCCCTCGGCTGGGCCAACATCGGCGCCGCCGTCGCCCCTGACGCGGCCCTCGCGTCCGTGGCGTCCACGATCATCATGGTCCTGGCCCTCTCCGGCGGCACGGCCGACGCGTCCAGCGCCATCACTACGTCCATCGCGCTGGCCATCCCCCTGTCAGTCGCCGGACTCTTCCTCACGATGATCTGCCGCACGCTGGCGACCGGCATGGTTCACGCCATGGACGCCGCCGCCGAGACCAACGACGCCGCCGCCATCGAGCGGTGGCAGGTGGCCGGCATCGTCATGCAGGGCCTGCGCATCGCCATTCCCGCGGCCGCCCTGTGCTTCATCCCCGCCGAGGCCGTCACGTCCGCGCTCAACGCCATGCCCTCCTGGCTCGCCGGCGGCATGGCCGTGGGCGGCGGCATGGTCGCGGCCGTCGGCTACGCCATGGTCATCAACATGATGGCGTCCAAGGAGGTCTGGCCGTTCTTCGTCCTCGGCTTCGTCCTCGCGGCCATCAATTCGCTCACGCTTATCGCCCTGGGCGCCATCGGCGTCTGCCTCGCCCTTATCTACCTCGCCCTCAAGAACCTCGCCAAGCAGGGTGGCGGCAGCGGCGGGTCCGGCGACCCGCTCGGCGACATCCTCAACAACTACTAGGCCGTAAGGGAGCGTGAATAACATGGCAAACGAAAAGATCGAGCTCTCAAAGAACGACCGGCTGAGCGTCTGGTGGCGTCACCAGTTCCTGCAGGGCTCCTGGAACTACGAGCGCATGCAGAACGGCGGCTGGTGCTATTCGATCATCCCCGCGATCAAGAAGCTGTACGCGAGCGAGGAGGACCAGAAGGCCGCCCTGAGGCGTCACCTCGAGTTCTACAACACCCATCCGTACGTCTCGTCCCCGGTCATGGGCGTCACCCTCGCCCTCGAGGAGGGGCGCGCCAACGGCGAGCCCGTCGATGACGTCACGATCCAGGGCGTCAAGATCGGCATGATGGGTCCGCTGGCCGGCGTGGGCGACCCCGTGTTCTGGTTCACCGTGCGCCCCATCCTCGGCGCGCTCGGCGCATCTTTGGCGCTCGGCGGCTCCATTCTCGGCCCCATCCTGTTCTTCGTCGCCTGGAACGTCATCCGCCTCGCCTTCGAGTGGTACACGCAGGAGTTTGGCTACCGCGCCGGCTCGTCCATCTCGCAGGACCTCTCCGGCGGCATGCTGGGCCAGGTCACCGAGGGAGCCTCCATCCTCGGCATGTTCATCATCGGTGCGCTCGTCGAGCGCTGGGTGTCCATCTCGTTCACGCCGGTCGTCGCCACGATCCCGCAGCAGGAGGGCGCCTACATCGACTGGGCGAGCCTGCCTGCGGGGGCCGAGGGCATCAAGGCCGCGCTCACGCAGTATGCCGCCCTGGGCGCCAACGGCCTTGACGCCAACAAGGTGACCACGCTCCAGCAGAACCTCGACCAGCTCATTCCCGGACTCGCGGCCGTCGGCCTGACGCTGCTCTGCTGCTGGCTGCTCAAGAAGAACGTCTCGCCCATCACGATCATCCTGGCGCTCTTCGCGTTCGGCGTCGTCGGGCGTCTCCTCGGGTTCATGTAGGCCGCGTCGCAGCCAACCTGTCCCGAGAAACGTAAAACGGCTACGGGGGCATCCCGCGTCTCGTCATACGGTGACGTGCGGGGTGCCCCGCCTAGCGAGAGGCGCCGCCACGCCTCTCGTGGAGCATCGAGGGGAGTCTTAGCGCATGACATCATGGTCGAGAGGCGCGCGCCCCGCACGCCCACGCCCGCTAGACGAGAACGTCGACCTCACCATCAAGGCGCAGTCCTATCTTGGGTTGGGGTCGTATGGCACGATCAGCCTGGGGTCGCACGGCATCGAGTACCAGTCCGACGCGAACGAGCAGGACTACGTCCAGATTCCCTGGGGGGAGGTCACGCGCGTCTCGGCGCCCGTCATGCTCAAGGGCAGGTATCTTCCGCGCTTCACCGTGCACACGAGGCGCGACGGCTCCCTCGCCTTCTCCACGCGCGACAACAAGCGGGTGCTCAGGGCCATGCGTCCCTACGTGGGGGACGACGCGCTCGTGCGCGAGACGAGCCTGCGAAGCTCCGTGGGGACCCTTCTGAGGGGCCTGCTGAGGAACCTGCCCCGCTCGGCCAGGTGACGGCCGCCGCTCACTCGGCGCGGGGCGCCTTCTGGGAACGCGACGCGAACGCATCGTCCGGTAAATGATATAAGTTAAGTTGCAATTATGGCATAACTTTTTGCTTTAATTGTTGTTTTGACAATTGTCAAGGTAATACCGGTATTGGTATCATGAGTTCGGGGAGCGTGATCATTGTGGACTTTTCAGACATGTACAACTCCAAGCTCGTTTCGGCCGCAGACGCGGCAGCCGTCGTCAAGAGCGGCGACTGGGTTGACTATGGGTGGAGCTCCATCACGCCCGTCGCGTTTGACGAGGCCCTCGCCGCGCGCATGGGCGAGCTCACGGACGTCAACGTGCGCGGCGGCGTGCTGGCCCACGAGCCCGCCATCTTCAAGATCGACGCCCCCGAGGAGCACTTCACCTGGAACAGCTGGCACATGGGCGGGTTCGAGCGTCGCGCCTGCACCAAGGGCTTCGGCTTCTATGCGCCCATCCGCTACTCCGAGCTCCCGCGCTACTATCGCGACATGGCCGAGCGCGTCAACGTGGTCTGCGTCCAGGTCGCGCCAATGGACGCCTACGGCAACTTTGGCTACGGGCTCTGCGCCAGCCACATCAACGCCGTGTTCGACAAGGCGGACGTCATCATCGTGGAGGTCAACAAGAACATGCCCCGCGCCTTCGGGGGGCCCGAGACCTTCATCAACGTCACGCGCGTGGACATGATCATCGAGGGCGACAACCCCGGCATCGACCTTCTGGGCGGCGGCGGCGCGTCCACGGACGTTGACCGCGCCGTGACGGACATCGTCGTGCCCATGATTCCCGACGGCGCCTGCCTGCAGCTGGGCATCGGCACCATGCCCACCACCATCGGCGCGGGCATCGCCCAGAGCGACCTTACCAACCTGGGCGTTCACACCGAGATGTACGTCGACGCCTTCGTGGACCTCTCGCTCGCCGGCAAGATCACGGGCAACCGCAAGGCAATCGACCGCGGCAGGCAGGTCTACTCCTTCGCGGCGGGCACGCAGAAGCTCTATGACTTCATCGACGACAACCCCGAGTGTGTGGCGGCGCCGGTCGACTACGTCAACGACATTCGCACCGTGGCGCAGCTCGACAACTTCGTCTCCATCAACAACGCGGTTGACATCGACCTCTTTGGCCAGATCAACGCCGAGAGCGCGGGTACCAAGGCCATCTCGGGCGCCGGCGGCCAGCTCGACTTCGTCATGGGCGCCTATCACGCCAAGGGCGGCAAGAGCTTCATCTGCCTCAGCTCGACCTTCGTGAACAAGAAGACCGGCGAGGTGGCGAGCCGCATTCGTCCGACGCTCGCAGCCGGCTCGATCGTCACCGACACGCGCGCCAACGCCATGTACGTCGTGACGGAGTTCGGCTGCGTCAACCTCAAGGGGCTCTCCGGCTGGCAGCGTGCCGAGGCGCTCATCTCCATCGCCCATCCCGACTTCCGCGACGGCCTCATCGCCCAGGCCCAGAAGATGAATATCTGGCGCAGGTCCAACCGGGTCTAAGACCAGTGTTCTAGGCAGGTGCACCACCGCTTTGCAGCATAGGCAGGTATACGTCAGGGAGGTCAGTCACATGAGCAAGAAGGTCGTAATCGCAAGTGCATGCCGCACCGCCGTGGGCAAGTTCGGCGGCACGCTTTCGTCCGTGCCCCCGCGCACGCTCGGTGCCACGGTCATCAAGGAGGCCATCAGCCGCGCGGGCATCAAGCCGACGGACGTCGAGCATGTGTACCTCGGTTGCGTCATCCAGGCCGGCCAGGGCCAGAACGTCGCCCGCCAGGCCTCCCTTGACGCCGGCCTGCCCATCGAGACCCCTGCCGTGACCCTCAACGTCGTCTGCGGCTCCGGCCTCTACGCCGTCAACGCCGCCGCCGAGAAGATCATGGCCGGCGAGGCCGACGTCGTCATCGCGGGCGGCACCGAGAACATGGACATGGCCCCCTTCGCGATGATGAAGGGGCGCTACGGCTACCGCATGGGCTACCCCATGGGCAAGTCCGAGCTCGTGGACACCATGGTCAACGACGCCCTGTGGGACGCGTTCAACGACTACCACATGGGCATCACGGCCGAGAACGTGGCCGAGCAGTGGGGCATCACCCGCGAGCAGCTTGACGAGTTTGCCCTCAGGAGCCAGCAGCGTGCCCTCGCCGCCATCGCCGACGGCGCCTTCAAGGACGAGATCGTCCCCGTCACCGTCAAGATGCGCAAGAAGGAGGTCGTCTTTGACACGGACGAGGGTCCGCGCGAGACCTCCATGGAGCTTCTGGGCAAGCTGCGCCCCGCCTTCAAGCCCGACGGCATCGTGACGGCCGGCAACTCCTCCGCCATCAACGACGGCGCCGCCGCGCTCGTCATCATGAGCGAGGACAAGGCCAAGGAGCTGGGCGTCACCCCGCTCGCGACCTTCGTCTCCGGCGCGCTTGCCGGCGTTGACCCCAAGATCATGGGCACGGGCCCCATCCCCGCGAGCCGCAAGGCCCTCGCGAAGGCCGGCCTGGAGGTCAAGGACATCGACCTCGTCGAGGCCAACGAGGCGTTCGCCGCCCAGTCGCTCGCCGTCGTCCATGACCTCGGCCTCGACATCGAGAAGACCAACGTCAACGGCGGCGCCATTGCCATCGGCCACCCCGTGGGGGCCTCTGGCGCGCGCATCCTCGTCACGCTGCTCTATGCCATGAAGCATCGCGGCGCCCACAAGGGCCTGGCCACGCTGTGCATCGGCGGCGGTATGGGCTGCGCCACCGTCGTCGAGATGTAGGTGATCGCGTGAGCTTCGTCACCTGCGAGCTGCACGATGCCGTGGCGGTCGTCACGATCGACCGCCCCAAGGCCCTCAACGCCCTCAACCCCGACGTCCTCGCCGACCTCAAGGCCGCCTTCGACGCCATCGATCAGGACGTCGTGCGTTGCGTCGTCCTGACGGGCGCGGGCGAGAGGAGCTTCGTCGCCGGCGCCGACATCGCCGCCATGTCGACGATGACCAAGGCCGAGGGCGAGGCCTTCGGCAAGCTGGGCAACGACGTCTTCCTCATGATCGAGGACTTCCCGGTGCCCACCATCGCGGCCGTCAACGGATTCGCGCTGGGCGGCGGCAACGAGCTGGCCATGAGCTGCGACATCCGCCTGGCCTCCGAGAACGCCCTCTTCGGACAGCCCGAGGTGGGGCTGGGCATCACGCCCGGCTTCGGCGGCACGCAGCGCCTCGCGCGCCTCGTGGGCATGGGCATGGCCAAGCAGCTCGTCTACTCCGCCCTCAACATACCGGCGGACGAGGCGCTGCGCATCGGGCTCGTGAACGCGGTCTATCCGCAGGAGGAGCTCATGGCCGCCGCCCTCAAGCTGGCAGGCAGGATCGCCCGCAACGCCCCCATCGCGGTGCGCCACTGCAAGGAGGCCATGAACCGCGGCATCAGCCTGCCCATCGCGGAGGCGGTCGCGGTCGAGGAGCGCCTCTTTGGCGACTGCTTCGAGACGCACGACCAGAGGGAGGGCATGACGTGCTTTTTGAGCCGCGACAAGCCCAAGCCAAAGGCCGTCTTCACCAACAACTAGCGACAGTCATTCGTGTGGCCCGGTCGGCACCGATGCCGACCGGGCACCTTAGGAAAGGGGTACGTATGAAGGTTGGCATCATCGGCGCCGGCACCATGGGCCAGGGCATAGCGAAGGCGTTCGCGCAGTCCGGGTGGGAGGTCGCGCTCTGCGACATCAAGCAGGAGTGGGCTGACGGGGGCAAGGACAAGATCGCCAAGGGCTATGACCGTCTCGTCCAGAAGGGCAAGCTCGACCAGGCCGAGGTCGACAAGCGCCTGGCGTCCATCACGGCCGGCCTCAAGGAGGACCTCTGCGCCGACTGCGACCTCATCGTCGAGGCCGCCTTCGAGGACATGAAGGTCAAGAAGGACACCTTCGCCCAGCTGGACGACATCTGCAAGCCCGAGGCCGTCTTCGCCTCCAACACCTCCAGCCTCTCCATCACCGAGATCGGCAACGGCCTCAGCCGCCCCCTCATTGGCATGCACTTCTTCAACCCCGCCGACCGTATGAAGCTCATCGAGGTCATCGCCGGCGTCAACACCCCGCAGAAGACCGTTGACAGGATCGTCGAGTTCTCCAAGGCCATCGGCAAGACGCCGGTGCAGGTCAACGAGGCCGCCGGCTTCGTCGTCAACCGCATTCTCATCCCGCTGATCAACGAGGCCGCCTTCATCAAGATGGAGGGCGTCTCGGACATCGAGGGCATCGACACCGCCATGAAGCTCGGCGCCAACCATCCCATGGGCCCGCTCGAGCTGGGCGACTTCATCGGCCTGGACATCTGCCTCGCCATCATGGACGTGCTGTATGACGAGACCGGTGACCCCAAGTACCGCGCCTGCCCCCTGCTGCGCAAGATGGTCCGCGGCGGCAACCTGGGCGTCAAGAGCGGCCATGGCTTCTACGCCTACAACGCCGACCGCACCAAGACCCCCATCGACCAGCTCTAAGTACAAGGGGAGGAACATTCCATGGACTTCACTCTGAGCAAAGAGCAGGCGATGGCTCGAAGCATGTTCGAGCAGCTTGCTGAGGAGAAGGTCAAGCCCCTCGCCAAGGACGTCGACGCCGAGGAGATCTTCCCGCAGGACAACGTCAGGCTCATGGCCAAGCTCGGCATGATGGGCATCTACTTTCCCAAGGAGTACGGCGGCGCGGGCGCTGACGTCCTCACCTACGTCATGGCCATCGAGGAGCTCTCCAAGAAGTGCGCCACCACGGGCGTCATCCTGTCCGCGCACACGAGCCTGTGCGCCGCGCCGATCTTTGAGAGCGGCACCGAGGAACAGAAGCGGAAGTACCTGCCCAAGCTCTGCAGCGGCGAGTGGCTCGGCGCCTTCGGCCTGACCGAGCCCGGCGCCGGCACCGACGCGCAGGGCCAGCAGACCCATGCCGTCCTCGACGGCGACCACTGGGTCCTCAACGGCACCAAGATCTTCATCACCAACGCGGGCTACGCCGACCTGTTCATCATCATCGCCGTGACGGGCGAGTACACCAACAAGCGGGGCCGCAAGCAGAAGGAGATCTCCGCCTTCATCGTGGAGCGCGACTTCCCGGGATTCTCCGTCGGCAAGCCCGAGGAGAAGATGGGCATTCGCGGCTCCTCCACCTGCGAGCTCATCATGCAGGACTGCATCGTCCCCAAGGAGAACCTCCTGGGCGCCAAGGGCCGCGGCTTCCAGCTGGCCATGGCTACCCTGGACGGCGGCCGCATCGGCATCGCCGCCCAGGCCCTGGGCATCGCCGAGGGCGCCATCGACGAGACCGTCGCCTACGTCAAGGAGCGCAAGCAGTTCGGCCGCTCCATCGCCGCCTTCCAGAACACCCAGTTTGAGCTCGCCGAGATGAAGGCGCGCACGGACGCCGCCAAGCTCCTGGTGTACAACGCCGCCCTCAAGAAGCAGGAGGTCCTCGACGGCGGCAAGGGCCGCTACAGCGTCGAGGCGGCGGAGGCAAAGCTCATCGCCGCTCGAACGGCCTCCGACGTCACCCGTCGCTGCCTGCAGCTCTACGGCGGCTATGGCTACACCCGCGACTACCCGATCGAGCGCATGATGCGCGACGCCAAGATCACCGAGATCTACGAGGGCACCAGTGAGGTCCAGATGATGGTCATCGCCGGCGCGCTGCTTCGATAGGAGGGCACACACACGATGAAAGCGATTGTTTGCGTCAAGCAGGTGCCGGACACCTCCGGCAACGTCGCCGTCAAGGAGAACGGTCAGCTCGACCGCGCCTCCATGGCGGCCATCACCAACCCCGACGACCTCAACGCCCTCGAGGCGGCCCTCAAGCTCAAGGACGAGACCGGCTGCGAGGTCGTCGTCGTTTCCATGGGGCCCCCGCCGGCCGAGGGCATGCTGCGCGAGCTTCTGGCCCGCGGCGCCGACCGTGCCGTGCTAATCTCCGCCCGCGAGTTCGGCGGCTCGGACACCTTTGCGACGAGCCAGATCATCGCCGCCGGCGTCAACAAGATTGGCGTCGAGAAGGGTGACGTGGTCTTCTGCGGCCGCCAGGCCATCGACGGCGACACGGCTCAGGTTGGTCCCCAGATCGCCGAGAAGCTGGGCATCCCGCAGGTCTCCTATGTCACCGACATCCAGAAGGACGGCGACAAGCTCACGCTCAAGCGCCAGCTCGAGGACGGCTTCATGGTCATCGAGGTTGAGACTCCCTGCCTGCTGACCTGCATCAAGGAGCTCAACGAGCCTCGGTACATGAACATTCCCGACATCTGGTGCGCCTACGACAAGCCGCTCGAGGTCTTCAACTTCGAGACCCTCAAGGACGACCCGCTCATCGAGCTGGACACCATCGGCCTCAAGGGCAGCCCGACCAACGTCTGGAAGAGCTTCACGCCTCCCCAGAAGGGCGCGGGCACGATGCTCGAGGGCGTGGACGTCGCCGAACAGCTTGCGGCTCGCCTTGCCGCCAAGCACCTCATCTAAGGGAGGAGGGGGACATGACTGACTATGCTGAGTACAAGGGCGTCTGGGTGTTCTGCGAGCAGCGCGGGGGCAAGCTCATGCCCACCAACTTCGAGCTCGTGAGCGAGGCCCGCAAGCTCGCCGACGACCTCGGGCAGGACGTGGTCGCCCTGCTCCTGGGCGGCACGGGCGTCAGCAAGGTCGCCAAGGAGCTTGGCGGCTACGGCGCCGACGTCGTGAAGGTCTGCGAGGGGCCGCTGCTCGCCACCTACACGACGGACGCCTACACGAAGGTCCTGTGTGACAAGGTCAACGAGTACAAGCCCAGCGTGGTGCTCATCGGGGCCACGACCATCGGTCGCGATCTCGCGCCGCGCTGCGCGGCTCGCCTGCACACCGGCCTCACCGCAGACACGACCCACCTGGACATCGACACCGAGAAGTACGTCGAGTTCCTGCGCACGTCGTCCACGATCGACCTCTCGAGGCAGAAGTTCGACTACGAGGACAAGAACCTCAAGATGACGCGCCCCGCCTTTGGCGGACACCTCATGGCGACCATCGTCTGCCCGCGCTTCCGCCCCCAGATGGCGACGGTCCGCCCGGGCGTCATGAAGAGGGCGGCCTTTGACCAGGCCAAGGCAGACGCCGTCAAGCTGGAGCTCGAGGACTTCGAGCTCTCCGAGGCCGACCTGCACACGAAGGTCGTCAGCGTGGAGAAGGCGGCCAAGGAGCTCGTCGACCTCACGGGCGCCGACGTGGTCGTCTCGGTGGGCCGCGGCATCTCCAGGGACGTCGAGGGCGGCCTCAAGCTCGCCAAGGAACTCGCCGACACGCTCGGCGGCGTCGTGGGCGCCTCGCGCGCCGTCGTTGACGCGGGCTGGATCGACGCGGCGCATCAGGTGGGGCAGACGGGTCGCACCGTCCGCCCGCAGCTGTACGTGACGCTCGGCATCTCCGGCGCCATCCAGCACGTCGCCGGCATGCAGGACTCCGCCTACATCGTGTCGATCAACTCGAACCCCGACGCCCCCATCTTCGAGATCGCCGACCTGGGCATCGCGGGCGACCTGTTCAAGATCGTTCCCGAGCTCATCAAGCAGATCGGCGTCATGCGGGCCCAGGGCCTGTAGGCGTTATTCGTCCCGAGGCGTCGGGCAGGGCCCGACGCCGGTATTGCGGCACCCGTCAGACATGGCGTCTGGCGGGTGCCGCTCACGTCTCAATAGCCCTCACTTACCGCAAGCTTGAATCTCTCAAATGCGACATGAAATATAACATATGTGTGTGGAGAGCGGGGGAGCCCCGTTGCCAGCAGCCAGGAGAGAGAGTGATGGTGAGGCCTATGACCGGGTTTTGGTCCAGCAAGAAGCAGAAGAAGAGCGCACCTCCCTCAGACAAGGGCGCAGCGCGTCCCGTGAAGCCCGTCGAGCCCGACCGTGAGCCCGCGCCTGCGGCCCACGAGGGCGAGGACATCGCAAAGGCGCCCGCGCACCTCAAGGCAGAGGCGGCCGCGTTCGCCGCTGAGGACGCACCCCAGCGG
The DNA here is from genome assembly GCF_001811895.1 of Olsenella sp. HMSC062G07. Lineage (NCBI taxonomy): Bacteria > Bacillati > Actinomycetota > Coriobacteriia > Coriobacteriales > Atopobiaceae > Olsenella > Olsenella sp. HMSC062G07. Next base: position 733,432 of record NZ_KV806951.1, read on the forward strand.
GTCGAGGAGCCTGCCGCGCCCGCGCCGACGCCCGTGCAGAACGCAAGTCAGAAAGAGACGAAGGAGGAGTTTGGCATGTTGTATCAGACCACGGAGGCCCACGAAAAGCTTCGTGCAGAGGTCAGGGCATTTGCCGAGAGCGAGATTGCGCCCATCGCGTTCCAGCTCGACCAGCAGAACGAGTTCCCGACCGAGGCGGTCAAGGGCTACGGGAGCCATGGCTGGATGGGCATCCCGTATCCCAAGGAGTACAGCGGCGCCGGCCTTGACGTGCTGAGCTATGCCATCGCCGTCGAGGAGCTCTCCCGCGTCGACGGCGGTGCCGGCGTCATCCTCTCCGCCCACACGTCGCTGGGCACCTTCCCGATCGCCGAGTTCGGCAACGAGGAGCAGAAGAGGAAGTATCTCGTGCCCCTCTGCACCGGCGAGCACATCGGCGCCTTCGGCCTCACCGAGGAGAACGCCGGCTCCGACGCCTCGGGCACCCAGACGACCGCCGTTGACAAGGGTGACCACTGGCTGCTCAACGGATCCAAGATCTTCATCACCAACGCCCCCAAGGCCGACACCTACGTCGTTTTCGCCTCCACGGCGCCCGAGCTGGGCAACCATGGCATCTCCGCGTTCATCGTCGAGAAGGGCTGGGACGGCTTCACCTTCGGCGAGCACTATGACAAGATGGGCATTCGCTCCTCCTCGACCGCCGAGCTCATCTTCAACAACGTGAAGGTCCCCAAGGAGAACCTCCTGGGCGAGGAGGGCAAGGGCTTCAAGATCGCCATGGCGACCCTCGACGGCGGCCGCATCGGCATCGCCGCGCAGGCGCTCGGCATCGCCCAGGGCGCCTATGAGAAGGCTCTCGCCTACGCCCGCGAGCGCATCCAGTTCAACAGCCCCATCGGCACGAACCAGGGCATCTCGTTCAAGCTCGCCGACATGGCCACCAAGATTCGCGCCGCGCGCTTCCTCGTCTATTCCGCGGCCGAGTGCAAGCAGAACCACGTGCCCCGCTACGGGCGCGAGGCCGCCATGGCCAAGCTCTACGCCTCTGACATCGCCCTCGAGGTCGTCAACGACGCCCTCCAGATTCATGGCGGCAGCGGCTTCATCAAGGGCATGGAGGTCGAGCGCGCCTACCGTGACGCCAAGATCACGACGATCTACGAGGGCACCAACGAGGTACAGCGCATCGTCATTGCCTCCTACGAGCTGGGCCGTCTCGGCAAGAAGAAGGAGACCGGCAAGAAGGCCGCCAAGGCGCTCTTTGGTCCTGTCATGCCCGCCACCGGCCCGCGCAAGCTCAAGATCTTCAACGACGCCGACCAGCAGGCCAACGTCGACGCCGTCGTCGCGGCGCTGAAGGCCGACGGCTATGACTTCAGCGTCGGCATCCCCGCCGACACTCCGATCGTCGACGCCGAGCGCGTCGTCTCGGCCGGCAAGGGCATTGGCGACAAAGAGAACATGAAGCTCATCGAGGACCTCGCCCAGGCCGCCGGCGCCGCCATCGGCTCCTCCCGTCCCGTGGCCGAGACCCTCAAGTACGTCCCCCTCAACCGCTATGTGGGCATGTCGGGCCAGAAGTTCAAGGGCAACCTCTACGTGGCCTGCGGCATCTCCGGCGCCAAGCAGCACCTCAAGGGCATCAAGGACGCCTCAACGATCGTCGCCATCAACATGAACGCCGGCGCGCCCATCTTCAAGAACTGCGACTACGGCATCGTGGGCGACGTGAACGAGGTCCTGCCGCTGCTCACCAAGGCGTTCGGCACCGAGGAGAAGCAGCCGGCCGGCGAGATGGTCAAGATCAAGCGGCCGCACATGCCCAAGCCCGATCCCATCGGACCCACCATGGTCTGCTCCGGCTGCGGCTACGAGTACGTGCCCGAGCTTGGCGACGCCGAGGCCGAGATCGTCCCGGGCACGCTGTTCAGCGAGCTGCCCTCCGACTGGGTCTGCCCCGAGTGCGCGGAGCCCAAGGACAACTTCGTCGATAGGACGCATCTCGGACTGTAGCGCTCGTATCCGACAATGCCTGGCGGGCCCGGGCGACCGGCTTGGGCCCGCGACGAAAGGAGAGACATGTACTGCGTACGCAACGTCACCGATGACATTTATTGGATCGGCGCAAATGACCACAGGACGCACCTGTTCGAGAACATTCACCCCATCCCGCAGGGCGTCTCCTACAACTGCTACGTCCTTCTCGACGAGAAGACGGCCATGTTCGACACCATCGAGTGGGGCCAGGGTCGTCAGATGATGTCCAACCTCGAGCACGTGCTCGACGGCAGGGACCTTGACTACCTGGTCGTCAACCACCTCGAGCCCGACCACGCCGCCTCGACCGGCCTCATCCTCAGCCGGTATCCCAACGTCAAGGTCATCTCCTCCGAAAAGTGCTTCATGCTCATGCACCAGTTTGGCTTTGACGTCGATGCGCACGAGCAGATCCAGGTCAAGGAGGGTGACACCTTCTCCTTCGGCAAGCACACGGTCACCTTCGTCGAGGCTCCCATGGTCCACTGGCCCGAGGTCATGGTCACCTTCGACCTCACCGAGGGCGTGCTGTTCTCGGCGGACGCCTTTGGCGGCTTCATCGCCAACGACGGCAAGCTCTGGAGCACGGACGTGGACTGGAAGGCCAACAACCTCGACGAGATTCGTCGCTACCACTGCAACATCGTCGGCAAGTACGGCCCTCACGTGCAGCTCCTTCTGGGCAAGGCCGCCACGATCCTCGACAAGATCAAGATCGTCTGCCCGCTTCACGGCCTCATCTACCATGCCGACGACGACCTCATGACCTACATCGACAAGCTCAACCACTGGTCGAGCTACACCCCGGAGGAGAAGGGCGTCCTCATCGCCTACGCCTCCATGTACGGCAACACCGAGTCCGCCGCCCAGGCGCTCGCGAGCGCGATCTGCGAGAAGGGCTTCACGAACGTCAAGGTCTGCGACATCTCCGAGACGCACGTGTCCTACCTCATCGCCGACGTCTTCAAGTACTCGCACCTGGTGCTCGCCTCGCCGACCTACAACCTCAACATCTATCCCGTCATGGAGAACTTCCTCAACGAGATGCGCATGCTCAACATGCAGAACCGTCACGTCGCCATCATCGAGAACGGTTCGTGGGCGATCACCTCGGGCGACCTCATGCAGGAGTTCCTCGAGGACGAGATGAAAGACATGACCGTCATGAACGAGCGCATCTCCATCGCCTCCTCGCTCTCCGGCGACAAGAAGCGCGACGTCGATGACATGGCGCAGGCCATCATCGACTCCATGGAGGAGGTCACCTGCGACCCCGCCAAGCGTTTCGAGAAGAAGCAGCACTAGACGGTCGGCGCCGCCCCGCGTCCGGGGCGGCGGGCCTGGCATGAGTGCGGCGCGGGCGTCCCTCGGGGCGCCCGCGCCTGTCGTCCGCGGTGCTGGCCCCGGGGGGTCAGGACGGCGTGATGCGCGCGACGGGAGGGCTTGAAACTTTCAGGGGAGGGGATTAGAATCACCTAAAAGTTAAATAAGGCTAACTTTAGTCAAGCAAGATTGGAGCGGTCATGCGACTGCCAGCCACCCAAGCCCTCCCTTCCTACAAACGCCTGAAAAGACATTGCGCGGGCGCGCTTCTCGCGCTTCTGGGGGTCGTCCTTTCCCTCAGCCTCCTGAGCGCCTGCCCCTCGGGGCCCACGGCGGGCGCCGACCGCAAGCCCAAGGTCCTGACCACGTTCACCGTCATCCAGGACATGGCGCAGACCATAGCCGGCGACCACCTGGACGTCCAGTCCATCACCAGGCCGGGGGCCGAGATCCACGACTACGAACCCACTCCCGAGGACATCGCCCGCGCCGCGGACGCCGACCTCGTGCTTGACAACGGACTGGGCCTCGAGCGGTGGTTCGAGCGGTTCATGACCGACTCACACGCGCGACGCGTCACGCTCTCTGACGGAGTCGAGCCGATGAGGATCGCGGAGGGGGAGTACGCCGGCAACGCCAACCCCCACGCGTGGATGTCTCCCGCCAACGGGAAGACATACGTCGACAACATCGTCACGGCCTTCTGCGAGCTCGATCGTGCCCATGCCGACGAGTACCGAAAAAACGGCGAGGCGTACAAGCGCGAGTTGGATGGCGTGTCGGACGAGCTCAGGGAGGGCCTCTCCCAGCTTCCCGAGGGCCAGCGCACCCTTGTGACCTGCGAGGGGGCGTTCTCGTATCTCTGCCGCGACACGGGCCTGAGGGAGCTGTACCTCTGGCCGGTCAACGCCGAGAACGAGGGCACGCCGCAGCAGGTGGCGGCCGTCGTCGCCGGCGTGCGAGCCGCCGCCGTGCCCGCGGTCTTCTGCGAGTCAACGGTGAGCCCCAAGCCCATGCGACAGGTTGCGGACGAGACGGGCGCCACGCTCTGGACCGATGCCGACCACATGCTCTACGTGGACTCACTTTCCGCCGCGGACGGCCCCGTACCCACGTATCTCGAGCTCTTGAGGCACGACGCCCACGTCATCATCGAGGGGCTCGCGAAAGGGGGCGCGAGATGAGCGACGTCCTGAGTGGCGCCCCTGCCATAGGGGTGGATGATGTCAGCTACCGCTATGCGGGATCGAGGGAGTGGGCGCTCAGGGGGGTGAGCCTCCAGCTTGCCCCGGGGAGCCTCTGCGCCCTCGTCGGAGCAAACGGAGCCGGAAAGTCAACCCTCTTCAAGCTGCTCGTCGGCCAGCTGACGCCCCAGAGGGGCCGGGTCAGCTACGACGGGCGAGACGTAAACGCCGTCCTGGGGAGGGGACTCGTGGGGTACGTCCCCCAGAGGGACGCCACAAGCGCGAGCTTTCCCCTCTGCGTCGAGGACGTGGCCATGATGGGCCGCTACGCCCTCATGGGCCTCACGAGGACCCCCCGAGACGCCGACCGTCGCGCCGTGGAGGAGGCCCTGAGGCGTTGCGACCTCTGGGAGCTGCGGCAACGTCAGGTTGGCGAGCTCTCGGGAGGACAGGCGAAGCGCATGTTCGTCGCGCGCGGCATCGCCCAGGGCGCGCGCCACCTCCTTCTTGACGAGCCCTTTGCCGGCGTTGACAAGCGCTCGGAGGCGACGATCGCCGGGCTCCTGCGCGAGCTCGCGCAGGATGGCGTGTGCGTTCTTGCCGCCGTGCATGACCTACGGATGGCGGCAACGTCCTTCGACGAGGCGGCGCTCCTGGACAGGACGGTCATCTGCCAGGGGCCCGCGCGCCAGGCGCTCAGCCCCGCCGCCATCGAGCGCGCCTTCGGCGTGGACGCTCGCTTTGCCACGGGGATGGTGGCCTGAGATGGGGGCCCTGGGAATCGCGGAGCTCCTCAGCCTCGGCTTCATCCAGCGCGCCCTCGTCGCGGGCATCGCCATCGCGCTCGTCTGTGGCACCATCAGCTGCCTTGTGATACATCTGGGCTGGTCGCTCATGGGCGACGCCGTCTCGCACGCCGTTCTCCCCGGCGTGGTCCTCTCCTATGTGCTGGGGGTGCCGTACCTTTTTGGCGCCCTGGCGGCTGCCCTGGTGGCTGTGGCCCTCATGGAGCGCGTGGGGGAGGGGCGCGCTCTTTCCTCGGACACCTCCATGGGCATCGTCTTCACGACGCTCTTCTCCCTGGGGACCGTGCTCGTGTCCAAGGTGCCCAGCCAGGTGAACCTCACCCACATCCTCTTTGGGAATCTTTTGGGCGTCACGCCCCAGGATCAGGCGCAGCTGCTCGTCCTGGGGGCGATCGTCCTGCTCTGGGTGGCGGTCCGCAGGAGGGATCTGGCGCTCCTCGCATTTGATCCTGACCACGCCCAGGCCCTGGGCCTGCGGCCTCGCCGGCTCGGCAGGCTGCTGCTCGTCGCCCTCGCCGTGACCGTGGTCATCTCGCTCCAGGCCGTGGGCATCATCCTGTCTGTCGCCCTGCTCGTGACCCCGGGCGCCACGGCGCGTCTCATCACGGACAGCCTGTGGCGCATGATGGTGATCGCGCCCCTGGTGGCCGTGTTGGCCGTTCTGGTGGGCATCGGGGCGAGTATCGCCTTCAACGCCTCCACGGGAGGTATGATCGGCCTCGCCCTGGGGGCGCAGTTCGCCCTGGCCGAGCTCCACGCCTCCCTTCGCCAGGCCAGCGCTCAGGCCGCATGACGGGCAGGCCTCCCCTGGGGGCCTGCGTTGTCTGTGGAGCCGCCCGCCCGTTTGTGCGAGCGGCGGGGTGGGGCGGTATACTTGCGACGAACGTTGAGTGATGTCTGGACCTTCGCGGGGCTGGACGCATCGAGAAAGCGAGCTTTTTGTGGCAACTCTCAGCATCAATGACCTCAAGGTGGGCCTCGGCGTCAACATCAAGGGCAAGGACTGCGTCATTCTCGAAGCCCAGCACGTCAAGCCGGGCAAGGGCAACACCTACGTGCGCACCAAGTATCGTGACATCCGCACGGGCCGCGTGAACGAGGAGAACTTCCAGCAGTCCGCCAAGTTTGACAGCGTCAACATGCAGACGCGCGAGATGCAGTACCTCTACAGCGACGGCGACACCTTCTGGTTCATGGACATGGAGTCCTTTGAGCAGATTCCCGTCGAGAAGGACCTGGTGGGCGACAACGTGAAGTTCCTCAAGGAGAACGACGTCTGCCTGCTGCAATACGCCAACGACGTGCTCTACGCCGTCCAGCCCCCCACCTTCGTGGAGGTGGAGATCACGCAGACCGACCCGGGCTTCAAGGGTGACACCGTCCAAGGCGGCACCAAGCCCGCCGTCATCGAGACCGGCGCCACCATCCAGGTTCCCATGTACCTCAACCAGGGCGAGCGCATCAAGGTGGACACCCGAGACGGCAAGTTCGTCTCGCGTGTCTAGCGTCCTTCGCCCATGACTCACGACGGGACCTGCGTGCCGCGGCGGCACGCGGGTCCCCTGCCCTAGGGGCCCTATCGACCCGTGTGCGGGTATACTACAAGGTCGAGACGGCGCCCGCGTGCGCCCCACGTCGAAAGGAACAAGATGAGCGAATCCGAACTCCTCGTTGCCGGCATAGGCGTGTCGAGGGACGTCCTCACCACCATCGTGACCCTCGCCGCCGAGAGGGTCGAGGGAGTGGTGCGCGTGGGGGGAAACGACATCGCCTCCAGCCTCATCTCGGTGTTCACCAGCAAGAGCACCTCTCCCGAGGCGGCCGTGGAATCCGTCGTCGAGGGCGGTGATTTGCGCGTGACCGTACATCTGGCGGTCTTCTACGGCTACCCGTTCGTCGCGCTCGCCTCAAACGTGCGCCAGGCCGTCGCCGCGGCCATCCGCGAGCAGGTGGGCGTCGAGCCCAAGGCCGTTGACGTCTGCATCGACAGCCTTGTCTTTCCCAAGGAGTAAGGACGTGTCAGAGACTTGCTTCCGCGGGCGCACCCTCGCCCGCAGCCAGGCCGTCCAGCTGCTGTACCAGGCCGAGTTCTCACGCAGGAGCGTCAGGGACGTCCTGTCGTGCTCGTACGTGGTCTCGGGCGCCGTGCCCGGCGACTACGTCATCGCCCGCGTCCGCCCCGGCAGGCCCAACGTGCTCGAGGACCCCGACGACGGCAAGGTTTGGGTGTGGAGCGAGTTCGCGGGAAGCCGGACCGACGGCGAGGCCGCCGGCGACTTCGTCCGCGTGCGCCTGCGCGCCGTGGGCGACCAGGGTCTGCTCGCCGTGCGTGCGCACGGCTTCAAGCTGCTGGTCTGGGATGACGCCCGCGAGGGCTACGTGTGCGCCCTCTCCCGCAGGGAGGAGCCCCTCGCCTTTGACATGGGCCCGGCCGGCTGCTTCGTCGCGGACGGGCACGGCGGTTCCTACGAGGTCGTCGAGGCGTCGGGCATCGTCGATGACTATGCCCGGGAGCTCGCCTGCGGCTGCGACGCGCTCAGGGTCCCGCTCGACCACATCCTGGACGAGACCTCTCCCAACTGGGGCGTCTCGCGCATGCCCTCGCTTGACCGCAACCTGCTCAGGCTCGCCCTCTTCGAGATGCTCGCCGTCGACGCGGTTGACGTCTCCGTGGCCATCGACGAGGGCGTCGAGCTGGCAAAGGCATACGGCACCGATGACTCCTCGCGCTTCGTGAACGGGGTTCTCGGCAGGGTCGCCGACCGCATCGAGCAGGGCGACGACGTCATCGGCCAGGCCCGCCTCGCCGTGGAGCGCGCCATGGCCGAGCAGGCGGCATGCGAGGGGGGCACGTCTGACGGCGACGGCGCCGACGAGAGGCCGGCAGCAGCCACGCCGGCCGAGGGCGCCCGGACGGCCCTTGCGGCCCCGCACGACGGGGAGGCCCTGGCATGACGCGCCCGGATGCCGCCGGCTATCACGACATCGAGACGATTCAGGGCCGCCTTGACGAGATCATCGCCGCCGTGCGGGACAAGGACGCCTCGCTCGAGCGCTCCCTCGACCTGTTCGAGGAGGCGGTCGCCCTGGGATCCAAGGCCGTCGACCTGGTTGACATGACCGAGCTCTCGTCCCGCGAGGCCGCGACCCTCGCGGCGGGCGAGGCCGCGCGTCCCGCCGAGGGACGCTCCGGCCACGTCACGGACGCCTCCGAGGGGTGAGGCGCCCGTGGCCGCCGGACGGGACAAGGTTTCCAAGCTGCGCCTGGACGAGCTGCTCGTCAGGCGCTCGTTGTTTTCCACGACGGACGAGGCGCTGCGGGCCATCATGGCCGGCGACGTCTCGGCCGCGGGCAGGCGCCTGAGCTTTGCGGGGGAGCGCGTCCGCGAGGACCTCGACGTCCACGTGCGCGGCGGCAGCGCCTACGTGGGTCGCGGCGGCCTCAAGCTCGAGCGGGGCCTCGAGGCGTTCGGGGTGGACCCCACGGGGCTCGCCTGCCTTGACGTGGGCTGCTCGACGGGCGGCTTCACCGACTGCCTGCTCAGGCATGGGGCGCGCAGCGTCCTTGCCGTCGACGTCGGCTATGCACAGTTTGCCTGGTCGCTTCGATGCGACGCCCGGGTGGAGCTGCTTGAGCGCACCAACGTGGTTGACCTGCCCACGCCCGAGCGGGCGGGGAGCATCGACCTGGCGGTCTGCGACGTCTCCTTCACCTCGGTCAGGACGGTGCTGCCTGCCGTGGCGCATCTGCTGGCTTCGGACGGGTCGTTCCTGACGCTGGTGAAGCCCCAGTTCGAGGCAGCTCGCGCCGACGTGGGCGAGGGCGGGGTCGTGCGTGACGCGGACGTGCAGGTCGGGGCCCTCAGGAGCGTGGCGGCCGCCTGCGTCGAGCGGGGGCTCTCGCCCCGCGCGGCCTGTCCGAGCCCCCTGCGCGGGCACAAGGGAAACCGGGAGTTCCTGCTGCTGGCTCGGGCGGCGGGGCGGAGCGCCGACGCCGAGGGCGACCTTGACCTTGAGGCGGTCGTGCTGCGGGGCGCCTGCGTCGTTGCCTAGCGCGCACGGACGGGTCGCACGCGCCGCAGCCATGCCATGGGGATGCTACACTGCAGGTGGCCCATGGCCAGGTCCATCAGTTTAGGGAAAGGCGGCGACATGAGGGTTCTTCTCGTTCCCAACTACTCGCGCCCCGAGGCCGTCGGGGGCGCCAGCCGCCTTGCCGCCTGGCTCGAGGGTGAGGGCGTCGAGGTGCGCTGGGCCCATGACAAGAAGCTGTTTCCCGACCGCGTCGTCGACCTAGAGGGCGTCGGCCTCGTGGTGTCCTTGGGCGGGGACGGCACCCTGCTGCGTGCGGCGCGCATCGTGGAGTACGCCGAGATTCCCATCGTGGGGCTCTCGTACGGCCATCTGGGCTTCTTGACCTGCGGCGGGCCGGACGAGCTCGTCGAGGTCGTGCAGTCGGCGCTCGACGGCACGATGCACGCGTCGCATCGCGCCACGCTCGACATACGGGCGACCTTCACCAAGCCTGACGGCTCCGAGTTCGTGGAACGGCGCTTCGCCCTCAACGACCTGGCGCTCACCCACGGCGTCAAGGGCGACATGATCGCGTTTGACGTGTCCGTCTCGGGCCACCACATCGACCGCCTTCGCGGCGACGGCTTCGTGGTGTCCACCGCCACCGGCTCGACGGGCTATGCCCTCGCCGCGGGCGGCCCCATCGTGACGCCGGAATGCACGGGGATGATCTGCGTGCCGGTGGCTCCGCACTCCATCAGGGCGCGCGCGTTCATCACCGCGCCCGACGACGTCGTCGAGATTCAGATCACGCGGGAGCGCGCGTCGGAGCGCCTCTTCTTTGCGGACGGCCAGCCCATCGGCGAGGGGCTTTGGGGCGAGCGCGTCGCCGTCAGACGCGGTCCCGGTGACGTCATCCTGCTCGACCGCAGCGTCCAGAGCTTCTATCGGAGCGTCTCGCGCGTGTTCTATGGGGACAGCCGGTCATGATTGACGAGCTTGCCGTACGAGACGTCGCCCTCATCCGCGAGGCGACGATCGAGCCCGCATCCGGCCTCACGGTTCTGACCGGCGAGACCGGTACGGGCAAGACCGCGCTGCTCACTGCCGTCAAGCTGATCATGGGTGAGCGCGCCGACGCCGGCTCGGTGCGCGAGGGCGCGCAGGGGCTGCTGGTCGAGGGCCGCCTCTTTTTGCGCGGCGGGGACCCTGACGGCGTGGTGGTGAGCAGGGGCGTGGGGGCGGACGGCCGCGGGCGTGTGCGGATCGACGGGCGCGTGGCCTCGGTGCGCGAGCTCGCCGAGGGCGTCGGGGCCTCCATCGACCTCTGCGGCCAGCACGAGCATCAGCGGCTCATGCGGCGCGAGACGCACGTCGATCTTCTCGACGCCTGGGCCGCAGACGAGGTCGGCCCCGCGCGCGTCGCCTACGGCCAGGCCCTTGTGGCCGCCCGCGCCGCCCGCGCCGAGCTGAGGCGCCTGCGCGAGCTGACCCAGGCCGCCGACGCCCGGCTCGAGGACGCCAGCTTCACGCTCGAGCGCATCGACGAGGTCGCCCCGCTTGAGGGGGAGCTCGAGCGGATCGAGGAGGAGCTGCCGCGCTTTGAGCATGCCGACACGCTTTTGCGGGCCGCGACGGGGGCCCACGACGCGATTGTGGGCGACGGCGGCGTGGAGGACGCCCTTTCGGACGTCATTCAGGGCCTGCGCGACGCGGCCGGCTTCGACGCGCGCCTCGAGGGGTTCGCCTCCTCCCTTGAGAGCGCCCTCATCGACATGGGCGACGTCGCGAGCGAGCTCAGGCGCTACGGCGACGGGGTGGACGTGGACGAGGAGGCCCTGGCGCGCATGCAGGAGCGCATGGCCCAGCTCCAGGGCCTCATGCGTCGCTTTGGCCCCGGCATGGACGACGTTCTTGCGCGTCGGCGTGCCGCCCTTGAGCTCGTGGAGTCGGCCCGCGACGGAGGCCGTCGCCTGAAGGGGGCGCGCTCGGCGCTCGACGCGGCGGAGGCGCGGCTCGACGCGGCGGCCGACGAGCTCGACCGCGTGCGGGGCCTTGCCGCGCCCCGACTGATGGCGGCCATCAACGAGCAGCTGCGCTTCCTCGAGATGGGCACGGCGCAGGTCGAGATGGACATGAGTCGCCGGCCCCGCCGGCTCTGGGCCGAGGACGGTCCCAGCGAGGTCGAGCTGCTCTATCGCCCCGCAGCCGGACTCTTGGCCAGGCCGCTGCGCAAGATCGCCTCGGGAGGCGAGGTCAGCCGCGTGATGCTGGCCTGCAAGGCGGTCCTCGGCGACGCCGACGGCGTCGAGACGCTCGTCTTCGACGAGATCGACGCCGGCGTCGGCGGCTCCGCGGCCGTCGCCCTGGCGCAGGTCCTCGCCCGTCTCGCCCGGACCCACCAGGTCATCGTCGTCACGCACCTGCCGCAGGTCGCCGTCGTGGGGATGCGTCACTACGTGGTCGAGAAGAGCGCGGGGGCGCACCCTCAGACCACGCTGCGCCTCGTCGAGGGCGAGCAGCGCGTCCGCGAGGTCGCCCGCATGCTCGCCGGAGATGAGAGCGATGTGTCGATTGCCCATGCCCGGCAGCTGCTCGGGCTGACGTAGGGTTATCATTGTCTCCCGTAAAAGCGTCAGGACATCTCTTACGGGAGGCTTCGGCTATGACCAAGCACATCTTCGTCACGGGCGGCGTGGTCTCGTCCCTGGGCAAGGGCATCACGGCGGCCTCACTGGGCCGCCTTCTCAAGGCGCGGGGCTATAAGGTCATGATGCAGAAGGCGGACCCCTACCTCAACGTCGATCCGGGCACCATGAGCCCGTTCCAGCACGGCGAGGTCTTCGTCACCGAGGACGGCAAGGAGACCGACCTCGACCTGGGCCACTACGAGCGCTTCATCGACGAGAACCTCACGCGCGAGTCCAACTTCACCACGGGCCTCATCTACCAGTCTCTCATCAGCCGCGAGCGCGCCGGCGACTTCCTGGGCGGCACGGTGCAGGTCATTCCTCACGTCACGGACGAGATCAAGCACCGCTTCCTGCGCATCGAGGAGCAGACCCAGGCCGACGTCGTGATCACCGAGCTGGGCGGCACGATCGGCGACATAGAGGGGCAGTCCTTCGTGGAGGCCATCAGGCAGTTTCGCAAGGAGAAGGGCTCGCGCAACACGCTCGTGATCCACGTGAGCCTCGTCCCCTACATCGCCGCCGCCCACGAGGTCAAGACCAAGCCCACGCAGCACTCCGTCAAGGAGCTGCGCTCCATGGGCATCCAGCCCGACCTCATCGTCTGTCGCTCGGACCACGAGGTGGACGCCGCCATCCGTGCCAAGATCGCCCACTTCTGCGACGTCGACGAGGACTGCGTCTTTGAGAACTCCGACTGCCCGTCCATCTACGACGTGCCCGCCCACCTCGCCTGCCAGGGCTTTGACGCAAAGGTGCTCGAGAAGCTCGGCCTTGAGGCGCGCCCCGGCGACCTCGCGGACTGGACGAGCTTCACGGACCGCATGCACGGCGCCAGCGCCGTCGTGGACCGGGTGAGCATCAAGGTCGTGGGCAAGTACGTCCAGCTCCCCGACGCCTACCTCTCCGTCATCGAGGCGCTACATCACTCGGGCGTGTATTACGGGCGCAACGTTGACATCGAGCTCGTCGATGGCGAGGAGCTCGACGCGACCAACGTCGCCGAGGTCCTGGCGGACGCCGACGGCATCCTGGTGCCGGGCGGCTTTGGCAAACGCGGCGTCGAGGGCAAGATCCTCTCGGCCGGCCTCGCCCGCACGCGGGGCATCCCGTACCTGGGCGTGTGCCTGGGGCTGCAGGTCGCCGTGTCCGAGTTTGCCCGCAACGTCTGCGGCCTTGCGCATGCCAACTCCGCCGAGTTCGAGCCCGCGTGCCCCCATCCGGTCATCGGGCTCATGCCCGACCAGCAGGACGTCACCGACAAGGGCGGCACCATGCGCCTGGGCGCCTATCCCTGCAAGGTCCTGGGGCCCCTGGCGCTGGAGGCCTACGGCAAGGAGCTCGTCTACGAGCGCCATCGGCATCGCTTTGAGGTCAACAACGCCTACCGCAAGCAGCTCGTCGAGGCGGGTCTCGTCATTGGCGGCCTGTCACCCGACGACCGGCTCGTCGAGATGGTCGAGCTTCCCGAGGACGTCCACCCCTGGTTCGTCGCCAGCCAGGCCCATCCCGAGTTCAAGAGCCGTCCGACGAAGCCGGCGCCCCTGTTCAGGGAGTTCGTGCGCGCCGCCATCGCCCGCCACGAGGGCGTCGCCCGCCGCGAGGTCGTGCCTGCGACCTTGGCCGGGTGAGGGCTTGGACCTGGCTGCCGCGCGTCTGGAGTATCTTGACTACCTGAGCGTCGAGCGGGGGAGCTCGCCGCGCACGGTGGAGGCCTACGCGCGCGACCTTGACCGATACCTGGCGTTTATGGGCGAGAGGGGCGTCAGCCTGCCCGACGACGTCACGAGGGGGCTGATCGAGGCGTACGTCGCCCGACTGGGCGAGCGCGGGCTCGCCGCCTCGTCGGTGCAGCGGGCGATTTCGGCCATCAAGGGCTTCCATCGCTTCATGGTGAGCGAGCAGGTCTCCGACGCCCAGCCCGCAGCTGACGTCCCGCTGCCCAAGAAGCCCGAGCGTCTGCCCGAGACCCTCTCGCGTGAGCGCGTCTTTGCCCTGCTTGACCAGCCATTCTCTCAGGAGCCTGCGCCCACGCCGCGCGCGGGGGGCACGCTCGGCTATGACAACGTGGCCCGCTTCCATCGGGACAAGGCCATGCTCGAGGTGCTGTACGGCTGCGGCCTGCGGGTGTCCGAGCTGTGCGGGCTCGACCTGAGGGACCTGTCGCTGGACGACGAGCTCGTCCGCGTGCTGGGCAAGGGATCCAAGGAGCGCCTGGTTCCCCTGCTGGGCACGGCACAGGCGGCCCTCGCCCGCTATCTGGGGGATTGGCGCGCCGTGCTCCAGGCGCACGGCAGGACGACCCAGGCGGTGTTCCTGAGCCAGAGGGGCACTCGCATCACGCGTCAGGCGACCCACCGCATCGTCGAGCGCTACGGCCGCATGGTGGGCGTGGAGGGCCTGCATCCCCACGCCTTGAGGCACAGCTTCGCGACGCACCTCCTTGAGGGAGGGGCCGACCTGCGCGTGGTGCAGGAGCTGCTGGGCCATGCCAGCGTCGCGACCACGCAGCTGTACACGCATGTGGACCGCACGCACGTGAGGATGGTGTACCTGGAGGCGCATCCCCGGGCGCAAAGCTGACCGTCTGAGGCCCGCCGCGCCGGGCGCGTCCGCGTCCTACCGGGACGTGTGGGTCGATGGGACAACCTCCCACCATCCAGACGACGCCCCGCTGACGTCTGACGGCAGTTTTTATGACTTCTACCTGCTAAAACACACATTCTTCACATATGAGGCGCCTTGCCTGTTCCAAGGCTTCCTGGCGTTTGTGCCAACAAACACCTGTTCTCGCTAGATATGGTAGGAAGATTCGTCACCATTGCCCGTCGTCTGCAAAATATAGACCGTCTGAGGGGCAAAGTGTCGGAAAGTGTTGCAAGGTGTTTCTCTTGACCGTATAGTTGAGTCACGCCTTCAAACGGGAGTCCCCGACAGGAGCGAAGGGGGAGAGGGATGTACCTGACCGGCACCTACAAGCACAACCTGGATGCCAAGTCTCGGGTCACCCTTCCCGCAAGCTTCCGCAAGCAGGTCGGCGACCAGGTCTGCTTGGTCCCCGTGGGAGGCGCGCTCTTTGGCTTTACCCCCGAGAGCCATCAGGCGTGGATTGACAGCTTCTTTCCCGGCGGGTTCAACCCGCGCAACCGGAAGGACGACAAGCTGCGCCGTGCGCTCGCCTCGAAGACCGTCACGGTCGACGTCGACTCGGCCGGCAGGCTTGCCCTGGGCAAGGTGGACGCCGCCGCGATCGAGAAGTGCGGCATCGAGCGCGAGGTGGCCATCGTCGGCAACATCGACCACTTTGAGATCTGGGACGCGCCGAGCTTGGACGCGCAGCTTGACGAGCTGGACGAGGATCTTGAGGACCTGATGTTCACCGACTAGGGGGGAGTGCCTTGACAAGGGAATATCGGCACGAACCGGTGATGATCGACGAGGTCGTGCGCGAGCTGGGACCCCGACCGGGAGAGGTCGTCTGTGACTGCACCCTGGGCGGGGCGGGACATTCCATCGAGCTCGCGCGGCGCGTGCAGCCGGATGGCCTGTCCATTGGCATCGACCAGGATGACATGGCCCTCACGGCGGCGTCGGCACGGTTTGAGACGGAGCTCCCCCAGGCGCGCACGCGCCTCCTCAAGGGAAACTTCGGCTCGCTTGACCAGCTCCTCGTCGGAGCTGAGGTCATAGGGGTTGATTGCTTCCTGTTTGACCTCGGCGTCTCGTCCCCGCAACTCGACATCCCGGAGAGGGGCTTCTCATATAACGAGGATGCCCCGTTGGACATGCGCATGGATCCGGACAATGGCACCCTTACCGCAGCAGAGGTCACGAACACCTACAACGAAGCAGACCTCGTCCGGATTCTGCGCATGTACGGCGACGAGAGGTTCGCTCCCCGCATCGCTCGCCTCATCGTGCGGGAGCGAGAGAGGCGGCCCATCGAGACGACGCTACGGTTGGCCCAGATCGTGAAGTCCGCGATCCCCGCGGCCGGGCGGCGTCATGGCGGACACCCGGCGCGCAAGACCTTCCAGGCCCTGCGCATCGAGGTCAACCATGAGCTCGAGGCGCTTGACCAGGGCCTCAGGGCCGCCGTCAGGTGGGCGAACGCGGGCGGCAGGATTGCCGTCATCTCGTATCACTCGCTGGAGGACCGCATCGTCAAGCACGTGTTCCATGAGCTGTCGCAGGGCTGCGTCTGCCCTCCCGACCTGCCCGTGTGCGCCTGCGGTCACGTGCCGATAGTCAAGGTGAGGACGAAGAGGCCTCTCGTCGCGAGCGACGAGGAGGTCGCGGCCAACCCACGGTCGCGCAGCGCCCTGCTGCGCGTGGCGGTCAAGCTGGACGTCACGAGCACGTAGGGCATCGGATGACCTCGGGTTTCGGCCCGACGTAAAGCACCACCGCAGCACCACCGCATCACACCGCAGCTCAGACGAACTACCCACACACCACCACGCGCCTCTCAAGGACGCGACGCAAGGAGAGCTTACGATGGCCTACCTCGGATCGGCCGCATATCGCCTCGACGTCCTGGAGGCGCAGCCACGACATGACGAGCGCGCCACGTTCGAGGTGCTTCGCGGCGGCGGCCTGGACGCCGAGGCGCGACGCGGCGTGTCGCGGGCGTTCCTCGCGCGCATCAAGGCCTTTCTCGCCTGCATGGCCTTCGTGGTCGTCGTGGGCAGCGGGCGCGTGGCCGTCTCGATCATGACGGTTTCGAGCATGCAGGCAAACGCGCAGACGCAGAGCTCCATCGCCGACGCGCAGGCGCTCAACACGGGCCTTCTCATGGCCCAGTCCCAGCTGCGCGCCTCCTCGCGGATCGAGAGCATCGCCACGGAGAACTACGGGATGGTGGCCTCGACGAGCGCGGCGCAGGCCCGGGGCTCTGCAGGAAATGCGCAGACTCTCTCCCAGGGCTAGTTTTCACGGTCGTTGTCGTACACTCTCAACACGTGAGACGCAGACGCACATATTCCGGTCTTTCGGGGACGCGTGGAGGGGGGGCTTCCTTTGACGAGGCCCCTCTTCGGCTCCATGGTGACGATGAGACCCCCCGCATTGATGACGCCCGCTTCGAGGCGGGTCGCTCCGTGCTCGCCTTCGCCCTCGCCGCCGTGGTCGGAATCGTCTGCGCCAAGCTGATCTGGCTCCAGGTCGTTGACGCCCCCGCGCTGAGGGCCGCCGCCGCGAGCCTCAGCTCCAACGAGGTGGCCATCGAGGCCAGGCGTGGCACCATCTATGATCGCAACGGCAACGTCCTCGCCATCAGCGTGGACTGCACCACCGTCTACTGCAACCCCCGCGAGATCGAGGACGTCACCGCCGCCGCCCGCGTCCTGGCGGCTGATTTGGGGGGGGACGCGTCGTCCTACGTCGCGAGCCTCTCGGCCGACGCGAGCTTCTCCTACGTGAGGCGCAAGGTTGACAAGGACAAGGCCGAGAGGCTCAAGGAGGACTTGTCCGCGGCCAACGTGAGGGGCGTCTACTACCTTCCCGACAGCAAGCGTCAGTATCCCCACGGCGACGTGGGCGGGCAGGTCCTGGGCGTCGTCGGCACGGACGGCGACGGCCTCTCGGGCCTGGAGCTCTATTACAACGACGTGCTCGCGGGCACCGACGGCACGATGACCATGGAGGTGGGCCAGGACGGCACGCCCGTCGCGGGGGGCGCCAGCCAGGTCATTGAGGCCAAGCGCGGCACCGACATCGTCATCTCGCTCGACATCGACATCCAGGAGGTCTCCGAGCGGGTCATCAGGAGCGGCGTCTCCACGTACAAGGCCGCGTCCGGCTCGGTGGTCGTGACGGACCCCGCGACCGGCGAGATCCTGGCGGCCTGCTCGACGCCCCTGCTTGCGATCACGGACACCTCGACCATCGAGGAGGGGGCGCTCAGCCTCAAGCCCGTCTCGTCCTCCTTCGAGCCCGGGTCGATCTTCAAGCTGATCACCATGGCCGTCGGCATCGACGACGGGCTCATCACCCCCGACACCCGCTACTCGGTGCCGGCCAGGACCAAGGTCGGTGACGACTACGTCAGGGATGACGACGGCCGCGACTACACGATGGACATGACCGTCCGCGAGGTGCTGCGACGCTCGTCCAACGCGGGTACCTCCCTGATCGCGCAGGGGACCATCGGGGCCGACAACTTTGCCGCCGGCATCTCGAAGTTTGGCATAGGGCAGCCAAGCGGCGTCGACTTTCCGGGCGAGGCGGCGGGCATCGTGAAGGCGCGTGACGAGTATGACGGGGCGAGCGTGGGCGCCATGTCCTTCGGCCAGTCGCTCGCCTTTCCCATGATGCAGATGGTCAAGGCCGTCGGCGCCCTCGCCAACGACGGGACGCTCGAGACGCCTCACTTCCTCGTCAGCAAGGGGGGCGAGAAGGTCGCCTGGGACAGCCCCGGCACCGCCGTGTCAAAGGAGACGGCTGACCAGGTGACCGACATGATGCGTACGGTCGTGCAGGAGGGCACCGCAACTTCGGCCCAGGTCAAGGGGTATGACGTGGCGGGCAAGACCGGCACGGGCGAGCAGGCGGACGAGTCGGGCGGCTACGCGGCGGCGAGCTACGTCTCGTCCCTCATAGGCTTCGCCCCCGCCGCTGACGCCAAGGTTCTCGTCTACGTGGGGCTCAACGGCACGCCCTACCTCGCGCAGAGCTCCGCCGCCGTGCTCTTCTCGTCTATCATGGGTGCGTCACTTGCCGATCTGGGCATACCGCCCGACGCGTAGGCAGGAAAGGAAGGCCAACGACCATGCTTGAGACCACCGTCAGCGAGCTGTGCCGCGCGACGGGTGCGACGCTCCTTTGCGGCAGCCCCTCCATCCCCCTGCGCGGCGTCACGACCGACTCTCGTGCCGTGGTCGAGGGCGGGCTCTTCGTCTGCTTTCCCGGCGAGCGCGTTGACGGCAACGACTTTGCCGCCGCCGCCCTCGACGCCGGCGCCGCCGCGGTCGTGCTCACGCGCCCCGCGACCGACGCGCTCAGGCGGCGGGCACTCGCGGCCGGCAGCGCCCTCGTGCGCGCCGAGGGAGACGACCCCGAAAAGCTCATGCTGCGCCTCGCCGCCCTGTGGCGCGCGCGCAACCCCCAGTGGACGCTCATCGGCGTCACGGGGTCGGTGGGCAAGACGACCACCAAGGACATGCTGGCGCGGGCCCTGTCCCGTCGCTTTGCGGTCCATGCCACCAAGGGCAACTTCAACAATCTGCTGGGGCTCCCGCTGACCATCCTGTCCGCCTCGCCCGAGGACGAGGTCCTCGTCTGCGAGATGGGCATGAACCATGCCGGCGAGCTCGCGCGCCTCTCCACGTGCGCCCGGCCCGACCTCGCCCTGGTGACCAACGTGGGCACCAGCCACATCGGCCTGCTTGGCTCGCGCGAGAACATCGCCCGCGCCAAGGCCGAGATCCTCGTGGGGATGCGTCCGTCCGACGACGCCGCAGGTCGGGCGCCCTCCCGTCTCGTCCTGGGCGTGGACAACGACTTTGCCGCTCTCATCGAGGGCGACTACGCTCGTCCCGCCGGCGTGCGCGTCGCCTACGTGGGCGACAGGGACGACGCCCTGACCCACGCGGAGCGCCTGAGCCTGGACGACCAGGGTCGCGCCACGTTTGACCTCGTCTGCGCTGACGGATGGCGCCAGAGGGTCACGCTGGGCGTGCCGGGGCGTCACGTCGTCTCTGACGTCCTGATGGCCATGGCCATGGTCGTCCTGCTCGGGGTCGACCGCGCCGAGGCCCTCGACGCCATCGCGAGCATGCCCCAGACGAGCATGCGCCTTGAGCTGCGGTCGCGCCCGGGCAAGGCGCGCGTCATAGACGACTCGTACAACGCCAGCCCCAACTCCATGGCAGCCGCCCTTGACGTGCTCCGCTCGATGGACTGCGCGGGGCGGCGCGTCGCGGTGCTGGGCGAGATGGCGGAGCTGGGCGACGAGGCGGACCGCCTCCACGACTATGTGGGCGCCTACGCCGCCGCCGCCAATCCTGACCTGCTGGTCCTCGTGGGCGGACGCCTCGCCTCGCGCATGGCGGACGCCGCCCTGACGATGGGGTTCTCGCCCGACCGCCTCGAGCGCGCGGGCGACGTCGACGAGGTCTCTCGCGTCATCGCCCCCGTCCTCGTCGAGGGTGACCTTGTCCTGGTCAAGGCCTCGCGCTCTGCCGGTCTTGACGCGTTTGTCCGGGAGGTGCTTGCCTGATGCTCGGCAACCCCAGCTATCCCACCTATCAGGTGTTCATCGCCGCCGCGCTCTCGGCGTTCTTGACGGGCGCCCTCATGCCCGTCTTCATCCGGCTCATGCGTCACGAGGGGGTGGGGCAGCAGATTCGCGCCGACGGCCCCCAGCGTCACCTCCAGAAGCAGGGAACCCCCACCATGGGCGGCGTCATCATCCTTCTGGGCGTGGTCGTCACCTGCCTCATCCAGTCCCGCCTGACGCCCGAGATCGTCCTGGCCCTGGTCGTTATGCTCGCCACGGGCGCCCTCGGCCTCATGGACGACATCGAGTCGGTGGCCCACAAGCGCTCACTCGGACTCACGCCGCCCCAGAAGATGGCGGGCCTCGTCACGGTGTCGGTGGCGTTCTGCCTCTACGCCGTCAACGCCTGCGGCACGTCGCCCACGATCGAGTTTCCGGGAGGTCTCACGATTGACCTGGGCATCCTCACGACCGTCGTGAGCCTGGGCGACGCCGTCGTCCTGGTGCCGTGGCTCTACGTGGCCTTCGTCTTCTTGCTCATGGCGGGGCTCTCCAACGCCGTCAACCTCACCGACGGCCTCGACGGCCTTGCGGGAGGCTGCGTGCTCGTGACCATGCTGGCCATGGCCATGGTCGCCTTTAGATTCGGGTCGAGCGACCTTGCCGTCTTCGCGGCGTCCATCGCGGGCGCCTGCACGGGCTTCCTCTGGCACAACTGCTATCCCGCGTCAATCTTCATGGGCGACACGGGGTCGCTGGCTCTGGGCGGGGCCTTCGCCGCGCTGGCGGTCCTCACCAAGACGGAGGTCACCTCGCTCGTCATGGGCGGCCTCTTCATCTGCGAGGCGCTCTCCGTCATCGTCCAGGTCGTGAGCTTCAAGTCCACGGGCCGGCGCGTCTTCCTCATGGCGCCCGTCCATCATCACTTCGAGAAGCTCGGCTGGAGCGAGACGAAGGTCGTCATCCGCTTCTGGATCGTCTCGGCCGCCTTCGCCGCCCTGGGCTTTGCCCTCTACTTCCAGCTGAGCTAGGGGGACGACATGCCATCACGCAAACAGCTCGGTGACGTCCTAGTGCTGGGGCTCGGCGCGACGGGCAGGGACGTCGTCCGCTACCTGACGGGGCCGGCCGCTGCGCGCGTGGGGTCTGTCACGGTCTACGGCGGGGCGCAGTCGCGGGCGGGGGTCGCGACCTGCGAGCTCGA
The DNA here is from genome assembly GCF_001811895.1 of Olsenella sp. HMSC062G07. Classification (NCBI taxonomy): domain Bacteria; kingdom Bacillati; phylum Actinomycetota; class Coriobacteriia; order Coriobacteriales; family Atopobiaceae; genus Olsenella; species Olsenella sp. HMSC062G07. Next base: position 754,911 of record NZ_KV806951.1, read on the forward strand.
GTCTGCGGGCGTCCGCTGCGTGCTGGGAACGGACGACATCGAGGGTCGGTTTGACCTTGCCGTCGTCTCGCCGGGCATACCAAGGCGCTCGGCGTTCTTCGCCGCGGCGCTCGCCCATGCCGACGAGGTCATTGGGGAGCCCGAGCTCGCGTGGCGGGAGAGTCCCGCGCGCTGGGTGGCCGTCACGGGCACCAACGGCAAGACGACCACCACGACGCTTGCCCAGCTCATGCTCGACGAGGGTCTCGCGGGCGCCCTCGCGGTGGGCAACATCGGCACGCCCGTCATCGAGCGCGTCGCCGATCGCGGGGCCGACACCTGGTTCGTCGCCGAGCTCTCGAGCTTTCAGCTCGAGACGACGCGCCTGTTCCACCCTCGCGTCGCCTGCCTGCTTAATGTGACGCCCGACCATCTTGAGTGGCACGGCTCCATGGAGGCTTACGCCGCCGCCAAGGAGAAAATCTTTGCCAACCTGGGAGGCGGCGACCTTGCCGTCGTCTCCGCCGACGACCCCTGGTGTCGCGCCGCCCGCGACCGCCTCATGGCGCGGGGCGTACGCACGCTCACGCTGGACGCCCGAGCGGACCCCGGCTCGCCCCTCGCCGCCTTCGTGCGCGACGGGCGCCTGGTGGTGCGCCTGGAGGCGCTCGAGACGGAGCTGCTGCGCGTTGACGAGATGGGCATCAAGGGCGTCCACAACGTCGAGGACGCCCTCGCCGCCTCCTGCGTCGCCCTCGAGCTCGGGGTTGACGCCGCCGTCATCAACGGGGTGCTGCGCTCGTTCTGCTCGCTTAGGCATCGCATCGAGCCCTGCGGGACGGTGGCGGGCGTGCGCTTCGTCAACGACTCTAAGGCGACGAACCCCGACGCCGTCGCCAAGGCCCTGACGGCCTTTGACGAGGGGCGGGTCGTGCTGCTGCTGGGCGGCCATGACAAGGGTCTCGACCTGGGACCTCTCTCTCGCGCCGTCGTCGCGCGCTGCAAGGCCGCCGTGTGCTTCGGCGTCGCCGGCGAGCGCATGGCCCGGGCGTTGGAGGGGGCTCGCGACGCGCGGGGGCGCCATGGCGGCCTTGAGGTCGTGCGCGCCTCCCACCTTCGTGACGCCTTCCGCGCCGCCGTCTCGCGCTCGACTGAGGGTGACGTCGTGCTCCTCTCGCCGGCCTGCTCGTCCTTTGACGAGTTTCAAAACATGGAGGAGCGCGGGGATGCCTTCAGGGACCTGGTGCGCTCCCTCGCCGCCGGCAGGGGGCTATGATGAGCGCCGCGTCCTCAGGCTCGTCGACCCCGCAGGGGCGCCGCGCCCGCCGCGCCGAGCGGCAGGGACGGCGCGACCGGGACCTCATCCTGGGCGTGCCCGCTCGTTTCATGAGGCCGCGGCTCGTCTTGCTGGCGGCCTCCGCCGCGCTTGCCGCCTTTGGCCTGCTCATGGTGTATTCCAGCTCCTCCGTGAAGGCCCTGACCGGCATGGGGGACTCCCTCTACTACATCAAGCGCCAGGCCCTCTTCGCCCTGGTGGGCTTCGTCGCCGCCGCCCTCGTGGTCAAGGTCGGCTATCGGACCCTCTCAGGGGCGCTGCTCAAGCCCCTATGGATCCTCACGTTGGCGCTGCTGCTGCTGATCTGGGTGCCGGGGCTGGGCTCGAACGCCCTTGGGGCGTCTCGCTGGGTCGAGCTGGGCCCCGTCACGCTCCAACCCTCCGAGTTTGCCAAGATCACCGTCATCCTCACGGCCGCCCAGCTCTTTGAGGAGCGCTTTGGCACGGGGAGGCTGGACGGGCGCGAGTTCGTCAAGCTCTTGGGCGCGGGCGTGGGCCTGCCCGTCCTGCTGATCCTCGCCCAGCCCGACAAGGGGTCGTCGCTCGTCATCGTCACGTCGCTTCTGGTCATGGCCTATCTGGCGGGTGCCTCCGGCAGGCTGGTCATGGGCCTGCTCGCGCTCGGCATCGTCGGGTTCTTCGGGCTGTCGCTCGTCCAGTCGTACTCCCGCGCCCGCATTCTGACCCTGCTCGACCCCTGGAAGTACGCCGACACGACGGGCTTCCAGCTCATCCGCGGCTTCTACGCCTTTGGCTCGGGGGGTCTCACCGGCGTCGGCATCGGCATGAGTCGTCAGAAGTACGGCTACCTCCCCATGGCATACAACGACTTCATCTTTGCCGTCGTGGGGGAGGAGTGCGGGCTCGTGGGAACCCTGGGCGTCATCGCGGGCTTCGTCGCCATCGCCTGGGCCGGCCTCAGGATCGCCCGCCACGCCCCCGACATGGCAGGCCAGCTCATCTCCCTGGGCTGCACCTCCCTGCTGGTCATCCAGATGCTCCTCAACGTGAGCGGCGTCATCGGCGTCTTCCCGCTGTCGGGCAAGCCCATCCCGTTCCTCTCGTACGGCGGGTCGTCCATCATGTCGAGCGCCATGCTGGTGGGGCTCATGCTGTCGGTGTCAAAGGAGTCCCGGCTCAGCCTGACGGAGTATGATGAGCGTCGCCAGGGGCTCAGGGTCGTCGGCAAGACGGAAGACGACCTCGCGCCGGTGGAGCACGTGGGTCAGGCGACGCCTCGCTCGAGGCGCGAACAGGCCGTTGACGGCCCCCAGCTCAGGCTGGTGGACAGACGGGCCCCGCGCGCCGCGACGCCGCGCGAGCCGGGCGCCTTGCCGGGACGCCGTCGCATCGACCTGGGTCCCAGCGCCTCGGACCGCCTCCGGCGCGACGACGCGGGACCCCGCGTCAGAGGCGGGCGCAACGACGGAAGAAGGAGCTGATAGCCGTGTCCGACATGACGCGCATAGCCATAGCCGCCGGCGGGACCGCCGGCCACATCAACCCGGCGCTCGCCCTGGCGGAGGAGCTGAAGGCCCGCGGGCACGAGGTCACCTTCTACGGTCAGCCCTCGCGTCTCGAGGGGACCCTGGTGCCCCAGGCCGGCTTTCCGTTCGTCCCCTTGGACGTGACGGGCTTCGATCGGGCGCGCCCCTGGACGCTCGCCACGGCGCTGGTCAACATGCGCCGAGCCCAGCGCGCCGTCGCCGCCCATGTCGCCTCGGCGGGCGCGCCGGACGTCGCCGTGGGCTTTGGCGCCTACGTCGAGCTGCCGCTCCTCAGATGGTGCGCCGCGCATGACGTGCCCTATCTCCTCCATGAGCAGAATTCCGTCCCCGGCCTGGCAAACAAGACCATGGCGTCCAAGGCCTCCTGCGTGTGCGTCTCGCTGCCCGTCGCCATCGACGCGTTCCGGGGGCATGTTGGCGCGAGCACGCAGATCGTGGTCACGGGCAACCCCGTGCGTCGCAGCGTCGTCGACGCCAGCCGCGAGGAGGGCCGCGCCCACGCAGGCGTCACCGACGCGGACGTGCTCCTGCTCGTCTTCGGCGGCTCCCTGGGCGCCCGTCATCTCAACGCGGGGGTCTGCGCGCTCAAGGACGAGCTGCTCGCCCGGCCCGGCCTGCACATCCTGCACTCGACGGGGGCGAAGGACTATGACGACGTCGTGCGACGTCTGGCGCTGAGCGACGACGAGGCGGCGCGTTGGAGGATCGTTCCCTACATTGACGCCATGGGGGAGGCCCTCGCGGCGGCCGACCTCATCCTCAGCAGGGCCGGCGCCTCCTCCATCGCAGAGATCGCGGCCCTCGCCGTGCCCAGCATGCTCGTGCCGTATCCCTTTGCGACGGCGGACCACCAGACCACCAACGCCCGGTATCTGGTTGACGCCGGCGCGGCCGTGGTCCTTGCGGATGAGCGCATTGACGATCCCGTCTTCTCCCAGGAGCTCCTGGGACTCCTGGACGACCCCGCCCGCCGCGCCGCGATGCGCGCGGCCGCCCGCGCGCTCAGGCAGGACCGCGCGGCCGTCGCCCTCGCCGACCAAGTGGAGAGCCTGCAGACGCCCCTCGCCCGTCACGCCTAGCGCCGCCCATGCGCTAGAGTAGGCAGGGGAGGCGAGCTCGCCCGCCTCGTCATCTGTCACCCTCCTTGTCTGAGAGGACCATCCATCCATGACGGACATCATTCCGGAGTTCTCGAGCGTTCACTTCGTCGGCATCGGCGGTGCAGGCATGAGCGGCATCGCCCGCGTCCTTCATGAGCGGGGCGTCCGCGTGACGGGCTCCGACCTCAAGGAGTCAAGCTACGTCCGCGACCTCGAGGAGGTGGGCATCGTCGCCTACATAGGCCACAGGGCCGCGACGATTGACGAGGCCCGCCCCGACGTGGTCGTGACCTCCTCGGCCGTCCCCGAGACGAACCCCGAGGTCATCAGGGCGCGCGAGCTCAACCTTCCCGTCTGGCCCCGCGCCAAGATGCTCTCGGTGCTCTCGCGGGGCCAGAGGACCATCGCCGTTGCCGGCACCCACGGCAAGACGACCACGTCGTCCATGGTCGCCACCATGCTCGACCATCTGGGCCAGGACCCGTCGTTCCTCATCGGCGGCGTCGTCGAGGAGTATGGCACCAACGGCAGGAACGGGGAGGGTCCCTACTTTGTGTGCGAGGCGGACGAGTCGGACGGCTCCTTCCTTTTCCTTGATCCCGACGTCGTCATCGTGACCAACGTCGAGGCCGACCACCTGGACCATTACGGCACCCTGGAGAACGTCGAGCGGGCCTTCTGCCAGTTCATGGACCTGGTGGGAAAGGACGGCTGCGTCGTGGTCAACGGGGATGACCCCCACCTGGTGGAGCTGGCTCGTTCCGTGGGCAGACGCTTCGTCTCCTACGGCTTCGACGCGTCCTGCGACTACGTCTGCACGGCGAAGAGCAGCCCCCACAGCCTCGTCAGCACGCTCTGCGTCCGCACGCCCGAGCACGGCGAGGTCGAGGTCACCATCAAGGCCAACCCGGGCCGGCACAACATGGCCAACGCCACCGCTGCGATCGCCTCCGCCGACGTCTGCGGCCTGGACGTGGCGGCCGCGGCTCGTGCGCTCTCCGCGTTCCAGGGGGCCCACCGTCGCTTCACGCATGTGGGCGACATCGACGGCATCACCGTCGTTGACGACTACGGCCACCATCCCACCGAGATCAGGGCCACGTTGGGCGCCGCCAAGGCCTTGGGGTACCGTCGCGTGGTCTGCGTGTTTCAGCCCCATCGCTATAGCAGGACGCAGGCGCTCGCCGACGAGTTCGCCCATGCCTTCGACGACGCGGACGTCCTCGTCGTGTGCGAGGTCTTCTCGGCGGGTGAGACCCCCATCCCCGGCGTCTCCGGCAAGGTGCTCGCCGGCAACATCCGCGCTGCGGGCGGCGTCGGCGAGGTTCGCTTTGAGCCCACGGCGAAGAAGGTTGTATCGAGGCTCGTCTCCCTGTGCCGCGAGGGCGACCTCGTGATCACGCAGGGCGCGGGCGACGTGACCGCCATAGGGCCGGCCTTCATCGAGGCCATGGGAGAGCGCGACGAGGCGGGACTCTCCTAGGTGAGCCTGTTCAACGCCTACATGTCGCTCTCGGGCGCGATTGACGGCGAGGTGCTGCGCGACGAGCGGCTCGCGCATCGCACCTCCTGGCGCATCGGGGGACCCGCCGACCTCTTCGTGCGCGCCCACAGCCTGCGCGCGCTCACGCGCACGCTCGAGGTGCTCGGCCGCGAGGGCATGGCATGGGTGATCCTTGGCAAGGGCTCCAACGTCCTCGTGTCGGACGAGGGCTACCGGGGCTGCGTGATCGAGCTGGGGTGCGAGCTGTCGCGCGTCGTCATCCGCGATGACGGCCTCGTCACGGCCGGCGCCGGCGTCCCCCTGCCCAAGCTCCTGCGCGAGACGCTCACGCACTGCCTGGGCGGCCTGGAGTTCTGCATGGGCATTCCCGGCACCCTGGGCGGCGCCGTCGCGCTCAACGCCGGCACGCGCGAGCGTCAGATAGGGCAGCTCGTGGAGAGCGTCGTCGTGACCGACCGTGACGGGCGTCTCGCGCGCCTGGCCGCGTCGGACATCGAGTGGGGACGCCGCTATGCTGACGTCGGGTCCGGCACCATCATCCTGGAGGCAGACCTGAGGCTCGTTGCTGGCGACAAGGCCGCCATCGCCGCCGAGATGAACCGGTATGTCGCGCAGCGTCGCCGTGCGCTGCCCCTGGGCGCCCCCTCGGGGGGCGCCGTCTTCAGGGACCCGCCTGACGAGTCGGCGGCGCGCCTCATCGGGCGCTGCGGGCTGAGGGGCGCCACGGCGGGCGGCGCCCAGGTGAGCGCGACGCAGGGAAACGTGATCGTCAACAGGGGAGGCGCCACTGCGCAGGACGTCATCACGCTCATGGGACGCATGCACGACGCCGTCCTCGACCGCTTTGGGCTTGACCTTGCGCCTGACGTCAAGTTCCTGGGCTTCGGGACCTGATCGGCATGGCAAGGCAGAGAGGCACCCGACGCCCGACGGGGCGCGAGGGGAGGTTCACCCTGGGCGACCTGCGCCGGCGCACGAGCCCGCGACGGCCGCACCCGCAGGGCGCCCGCCCGACGCCGTCCAAGCGCACCATCGCGCCGGACCGTCGGACGTCGAGCGCCGAGCGGGACCACAGGCAGATTCCCATACGCCGCGCCATCGTCATATGCATAGCCCTCGCCACCATGGCCCTGCTGGGCCTTTTCGCCCTGCTCGCCCTCTCGTACACGCCCGCCTTCACCATAACGGGCGTCGAGGCGGACGCCAGCGCACACATGGACGCCGCCACCATCGTCAGGCTCGCCAACGTGGACGCGCACTCGACGCTGCTCAACCTCGACGAGGCCGCCGTCACCGAGCGGCTCAGGAAGAACCCCTGGGTCGACGGCGTCAGCTACACGAGGGTGTTTCCCGACCGATTGCGCATCACGGTGCGCGAGCGCGACGTCGCCGCCATCGTGGTCATGGGGACCGGGGACATCGCCTGGCTGCTGGGCAAGGGCGGCATCTGGATCGAGCCCTGCCCCCTCGAGGTCGGGCCCGGGCAGACCATCAACGAGGTGGCGCTCGCCAAGGCGAGCGAGCTTGGCGTCCTGCTTCTGACCGGGGCCCCCGGCACCGTGAGCCCCGTGGCCGGCCACGAGTCCACGGACGACGTCATCGAGGCGGTCCGGTCCTACCAGGAGAACTTCTCGGACGAGCTCAGGTCCCAGATCGTGAGCTACTCGATACCCAGCGTGGACTCGATCGCTTGCGTCCTGTCGAGCGGGGTCGTGGTGTCGCTGGGACCCGCCGCAAACGTCGATGCAAAGCAGTCGGCCATCCTGCGCATCCTTGACGAGCATCAGCACCGGCTCACGTACATCAACGTGCGCAACGCGAGCAGCCCCGGCTACCGCGCCCTCGAGTCGGATGACGTCCAGGCGGGCAGCGGGGCCGTCGGAGACGGCGCTCCCTCTGGGCCCGCCGCCGGGCAGGACGCCCAGCCTGCGGACACCGGGCAGGAGGCGGCGGGAACGTAGCCGCTGGTCGCGCTGGCGCGCTCTCGCCCGCGAGGTGCGATGCTCGCCTGTGTCGTCGCAACGACGTGATCAAGGCAAGCCTCAAGTGGAGCTAGAGGGGTGATTTTGGTTCACCTGCCGTTCGCACCTGGGCATTTCACAATTTCCCGACGATTGTTGACGTTCGTTTGCCGCATGTGCGACACTAACGCGCTTTGTGTAAGCCATAGGGGTCTACCTGAGGTTTATGGTTCCTTTACGATGCGCTGTCACGAAGCTCAGGAGCGACCACACGCAGTATCGAGGCGGGACGAGGCATGAAACCGAAACAACGTGCGAGTCATCTCAAGGCACACGCCAGGGTGCGAGCCCCCAAGACGGGCGGGTCCCAACGGCGTGAGGCCACCGAGACCGACGAGCCGGAGTCTGCCACCAAGCGAGGAGGAACCATGATCGACTCAGACATCCCCAGCAACTACATGGCCGTCATCAAGGTCGTGGGCGTGGGCGGCGGCGGCTCCAACGCCGTCAACCGCATGATCGAGGAGGGCATCCGCGGCGTCGAGTTCGTCGCCATCAACACCGACGCCCAGGCGCTCGCCATCTCGGACGCCGACATCAAGGTCCACATCGGCCAGGACATCACGCGCGGCCTGGGCGCCGGCGCCAACCCCGAGGTGGGCGCCGAGGCGGCCGAGGACTCGCACGACGAGATCAAGCAGGCCCTCGCCGGCGCCGACATGGTCTTCATCACAGCGGGCGAGGGTGGCGGCACCGGCACGGGCGCGGCCCCCGTCGTCGCCGACATCGCCAAGAACGACGTGGGCGCCCTGACCGTGGGCGTCGTGACGAAGCCCTTCTCCTTTGAGGGCCGTCCGCGCACCAGCCGCGCCGCCGACGGCATCCAGACGCTCTCCGACAGCGTCGACGCCCTTATCGTCATTCCCAACGACCGCCTCCTTGACCTCTCCGAGAAGAAGACCACCTTCATCGAGGCGTTCCGCATGGCGGACGACGTGCTGTGCAAGGGCACGCAGGGCATCACCGACCTCATCACCGTCCCCGGCCTCATCAACCTCGACTTTGCCGACGTCTGCACCATCATGCGCGGTGCGGGCACGGCGATGATGGGCGTGGGCACGGCCTCGGGGGACAGCAGGGCCATCGACGCCGCAGAGGAGGCCATCGCCTCCCGCCTGCTCGAGAGCTCCATCGACGGCGCGACGCGCGTGCTCCTCTCCATCGCCGGCAACAAGGATCTCGGCATCCAGGAGATCAACGACGCGGCTGACGTCGTGGCCAAGAACGTCGATCCCGACGCCAACATCATCTTTGGCACGGTCGTCGACGAGAGCCTGGGCGACCAGGTGCGGGTGACGGTCATCGCCACGGGGTTCAAGGACGTCAACGTCCAGCAGTCCCTCCCCTCGCTGGGCGTGGACAGTCGCCGCAGCGTCCGCAGCCAGCCCTCCGTCACCAAGTCGCGCGCGACGGGCTCCGGATCGGGCGCCGGCGACGCCACGCGCTCCTCGGGCTCCAACAACGACAAGGAGTTTGACATCCCCGAGTTTCTCAAGAGGAGTCGCATCTAGCATGGACGTCCCCAGCCTCAGCCGTCTGAGCTCGCAGGGAGTGAGCTTCCTGGGCGACGCGCGCCGTCCCGGCGGGGTGGCGCTTGCCTTCACGGAGCGAGCGGGTGGGGTGTCCTCAGGCCCCTGGGCCTCGCTCAACCTGGGCGACTCCTGCGGGGACAGTCCGGAGCACGTGAGAGAGAACCGCCGGCGCGCGCTTGCCGCCATAGGGGCGCAGGACTGCGCCGAGCGCCTCGTCGCGCCCAGGCAGGTGCACGGCGACGACATCGTCACCATACGCTCATGCGGCGACGAGGCGCTCGAAGACGCCCGACTGCGGGCGCGGGAGGGAGCCGACGCCGTCGTATGCGTCGCGCCTCGCGTTCCCGTCCTGCTCTGCTTTGCCGACTGCCTGCCCGTGGTGCTCGTGGGGCAGGGGGGATTTGCCATCGCCCATTCGGGCTGGAAGGGCACGATGCGGCGCGTCGCCGCGCAGGCGGCGACGGCGCTCGCGCACGAGCTTGGATGCGGCTGCTCCGAGCTTGTGGCCTACATCGGCCCACACGTGACGGGACAGGACTACGAGGTGTCCGACGATTTGCTCGGACGGTTCGCGCGGGAGTTCGGCGACGGCGTCAGGGCGGGCGGGCGCAGGCTTGATCTGGCCGAGGCGGTGCGCGTGGCGCTCGAGGGGGTCGGGGTGACGAGGGAGAGGGTCTGTGACGCGGGCGTCTCCACCGCCAGCTCCCCCGAGAGGTTCTTCTCGTATCGAGCCCAGAACGGGTGCTGCGGGCGACAGGGCGCCCTTGCCATGATCGACGCTCAGGTTGAGGGAGGTGTCGTCGCATGAGTGACGAGCGTCAGATTGACGCCGTGGCCTTTCTCGGGCGCCGCCGCGCGCGCATTCTCGAGCTGCTGGGTGAGGCCGCCCGTCGCAGCGGGCGGTGCGCCGACGACGTGACGCTCGTCGCCGTCTCGAAGACGGTCGGGCCCGAGCAGGTGGCTGCCGCCTGGCGGGCGGGCTACCGTCGCTTTGGCGAGAACCGACCCCAGGAGCTCAGTCGCAAGCTCGCTGCCCTGGCGGCTCATCTTGAGCTGAGCCCGCTGCGCTTTGACATGATCGGCAACCTCCAGACCAACAAGATCAATCAGGTGCTGGGCAGGGTGGCCCTCATCCACTCCGTGTCGTCGCTGCATCTTGCGACTTCCATCGCCAAGCGCGCCGCCCGGCGCGGCATCGTGAGCGAGGTGCTGCTGGAGGTCAACGTGAGCGGCGAGGCGTCCAAGGGGGGCTTCTCCGTCCAGGAGCTGCGAAGGGACATCGACCAGCTCGCCGGCCTGGAGGGCATTGCCGTCAGGGGCCTCATGACCATGGCGCCGGCACATGACCCCGCCGCCGCGCGCAGGACCTTCGCGGGCCTGCGCGAGCTGGCGGAGGAGCTCAGGCAGATCTCGGGACTGCCTTTGGAGCAGCTCTCGGCAGGCATGAGCGACGACTTCCAGGCGGCCGTCGAGGAGGGCTCCACCATCGTGAGGTTGGGCAGGGTCGTCTTCGACCCGGGGTATACGATCGCGTAGCAAAAAACGTGCGGCTTCAGGAGGCCCGACCCCGCGTCGGACCGTCGGAAAGGCAGGTATGATGGGATTTCTTGACAACATCAGGGACAGGCTCCGTCCGCGGGACGACGACTTCTATGATGACGACGACTACTACGGCGACGGGTATGAGGACGAGGGTGCCGCATATACCGGCCGCGACCTCGACGGGCACGAGACCTCGGGGGTCCTCGGCAACACGCGCCGCCCGGAGGCCGAGAGCGTCTCCGTCTACACGCGCTCGGGGCGCCCGGTGGACGGTGCTGCCACGGCGGCGGCTCAGCGTTCCTACCGGCCCTCGCGCCGCGACTATGCGGACGAGCGCCGCGCCCGCCAGGTCGAGCGCGACAGGGGAGGCTATGCCACCCGCGAGCGCGACGCGCGCGAGGGGGACTACCGCGACGAGTATGACCGCGACGACATCGACGCGTCGAGCTCGCATGACTCGCTTTTGGGCAACACCACGGGCGGCCGCACCCCGGCCGACATAGGCCTCAAGCCCATTCCGCGCCAGAGCACGTCGGGCAAGCTGCCTCCGTACGTCATCAAGCCCGCTTCGTATGACGACGTCCAGATGGTCGTGCGGCGCGTGCGCACGGGTCAGCCCGTCGTGCTGGCCTTCAAGAACACCAACATCGAGACGGCCAAGCGCGTCCTCGACTTCTGCTTTGGCCTCTCCTGCGGCCTCGGAGGCGCGGTGGAGGAGCTTGGCGACCGCGTCTTCGTGGTGCTGCCCCAGGGTATCGAGCTCAGCGACCAGGACGTGGACAAGCTTGTCCAGGACGGGACCATCGAGAGGTAGCCATGACAGCGCTTGACACGAGCATCGCGATCGTCGGTGGTGGCGCCATGGGGTCGGCCATCGCCTCGGGCATCGTGAGGACGGGCACGGTGGAGGCCTCTCGCGTCCTTGTGGCCGACCACAACCAGGACAAGTGCACGGCCCTTGAGAAGCTGGGGATTCGCTGCTTTTCCGACGCGGCGGCGATGGCCGCCCTTGCGCCCGACGTCGTGATCCTGGCAGTAAAGCCGCAGGTGCTCCCCGCGACCGTGCGAGGGCTCGGCGAGCTGCTGGACGGCAGGCTGGTGCTGTCCATCGCCGCCGGCGTGACGCTCGGCGACCTCGAGGCGCTCTTGCCCGCCTCGAGGGTCGTGCGCATCATGCCCAACCTGCCGGTGCGCGCGCTGTCCGGCGCCAGCGCCGTCTGCGCCGGGACGCGCTCGACACGGCAGGACGTCAGCCTTGCCGTGGCGCTGTTCGGCTGCCTGGGGTCGGCGCGCGTCATGCGCGAGGACCAGCTTGACGTCGAGGGAGCGGTCGTCTCCTGCGGGCCCGCCTATGTCGCGCTTTTTGCCGACATGCTCACGCGCGCCGCAGTGGAGCACGGCCTGGCCGCCGCCATGGCCCGCGAGATGGTGCTCGTGACGATGCGGGGCGTCGCGCAGCAGCTCCTTGACGACAAGGATCATCCTCGCAGCTATATGGAGCGGGTCACCTCGCCCGGCGGGACGACGGCGGCCGGGCTGAGGGCCATGGAGCCCCTGCTCTTCGAGGCAATCGAGCGCGGCGTCGACGCGGCCTTGACGCGCACGGCCGACCTTGCCGCCAAAAGGAGGGAGTGACGGAATGCTGCATCTGCTCGCACGCCTGCTTGACGCCTATCAGATGTTGATCTTCGTCTGGGCGATCATGAGCTGGCTTCCCGCCAGGCCCGGGGGGGCCACCGAGGCCTTCCGCAGCGCCCTGAGCGCCATCGTCGAGCCGTATGTCGGGCTCTTCAGGCGCGTCGTCCCCGTCGTGGGCGGCATTGACGTCTCTCCCTGGGTCGCCATCGTGGCGCTGCAGGTCGTGGAGCGCGTCCTGCTGTGAAATATGGGATAGACTATGTTCAGTGGTAGCGGCCACTGTCGTAGCTCACATGGACAACGTTGAAAGGAACGAAAGATGGCTATCACTCCTGAAGACATTGAGGCGATGACGTTCTCCGAGGCCAAGAAGCATGGTTACAGCACCGAGGAGGTCGATGCCTTCCTGGACCAGCTCTCGAGCGAGGTTGACGCCATGATCAAGAAGATCGCCGACCTCAAGGGACGTCTCACGACCACCGAGCAGCAGCTGGCCGCCTCCCAGGCGCAGGTCGCCCAGCTGCGGGGACAGAGCGAGAGCGCCGCCGAGTTTGCACCCGCGCCGGCTTCCTATGCGCAGGACGCCGGCATCAGCGCCTCCGAGCGCCAGATCTCACAGGTTCTCATCGTCGCCCAGCAGAGCGCCGACAGGCTCATCGCCGACGCCCGCGCCAACGCCGACACCATTCGCAGCGAGGCCGACCAGAAGGCCCGCGAGGTCATCCGTCAGGCCCTGGCCGAGAAGCAGACCGAGATGGACGAGATCGACCGTCTGAAGCAGTCCCGCGAGGAGTTCCGCGGCGAGTACAAGAAGCTGCTCCAGCACTTCATGGACGACGCCGACTCCGTCTTCCCCGAGAAGACGCTGAACGTTCCCAACGGGTCCGCGCCCGCCAGCCCGCTCGCCGCCCCGGTCGCCCCCGTGCCCCCGTCGCAGCCGGCGCCGGTCACCGACAGCGATGCAACGACCTTTGCGCCCATCACGGACACCAACTTCAACGACCTGGACTAGCGCCGATGCCAGCAGGGCCTTTGCGGGGGATGCCCCCGTGCGAGGTCGCAGGGGCGCCTGATCGCCGAGGGTCCCGATAGCGCAGGCCCCCGCTCTAAGCGGGGGCCTTCTTTCGTCCCGAGTGCGTCTTGAATGATGAAAACGCGCGGTCTCAGGGGATCTGTAGGCAAGAGACGGCAGGCGCGGGCGCGTACGTCGCATGCAGAAGAGCGAATCGCGAAGTGGGCCGATAAGCCGGGTTCTGTCGTGGGCGGCCATTTATCTGCTGACGTCGTCGCCGACGCCCTCCAGCGCGCAACCCGAGCGCGGTGCGGGCCACACCATGGCGCTCCTATTTGCGTTTGCTCCGGAAGGGGCTTGCCAAGCCGTCCAGTCGCCTGGGCGCTGGTGGTCTCTTACACCACCGTTTCAGCTTTTCTCTCATCCTCGAAAGGACAGCGGGAGTCTTCTTTTCTGCGGCGCTTTCCGTCGGGTCACCCCGCCTGGCCGTTAGCCAGCTTCCTGCCCTGTGGAGCCCGGACTTTCCTCATGACGCTGACGCGTCCCGCGGTCGCCTGGCCCACTTCGCGATGGCGATTGTAGCACAGTCGCGCTCCCGCCGCGTCTCTCGGCCTCCCGTCGGCGGCGAGCCTCAGGTTTGCCCCGGGCGGCCTTACAACGTACGATAGCGCCCAGGCAAATCGGGGCGCGCTGGCCGCAGGCGGGCGTACAGGAGGGGGACGACGGTGCAGGGGACGCCAGGCGACATGACCTTTTGCACGTTACGTGCGGGTGCGAGGGCACGGGGGGAGTTTGAGGACCGGCGTAGCCGGTTCATCGGCCTGCTGGTGCCGGTCGGAGGCGAGCGTGACGCGACGCGTGGAGTGGCGGAGGTACGAGCGGCCCGTCATGACGCGCGACACAACGCCTGGGCATGGGCGCTGGCGGACGGCCGCGAGCGCTGCTCGGATGACGGCGAGCCCCAGCGCACGGCAGGCCAGCCCATCCTCCAGCAGCTGCGAGGGGCGGGCCTCGCCAACGTGTGCTGCGTGGTCACTCGCTACTTTGGCGGCACGCTCCTGGGTCCCGGAGGGCTCGCGCGGGCGTACGGCGAGGCCGCCGCGCGCTCGATCGCGGCGGCGCGAGAGGCGGGCGACCTCGTGACCCAGGGACTCGTCGTGCCCGTGACCTGCGTCGTCCCCTATGCCGCCTACGAGCGGACGCGGCATGTGGCCCTTATGTGCGACGGCAGGGAGCAGGATGCGATCTTCTTTGAGGACGTGCAGGTCACCTACGTCTTTCGTGCGGGTCAGGAGGGGCGCTTCGTCGCGGCCCTGAGCGAGCTGGCCAACGGCCGCGACGTGTGCCAGGTGGGGGAGGCGCGCCTCGGAACGCTATGAGCCGCCCGCGCGCGCGGCCGGGCCTCCCATGGGCGTCGCCCTACGCCCGGGCGCCGACGCCCAGGGCGCGGCCCATCCCGCTCCAGGGCTCGACCTCGACGTCGCGTGACTCGTCGTCCCATATGCCCAGCAGCTCGTCATCGATGAGGTCGCGCGTCACGTCCACCTCGCCGCCGTACAGGTGGAACCAGGCGGCGTCCATGACGAGGTAGCCGTCCTTGCCGGCATCCTTGCCCCAGCTGTTCTCCACGCGCCAGGCCACGGGGTCGCCCGCCGCGTCAAGCTCCACGCCCTGGAGACACATGGCATGGGTGAGGCGCGTCTCTCCGATATCTACCATGGAGCTGCGATCCATGGAGAGGTCCACGCCAAAGAGGCCGCTCACGTCCACGGCGTCGGGGGAGAGGACGTGCCTGTAGTCCTCTATGTGGCGGGGGAACTGCTGCATGACGTCGCAGGCCATCCACACCGGACGTCCCTTCTGGAGGCTTGAGGCGGCCGCGTGGTCGAGGACCTCGGGAGCCACGTTGAGAAAGCGCGTCTTGATGCCGCCGATGACGGAGTCGCAGCGCCTCACGCGGTAGACCTTCCCAAAGGGAAAGCGCTCTGAGGGGATGGAGACCAGGCTCACGAAGCCCCGGGGGTCCAGGGGCACGTAGCGCTCGGCAAACTCGCGCGGCGTGATGTGGGGGTCACGCAGGATGCGTCGAGGCTTGTCCGAGCCTTCCTCCTCGCCGTCCTGGGCACGGTCGTCGTCGGGCTTGACGACGGCGATCTTCGCGGGGTCGGCCTTGCAGGCCGGGCCGACGGCGAGCGTCAGGTCCACGTGCGCGGGGGGCTCGCCCAAACAGACGCAGAGGAGCCGGTAGACCTCCTCCATGTAGCACGCCTTGGTCGCTCTGAGCGCCGCCGAATCGCCGAGCTGCGCCCCCTGGGCGCGCATCTCGCTGGCGGCCTTATGCACCAGGCGCCCGAGCTGGGCGTTCATCTGGGATGAGTCCTTGCTGCAGGCGGTCTCGGGCATGGCGTCCTTGGGCACGATGCCCCACTTCTCGATGAGGCTCAGGGCAAACTGCATGTAGCCCCCGTCGTCCATGCCCTCGTCCATCAGCTGCTGGACCTCGCGGGCGTCGTCGGGAAGGTTCACGGTCTCGATGACGCGCTCGAGGGTGGCGTTGGCCTTCTCGAGCTTGTCATAGAACATGCCGAAGGCCTGGGAGAACTCGACGCTCTTTACGTCCAGGAGGCGCATCGTCGCCTGGCGCGCCACGTTGTAGGCGGCAAACAGCCAGCAGCGGCCGCTCTGTCTCTGATAGGTCACCTCGCCGGTCCGCCTGATGCTCACAGCGAAGCTGTCATGGTAGGAGCGCATCTTCGTGACGTCGCGGGCGGCCGCCATGACGTTCATGGACGTCACCGCGTTGCGAGCGACCCTGTTTGCCCTCTCGGCCGAGAAGGCCTCGCCCTGTCGTGCCGCCCAATCCGTGCGTACGCTTCCCTCTGCCATGCGTCCTCCTGTCACATGCATCACCTCAGGGTCGGCGCGCGTCTGCGCGCCGAGAGGAGGGCCCCGCCCATGGGGCGGGGCCCGTCGTCTGGTCTAGCGTGCGAGCGACCCCATGGGGTCCCAAGGCTCGAGCACGATGGGCTCGGCCTCGTAGGCGGCGCGCTCCTCGTCGGTGAGATACTTCCTGTCCACCACGACCTGATACACGTACTCGTCGAACCACCTGTCCGAGAGCGTGTCAAACCCGTCGCGACCGTGGTCCTTGCCCCAGCTGTTCTCGACCTTCCACAGGACGGGGCTGCCGGCGTCGTCCAGGCGCACCCCCTCGAAGACCATCGCGTGCGTCATGAGGGACTCGCCGTAGTCAAGGCGCTCCGCCCGGTCGAGGGCCGCCTCAACGGCAAAGCCCATGAGGCCGTCCACGTCGAGGGAGGCGGTGTCCATGATGCCCTCAGAGGAGAGGTAGCTCTGGCTGACGTCGCAGCCGAACCAGACGGGCAGCCCGTCGCGCAGATGCGCGACGGCCAGCTCCTTGAGCCTGGCGACGGGGAGGTTGAGGTGACGGACGCTGTGGTCCTCCCAGACGTTGCCCAGGCGGCTCACCGTGAAGCTCCGACCAAAGGGCTTGTCGGCCGTGGGGGCGCTGATCAGCGAGACGAAGTCGTCGATGGCCATGCCCACTACCTCGTCGAAAAAGCTTCGCGGCGTAAAGCTTCCGCTGAGCACGAGTTTGTCGTCCTTGTCGCGCAGGCGCACGTCAAAGCGCGCGGGGGGCTCTCCCAGGCAGATGACGAGCAGGCGGTACACCTCGGCCATCATGGTCTTCTTCATGGCCGTAAGGTCGCCGGCGTCGGCGCCGGAGGCGGCCGTCTCGCGCAGGCGCTTGGCGGCCCCACGCAGGTAGCGGGTAAGATAGGCGTCCATCTCGCGCGTGTCGCGCGAGCACGCCGTCTCGGGCATGGACTCCTTGGGCGCCACGCCGTACTTCCTCACCAGGCTCTTGAACATGTCCCACTGGCCGCCGTCGCCGACGGGGTCGGCGAGCAGGTGGGCCATCAGGCGGCCGTCGAGCGGCTCGTCCAGCGTGTCGAGGATGTTCTCGAGAAACCAGTTGCTCTTCTCGAGCTTGTCAAAGAAGAGGGGATAGGCCTGCGAGAGCTCGAAGGTCTTGAGCTTGTGGGCGCCGATGACGCGCTGGCGCATGGTGTTGAGGCTCGCAAACATCCAGCAGCGGCCCGAGCGCTGCTGGTCGGTGCGCTCCCCCTGGGTCAGCTCGATGTCAAACTGCAGGGTGTTGCTCGCGACGCCTTCGGGCACGCGGGCGGCCGCCCGTATGCCGGCCGAGCTTGCGGCGTTCTTGGCAACGATGTTGGCGCGCTGCGCGCCGAAGGCGGCGCGCGCGGCGGCGAGGTCGTCGGGGGTGACGCTCCTGTCCTGGTCCATAGCTGTCCTTTCATGACGAGGTGCATGGCGTTTTGCACGTTGAGCATAGCATTGCCGGCCTGCCTCGTGCCGGGGCCGCATGCAATTGGCCTATACTCCTGAAAACGGTCGCAGCCCCCACTGTTCCCGCCTGCCTGCGGAGGATCTTCATGAGCACAGCGCCACGAACGCCCCTCTATCGTCTTCCCACGCCCGCCCTCGTCGTCCTGGACGCGCTCGAGGCCGCCGGCTTCGAGGCCTGGGTCGTCGGGGGCTGGGTGCGCGACGCCCTGCGGGGAGCACCGTCGCACGACGTTGACGTCACCACCGACGCCCGATGGCAGCAGGTGGCAACGTGCCTGCGCTCCCGGGGCGTCGAGGTGCACGAGACGGGCACCCGGCACGGCACGGTGACGGCCGTCGTCGAGGGTGCCCCCGTCGAGGTCACCACCTACCGCACCGAGGGGGGCTACAGCGACCATCGCCACCCTGACGAGGTGACCTTCGTGCGGGACGTGCGCCGGGACCTCGAACGTCGGGACTTCACCATCAACGCCATGGCCTTCCATCCCCGCCGCGGCCTGCTCGACCTCTTCGGCGGGGCGGACGACCTGGCTCGAGGGGTCATTCGGGCCGTCGGCGAGCCGCGCAGGCGCTTCGAGGAGGACGCGCTCAGGGTCCTTCGCGCGCTCCGCTTTGCCGCCCGCCTTGGCTTTGCGATCGAGCCCGCCACCCAGTGCGCGCTCGACGGCTGCGCGGGCGGGCTCGCGGACATAGCCCAGGAGCGTATAGGCCAGGAGCTGGACGGCATCGTCACGAGCGGCAGGCTGGCCTGGGCCCTCCTGGAGCAGACGGGGCCCCTGTGCCGCGCCCTGCCCGAGCTGCGCGCCTGCGTGGGCTTTGACCAGCGCAGCCCCTATCACGCCTACACGGTGCTCGAGCACACGGCCCGCGTCTGCCGCTCCGTCGAGGCGTTCTCGGGGGGGATGGCCACGAGGGAGCTGAGATGGGCGGCCCTGCTGCACGACGTCGCCAAGCCCCTCACCTTCACCGTGGACGCCAGCGGGCGGGGTCACTTCTTTGGCCATCCCAAGCGCGGGGCCCAGATGACCGAGCACCTTCTCAGGCGCTATGCGCTGCCGGGCGACCTCGTCGAGGGGGTCCGGACCCTCGTGCGCCTGCATGACCATGGCGTGGCCCCCTCGGCCAAGGCCGTCCGGCGCCTGCTGCTGCATCTTGACCGCCACTGTCCCGGCAGGGCCCCCGAGCTCGTCTTCTCGCTTCTCACCCTCATGCGCTCCGACGCGGCGTCAAAGGTCGCCTCTGCGGCATCCTACGCGGTGGAGCTTGACCAGACCGCCGCCGTCGTCCGCCGCGAGCTGGCCCGCGGCTCCAGCTATCGCGTCGCTGACCTGGCCGTGAGCGGCGCCGACGTCATGGACGCGCTGGGGACGGGCCCGGGGCCCCAGGTGGGGGAGGCGCTGACGGGCCTGCTCGAGCGCGTCGTCGCGGACGAGGTCGCCAACAACCGCGAGGCGCTCCTCTCGCTGCTGGTCCGGCGCCGCTAGCCCCGTCGTGGCCTGGCGCCTCAGACGACCCTCTCGTCAACGCCGCGGGCGAGGGCTCGCGCCAGCCGGTCGAGGACGCGCGCCGTCGCGCCCCAGATGACTGGGTCCGTCTCGTAGAAGGGTATGCAGTCCTCCCGGGCGCCCCAGGGGTAGGAGCGTCCCCCCGGGATCAGCTCCCAGGGGAAGTCCGGCCCAAAGCTGCGCCTGAGCGCCACGCGCTCGCGGCGCGGCTCGTGCGAGAGGAGCCACGCCAAAGGCACGCGAAACGTCGAGGCGACCTCGTCTGTGCCGAAGCTTCCGTCATAGCCGTCGATGGTGCCGACAAAGGCGTGAAGGGGTCGCGGGGTCGGGCCCGGCAGCGTGCCGAGCGAGGCGAGGACGTGAACGCGTCCGGGATCGACCAGGAGCTCCTCGGCCGTCTCGCGCACGGCCGTCTCGCGAGGCGTCTCGCCGGGCTTTCCGGCTCCGCCCGGCAGGCAGACCTCGCCCGGCTGCACATCCAGCGTGGCGGCCCTGACCTCGAGCACCACGTCCCAGCCCCCGTCCTCGCGCGAGGGGACGAGCGGCACCAGGACGGCGGCGCTCCCGGCGCCCTCGTCCCCAAGAAGGCGCAGGCCTCGCGTGACGAGCCTTCCGACGTCCAGGGCGTCCAGGCGCATGGCGGCCTCCTGACCGAGATCGGCGTTTGAGCCGCAGTATAGCGGCGCGCGAAAAAGGGTGCTCGCGCGGTGCGGGTGGCGTTCGAAAGGGACAAAAAAGGCCGCCTCACGGCGGCCTCGCGCTGATGGTAGCCCGTACCAGATTCGAACTGGTGATCT
>NZ_KV806951.1:774876-912888 GCF_001811895.1 Olsenella sp. HMSC062G07
AGGGCGGCGTCCTAAACCGCTAGACGAACGGGCCATGCAGGCACTCCAAGGGCACATGGCTGAGCCGGAGAGAATCGAACTCCCACTGACGGAACCAGAATCCGCTGTCCTACCGTTAGACGACGGCTCAAGAACGTGTCCTGCGCGTGAGCGCAAGCAAGAACTATACGTCATGAGCGGAATGCGTGCAAGCCAGAAGGCCAAAGAACTTTGTGCCATGGGAGAATTTGTGACGAATCGCGGCGCTTGCGCAGAAAGGGGAGGCGCGCGGCGAGGCGAGCGGTTCCGCCTCAAGACGCGGACGTCCACTACGGTACACTGAGGGGCACGACGCTGGCGGGCACGGGCCCCGAGGGCCTCCGTGGCCTCATGGGCGTCGCGACGCACGGATGGAGCAGGATGTCAGACGCTTCGGACGAGACAAGGAAGCCCAAGGTCGTCGTCAGGGTCTCGGCGCCCCACGTGCCCCCGCGGGCCGAGGGCGCGCCCCCCTCGGCGCTCGACGAGGGGGGCGAGCGCGACAGAAAGGCGCGAAAGGGCGCGCTCTTCCTCTGTGCCGTCGTGGGCCTCTACGTGGTATTCCTCGTCGTCTCAGGTCAGATGGCGACCTTTCTGGCGGCGCTCTCGTCCGTTGACGTCGGCTGGGTGCTCAAGGCGGCGGGATGCTACTGCCTCTACTTCGCCCTCGGCGTCCTGGCGTACGTGATCGCCGTCTACCTTGATCACGACTCGCCCGTCGGCGTGCGCGACCTCGTGAGCGTCGAGGCGTCAGGCATCTTCTTCGGCAACCTCACTCCCATGATGGCCGGCGCGGTCCCCTCGCAGATCTTCCGCCTCACGCGCACGGGGCTGGACGTGGGCGAGGCCAGCGCCACCGAGTTCACGCGGTTCATCATGTTCCAGCTGGGCGTCGTGCTCTTTGCGGCCCTCATGCTCGTGGCGCGGCTCTCGTACTTCTTCGCGACCTTCGGAGACATTATCATCCTCAACCTCGTGGTCTTCGGCGTCCACTTCCTGGAGCTCGCCGGGCTCTTCTTCGTGTGCCTCTGCCCCGGTTTCGTGTCCCGCGTCGGCGGGCGCGTCATCGACGCGCTCGACAGGCGTGGCTGGCTCAAGGACCGCGCGCACTGGGACGAGGTGGTCAACGTCCAGGTGAGGGAGTTCTCGTCCGCGTTCATGCGCGCCGCCCGGGACGTTCCCGACATGCTGCTCACGCTGTTGGTGACCATGCTTCAGCTTGCGTTCCTCTACATGATCCCCTGGTTCGTTCTGCGCGCCTTCGGCCAGGACGCCGACTTCATCGACTGCCTCGCCTCCGCCTCCATGGTCCAGATGGTGGCGTCGGCGGTGCCGCTGCCGGGCGGCACGGGCGGTGCCGAGGGAGGCTTCGTGATGTTCTACGGCATACATTTTGGCGCCGCGACCACGGCCGGGTTCCTCATCTGGCGCATCGTGACCTTCTTTGGCCCCACCCTGATCGCGGCTCCGCTCATGAGCCTGCGCTCGCAGGCGGGAGGGCCCAGCATATATCGGCGCGTGCAGCGGCTCCGCCAGCGGCTGGCCGCGCTGGCGTCCAGGCGGCGCCGCGACCATGGCGCCGTGGTGCTCGGGGGCAGCAAGCTCAAGGGCCGCCTGCCCCGTCAGAAGTCGCCTGAGCGAATGCCTGACGGCGCCGAGCGCGGCCCAAGGTGACGGAAGGCGCATGGAGGCAGGTAAGACGCTGCGCGACCTGCGGCCGAACGAGGTGGCGACGGTCGTGCGGGTGGGTGGCGACGGCGCGCTGCGCCAGCATTTTCTGGACATGGGCATCATACCCGGCACCCGGGTGCGCTTCGTCAAGCGGGCGCCTCTCGGCGACCCCCTGGAATTTCTCCTGCACGGCTATGAGCTCACGCTGCGCGCGGCAGATGCCGGACGCATCGAGGTCTCTGCCGTGGCTGCGACGAGCATGTCGGGACGCGCGTCGTCGAGCCTGGGACCGGCCCCTGGCCTAACCAGGCATCCCGGTCTGGGGGAGAGCGGGCGCAGCCGCGACGAGGACGTGCGCACGAGCGACCACACCCATGCGCTCTCCGCGACGACGAGGCTGACCTTTGCGCTCGCCGGCAACCAGAACTGCGGTAAGACGACCCTGTTCAACCAGCTCACGGGAGCAAATCAGCACGTGGGCAACTTTCCGGGCGTCACGGTGGACCGCAAGAGCGGGCCCATCCGGTCATGCGACGGCGCCGAGGTCGTGGACCTGCCCGGGATCTACTCCATGAGCCCCTACAGCGCGGAGGAGCTGGTGAGCCGTCGCTTCATCCTGGACGAGCGCCCTGAGGGCATCATCAACATCGTCGACTCCACGAACATCGACCGAAACCTCTACCTCACGATGCAGCTGATGGAGCTTGACCGACCGCTGGTGCTCGCCCTCAACATGATGGACGAGCTTCAGGGCAACGGTGGCTCGGTTGACGTCAATCGCCTGGAGGATCTGCTCGGCATCCCCGTGGTGCCCATCGCCGCCATTCGCGGCGAGGGCGTCGAGGAGCTCGTGAGCCATGCCCTGCACGTCGCCCGCTACCAGGAGCGCCCGGGCAGGCAGGACTTCTGCTCGCCCGCCGACCACGGCGGCGCGGTTCATCGCTGCCTCCATGCGGTCATGCATCTCGTTCAGGACCACGCCGAGCGTGCTGGCGTGCCCCTGCGCTTTGCGGCCACGAAGCTCGTCGAGGGTGACGCGCTGGTGGAAGAGAAGCTCGCTCTCGGTGCCGGCGAGCGACAGGCCATCGAGGCGATCGCGCGCAACATGGAGGCGGAGCGCGGGCTTGACCGCGCCGCCGCGATCGCCGACATGCGCTATTCCTTCATCGAGCGCGTCGTCGCCCAGTGCGTCGTGAAGCCGCGCGTCAGCAGGGAGCGGACGAGGAGCGCGGCCATCGATCGCGTGCTGACGGGACGCTGGACGGCCGTGCCCGCCTTCGCGCTCATCATGCTGTCCGTCTTCGTCCTCACCTTTGACGTGGTGGGCCCCTTCCTGAGCGGCCTCGTCGAGGGTCTAGTGGGCTGGGCGACGAGCGCCGTGGCCGCCGGTCTCGTCGCTCTGGGCGCCGGCCCCGTCACGCGCTCCCTGGTCATGGACGGCGTCTTGAGCGCCGTCGGCACCATCCTGCCCATCGCGCCCGTCATCGTAACGATGTTCCTCTTCCTGTCTTTGCTGGAGGACACCGGCTACATGGCGCGCGTCGCCTTCGTGATGGACAAGCCCCTGCGCAGGCTTGGGCTGTCAGGCCGCTCCATCGTGCCTCTGCTGGTGGGGTTCGGCTGCTCGGTCCCGGCGGTCATGGCGACGCGGACCCTGCCCTCCGAGCGCGACCGCAAGCTCACCGTCCTGCTCGTGCCGTTCATGAGCTGCTCGACCAAGCTGACCATCTACGCGTACGTCGCCGCCGCGTTCTTCCCGGGCTACGGCGGGCTCGTGATGTGCTCGCTCTACGCGCTGGGAATCCTGGCGGGGATCGTCACGGCGCTCGTGTGCCACGCGACGGTGGCTCGGGACGAGGCGGTCCCCTTCGTCATGGAGCTGCCCAACTATCGCATGCCCAGCATCCGTAGCATGGTCCAGCTCGTGTGGGACAAGACCCGCGACTTTCTGGGGCGGGCCTTCTCGGTGGTGTTCGTGGCGGCCGTGGCCATCTGGGTGCTCCAGACCTTTGGTCCCGACCTGTCGATGGTGGCGGACCCCAGGGACTCCATCCTGGCCCTCCTCGCCAGCTGGATGAGCCCCGTCTTTGCCCCTCTCGGCTTTGCCGACTGGCGCATCGTCACGTCGCTCATCGCCGGCTTCATGGCAAAGGAGGTCGTCGTCTCGACGCTTGGCGTGCTCTTCGGAACGACGGCAGGGCTCGCCGCCGCGCTCACGCCCGCGGCCGCCCTGGCACTGCTGACGTTTTGCCTGCTCTACACGCCGTGCGTGGCGGCCATCGCCTCGATCAGGCGCGAGTTGGGCGGGCGCTGGGCCTTGGGCGTCGTGGCGTTCCAATGCGCCGTCGCCTGGCTCGTCGCCCTGCTCGTGCGCCTGCGGGCCTTGGGCTCGGCCTCGGCTGAGGCGCCCTGGCATGACGGGAGGCGCCGCCTCGCGCCCTAGCGGGAGAGCGGGAGGGCGCGCCTGAGGCGGCCCAGCGTGAGCGCGCGGCCCAGCAGCTCGAGGGACGCCCCGAGCGGCGGCGAGACCTGGTTGCCGCAGACGGCCACGCGCAGCGCGCCGTAGAACTTGCGCTTGGTGGTGCCGAGGCGCTCGGGAAGGGGCTCAAGGGCGGCGTCGAGGGACGCCGCGTCCCAGGCGTCGTCTCCCAGCGCCCCCAGCGCCTCCAGCGCGGCCTCGAGGCTGGCGCGCGCCCCCTCCTTCGTGAGGTTCCTGGCGACGGACGCCTCGTCAAGCTCAAGGTCGTCGCCCGCGTAGAGGAAGCGGGCCTTCTCGACCACGTCGGGCGCGAGCGTGCAGCGCGGCTTCAGGACTGACGAGAGGAGGTCAAACCAGGCGGGTCGGGCCTCGTAGGCCTCCCTGACGCGCGGGCCCTCAAGGCCCGCCGCCACGAGCTGGGGCACGAGCACCTGCCTGGAGAAGGTCTCGTCGCTCATGGCCTGGAGGTACTGTCCCTGCACCCAGTCGAGCTTCTTGGGGTCGAAGGTCGCCGGGTTCTTGGACACGTGGTCGAGGCTGAAGGTGGAGGCCAGGACGTCGCGCGGGACGATGGTCGTGTCGCCGTCAAGCGACCAGCCAAGAAGGGCCAGGTAGTTGACGAAGGCGTCGGAGAGGTAGCCGGCGTCGCGGTACTCCTCGACGTTGGTCGCGCCGTGGCGCTTGGAGAGCTTCTTGCCGTCGGCGCCCAGGATCATCGAGATGTGCGCGAAGGTGGGCACGGGCGCGCCCAGCGCCTCGTAGACCATGACCTGGCGCGGGGTGTTGGACAGGTGGTCGTCTCCGCGTATGACGTGCGTGATGCCCATGAGGGCGTCATCGACGACGGTGGCGAAGTTGTAGGTGGGGGTGCCGTCGGAGCGGAAGATGACGAAGTCGTCAAGCTCGCGGGCGTTGAAGGTCACGTCGCCGTGGACGGCGTCGTGCACCACGACATCGCCGCGGTCAAGCGGCACCTTGATGCGCAGGACGTAGGGCTCGCCGGCGTCAACGCGGCGTCGGGCCTCGGCGGGGTCGATGTCGCGGCAGCGGCGCTGGTAGCCCTGGAAGGGGTCCTTGCGCTCCTGGGCGGCCTTCTTGTCGGCGGCGAGCTGCTCGGGCGTGCAGAAGCAGGGGTAGGCGCGGCCCTCGTCCCAGAGCCTCTGGGCGGCCTGGCGGTAGAGGTCGAGCCGCTCGGTCTGCTTGTAGGGGCCAACGTCGCCGCCGACCTCGGGGCCCTCGTCCCAGTCAAGGCCGAGCCAACGTAGGGCGCGCAGGATGACCTGGGTGTTCTCCTCGGTGGAGCGGGTGGGGTCGGTGTCGTCGATGCGCAGGATGAAGACGCCGTCGTTCGCGCGGGCGAACGCCCAGTTGTAGATGGCCGTGCGGGCGCCGCCCACATGGAGCTTGCCGGTGGGGGAGGGCGCGAAACGAACGCGGACGTGCTTGTCTGACATGGGGTCTCCTCAAGTCAGGTGGTCATGATTCACATACGCCATAAGTATACGGCGAGAGTGGCCCATCCGCCCGTCGAGGACGCACTTCTTGCTACATCAGCTTCGTGGACTCGAGCTTCTTCTCGCCCCACTCGTTCAGCCGCATGACCGGATTGCGAAGAACGAGGCCCAGCAGCAGCGCCGGCGCGAGGTAGGCCGCGAGCGTGGTGAGCTCGACCCAGAAGTCGCCGTCGTAGATGCCGAACATCGCCGCGCGCATGGCGTTCTCGGCGTGGACGAACGGCAGGAAGGGGTAGGCCGCCTGGAAGAAGCCCCTGGGGAGCATCTGCACCGGGAAGGTGCCGCCCGAGCCCGCGACCTGCATGACCATGAGCACGACGGCGATGGCCTTGCCCACGTCGCCGAAGCTCGCCGTGAGCGCGTAGATGACGTTCACGAACACGAGCGACGCAATGAGCCCCGCGAGCACGAAGAGCGCGGGGTGCGCGCACTGCACGCCCAGGAAGAGCAGGTTGCCGAGCAGGATGAGGATCGACTGTAAAAACCCTATGACCACGAAGAACACGAGGCGCCCGAAGTAGGAGTGACGCGGACGGGCGCCCGTCTCGCGAACGGCGTCCTCGCTCGGGTTGCACTTGACGAGCGCCGCGAGCACGACGCCGCCGATCCAGATGGCGAGCGTGGTGTAGAACGGCGTCATCGCGCTGCCGTTGTTCTCGACGGGGTAGATCGCCTGGCGGTCAACGCGCACGGGCTTCGAGACGAAGTCGCCGAGGGCGGCCGAGCCGCCGGAGAGAATGGCGCGAATCGCGTCCGTGTCGCCAAGGGCAAGCGCGTCCTTGAGAGAGCCGTTGAGCTTGCCGAGCCGCGCGGCGGCGGCGTCGAGCGAGTCGGCGGCGGTCGTGACGCCGGCCCTGGCGCTCGCGAGCTTTCCGGCGGCCGTGCGGGTGGTGCCGTTCACGGAGTCGAGCGTCATCTGGATGGAGGAGCCGATGGCGTCGGCGTCTGTCGCGGCCGTGTCGATCTTACGGGCGAGTGACGTCAGGCTGTCCTTGAGGTCGCCCTCGAAATTGCCCCTGACCTGCGTGATGCCGTCCTCGGCAGCGTCGACGAGCTCCTCGAGCCGCCGCTTTGACGTGGCAGCGTCGCTGCCGGCGCTCCCGATGTCGCCCGCGGTCTTGCGCAGGCCGTCGGAGAGGTCCTGCAGGGAGGCGCGCAGGCTTTCCACGCTGCTGTTCAGGCCGTCGATGGTCACGTAGGCGGCATAGACGTCGTCGCGCTCGACGCCGACGCGACCGCTCGAGCCCGCCGCGACGCCGTTGTCCCATGACTCGTACCAGGTGCGTGCCAGGGTGTCGGAGTCGCCGAGGGCCGCACGGAGCTTGTCGAGCTCGACGATCTGGTCGTCTACGGCGCTCGCGGCGGACTCGAGCGCGGTCTTCGAGGACCCTGCGGCCGAGCCAGCCTGGTCGAAGGCGGCGTCGATTGACGTTTTCACGTCATCCATGCTCGCCTGGCTGCGCCCGAGCACCGAGTTCACGGAGTCGGTCGCGCCGCCCACCGCGTCGCCGAGCGTGCGGACGTTGCCCGCAGTGTCGCGCAGCGCGGCGCCCACGCCAACCGTCACCGCGACGGAGTCGCTCGCACCCGACGCGCCGTCGCCAAGGAGCGTCGCCGTCGAGTCGAGGACGCTCGCGAGTCCGCGCGTGTTCGCGGCCGCGTCGGCGAGGCTCGTCTGGGCGTCTCCCACGGCAGCGCTCAGCTTGCCGGTGAGCTCGACGATCCTGTCGTCGTCAAGGTAGCTCGTCAGCTCCTCGAGCGCGACCGCGCTCACGTTGGTCACGGACTTAGCGAAGGACTCGTCGATGTCCTGTCGGACGGCGGTCGAGGCCTTGTCGGTCACGATCCGGGCGATGGGGTTGGCCTTCTCGTTCTGGTAGAAGAGCACCGTCGGCTTGGTGGACGAGCTGGAGAGCACGCTCATCATGTTGGTCGTGAAGTCGCGAGGAAACACGATGGCCGCGTAGTACTCGCCGCTCCGAACGCCCTCGACGGCCTGTTCCTCGGTCGTCACGGTGTAGCCGATGGAGGTTGACTCGGCGAGCGACGAGGTCATGCGCTCGCCCATGTTGAGCGTGACGGGGACGAGGTCGCCCGTGTAGCCGACGTCGGCGTTGGCGACGGCCACCTTGAGGTTCCTGGTGTTGCCGTAGGGGTCCCAGCTGCCGGCGATATTGAACCAGGCGTAGAAGCTCGGCACCACGATCATGCCGACGCAGACGACGAGGCTGATGACGTTGGCGAAGACGTGCTTGGCGTCCCTCTTCACAAATGCCAGGAAGGGCCGCATCACTCATCGCCTCCTCTCTGGTCCTGTCCGCGCACGGTCGTGGCCTTCTCGGCGGCCCGCGCGGTCGCGCCGACGGCGGGCTTAGATGCGCCTTTCCCCACGGCGAGGCGCATCCTCTCGATGGGTGCGAACGCGAGGAACTCGGCCTTGAGCTCGTCGTCGAGCAGCTCGAAGAGCTCGTCTCTGCTCATGTTGGAGAGGTGCGTCTTGTCGATCACGCGCTCGTGCAGGTACTCGCAGACGATCAGAAACGCGCAGATGGCCACGAGCGACAGAACCCACAGCACGAGCATGGCAAACTTGGCCTCGGTCGCGAACATGAGGGCAAGAAGGACGAGCGGCACCACGACGAGGGCGGCAAATCCGCGGCGTACGAGCACCGGGTAGCGCAGCTCGAAGTTGGCGGCGCCGGCGAGGAAGGTCGCGCGGTAGCTGTCGGAGTCCATGATTGCCTTGACGATGGTGGCCAGGCGGAACTGGCTCCTCATGCCGGTGTGCTCGGTGATCATCATGTCCGTCTCGCCGAGCTTGCGGTCGAAGAGGTTGTTGATGTTCAGCAGATGTCTGCGCGCCGTCACGCCGACAAGCAGAGCGGGAATCAGGTAGGCAAGAAGCATGAGCAGGTTGCGGGCGTAGTAGTTGGCGTAGAAGCCCGCGATTGCCTCGCGCATGGCGTTGATGCCGTAGGTGAAGGGAAGCCACGGCATCAGCGTCTGGAAGAAGCCCGGCTGCATCTGAATCGGGTAGAGGCCCGAGGCGCCGGGAATCTGGAGCACGACGATGAGGACCCCGAGCGCCTTGCCGACGTGCTTGAAGGCGACCGAGAGCGCGTAGATGAGGAAGACGTACACGAAGCTCTCGACCATGCCGGCGACGACGAACGCGGCGGGGGAGGCGCACTGGATGCCGAGCGCGATGTCGCCCAGGCAGCAGATCGCGGCCTGAACCTGACCGAGGAGGTTGAGCAGCAGCCAGCGGCCGAAGAAGCCTTGCCAAGGCCTGAAGTCGCCGACGCCCTCGCGGTCGACCTCGAGCTTGTAGACGGCCACGAGGACGAAGCCGCCGACCCACAGGGCGAGGTTCGTGTAGAAGGGCGTCACGCCGCTGCCGTAGTTCTCGACGGGGTAGACGGGCATGCTGACGAGCTGGGCGGGCGAGCCGAGGAAGTCGCCGACGCTCTCGGCGTCGAGGTCGAGGGCGTCCTTGATGCCGTCGAAGCTCTCGGCGGACTCGACGGCCGCGACGTCGGCCGAGATGGACGAGATCCTGTCGGAGGCGCCGCGCATGGAGTCCGCGGTCGTCGAAAGGGAGATCGAGCACTGGTCGAGGATGCCGTCGAGCTCAAGCAGGGCGCTGTCGGCCTGCGCGAGCATTGCGGGCAGCGACAGGACCGTGCCCGCGAGCGTGCCGCCGGTGTTCGAGAAGCCGTCGAGCGCCTCATTGAGCTGCGGAATCGTCGTGGCGGCGAGGTCGTTCTGCAGGTCGGCGAGGGCGCCGGTGGTCTCGCTGACGGCGCTGCCCACCGAGTTGGAAAGCCCGCTGACGCCGCTTGTCGCGTCCTTGAGGCTGTCGGAGATCTGCTGGAGCCTGTCCAAGGCCCGTCTCTGCGAATCGGAGAGCTCGGCGGTGAGCGCAAGGCTTGCGTCGACCTTGGTCGTGAGCTGCGTGGCGTATTCGTTGCCGGCGGCCGTCACAGTGTAGGTGCGGACGCGCTCGAGGCCGGTCCGGACGTTCGTTGTGGCGCCGTCGAGCGCGCGAACCTGGGCGATGGCGGCGTCGATGCGGCCCTGGGCCCAGCCCACGTCGCCCGCGATGCGACCGACGTCGTAGCTGGCGGTGGAGCTCACGGAGTCGATGGTGGCGGCGCCGGTCAAAAGGGCGCCGTTGAGCTGCGCGGCAAAGGTGTTCGCCTTGGTGCGCGTGCCCGCGAGGGCGTCGAGGCTCGACGAGAGGCCCTCGCCGAGGCCGCCGCACGTTTCGTTGACCTGCGAGAGCGCGTCGCGTGCGGAGGCGACGGTGCCGCGGGCGCCCGCGATGGAGCCTTGTGCGCCGTCGATGTCGCCGGCGAGGTCCTTGAGCTTCGCGGAGGCGTCGGCGAGGTCGCCGGCGGCGGCGTCGCGCGCGCCGTCGAGCCCGGCGGCGGTGCGACCGGCGAAGCCTTTGAGCCTCTCGGTAACGGTCTTGCCCACGACGTTGACGAACTCGTTGGAGATTTGGCTCTCCAGAGCGGTCGATCCCGCGTCGGTGACCTTGGGGGCGACGGCGTTGGCCTTCTCGTTCACGTAGTAGGCGACGCGGGCCTTCTCGACGTCGCCGTGGAGCACGTCGGAGAGGCGTTCCGTGAAGTCTTCGGGGATTAAGAAGGCGGCGAAGTACCTGCCGGACGCCACGCCCCGTCTGGCCTCGTCCTCGTCGTCGACGAAGGTCCAGCCGAGCTGGGTGTTCTCCTCGAGGCGTTCGCGAATCATGTCGCCGGCGTTGACGTGGCCGAGGTCCCCGATGTCGGCGCCCCTGTCCTCGACGGTCACGGCGACGGGCACCGTGGAGGTGTTCTCGTAGGGGTCCCAGTTGGCCAGGATGTTGAGCCACGCGTAGAGCGAGGGGATGATGGCCACGCCGATCGCGATCATGATGGCGACGGGGTTTTTGAGCAGCCGCCTGAGGTCGCGGACAAAAATCTGCCATACCTTGCGCACGGACGCCCCTTCCTGCCTTGCCGAGCCGTGTTACCGCACGTGGCCGTGTGCGATGCCGCGTGTGACAAGGTATGAATGTAGCCATTTCGAACGCTGTTTAAAACCGTTGGAGTTCAACTTTTTTGAAATGCTCTCAAATTTCTTAGACCGTAACTGTGCGATGCTAGAGCCCTGTGCGGAGGGAGTGGTCATGTATGGGCATCCTTAACGACCGCGACGTCGCGATCGACATAGGGAGGGGCGTGCGCCGCGTGCGCGCGGCCCGCGAGGGGGTGACGACCGCCGTCCAGGACCGTCTGCGCGCCAGGGCCAAGACGCGCAAGTCCGCGGCCACCCGCGAGAGGATCATGGCCGCCGCGGGCGAGCTCATGTCCGAGCACAACGGCACCGACTTCCAGATGAGCGAGGTCAGCGCCAGATGTCGTCTGTCCAAGGGCTCCCTCTACTATTACTTCTCCGACAAGGACGCGCTTGTGGAGGCCATCTTCGACCGTGAGGTCGACGAGCTTGTGGCCCGCGTCGAGTCGGCCGTCGCCGACGCGCCGTCGGCGCTCACGTCGATCAGGGGGCTCGTCGGCGTGCTCGCCTCGAGCATGCTGCCCCAAAGCCCGCTGGCGCTCGCCGTCACGCGCGAGCTGATCGGGGCAAGGAAGGCCGTTCTGCCCGCCGTCGAGTCCCGCCTCACCCGAATCATCGACATCTTCGAGGCGCAGGTCGACCGGGCCAAGGTCGAGGGCCTCGCGCGTTCTGACATCGACTCGCGCCTGTGCGCCGTCTCCATCGCGGGCGCCTTCACCTTCGGCATCTTCGAGGGCTCGGCAGGAAAAGACGGCGGGCAGCGTGCGAGCCTCCCCGACCAGCTGGTCGACCTTCTCGTTTGCGGCATGGGCTCCAAGGCCGCCATCGAGGGCTTCAAGGCCGACAAGGCGCGCCGCACGGGCGGGGCCGGCGCCGCCTTGGTTTAGCGCGCACGCTTCTTGGGTATTCGTTGCGTGCGATCGTCGGGCGCCTGACCTGCCCGGCAAGGATTGGTGACTGCTGAGGAAAGGAAGCGCACGCATGTCACAGAAGAGTTACTACTTTACCTCCGAGAGCGTTACCGAAGGGCACCCCGACAAGATATGCGACCAGGTGAGCGACGCCATCCTCGACGCCATCCTGGCCAAGGAGGCCGAGCTTGAGGCAGATGGCTACGTCGCGCCCGACGGCGTCCCCGCCAAGCTCGAGAACGTCCGCTGCGCCTGCGAGACCTTCGTCACCACCGGAACCGTGATCGTGGCCGGCGAGGTGCGCACGCAGGCGTACGTGGACGTGCAGACCATCGTCCGGGACACCCTGCGCCGCATAGGCTACGACCGGGCCAAGTATGGCTTTGACTGCGAGACCTGCGGCGTCATCAACATGATTCACGAGCAGTCCCCCGACATAGCGCAGGGCGTCGACGGCACCTTCGCCCGGGCGGGCGATGCCGACGAGGCCGAGCGCATCGGCGCCGGCGACCAGGGCATGATGTTCGGCTACGCCACCGACGAGACGGACGTGCTCATGCCCATGCCCATCTATCTCGCGCAGCGCCTCGCCGCCCGCCTCGCGCAGGTGCGCAAGGACGGGACGCTGGGCTATCTGCGACCCGACGGCAAGACTCAGGTGACGGTGCGCTACGAGGACGGCAGGCCCGTCGCGGTCACGGCCATCGTCATCTCCACCCAGCACGACCCGACGACGGAGCTCCCCCAGATTCGCGACGATATGGTGGCGCACGTCATCCGTCCGGTCCTGGACGAGGTTGGCATCGCCTGGGAGTCCGCCACGCTCTACGTGAATCCTACCGGCCGCTTCGTCGTCGGTGGCCCCATGGGCGACACCGGCCTCACCGGTCGCAAGATCATCGTGGACACCTACGGCGGCATGGGCCGTCACGGCGGCGGCGCCTTCAGCGGCAAGGATGCGACGAAGGTCGATCGCTCGGCCGCCTACGCCGCGCGCTGGGTGGCCAAGAACATCGTCGCGGCGGGACTGGCGCGCCGCTGCGAGGTGCAGCTCGCCTACGCCATCGGCATCGCCAGGCCCCTTTCGGTCATGGTCGACAGCTTCGGCACCGCGACCGTGGACGACGAGGTCCTCGCCGCCGCAATCGTCAAGGTCTTCGACCTGCGTCCCGGCGCCATCATCCGCGACCTTGGGCTGCGACGTCCCATCTTTGAGAAGACGGCGGCCTACGGTCACTTTGGACGCCAAGACCCCGACTTCAGCTGGGAAAAGACCAACCGCGTCCGTGAGCTCAGAAAGGCCGTCCGGACCCTCGTCGGCTAGCGGGCGACAGGGTCGAGGTCGAGAGGGGGACTGGTGCGCTTTGCATCCGTCGTGCCGGACATCCCGGCGCGCGCCGTCAGTCGTTGCTTTGACTATCTCGTTCCCGACGAGCTTGCGCAAGCCTGCGTCGTGGGATGCACGGTGCTCGTGAGCCTCTCGCACCGCGACGTCATCGGCTACGTGCTCGCCGTGTCGGACGAGCCTCCCGCGCTCGTTGACGCCGGCCGACTCCTGCCCGTGCGCCGGGTGCTGGCCGACGCCGCCTTTGACGAGGTCGCGGCGCGACTGGCTCGGTGGGTGAGCGATGAGTACGCCTGCCCGCTCGCGGACGCCGTGAGGCCGCTGCTCGCCCCGGGACAGACCATGACCATGCGTCGCGTGGGCGAGGGGCAGCCGTGGCAGCTCGTCGTCCAGAGGAGCGGTCCCGTTGACGAGCGTTGGGTCTCGCTCACTCCCGCCGGTCGCGACTTTGTTCCCGCCCCTCGCGCCAGCAGGCAGCGGCGCCTCATAGAGGCCCTCGCGGACGGGGCGGTGCGCATGGCGGAGCTTGCCGCCATGCTGCCCGGCTGCTCCGCCGCCGTGCGAGCCCTCGCGCGGCGTGGCGTCGTGACCGTCGAGGAGCACCGACGCCTGCGGGGGACGCAGCGCACCGAGCTCTCCTCGGCGTGTGCCCGACGCCCCGAGGCGCTTACCGAAGGACAGCGCGAGGCCCTCGCGGTCATCGAGCGCGCGCGGGTGCGTGGGCGCGGCGACGTCGTGCTCGTCGACGGCGTCACGGGATCGGGCAAGACGGAGGTCTACCTTGCCGCCATCGAGGCCGCGCGCGCCCAGGGGAAAGGAGCCATCGTGCTCGTCCCCGAGATCTCCCTGACGGCGCAGACCGTGGGGAGGTTTCGCTCGCGCTTTGGCGATGACGTTGCCGTCCTGCACTCGCGCCTCTCGGCCGGCGAGCGCTTTGACCAGTGGGACCTCGTGCGTCGCGGGCTGGCGCACGTGGTCGTGGGCGCCCGCTCCGCCCTCTTCGCCCCCCTCGCCGACCTGGGGCTCATCGTCATCGACGAGGAGCACGAGGCCTCCTACAAGCAGGACAGCTCCCCGCGCTACCATGCGCGCGAGGTGGCGGCGCGCCTGGCTTTCGAGCGCGGGTGCGCTCTCGTCCTGGGGTCGGCCACGCCCTCGCTCGAAAGCCTGGCGCGCTGCGCGGCGGGCTCGTGGGGAGGCGCCCTCTGGACGCGCGTCGTCATGACGGAGCGCCCGGGCTCCTCGCGGCTGCCCCGCATCCGCGTCGTTGACATGGAGGGCCAGTTTGCCCGCGGCGGCGCCTCGGTCATCTCGGAACCGTTGCGCGACGCGCTCCAGGAGGTCGTCAGTCGCGGCGAGAAGGCCGTCATGCTTCTCAACCGTCGCGGCTTCGCGAGCTTCCTCATGTGCCGCGCCTGCGGCGCGGTTCCCGAGTGCCCGCACTGCTCCCAGGCCCTCACCTACCATGAGCGGACGCATGAGCTCGTCTGTCACAGCTGCGGCGGAAGCTGGCCCGTGCGCGCCTACCCGGACCCCTCCACCTGCTGTCCCAACTGCGGCAGCAGATACCTTGGCGCCTACGGCGTGGGGACGCAGCGGGTGGAGGACGAGCTGGTGTCGTTGCTTCCCCCCACGGTCAAGGTCATTCGCATGGACGGCGACACCACGCGCGGCAAGGGCGCGCACCAGAGGCTGCTCGAGGAGTTTGACGCCGCGCCCTGCGCCGTCCTGCTGGGCACGCAGATGATCGCCAAGGGGCTCGACTTCCCGTCGGTCACGCTGGTGGGCGTCATCAACGCCGACACGACGCTCAAGCTTCCCGACTTTCGCGCGGCTGAGCTTAGCTACGACCTGCTCGAGCAGGTGGCGGGGCGGGCGGGTCGCGGCGAGGCCGCGGGCCAGGTCATCATCCAGACCTACTGGGCGGGGCATCCCGCCATCCAGGCCGTCCTGCGACATGATCGCGACGTCTTCCTCGTGCCGGAGCTCAAGGACCGCAAGGCGGGCCGCTACCCACCGTATGGCAGGCTCTCCAACGTCACGTTCTGGGGCCTGGACGCACGCGCGGTCAGGGCGGCCGCCGACCTCGTCGCGGCCAGGGTGCGCGAGCGCGTCGGCGACGAGGACGGCTGGGAGCTGCTCGGCCCCGCAGACTGCCTCAAGGCGCGCGTCAAGGACCGCGTCAGGCGGCACTTTCTGCTCAAGTCGCCCATGGACGCGCCGGTGGGAAGGCTGCTCTCACGCCTCGTCACGGATGCCAGGCTGCCAAAGGGCGTGAGCGTGTCGGTGGACGTTGACGCCTACGACCTCATGTGACCCCGGCGTGTCGGAACCGGCGGCAACGACGTCTTGCGCATTGGGTAGTACTATGGACAGGAATGACACGACACCACATCATGGGACCAGCCGCCCGTCAAGGCCTGGTCCCAGGTGAGAGGAGCCCCCATGGCAGGACTCAACGACATCGTCTGCGCGCCGGACGAGCGCCTTTCGACCGCGTGCGCCCCCGTCGAGACCATTGACGACGCGACGCGGGCGCTTGCCGGGCGCATGCTCGAGGACATGTACGTCGCCGACGGCTGCGGCCTCGCCGCCCCCCAGATCGGCGAGCTCGTGCAGATGATCGTCATCGACGTGGACTACGCCGACGGGCCAAGGAACCCCTACGTGCTGGTGAACCCGCGCATCATCGTCGCCGACGGTCCCGAGCGCACCACGAGCGAGGGCTGCCTGTCGTTCCCGGGCATCAGCGTCGGCGTCACCCGTCCCAGCCACGTGGTGGTCGAGGCGACCAACCTCGACGGGGAGCTCATGCGCTACGAGGCCCAGGACAACCTTCTGGCCGTCTGCCTGCAGCACGAGATAGACCACCTGCGCGGCGTCACGATGGTCGATCACCTGAGCCCCCTGCGGCGCGTGAACGCTCTGCGCGCATATCAGGAGGCGCTCGCCGCCGGCGCCCGCCCGGGCGAGACCGCCGTCGAATAGGAGGGGCGACATGCGCGTCGTCTTCATGGGCACGCCCGACTTCGCCGTGCCGTCCCTTGACGTTCTGGCTGACGGTCACGAGCTGCCGCTCGTGGTCACGCGGCCCGACGCCGTGCGCGGTCGCGGCAGGACGCTCGCCCCCTCGCCGGTGAAGGCGGCGGCCCTGCGGCGGGGCATTCCCGTCGTCGAGGCCCGTCGCGTCACGCCCGACCTCGTCCAGGCCGTCAGGGACGCGCGGCCCGACCTCGTCGCCGTCGCGGCCTTTGGCGCCATACTCCCCGACGAGCTGCTCGCCCTGCCCCCGCGAGGCTGCGTCAACGTCCATGCCTCGCTTCTCCCGCGCTGGCGCGGCGCGGCGCCCATCCAGCGCGCCCTGATGGCCGGTGACGAGCGCGTGGGCGTGTCCATCATGCGCCTTGTGCACGACCTCGACGCGGGCGCCTACTGTCGGCAGGCCCCGCTGCCCGTGGGCGACCTCGGTGCTGCCGAGCTCACGCGTCGCCTGGGCGAGCTGGGGGCCCGGGAGCTGGCAGGCGCCCTCGATGACCTCGCCGCCGGCACGATCGACTGGGTCGAGCAGGACGAGGCGCTCGTGACCTTCGCGCCCAAGGTCGAGAAGGCGGAGATGCTCCTGTTGCCCGCATATCCCGCCCGGCGGAACCTCTCGCTGGTACGTGCCTCGCTCGACGCCGCTCCCGCCCGCTGCCGCATCGCCGGCCAGGGCGTCAGGGTGCTTGCCGCGCGTCCGTGCGCGGCCGCGGACGCCCCCCTCGCCGCCGGCGACGTCGTCGTCTCCAAGGGGCGGCTCCTCGTGGGCTGCGCCGACGGGGCGCTGGAGCTCTTGCGGGTCAAGCCTGACGGCCGGTGCGAGATGGACGCCGCCGCCTGGGCGCGCGGCCTCAGGAACGACCTGTCCTGGGATGCCTGCTAGCATGGCGCGCCTCTCGGACGCCCGCCGCGTGGCGCTCTCGCTCGTGGTCGAGCGCCGCCTGCGTGGCGCGCGCATGCGGGAGCTCATGCGCGGCTCCGCCGCCCTGGACGCGCTGGGGCCTCGCGACCGCGCCTTCGCCACCCGCCTCACCTTTGGCGCCGTCCTGGCCGAGGGGCTCGTGAGACGCCTCATCGAGGCCAGGCGACGACCGGGCGTGCGCCT
Source organism: Olsenella sp. HMSC062G07 (assembly GCF_001811895.1). Lineage (NCBI taxonomy): Bacteria > Bacillati > Actinomycetota > Coriobacteriia > Coriobacteriales > Atopobiaceae > Olsenella > Olsenella sp. HMSC062G07. The sequence continues at coordinate 792,020 of NZ_KV806951.1, forward strand.
GCGTGCGCGCGTGCGCGACGCCCTGAGCGTGAGCGCCTTCGAGCTTCTATACCTCTCGACGCCGACGGACGTCTGCGTGAGCCAGGGCACGGAGCTCGCACGCCGGGCGGACCCTCATGCCGCCGACGTGGCGCACGCCCTTCTCAGGGCCCTTGCCTCCCATGACCTGCCCGTCATCGAGGCGGCTCGCGGGCGGGTGGCTGTGGGCGGCAATGACGAGGGGGACCTCGCCCTCGTCGCCGCGGTCCCGCCGGTCCTGGTGCGCGAGCTCGTCGCCTCCCGGGGGAGGCCCTTCGCGCGGGAGCTCCTCGTGTCCCTGTCCGAGCCCGCTCCCGTCTACGTGGCGGCAAATCACCTCGTCCAGGGCGATGACGAGGCGGCCCGGCTGCTGGACGCGGCCGGTCTCGACCCGCGCCCGGTAGGGATGGGCGGGTCATTCGCGCTCGGCAGACCTGCGGGCCTCGCGCGCTCGGGCCTCGTGGACGACGGGCGCGTCGTGCCCGCAGACCTCTCGTCGCAGCTCGTCGCCGCCGCGGCCGCGCCCGCGCCGGGAGAGTCCCTCCTGGAGGTGGGCCAGGGGAGGGCCACCAAGACGCTGCTCATGGAATCCTGCGTGCACTCCCGCGGGGGCCTCGCCCGCATCCACGCAATCGACGCGTCACCCTTCAAGGTTGACCTCGCCCGCGGGCGCCTTGGGCGCCTCGGTCTTGGGGAACGCGTGAGCTGTCAGGTCCTTGACGGGAGGAAGGTTGCGGAAGGAGGCCTCGCGTTTGCTCCCGAGGGCGGCTTTGACGCGGCCTTCGTCGACGCCCCCTGCACGGGCGTGGGAACCCTGCGCCGCCACCCCGAGGCTGTGTGGTCGTTGGCGGACGATGCGCTGGGGGAGGCCCTGCGCTCGCTGGGTGCGCTTCAGACCGACCTGCTGCGCGCCGCGGCGACTAGGGTCAGGCGCGGGGGCACCCTCGTCTTCGCGACCTGCTCGCCCCTGCGGCACGAGGACGAGGACGTCATCAGGGCCTTCCTCGCATCGCCGGAGGGCGGGGACTTTTCCGTTCGGGACGTCCTTGAGTCGGCGGGGCTGGCGGCCCTCGGACCCCGCGCCGTGACCCTCGCGCGTGACCTGGCGGGGCCCACCGACCTCGAGGGATGCCTCTGCGTTCGTCAGCGGCTGGGCGGGCCCGACGCGCACTTCTGCGCGCGGCTCGTGCGCGGGACATAGGCTGGCCCCCGCGTCGGGACGTGCGTGAGCCGCCCTCGTCGGCGCATGTCGCCTACGGGGCCGCAGCCCGTGGTGGGGGAGGGATGCTACCATAAGGAAGGCACATTCCCCCTGGAACGGAGAACCATGCGCATCGAGACGGCCATTTTTGACCTGGACGGTACCATCGTGGACTCCATGGGCGCCTGGCGCGCCGAGACGATCAGCGTCCTTGCCGATCAGGGCGTCGAGAACCCCGACGAGATCTTCGACATCCTCGAGCCCGAGCCCCTCGAGAACCTGTGCCGAATCGTCCACGACAGCTATGGCGCCCCCGCTGCCCCCGAGGCCCTCGAGAAGACGCTCAAGGCCCGCATGCGCGAGGCGTACGCCCACACGATCAGGGCCTATCCCGGCTGCAGGTCGTTTCTGGAGGAGCTTCGCGGCGCGGGCGTGCGCCTGTGCGTCGCCTCGGCGTCGCCCCTGGACATGGTCGAGCTGTCTCTCAGGGCCAACGACCTCGACGGCCTCTTCGAGTTTGTCCTGAGCGCGTCGGAGGTGGGAAAGGGCAAGGAGGAGCCCGACGTCTACCTCGAGGCTCACAGGAGGCTGGGCGGCCGTCGCGCGACGTGCTGGGTCTTCGAGGACTCCCCGGTGGGCATCAGGACGGCACGTAGGGCGGGGTTCCCCACGGTCTGCGTGTATGACGTGCAAGGGCACCGTCCCCTTGACGGCTGCCGGGGCGTCGCGGACATCTTCTCCCACGGCTACGTCGAGCTGTCCCTGGCGCTCATCCGTGACTTCGAGCGCCCCCGTGGGGGGACCTCGGGCGTCCTGGACGTCCTCGTGATCGACGGGTCCTCGCGTCCCAGCACGGCGGAGCTGGTCAGCGCCCTCGCGCGCGAGGCGCAGCACGTGATCGCGGCCGACCGGGGGGCCTGCTACGCCCGGGCGGCCGGTGTCGTGCCCGACGTCTTCTGCGGGGACGCGGACTCGATCGACGACGAGACGCGGGCCTGGGTGCTGGGACGGGCGGGCACCGTCGTCACCTTCCCGGCCGAGAAGTACGCGACGGACCTCTCATGCGCCATCGACTGTGCCGCGCATGAGGCGGCGCGTCGGGAAAAGGACCTGAGGCTCACCGTCACCTGCGCCTCGGGGGGAAGGGCGGACCATGCGCTGGCCGTGCTGGGGCTGCTCGCCTCCCACGCTCGCGCCAGGGCGCGCCTCGTGGAGGACGACCTGGAGTGCCGCATCCTCTCGCCGCAGGGCAGCCCCTGCTGGGAGCTCGGAGACGCCGCCGTGGGACGCACCCTCAGCGTCATCGCGCTGGCCCCGGGCAGCTGCGTGTCAGAGAAGGGCCTGCGGTGGGAGCTTGACCGGCGCGAGCTGCCGCTTCTGGGCGACGAGGGCGTGTCCAACGTGGTCGAGGCGGCCACGGCGCGCGTCAGCTGCCATGCGGGCGTCGTGGCGGCGTTCCTGCTGCGCTGATGCCCCCGCGCAGCGCCCTGCCGATGCGCGCATGACGTCGCCCCATGGAAGTCGCCCCATGAAAAAGGGACCCCGCAGGGTCCCCTGGCGATGCGACGGGCACGCAGGCGCTAGGCCTGGGCGGCGCTGCGGGCGACGTTACCCTTCTTGAGGCAGCGGGTGCACACGTTCTTCTTGACGGCGCGACCGTTCTCAAAGACCGTGACGCGCTGGATGTTGGGCTTGAACGTACGATTGACGGTGCGGTGTGAGTGGCTCACCGAGCGACCAGCAACAGCGTGCTTACCGCAGATATCACAAACCTTCGACATGATGCGACCTCCAAAGGGCAGCGCGCGGCACGTTCATGCGCACCCGCAATTTCCAAAGCCGAAACACTATACCACAGCAAACGTGCCCCACAAGTGCGAAGTCACGCCGTTATGGTGGTTTTATATCGTCAAGGTCCCACCTCCTGCCCACGCTGGCCCCTGCGGCGACGTGCCCGAGGCCCCGGGGCGCCAGCGGGGTTGTCGGGCCAACGGCGCGCCGAACTACGCTAGTATGGTCTCGTTTATGCTTTGACGTTCCCTTGTCGGGCGAGAGGAGTAACCATGGCTCAGGCAGTACCCGGAGGCCTCAAGGTATCCAACGACTGCATAGCGGACCTTGCGGGCTACGCCGCCCTCGAGTGCTATGGCGTGACAGGCATGGCCGCCACCGACGAGCAGGAGGGTGTGGTGCGCCTGCTGCCCACCTACCGTCTGCGCCGCGGCGTCGGCGTCTCCACCCGGGAGGGCACCGTCGTCATCGACCTTCACGTCATCGTCGAGCAGGGCGTCAACATGGCCTCCGTGTCCGCCAACCTCACGAGCGCCGTCAAGTTCCTGCTTCAGCAGATAGCGGAGCTCAATGACGTTGACGTCCGCATCCACGTCGAGGGCATGCGCACCTCCAGGTAGCCCCGACCACGTCTAACCCCTCACAGGAACCGAGGTTCTCGAGACTATGATCGCCAACACCGTTCGCAGCTGCTTCCCCCGTGCCGCCCAGGTCGTTGCAGACAAGGCAGACGAGATCAACAAGCTCAACGTCTTTCCCGTCCCCGACGGCGACACGGGCACCAACATGTCCCTGACGCTGGGCACGGTCGTCAACGAGATCGAGGGGCTCCCGGCGGGCGCCTCGATGGACGACATCGCCCGGGCGATCACCCACGGCTCGCTCATGGGGGCGCGCGGCAACTCCGGCGTCATCACGAGCCAGATCCTCCGGGGCGTCGCCGAGGGGCTGGCGGGTGCCAAGGGTCCCGACGCCACGACGGCGGACGTCGCCTCTGCCCTGCGCAACGGCGTGAAGGTGGCCTTCAAGGCCGTGCGCAAGCCGGTCGAGGGCACGATCCTGACCGTCCTCAAGGACGTGTCGGCCAAGGCGGACCAGCTCGAGAGGGCCAAGGTCCCGCTCGGCGAGGCCCTCGACGCACTTGTGGCCGCAGCTTACGAGTCGGTCGCGCGCACGCCCGACCTGCTTCCCGTCCTCAAGGAGAACGGCGTCGTCGACTCCGGCGCCTTCGGCCTGGCCACCTTCATCGAGGGCTTCGTCAACGCCTATGAGGGCAACTCCGGCGCGCTCACCGACTTCAAGACGACCCTTGACACCGCAGGCGCCAAGGGTCACGTGTCCGCCGCCGTTGACATCGAGATCAACGACGACTGGGAGGGCTCCGAGTACCGGTACTGCACGGAGTTCCTCTTCCATGCGGACAGCGCGCAGTTCGACGAGGACGCCTGCCTCAGGTACTTCTCGACCATGGGCGACTGCGAGCTGCTCGTGGGCACCAACCCCGACTACAAGTGCCACGTCCACACCAACCGCCCCGACCGCGTCCTGCGCCACATGCTCCATCGCGGGCAGGTCTTTAACGTGTTCGTCCACAACATGGACCTCGAGGCCGCCGAGCGCACCGACGCCATCCGCGAGGACAGGCAGGCTGCGGGCGTGCCAGACGACGCCCCCCGCAAGGGGCTCGGCTTCGTCGCGGTCGCGGCGGGCTCCGGGCAGCAGGAGATCCTCAGCTCGCTCGGCGTGGACGTCGTCGTCTCGGGCGGGCAGACCATGAACCCCTCGACGGCGGACATCCTTGCCGCCATCGAGCGCGCGCATGCGGAGCGCGTCATCGTGCTGCCTGACAACGGCAACATCCGCATGGCAGCCGAGGCGGCGGCCTCGGCCTGCGAGAGCGCGCAAGTCGCCGTCGTCCCCACCAAGACCGTGCTCCAGGCCTTCTCGGCCATGTTCGCCGCCAACCCTGACGCCGACCTCGCGTCCAACGTCGAGGCCATGAGCGAGGCCGCGGCCAACGTCAGGGACGGCGAGGTGACCACTGCGGTGCGCGACTCCGCCGCCGCGGACGGCTCGCCCATCCACACGGGCGACGTCATGGGCATCTGCGGCGGCTCCATCGACGTCGTCGGCTCCGACGTCGAGCAGGTCACCCTTGACCTCATCGGCAGGATGCAGGCGGAGGAGGAGGGCGACACCCTCACCATCCTTGCCGGCAGCGACCTGGACGATGAGCGCTTCGCGCATCTGCTCGCCGCCGTCGGGGCGGCCCATCCCGACCTCGAGATCGACTCCCACCGCGGCGAACAGCCGCTTTACCCGGTCGTCTTCTCCCTCGAATAGGGGACGTGCGTCGTGCCGACGAGGGCGGCGGGGCTCTCCATCGCGGGGGTGGGACGGCGCCTTGACGAGACCGCGCTGCTGGACGCGCCCGTCTCGCGCCTGCGCTACGTGTCCGGCGCCCGGCGCGAGGCGCTCGTGCGCATGGGCGTCCGTTGCGTGCACGACCTGCTGTTGCACGTGCCCCATCGCTACCTTGACTTCACGCGGGTGACCACCGTCGAGGGGTCGGTCGTGGGGCAGGACGCGACCATCTTCGCCACCGTGGACGAGGTGACCATCAAGCGTCCCCGGCCCAGGCTCACCATCGTCGAGCTCTTCCTCGTCGATCCCACGGGCGTCCTGCGCGCGAGCTTCTTTGGCCAGCCCTGGCTTGCCGAGCAGTTCAAGGTGGGCGACCTTCTCGCGCTGTCGGGCAGTGTGGGGTTCTCCTTCGGCTTCAAGCAGATGACGTCCCCCTTCGTCGAGAAGGTGGAGGAGGGGCGCGACCAGGCCTCGCTGCTGCGCGTGCTGCCGGTTCACCCCGCCAGCGAGGGGCTGTCCGCCAACTGGCTGCGTCGCATCATGTCGGCCGCGCTCGCGGACGCGGGAGACCAGGTGGACTTCCTGCCCGCGAGCCTCTGCGCCCGGCACGGACTCATGGGCCTTGGCAGGGCGCTGCGCGAGACGCACTTTCCCCGCTCCCTCGCCACGGCCCGCCAGGCGCATCGCCGCCTTGCGTTTGACGAGCTCCTCTGCCTGCAGCTCACGCTCAGGACGAGGCAGGCCCTCGAGCAGCGGGGCGTGAGGGCCACGCGGCACGACGTCAACGGGCCTCATCTGCGGGCGCTGCGCGCGGCGCTGCCCTTTGCCCTCACGCCCGAGCAAGAGACCGCCGTCGCCGACATCCTGGGCGACATGGCGTCCGGTCAGCCCATGAACCGGCTCCTGCTGGGCGACGTGGGCACCGGCAAGACCGTCGTCGCGGCGCTCGCCCTGGCCGCGGCGCGCGACACGCGCTCCCAGGCGGCGATGATGGCTCCCACCTCGGTCCTCGCGCGCCAGTACGCCGAGAAGGTCGGCCCCCTCCTTGACGCCGCCGGCGTGAGCTGGACGCTCATAACGGGCTCGACGCCTGCCGCCGAGCGCGCCGACGCCGAGGAGAGGGTCGCGCGGGGAGAGACCTGCGTGGTCTTTGGCACCACGGCGCTCATCTCTGACGCGCTGACCTTCTGCCGCCTGACCCTCGTCGTCATCGACGAGCAGCATCGCTTCGGCGTCAACCAGCGCGTCGCCCTCAGGCGCAAGGGGGCCGCCGCCGACCTGCTGGCCATGACGGCGACGCCCATCCCGCGCACCCTCGCCCTGTCGCTTTACGGCGATCTCGACTGCTCGCGCATCGCCACGCGCCCCCGCGCCGGTGCGGGCGTCACCACCCATGGCATCGCGCCCGAGAGCCTCGACGTGGCCTGGGGCGCCGTCCGCGAGGCCTGCGACGCGGGCAGGCAGGCGTACGTCATCTGCCCTCTGGTGGACGAGGCCGACGACGGCTCCGAGCTCGACGACGTCCCCGCGTCCCAGCGCTCCGCGGCGCGTCAGGTCCATGCCGCCACCACGACCGCCAGAGACCTCGCGCGCGGCGCCTTGCGCGGCCTGTCGGTGGGGCTCCTTCACGGGCGCATGGACGCCGCGCAGAAGGAGCGCGCCATGGAGGAGTTCCGGTCCGGTCGCATCGCCGTGCTCGTCTCGACGACGGTGGTCGAGGTGGGCGTCGACGTGCCCGGCGCCACCGTCATGGTCGTCCTCGACGCCGACCGGTTTGGTCTGGCCACCCTTCACCAGCTGCGCGGCCGGGTGGGGAGGGGGGAGACCCCCGGCGTCGCCTACCTCTGCTGCGCCGCCCGGAAGGGCTCGCCGGCGCGTCGGCGCCTTGCCGCGCTCGAGGGGAGCTCCGACGGCTTCGAGCTCGCCGAGCTCGACCTCAGGCTGCGTCACGAGGGCGAGGTGCTGGGGTATCGTCAGTCGGGCGGCGTCTCGCTGCGCATCGCCGACCTGGCGGGCGACGCGGACCTCGTGGCTGCGGCGCACGAGGACGCCCGCGTCATCGCCGCTGAGGACCCCGCCCTCCAGGACGCGCTTCACGCGCCGCTCGCCCTGGAGGCGCACCGGCGCTTCGGGGCCTACTTTGGGGAGGTCGAGCGCGCATGGGAAGGATGAGGATCGTAGGCGGCAGCTGGCGCGGGCGAGCCCTCGAGGCCCCCGAGGGGCGCGCAACCAGACCCACGACGGACCGCCTGCGCGAGTCGCTCGCCTCGATGGTCCTGGCAGCCTTCGACCTTGACCTGTCGGACGTGCGGGTGCTCGACGCGTTTGCCGGGTCGGGCGCCCTGGGGCTCGAGCTCCTCTCGCGGGGGGCGGCATGCTGCACCTTCGTGGAACGCGACCGCCGGGTGGCGCAGGTCGTCCGACGCAACTGCCGCGAGCTGGGCGCCGGGAGCCGGGCGAGGCTCGTCGTCGGCGACGTCTTTGCCGCGGCGGCGCGCGGGCCCCTGCCGGGGGCTCCCTTTTCGCTGGTGGTCCTTGACCCCCCGTACGCGCTCGCCGCCGAGCGCGTCGCCACGCTCGTCTCTGACCTGCGCGACGCCTCATCCCTGAGCGCCGGGGCCCTGGTACTCTACGAACGGGGCAAGGACGCCGCCGGGCTCGCCCTGCCGGGGCTCACGGTCGTCAAACACAGGGAGCGGGGCATCACGGCCGTCACGCTCCTCGAGATGGGGGATGCGCATGCGTAAGATCATCGAGCACGTCGTCGTGCCGGGAACCTTCGACCCGGTCACCTTAGGCCACCTTGACGTCATCGCGCGCACGAGGAACATGTTTCCCAAGGTGACCGTCGCCGTCGCGGCGTCAGTCTCCAAGAACGGCACCGGCACCATCTTCTCCCTGGACGAGCGGGTCCAGCTCGTCAGCGCGTCGCTGCGGGAGCTGGGCCTCGACGACGGCGTGGACGTGCTGCCCTTCTCGGGCCTGCTCATGGACCTCTGCCGCGAGCTGGGCGCCGGGGCGGTCGTCAAGGGGCTCAGGGCCATGACCGACTTCGAGTACGAGCTGGGCCAGGCCGACCTCAACTATCACCTGGCGCCCGAGGTCGAGTCCATCTTCGTCATGGGCAGCCCCACCTATGGCTACATCTCGTCGTCCATCGTGCGCGAGCTCGCCTCCATGGGCGGCGACATCTCGTTCTTGGTCACGGACTGCGTCAAGTCCCGGCTCAAGGAGCACGCGAGGCCCTAGCCTCGTTTGCCGTCTGTGGCGGCCAGCCTCGGCGACGTTTGCCGGGACATGCGCTCGGGCGGGCTTTCAGCCCTTTTTACGTGCGCGTGGACGCGCACCCGCGTGCGCCCGACATCAATCTGCTACGATGTGAGAGCTACGCTTGTGCTGGAACTTCGTGTCGGCGCATGAGGTCGATCGCAATTCGAAAGGAGCCCGCATGCAGCCGGGTGAGGAAATCGAGAGCTTAGTTGATGAGCTCGAGCAGATCGTGAGCGAGGGCAAGGTCCCCTTCGGCGGCGGCGGTCAGAAGAGGATCGTCGACGCCCAGGAGGTATACGAGATCCTCGACGAGATCAGGCGTGTGTTCCCTCAGGAGTTCGCCGACGCCCGACGCATCGTCAAGGAGGAGGGCGAGACCCTCGACCGCGCCCAGCAGCAGGCGGATGCCATCATTGCCGACGCCCAGCAGCAGGCCATGATCCTGGCGGGCGACCAGGAGGTCGTCCGCATCGCCCAGCAGCAGGCCGATGACATCCGGGACCAGGCCTCCCAGTACGAGCGCGACACCCGCTACAACGCCGAGGAGTATGCCGACACCGTGCTGGCCCACCTCGAGGACAACCTCAAGTCCCTGACGAGCTCGGTCGGGCGCGTGCGCCAGACGCTCGACGAGAACTCCGGTCCGCGCAACCAGACGAACAACGTCCCTTGGTAGAGGCCATGGAGCAGGTTCGGGCCGTCATCGACGAGCGCCTTGAGAACCCCGGCGACTCCCTCAGGGTCGCCGGCCATCTTGACGAAGACGGCTACCGTCTTGGGAGCCATGACTTTGCCCTGCCTGCGGGCCTTAGCTATGACCTCATGCTTACCAACGCCGGGGACGGGATCCTCGCCACGGGTATCGTGAGCGCCCGCGTCACGGGCAGCTGCGACCGCTGCCTTGGGCCCGCCGCCTTTGACGTGGCGGGGGAGCTCGACGAGTACTACCTGTTCCGTGAGCCCGAGGAGGGCGCGGAGACTGACGAGGAGGACTTCTCGCTCGTCGGTGACGACCACACGGTCGACCTGACCGAGGCCGTCCGGAGCGCCCTGCTCATGGACACGCCCTATATCGTCCTGTGCGACGAGGACTGCAAGGGCCTGTGCCCCGTCTGCGGCGCCAACCTCAACGAGGGGGACTGCGGGCACGCCGAGCTCGCCCTGCGACGCGAGGAGCGCGAGCGTCTGGACGCGAGCCCCTTCTCGGCGCTCAGGAGGCTCAGGCCCGAGGAGGGCGGCGGGGAGTCGTCGGACGCCTAGGCCCCATATGCGCGCCCTATGTGTTTTGACGCCGTGCGCGTCCTGCTTGCGAGGACGTCACGGAGGTGCTATAGTCCCAATTCGTATGTTTGCAGGAACGACCGTCTGCGCGTTTCGGGCGTGAGAGGCTTAAAAGAGAGGTTCAACATGGCAGTACCTAAGCAGAAGAAGGGCCGCGGCGCCACGCACACCCGCCGTTCGGCCAACAGCAAGCTCGCCGCGTCGGCACGCTCCCTGTGCCCCCAGTGCGGCGCCCCTAAGCTTCCGCACCACGTGTGCCCCAGCTGCGGCTATTACAAGGACCGCGAGGTCGTTGTCACCGAGTAGACAGCAGGTAGCGACTGACGGCCAGGAAGGCCGGCCCCAGGGGGTCGGCCTTCCTTCGTCTTGGGACATGAAGCGACCCTTGCGAAGGAGGGGCCATGTGCACGGTCTGCGTTGACGCCATGGGAGGCGACGAGACGCCCGAGGTGGTGCTGCGGGGCGTCGAGGCGGCGCTCGCACAGGACGAGACAATCCGCGTCCTCGTCGCGGGAGACGAGGAGGTCGTCGTACCGTTCTGCGCCCGTCACGAGCGGGCGCGCGCCCTCGTGACGACCCAGGTCATTGGCATGGGCGAGCATCCTGCGGACGCCGTGCGCGCCAAGCGCGACTCGTCCATCGTCCGCGGCCTCGCCAGCGTGGGCGCCCATGAGGCGGACGCCTTCTTCTCCGCCGGCTCGACCGGTGCCGTCTTCGCGGCGGCCACCCTGGGCGTCGGCCGCATCCGCGGCGTCAGGCGCCCCTGCATCGCGGCGACGATCCCCGGCAGTTCCGGCAGGCCCACGGTCTTCTTGGACATGGGCGCCAACGCCGACGCCCGCCCCGAGATGCTCGTGCAGTTTGCCCAGATGGGACGTGCCTATGCCACGGTGGTCGTCGGCGCGGCCGCGCCGCGCGTGGCCTTGCTGTCAAACGGGAGCGAAAAGGCGAAGGGCTCCCAGGCGGCCCTGGCGGCGCACGCCGCCCTGGCGGAGGCGGGAAGGGGATGGTTCTGCGGCAACTGCGAGGGCACCGACTTGCTGGCGGGGACCTTCGACGTCATCGTCACGGACGGCTTCACGGGCAACGTCGCCCTCAAGGCCATCGAGGGCTGCGCCAGGTTCATCCTCGGGGAGCTCAAGGGCGCCGTCCATGACTCCCGGCGCGCCGCCCTGGGGGCGCTGCTGCTCAAGCCCGCGCTTCGCGGCGTGGCGGCGGGTCTGTCGGGCGACGAGCTCGGCGGTGCCCTGCTTCTGGGCGTCAAGGCGCCCGTGCTCATAGGCCACGGCGCCACGTCCGCCGACGCCGTCAAGAACGGCACCCTCGCGTGTGCCCGCCTCGTGCGCACGCGGCTCGTGGACAAGATCGGGCATGAGATCTCCCCGGGCAGCTAGGCAACGCGCCTCAGGGTACAATTGTGCGGGCGGCACGCGCCGTTCGCACCCGTCGCAAGTCATTGGAGGCACGCATGGACCATGACGCCATTCTTGACAAGGTCATCGAGCTCACCGCCGAGCAGCTCGAGCTCGACCCGACGTCGCTGGGGGAGCGCAGCGAGTTCAAGGCGCTGGGGGCGGACTCCTTCGACCTCCTCGAGCTCGTGTCGGCGTTCGAGGACGAGTTTGCCGCGACGTTGGACGACGAGGGCCTTCAGTCCATCGTGACCATCGCTGACGCCGTCGCAGCCATCGAAGCGGCACGAGCCTGAGGGGCCGCATGGTGGGACTTCAGGAGCATGTCCGCGCCGTCGAGGAAATCGTCGGACACGCCTTTGGCGACAAGCAGCTCATCACCGCCGCGCTGACCCATCCCTCCGCGGTGGAGGGGCGACCCGTGTCGGCGTCCTATGAGCGCCTCGAGTTCCTGGGCGACTCCGTCCTGGGGGCCCTGGTCGCCACGGACCTCTTCGAGCGCTTCCCCGGGATGGACGAGGGGGAGCTCACCAACCTCAAGATCTCGCTCGTGTCGGGCAAGACCCTCAGCGAGGTCGCCGACGCCCTGGGCATCGCGGAGCACATCGTCTTCGGCGACTCGGAGAGGGGCACCGGCGCCCGCGGGCTCCATTCCGCCCTCGAGAACGTCTACGAGTCGATCGTCGGGGCGCTGTACCTCGACGCCGGCTATGAGGCGACCCACGAGTTCGTGAGGCGCACCCTGGGCCCCCATGTCTCGCCCGAGCTCGCCGAGAGGCCCGTCTCGCCCAAGTCGCGACTTCAGGAAGTGACCCAGCGCGACTACCACTGCGGCCCCGAGTACAAGCTCGTGAGCGAGAAGGGGCCGGCACACAGGCCCACGTTCACGAGCGTCGTGCTGGTGGGGGGCATCCGCACGGGACGCGGCAGCGGCGCCAGCAAGAAGGCGGCCGAGTCGGCGGCGGCGCTTGACGCCCTGGAGCGGCTGGGCGCAGCCCATGGCTCGCTCGCGCGCGTCGCGGATGAGACGCACGACGACGAGCGCCTTGAGCGCGACGAGACGTAGGAAGGTCGAGACGCGTGTATCTCAAGTCCCTCACCCTCAAGGGCTTCAAGTCCTTTGCCGACCGGACGCAGCTGTCGTTCGACCCGGGCCTCACCGTCGTCGTCGGGCCCAACGGGTCGGGCAAGTCCAACATATCCGACGCCATCCTCTGGGTCCTGGGCGAGCAGAGCGCCAAGACGCTGCGCGGCCAGGCCATGGAGGACGTCATCTTCTCGGGCTCATCCGGCAGGCCGGCGGTGGGCCTCGCGGAGGTCACGCTCACCCTCGACAACGAGGACCACACCCTGCCCATCGACTTCGCCGAGATCGCGATCACGCGTCGGATGTACCGCTCGGGGGAGTCCGAGTACCTCATCAACGGCGCCTCGTGCCGCCTGAGGGACATCACGGACATCCTCCACGACTCGGGCCTGGGCAAGGACACCCACTCCATCATCAGCCAGGGCAAGCTCGACGCCATCCTCGCCAGCCGGCCGGAGGAGCGTCGCTCGCTCATCGAGGAGGCCGCGGGCATCTCCAAGCATCGCCGGCGCAAGGAGCGCGCCGAGCGCAAGCTCGCGTCCATGCAGGACAACCTGACGCGGGCCAAGGACATCCAGCGGGAGGTCACGCGGCAGCTCAGGCCGCTCGAGCGCCAGGTTGACAAGGCGCGCCGCCACCGCGAGCTCGCCGACGAGCTCTCGCGCCTCTCATGCGTGCTGGCCGTGGACGACCTGCGCGCCCTCAGGGAGGGCTACGCCCGCCTCGAGGGAAAGGAGCGGGAGGCCGACGCCGCCGTCGAGCTGGCCCAGTGGCGCCTTGACGCCAAGACGAAGGACCTCGAGAAGTACCAGTCGCTTCTCGAGCAGAAGGGCATCTTCGTCGGCGACCTGGGCGAGCAGCGTCGCCGCATGCAGAGCGTCCTGGGCCGCATGGAGTCCGACATGAGGCTGCTCGAGGAGAAGGGCAAGAACATGGTCGCGCGCGTCTCGCAGCTGCGCGCGAGCCTCTCCTCCCTCGAGCGCGGCCAGGCGCAGACCGCCCAGGAGCGCCGGCGGGTGTCGGGCGAGCTTGCCGACGCCCGTCGTGAGGAGGGAGAGCTCGACGTCGTGCTCAAGGGGCTCGGTCCCGAGGCGTCCGCCGCAGGCGAGCGCCGCCGCTCGCTGGGCGCCCGGCTTGCCCGCATGACGGCTGACCAGCGCGACTGCCAGCGCGAGGCCGACAAGGGGCTGCTCGCCTACGCGAAGCTCAGGGACCAGATCGACAACGCCGAGGTCGAGGACGACCTGTTCCGCAGCCGTCTCGCGCAGATCGAGGACTCGCTCGCCACGACGCAGGCGGCGCTCGACGATTGCAGGTCGCGCGGCGAGCGTCTCGAGGGCGAGCTCGATTGCGCCCGCGAGCGCTCCCAGGAGGCGCGGCTCGCCACGGCGACGCTCGGGAAGGAGCTTGGGCAGGCGCGCGAGCGCGAGGCGTCCTACAGGGACCGGCTCGCGAGCGCCCGAGCGACGCATTCGGCGCTCAAGGCCCTCGACGAGCGCGCCGAGAACGCCAACCAGCTCGTCGCCGCCCTCGCCCACGAGGAGCGGGCGCGCATCATGGCGCGCGTCGGCGACCTCGTGGAGGCTCCGAGCGAGCTTGAGGGCATCGTCGAGCTGCTGCTGGGCGACGACCTCGCCGCCCTCGTGACGCGCGACGCCGACGACGTCAGGGCCCTGACGAGCCGAGGCCTCTCGGTGGGTGACAAGGGCCGCGCGACCATGGTGTTCCCGACGTCCGACGCGCAGGTTCCATCCGAGGACGCGCCCGGCTTCTCCCTGCTCTCGCGCCTGCGCCTGCGCGCGGATGCCGGCGACGTCCCCGCGCGCCTTTTGGGCCGAGTGCGCATCGTCGAGAGCCTGGACGAGGCGCTTCGGGCCCATGAGGCGCATCCCACGCTCTGCTTCGCGACCAGGGAGGGCGTCATCGTCAGACCGGACGGTAGGACGAGCGTGGGTGCCCCCGCCGACCTCGACCAGGGGGCCCTCGAGCGCAAGCGACGCATCAGGCGCGGCGCCGAGGAGCTCGCGCGCCTCGAGCGCGACCACAGGCAGGCCGGCGACGCCCTCGCCGACATAGAGCGCCGACTCGGCGAGGCGCGAGAGCGTGACGACGCCGCCCGCGGAGAGGTCGCGCGCCTCGCCGGCGAGCTCAAGTCCCTCTCGTCCGAGCAGGGACGCCTCGAGGCGGAGCTGCGCAAGTCCCAGTCCGAGCAGGCGCAGGTCATCACGAGCCGCGAGGCGGCGCGTGCGCGCTGCGCGACGGCGCGCGAGGAGGTCAGGCGTCACAAGGAGGAGGCCGACGCGGCGCAGGCGCACGTGAGGGAGCTCGACGCGCAGATCCGGGAACTCACCGAGCGTCGGTCGGAGGCCTCGCGCGAGGAGCGCGAGCTGTCCGAGAGGCTGGCGTCCGCCAAGCTCCGACATGCCACGGTCAAGGAGCGCGCAAGCCATCTGGACGCCCTCGAGAGGCAGCTTGGGCGCACGGCCGCCGACAGCGAGCGGCGCCGCGCCCAGGCCCTCTCGGCGGCTTCCTCGCTTGACGTGGTCCTTCTGAGGGTAGAGCCCCTGCACGCCCGCTACGACGCCGTCCACGAGCGTGCCCTCGCCTGGGCGGCTCGTCTCAAGGACCGCGCCTCGCTGGCCGAGGCGGACTCCGACTCGCTCAAGCGGACCATCGGCGACGCCCGCGCCGCGGTCAGCGAGGCCGCCGCCGCCCTCGAGGTCGCCCAGGCGCAGCTCTCGGACGTCAAGGTGAGCAAGGGCAAGCTCGAGATCCAGGTGGAGAACGCCCTCTCGCGCATCAGGGAGGGGGGCTGGGTGCTCGAGGAGGCCCTCTCGCTGCCCGCGCCGGACGATCGTGCGGCCGTCGAGCGACGCGTTGAGGGGCTTCGTCGCGACATCGAGGGCATCGGGCCCGTCAACGAGGTCGCCATGGACGAGTACGCCCGGCTCAGGCGGCGCGTGGACTACATAGCCGAGCAGGTCGAGGACCTCGAGCGGGCACGCCAGGCGCTGCGCAAGATCACGTCCGCCATCGAGCGCAAGATGCGCCGGCAGTTCGTCGTCGTCTTTGACAGGGTCAACGCCAACTTCGCCGAGATCTTCTCCCTGCTGTTCTCGGGCGGCACGGCCCGCCTTGAGCTCGTGGACCCCGAGCGCCTGGACGAGACGGGCATCGAGATCGTCGCCCAGCCGCGCGGCAAGAAGATCCAGAAGATGACGCTCATGAGCGGCGGAGAGAAGTCCCTCACCGCCCTGGCGCTGCTCTTTGCCGTCTATCGTGCGCGCACGGTGCCCTTCTACGTGTTTGACGAGGTGGAGGCGGCGCTCGACGACGCCAACCTCTCGAAGCTGCTGGACGCCGTCGATCGTCTCAAGGAGACGACGCAGCTCATCGTGATCTCGCATCAGCGCAGGACGATGGAGCAGGCTGACGTGTTGTATGGTGTGTCCATGCGCGCCGACGGCGTGAGTCACGTCGTCAGCCAGCGTCTGGACAAGCAAAGCGGAAAGGTGGTCGATGCCTGATGGGGCTGGCCGACCGACTGAGAAGGGGCCTCTCGCGCTCCCGTGAGGCGCTCTCCGAGATATTCTACATGGGCGGCGAGGTGGACGAGGGGTTCTGGGAGGACCTTGAGGACCGCCTCGTCATGGCTGACATGGGCGGCGAGGTCGCGCTGCAGGTCGCCGACGACCTTCGGGAGGAGGCCGCGCGCGCGAACCTGAGGACTGCGCCGCAGCTTCGCCGCGCCCTCGTCGAGCGCCTCGCCCGCTGCTTTCCCGAGGCCGAGCGCGACCCCTTTGACGACGTGCCCTCCTGCGTGCTCTTCGTGGGCATCAACGGGGCCGGCAAGACCACGACGGTCGGCAAGCTCGCCGGCGTCGCCGCCTCGCGGCGTCAGTCCTGCCTCATCGGCGGTGCCGACACCTTTCGCGCCGCCGCCATCGAGCAGCTGCAGGTGTGGGGCCAGCGCGCCGGCGTCGAAGTCGTCACGCGCGAGCGTGGCGCCGACCCCGCGAGCGTCTGCTTTGACGTGTGCGAACGCGCGGAGCGCGACGGGGCCGAGCTCGTGCTCATTGACACCGCCGGGCGCCTGCACACGAGCTCGGATCTGATGCGCGAGCTCGCCAAGGTGGTCAACGTCACGCGCCGTCGCTCCAGCCTGCCCGTCTCTGTGGTGCTGGTGGTGGATGCGACCACAGGCCAGAACGGTCTCAACCAGTCAAGGGAGTTCAACGACGCCCTCGAACTTGACGGGATCATCCTGACGAAGCTTGACGGTACGGCCAAGGGCGGCATCGCCGTCCGCATCGCCCACGACCTGTCCCTCCCCATCTTTCGCGTGGGCGTCGGGGAGACCATCGACGACCTCCAGCCGTTTGACGCGCATGCGTTCTGCCAGGCGCTCGTGGGCGGCGACGAAGGGAGATAGCGCATGTTTGACAGCCTTTCCGACCGACTCCAGGAAACCTTTGACGGCCTCAGGGGCAAGGGGCGTCTCACCGAGGACGACATCAGCAAGGCCATGCGCGAGATCCGCATGGCACTGCTCGAGGCGGACGTCAACTACCGCGTCGTCAAGGAGTTCGTCGCCAGCTGCAAGGAGCGCTGCCTCGAGGCGGACGTGCTGGGGTCCCTCACGCCGGCGCAGAACGTGGTCATGGTCGTTCTCGACCAGCTGACGGAGCTGCTCGGCTCGACCGAGTCGCGTCTGGTCCTCGCCCAGAACCGCACGCCCAACGTCATCATGCTCGTGGGCCTGCAGGGCTCGGGCAAGACGACGGCGGCGGCCAAGCTCGCCTTCCTCCTCAAGTCCCAGGGCAAGAACCCCCTGCTCGCCGCCTGCGACACGCATCGGCCCGCGGCGGCGGACCAGCTCGAGACCCTGGGCGGCGAGATCGGCGTGCGCGTGTTTCGCGGCGACGGCAAGGATGCCGTGCAGGTGGCCAAGGGCGCCGTCAGGGAGGCCGTCGCGCGTCTCAACGACGTCGTCATCGTGGACACCGCCGGCCGCCTCCAGATCGACGAGGAGATGATGGCCGAGGCGGTGGACATCAAGGGCGCGGTGAGGCCCGACCAGATCCTCATGGTCGTCGACGCCATGACCGGCCAGGACATCGTCAACGTCGTCTCGGAGTTCGCCCGCCGCGTCGACTTTGACGGCGTCATCATGTCAAAGCTCGACGGCGACGCCCGCGGCGGCGGCGCGCTCAGCGTGCGCGAGGTCACGGGCAAGCCCATCAAGTTCGTGTCCATGGGGGAGAAGCCCAGCTCGCTTGAGGTGTTTCATCCCGACCGCATGGCCAAGCGCATCCTGGGGATGGGTGACGTCTACGGCATCATCGAGCAGGCCCAGAAGGTGGCGGGCGAGCAGGAGGCCGCCGACGCCGAGCGCATGCTCGCGCAGGGCTTCACGATGAACGACTATCTCGCGCAGCTCCAACAGATCCGCAAGATGGGCGGCCTCAAGAAGATGATCGGCATGCTGCCGGGCGGCGAGCGCATGATGCGGCAGGCAGGTGGCGCCGCGGGGCTCGACGAGCGGCAGCTCACCGACGTCGAGGCCATCATCCGCTCCATGTCACGAGAGGAGCGCCTCAAGCCCAAGACCATCAACGGCCAGCGGCGCAGACGCATAGCCGCGGGCTCCGGCCACAGCGTCCAGGAGGTCAACCAGGTCCTGCGGCAGTGGGGCGAGATGAACAAGATGATGGGCAAGATGCGCCAGATGATGGGCGGCGGGTCGAGGAAGTCCCTGCGCCAGATGCGCGGCATGATGCGCAACATGGGCATGGGCGACCTCGGTGCGCCCGGCGGCCGACTGCCCTTCTAGGAGCCTGGCCTTGCGGGCCTAGCCCGCGGTCATGGCGTGTGCCGCCCTCAGTCGTGGACGACCACGACATCACCGACGCGCGTGAGCTCATAGAGTCGCTGGGCGGCCGCAGAAGGCAGGTTGATGCAGCCATGGCTGCCCCGTGACCGGTAGATGGTCCCCCCAAACGAGCCGCGCCATCCCGCGTCATGAAAGGCAACCAGGTTGCCGACGAAGGGCATCCAGTAGGTCACATGGCTGATGTAGTCAGGCTTGTTGTCCCCGTCGAGATCGAGGCCACGCAGGGTCTGGTTGGTCCCGCGGTACGAGTTCATGGCGTAGACGCCGGTCGCCGTGTTGAAGCCCTTGGTCGAGTCGCCAGTGACGATGTCTGACTCCCAGGCAAGGTTGCCGTCGTCGTCATACATGCGCGCGTGCTGCTCGGACAGGTCCACGTCGACGTAGCGCCTGGGCCAGTCGGCGCCGCCGGGGTTGTACCTGCCCGCCGAGGACGAGAAGGGAATCTCCACGGTGGCGGCGCTGCCGGCCGTGATGTTGGCCGCGATGGTCTGGGCCAGCGCGGCGCCGTTGACGACCCAGCCGTAGGTGCCGCCCTCGACAGTCACGGACTTTCCGTAGGGCGTGGTGTAGCGGCGCGTCGCGCCGACGGTGTCCGTCGCGGCGGAGAAGTCGCCCCGAGCCCAGTCCGTGACGGCCCCCTCATCGACGACGGGGGTCAGGTCGTCGTCGAGCCGCACCCAGTCGGCGATCTGGGCGGCCGCGACCGTGGCGACGGTCGTGCCGTTGACGGTGAGGGTCTGCGTGGCGGCGAGCATCGCGTTGGCCCGGTCGCGGGCGTCTGCCAGCGCGGGGTCCGTGGAGAGGACCGTGGGCGCCAGGAGGCTGTCGGGACCCAGCTCGAGCGTGCGTGCCGACGTCGAGAGCGCCTCTTTCACCTTGTCGAGGACGATGGCGTCGTCAAGCGCGGTGCCCGTTCTCTCGGGCACGATCTCAAAGGAGGAGCCGTCCTCGTCATAGCTGACGGTCGCGTTCGTGGGCTGGGTGGCGTCCCGGTTGGCGTCGTCGACGACGCCCTGGACGACCGAGGCGAGCCTGCCCTCGTCATAGACGGGCGAGAAGTCAACGCTAAGGGCGTTGCCCGTTGCCATAAGCAGCGGCCAGCTCCAGGCCGTGGAGCTAAGGGACGACTCGGCCAGGGTGTCGGCGTACCGATAGCTCAGACCGACGTCCTCCGCCGAGATCGAGCAGGAGACGCCCTGGCCCGAGACGGACAGCTCATAGCCGCCCGACGCCCTCTTGTAGCCCTCGGCAACCTCCGCGGGGGTCCTGAGCGAGACGTCGTCGCCGTTGATGGTGGTGCCTGGGACGTAGCGTCGCGAGAAGACTGCGACGCCGACGAGGTAGATGACGGCGACGACGCCGAGCAGGGCCGCCGCGGCCCTGAGCGCGAGCCTGACGCGGCCGGACGTGCCGGAGCCGTCCGGCGACGCCCCGGCCGGCGCCGGACGGGGGGCGTCGGGCAACGGCGCGCAGGTCACGGTGGGGGACAGCGCCGCCTGCGCGCCCGCGGTGACGTCGGGGTCGGTCGGCTCGTCCCTTTTGGCCCGCGCCGCCGCGCCCCTCTCGCCCCGCGGCGCCGCGTGCTTGCCCCGGGGCGCGTCATTCGCCTCGTCGCGCACGTCCCTGCCGCCCTCGTCGCTCGTGCTGTCGCTCACTCGACACTTCCTTATCCGTCGCGCCCCGAGGGCGCATCGTCCATCCAACGTACGTAGGTGGTTACTATAGTACCCATGCCCCGTCGGCGTAAGGAATGGGTGTCATCTGATGACAACATCACGCATCGAGAACATCTCGGACCCCCGCGTGCGCTCGTACGCCCGGCTTACCTCCCGCCAGCTGCAGCGTCGCCTCGAGCCCGACGAGGGCGTCGTCATCCTCGAGAGCCTGCTCGTCATCAGGACGGCCCTCAGGGAGGGCGTGCAGGTCCGCTCGGTGCTGGTGGACGAGCGTCACGTGGAAAAGCTGCTCGCGGACGTCCCCGAGCTCGACGGTTCCGACGTGGAGGTCTTCTGCGCGAGCCGTGCGGTCCTGAGCGGCATCTGCGGGTTCTCCGTCACGCGCGGCTATCTCGCCGAAGCTCGACGCCCCCGCCCCCTTCCTCAGGAGCGGCTGCTGCGCGCGGCGTCTCGCCTCGTCGTGCTCGAGGGGCTGACGGACGTCAGCAACGTCGGGGCCGCCTTCAGGTCGGCGGCGGCGCTCGGGGCCGACGGGGTCCTGCTCGCCCCTGGCTGTGCCGACCCCCTCAACCGCCGCGCGGTGCGGGTGTCCATGGGCACGGTCTTCCAGCTGCCGTGGGCGAGGGCGGAGGGGCCCTGGCCGCAGGGCGCGTTCGCGCAGATGGCCGAGCTCGGCGTCTGGCGCGTCGCCCTGGCGCTCACGCCCGAGGCGCGCCCGCTCGGCGAGCTGTCAAGGCTGCCCCAGGCACGCGGACCGATGGCCCTCGTCTTCGGGAGCGAGGGGTCGGGACTGTCGTCGTGCACCCTCTCGGCGTGCGACGTCCACGCCGTCATCCCCATGGCCGTCGGCGTGGACTCGCTCAACGTGGCCGCCTCAGTCGCCGTCGCCTGCTGGGAGCTCTTCGAGCGCCCTCACGCCCCGGCGTCGCGGCCCTAGGGCCTCAACGCCGTGTCGGTCGGGGCCCGTGGGGGTCCCCGACCGACACGATACGCGGTGGGACATGGGTCCTGACGCTAGGCTCGGGTGGGCAGGGTGGGCGCGAACCCGTCGTCACGTCTGAGGATGCGCATGAACTCCTCGCCCGTGATCGTCTCCTTCTTCTGGAGGTAGTGAGCGATCTCGTGCAGCTTGAAGCGGTTGTCCCGAAGGGTCTTGAGCGCCGTCTGACGTCCCTCCTCGACAAGCGCCCTGACCTCCTCGTCCACGTCGCGCGCCGTGCCCTCCGAGCAGGTGAGCTCCATGCCGCCGCCCAGGTATCGGTTGCGGCTCTCTCCAAGGGCCATCATGCCGTAGGTGTCCGACATGCCTAGCTGCGTGACCATGGCCCGCGCGATCTTGGTCGCCTTCTCTATGTCATTGGCCGCCCCGGAGGTGACCTGGCCAAAGATGAGCTCCTCGGCGGCGCGACCGCCGCAGAGCACGGCGATCTGCTGCTTGTACTCCTCGCGCGTCGTGAGGTAACGCTCGCTCTCCTCGGTTTGCATCGTGAAGCCGAGGGCGCCCGAGGTGCGCGGCACGATGGTGATCTTGGACACGGGCTGTCTGCCGTCCTGGACGGCGGCGACGATGGCGTGGCCCGTCTCGTGGTAGGCGACGATCTCCTTCTCGTGCTCCGAGAGCACCGCGGACTTCTTCTTCTCGCCGGCTATGACGACGTCAACGGACTCCTCTATGTCACGCTGGGTGACGCGGGTGCGGCCCAGGCGCACGGCCCTGAGCGCCGCCTCGTTGATCATGTTGGCAAGGTCGGCGCCGGAGGCGCCGGGGGTCTGGCGGGCGACGGCGCCAAAGTCCACGCCGCCCTCCATCTTCACGTCGTTGGCGTGCAGCTTGAGGATGGCCTCGCGTCCGGCGAGGTCCGGCAGCTCCACGGGGATGCGACGGTCGAAGCGCCCGGCGCGCAGGAGCGCCGCGTCAAGCGAGTCGGGACGGTTCGTGGCGGCCAGCACGACGATGCCCTTGTGGTTGTCAAAGCCGTCCATCTCGGCCAGGAGCTGGTTGAGCGTCTGCTCTCGCTCGTCGTTGGTGTTGAGGCCCGTGTCACGGCGCTTGCCCACCGTGTCGATCTCGTCAATGAAGATGATGCAGGGCGCCTTCTCCTTGGCCTGCTTAAAGAGGTCGCGCACCTTGGCGGCGCCGCGCCCCACGAACATTTCGACGAACTCGGAGCCCGAGATGGAGAAGAAGGGGACCTTCGCCTCGCCGGCGACCGCCTTGGCCAGCAGCGTCTTTCCCGTGCCGGGAGGGCCGACGAGCAGGGCGCCGCGCGGGCAGCGCGCGCCGATGGCGTTGTACTTCTCGGGGTGCTCCAGGAAGGAGACGATCTCCTCGAGGGACTCCTTCGCCTCGTCCTGCCCGGCGACGTCCCTGAAGGTTATGCCCGTCTCCTCTCCCTTGACCTCCTTGGCGCCGGAGCGTCCCAGCCCACCGCCGAAGCCCAGCCCGCCGCCGAAGTTCATGGAGGGGGCGTCGCCCATGGACTTGCGCAGACGGCGGTTGAGGAGCCACCCGCCACCGAGGATGAGGGCGAAGGGCAGCAGGTTGATGAGGAGGTAGAGCCACAGGCCCGCGCTCGCGTCAGGTATCTCGGCGACCATCTCGGCGCCGGACGCCTCCACCTTCTGGGCGAGGCTGTCGTCGTTGGGCCAGGCGGTGGTGCGAAACTCCTGGGAGTCTGCGCCGGTGCCGGTGGTGAAGCGGATCTGGTTGGCGCTCGTGTCGTAGGTGACCTTCTTCACCTCCCGGGCGTCGACCTTGGCGAGGAACTCGCTGTAGCTGACGTCCTTGATCTGCGTTGCCATGATGCTGGGATAGAGGTAGGTTCTCACGGTCAGCATCACGATGAGGGCAATCACGATATAGAGCGCCATTGACTTGCGCTTCTTGTTGTCGTCCATCTCCATTGCGGTGTTGGCTCCTTTGTCGTCTGCTCCCTGCGCCCGTCGCGTGGCGATGGCGCGTGGGTCACTCATACCCATTGGGCCGGACTCGCACGCCGGCGTCCTCAAACTGCGCAGATTGGGGACAACCCGCGCCGGCCGCCCGTCGTCGGCGCCGTCCGGCCGAGACCTGCGGCAGCCTGCGGGACAAACGGTGCCCGGTCGCAGCCTGCGGGGCCAACGGCGCCTAGCTGCGCTCCTTGAGCGTGCCGCAGCGGTAGGCGTCAAGGAGCGCCCTGAGGTCCGCGATCTGGGTCCTGATGTCGTCGCCGGTGTCGGTGTCCTTGATCTTCAGGTGCGGTACCTCCCTCTCGATGGTCGTTGACTCGCTCAGGATGTCGGCGTTGTCGCCCAGCGCCGCGTCGACCCCCATGAAGGGCAGGTGCGCCTTGATGCGCATGCCGTCGTCGGCGGAGATGAGCGTGTAGCCCGCGATGCCGGTGGTCTTGTGATAGGCCTCGCAGAAGCCCCCGTCGATCACGAGCAGCCGTCCCTCGCCCTTGATGGGGCTCTCACCGTCAATCGCCTTGACGGGCTTGTGGCCGTTGATGATGTGGGAGTGCTCGTCGTCCAGCCCGAACTCCTCCAGGATCTCCTCGCAGACGGCCCCCAGGCGGGTGGCCGTGAAGTAGGGGTCTTGCGGCTCGGCCCAGGACGAGCGGTCCTTCACGAAGCTCCGCTCGAAGGTCTTGACGACGCGGCCCGAGAGCGGGGAGTGCTTGCCGCACCAGAGGTACCACATCCAGTCGAGCGCCATCTGGTCGCCCACGTTCCACGCGCGCCGCGCGATGCGGTCGCAGAAGTCCATGAAGCCCCTGCCCGAATAGGGGTAGCCCTCGCAGATGACGGTGGAGAAGGTGCCGTCGGCCTCCAGCGGGATGCAGCCGTGGAAGAGGAGGTTGCCGTTGGACACCTGATAGACGGAGCCTCGCTCGTAGAGGAAGCCCACGTGGCGACGAAGCCGCTCGCTCTGCGAGAAGGCCTGCTCAAGCTCGGCGAGGACGTCGCCCTCCTCGGCCGAGAGCTCATAGGGGCGCTCGGGGTCCACGGTGGGGAAGTCGGTCGAAAAGAGCGGCAGGTCGCGACCGCCCACGTGCACCGTGCCGCCCGCGAGGTCCATCTGTCCCAAAAGCAGCCGCGACGTCATGTCAAAGTCGGGATGGCGCAGGATGAGCTGGCCCTCGACCTTGAAGAGGATGACCGAGATGGCCTTCTCCATGGGGGAGATGCCCCCGTCCGGCCGATAGGTGCGCTCGGCAAAGAGGGCGAGATTGCGCAGGGAGATGCCATAGGCCCTCTCAAGCATGTCGAAGCTGCGGTAGCGCACGTTGGTCCGGACCACCGCCGCGATGCAGGCCTGCGATCCCGCGGCCGCTCCCATCCAGCAGATGTCATGGTTGCCCCACTGGATGTCAAGGGAGTGGTACTCCATGAGGCGGTCCATGATCTTGTCGGCATGCGCCCCGCGGTCGAAGATGTCTCCGATCAGGTGGAGATGGTCAACGGCAAGGCGCTTGATGAGGGCGGCGAGCGATCGAATGAAGTGGTCTGCGGCGCCCGTCCCCACGACGGAGCGAATGATTTGCACGTGGTACTCATGGCGGCTCGTCTCGCCGGCCGCGGAGGCGTGCAGGAGTTCGTCGATGATGTAGGCATAGTCCACGGGCATGGCGCAGCGCACCTTGGAGCGGGTATAGAGGCCCGAGAGCGTGCGCGCCAGGCGCACGAGCAGCAGCAGCTGGGCCTCGTACCAGTTGCCGTCAAGCGTCTGTCGTGCGTGGAGCTGGCGCAGCTTCTGCCTGGGATAGTAGATGAGGGTGCACAGGTCGGCGCGCTCGGCGGCGTCGAGTTCGCCGGCGAACAGCGCGTCAACGCGCTCGCGAATGACGCCCGAGCAGTTGTTGAGGATGTGCTCGAAGGCCTCGTACTCGCCGTGCACGTCGCTCAGGAAGTGCTCGGTGCCCTTGGGAAGGTTGAGGATGGCCTCAAGGTTGATGATCTCGGTGAAGGCGGCCTGGCGCGTGGGGAAGCTCTGGGAGAGCAGCCGTAGGTACCGTAGCTGGTCGGGGTCGTCGTGCTGAGGATGCTGCGACATGTGGTCCTCCTTGCGCGGGGCGGGACGCGTCATTCCCGTGCGTCACGTTACCTACGAGTCTATCCATGCGTCACGTTATCTACGAGTCTATCTATGCGTCACGTTATCTAATTTCCACTTGTGACAGAGCGGGCCTCCCGTCTCAATGCGCAAGCTGTGAATTTCCGTGCGTGGTAGCAAGGTGGCGTACGGCACGATCGCAGGTGCCCATCGTGCGGCCGCTGGCGGCCATCCTGGCGGCGCAGGCTCGCACGTTCGCCTGTAGTCCCGGACGCCCGTCTGCCCGCCCGCAGGCGCTCATCTTGTCTTTTGACTCAGAATCAGTGCCGAATCGCCCCTAATGTGAGTAAAAAGGCAAGATGAGCGTGGAGGGCAAGCGTGTGAGAAGGCGCGAGGGCAAGCGCTCATCGTTATCGCAGGCGATAGGGAGGTCTCACCCGACCCCATTCGAGGTGCCACGCCCCCAACGTCATGCGGAGAGCTTCGCATCTATAGCCACGGACGTCCCTCGTGCGCTCGATGCCGTAGCTGGCAAGAAGACGAGAGAAGAAGTCCCTGTCAAGGACATCCATGAACGAGAAGCGCATGACGCGGGCGCCTGTGGCGCTGATCCGAGACTCGCGGAGCCGTTCGTCCGCGAGGATGTCTATGCTGCTACGACCACCTGTCATGGCGGGGTTGACGTACTTCTCGCGCCCGTCCAGCTCGCCGACGACGCGACTCCCGTCGGGAAGGTCCCAGAGGAAGTCCGCCCTGTAGACCGCTCCTGGGACAAAGGGGTCGCGTAGGGGAACTTGCAGCCTGGGAGGAGAAAAGCCCAGCTCAAGCATGGTCGCCCGCGCGATGGACTCGCCACCGCTCTCCGCTCTGCCGTCAGCAAACTGAAGCGTTGCCAGCGCCCCCTTGAGCCCCCGCTCTCCTGCGTGGAGCGCGCACATGCGGTCGATGAGGCTTCCGGGGCTTACGTGTCCCATTGCGCGAAGCGTGGAGTCTGCCAGGGCCAACCCCTCGGGCAGCCTCATCCGCCTCAGGCAGTCAAATGCGGTCCTCTCGAGGCTCGTGACCGTGACCCCATCTATCCGCTGGTTGTTGTGACGTGCCGGTACGCGATGGCGGCAGACCAGGCTCGTGCTCTGCGCGGGACGCCGGGGAGGCGTGGCAACATGGAGCCTCTTCCCCTCCCTGACTGACACGGAGAGCCCGTGCACGATGGCCGCGCTCGCCTCGCAGAACACCCAGGACGGATGCTTGAGCGAAAGGGCGCGCATCAGCCATAGCGCCTGATCGCGCCAGTCAAGCCCCTGCCAAGTGCCGAGCCGTGCGTACATGCCTCTTGCAGGCGAGATGACCGTCCCCATGGCACGCAGCCGCCGCATCTTCTCCCTGTCAGCCCTGCTTGCAGGCATGCAAGCCCTTCTCGAGCCCTCCGCCTCGTCAAGAAGGGCCTCGGCTCGTGCATCAGCGACTTTTGACATGACGGCTTCTCCTCCGTTCTGGCACATGCTCCCCTACGTGCCCATGTGGCCTCTCAGTATGGGACCATCTCGACATCAACTGGCGACGAACGCGAACATTCGTCATGCGTGACATGCGGCAAGCTGGCGTCTGACTGGCTCAACAGGCACATTGTGCTGCGCTGACCCAATGACAGAGACTTCGAAAAAAGTGCTTGGAGACAGGCTCGATCATAGTGGGCACGTGCGAGCGCAGCTGTCGCGACTCCCACGCTCCTTGCCACTCTCCCGAGGCGCGCGTCATGTCGTACTGCCTTGATGTCCTCGTGCCGTCATGTCTTGATGTTGCAGGTCACAACAAATTGCCATGCCCATCTTGCCTTTTGACACACAATCGGGGCCGAATCGACGCAAAAGTGAGCAATAACACAAGATGAGTGCTGAGAAAGGTGCCAGGGGTCCCGACGAGCGCCGAGGGGAGTGGGCGCCAGGGCCTAGTGCGGGGCGCACGGCGTGGCATGTGTCGGCGCGGCAGAGGTCGGAACAGGAAGTCGGAGCAAGGCACGAAGCCCGCCGCCGTGCTATCATGCTCCCCAATGCTGTGAAGGGGACAGTACGAGGGACCGGCCGTTGCACAGAGAGCGGGGAGGGTGAGATCCCGCCAGCGGCCCCCGAGGAAGATCACCCCGGAGCTGCGGCCCCAACGCGTCAGCGCGCCCACCCAGGCGCCGGCGACGTCAGTAGGCGCCGACGGAGTGGCCGCCGAGACAGGCCAGCCGAGTTGCGGCACATGGCCGCTTGCTGGGTGGTTTCAACGAAGTCCGACCGTCAGGGCGCTTCGTCCCAGCAACAAGGGACGGGCGCCTTTTTGGCGCCCAGGCAGAAGGGATGCGCGCGGTGGCAAACAGGTACAAGGACACGACCAACCTTCCCAAGACGAAGTTTCCCATGAGGGCGAACCTCGCCCAGAACGAGCCGGCGCGGCTGCGGGACTGGGAGCGCAACAAGGTCTACGAGCAGCTCATGGCCAAGAACGAGGGGCATGACAAGTTCGTCCTGCACGACGGTCCCCCCTATGCCAACGGCCCCATCCACCTGGGTCATGCCCAGAACAAGATCTCCAAGGACATCATCAACCGCTACTGGGCGATGCGCGGCTTCCAGACCCCCTACGTGCCCGGCTGGGACTGCCACGGCCAGCCCATCGAGCACAAGGTGGAGGAGACGCTCGGCACTGCGAAGTTCAACGAGCTTCCCACCGAGAAGATTCGCGAGCTCTGCCGCACGATGGCCGTCGAGCAGGTGGACACGCAGCGCCAGGGCTTCAAGCGCCTGGGCGTCCTCGGCGAGTGGGACAACCCCTATCTCACCTACGTCAACGACTATGACGCGACGGACGTCGAGATCTTCAAGGCCATCTTCGACAAGGGCGCCATCTATCGCGGACGCAAGCCGGTCCACTGGTGCAGCCACTGCCACACCGCCCTCTCCGAGGCCGAGATAGAGTATGCGGACGAGGTCTCACCGGCCATATTCGTGCGCTTCGAGATGACGACGGTGCCCGAGGGGCTCGAGGGCTGGGCGGGCCGGCTCTGGGTTGACATCTGGACGACGACGCCCTGGACCCTGCCCGCCGACGCCGCCGTCATCCTCCATCCCGAGGCCCGCTACGTGGCCGTCGTGGTGGACGGCCGCGCCGAGATCATGGCAGAGGCCCTCCATGAGCGCTGCTGCGCCAAGTTTGGCTACGAGCGCTTTGAGCTCGCGCGCGACGCGGCGGGCGAGGTCTGGAGCATGAGCGGGGCGGAGCTCGCCCACAATCGCTATCGTCAGCCCGTCTTCGGCGACGCGGGCGAGACGGGCGAGTTCATCTTCGCCGACTACGTCACCCTCGACGACGGTACGGGCATCGTCCACTCCGCGCCCGGCCACGGCGTGGATGACTACGTCGCCGGTGTCAAGTTTGGCATCCCGGTGATTATGCCCGTGGACGACGATGGCGTCTTCTTCAAGGGCGACGCCATCGGCAGCGGAGGCCCCTGGGGCGCCATGGAGGTCAACGAGGCCAACCCCAAGATCATCGCGTGGCTCGAGGAGCGCGGCACGCTCATCCTGCACGAGGACATCACGCACAGCTATCCGCACTGCTGGCGCTGCAAGCGACCGGTCATCTTCCGCGCTACGAGCCAATGGTTCGTCTCGATGGACAAGACCAACCTGCGCGCCGAGGCCCTCGAGGCCCTCTCCCACGTCGCCTTCTATCCGGCGCACGCCGTCAAGCGCATCGGCTCCATGGTCGAGGGCAGGCCGGACTGGTGCATCTCGCGCCAGCGCAACTGGGGCGTGCCCATCCCGGCCTACACCTGCGAGGACTGCGGCGAGACGGTCATGAGCGACGCTACGCTCGACAGGGTCGTGACGCTCTTTCGCGAGAAGGGCTCGGACGCCTGGTTCACGGACGACCCCAAGGACTACCTGGGAGATGCCTGCGTCTGCCCCTCCTGCGGCGGGCACCGCCTCAAGCCCAACCGCGACATCCTCGACGTCTGGTGGGACTCGGGCGTCTCGCACACCGCCGTGTGCCGCCACCGACCCAACCTCGCCTTCCCCGCCGACTTGTACCTCGAGGGCTCCGACCAGCATCGCGGCTGGTTCATGAGCTCGCTCATGACGTCGGTGGGCGCCTACGGCGTCGCTCCCTACAAGGCCGTCGTGAGCCAGGGCTTCACCCTCGACGGCCAGGGGCGCAAGATGTCAAAGTCCCTGGGCAACGTCATCGACCCCAACAAGGAGTGCGACACCCGCGGGGCGGACGTGCTGCGCCTGTGGGTGGCCTCCGTGGACACCTCCGCCGACGTCCCCTGCGACGACGCGATCCTCTCGCATGTGGGCGACGCCTACCGCAAGGTCCGCAACACCTTCCGCTTCCTGCTGGGCGAGCTTGAGGGCCAGTTTGACCTCGCGGCGGACGGCCTTGCGGTGGAGGAGCTGCTTGCTCTGGACAAGCTTGCCGTGGCGCGCCTGTGCCAGGTGCACGACGAGGTGTCCGCCGCCTACGAGGGCTATCGCTTCAACGTGGTCTTCCGCACGCTCTACGACTACATCATCACCGAGCTCTCCAACGACTACCTCAACGCGACCAAGGACCGCACCTACTGTGACGCCGTCGGATCCCGCGGCCGCAGGAGCGCCCAGACGGCCTGGTCGTACATCCTCTCCATGCTCGTCCACGACTTCCAGCCCATCCTCGCCTACACCACCGACGAGGTCATGGCCTACCTGCCCCCCTCGCTCAAGGACGGGCAGGAGTTCGCCGCCCTGCTCGACTGGTTCCAGGCGCCTCTCGGCAGGGACGCATACGAGGCGCTGCTGCCTGCCTACGAGGCACTCGGCCAGGCTCGCTCGGCCTTCACGAAGGCGTACGACCGGGCGCTCGAGTCCGGCGTCGTCACCGAGAAGAGCAGCTCCGCCACACGCGCCGAGCTCGTGCTGCCGCATGACATGTTCGAGCTGCTGAGTGGCGACGCCGCGCCCGACCTCGCCGAGGCCTTCGTGTGCTCCGAGGTCAACGTGAGCGAGGGCGAGGAGCTCGCCTGCGAGGTGCTGCCCGCCCGCGGCGAGAAGTGCCCCCGCTGCTGGACCTGGCACGAGCTTGGCGAGGACGGCCTGTGCGAGAGGTGTCACGATGTCATCAGCGCGCAGTAGCGCCGTGCCGCGTCGCGTTTGCCCGGACGTCCGGGCGCAGGGGGGTGAGTGAGGTCATGGGACACGGTCCTGCCTCGGTCCGGGGGCTGCGCGCCGTCAGCTTCTGGCTCGTCATCATCGTGGCCGTCCTCGTCGACCAGGCCACGAAGGCTGCCGTGCGCGCCCGTGTGCCCGAGGGCGCGCACGCGCGGCTCATCCCCGGCGTCGTGGACCTCACGAGGGTGCAGAACACAGGCGCCGCATTCAGCGTGGGGGAGGGCAAGGGGCTGCTGTTCGTCGCCATCGCGCTTTTTACGGTGGTCGTCTGCTGCTATCTGGTCTGGACGCAGGAGCTGCCCCTGACGCTCGCGATCGCCCTGGGCTTCGTGTCCGGCGGCGGCCTGGGAAACATGATCGACCGGCTTGCGCTGGGGGCCGTGACGGACTTTCTCTCCCTCTCGTTCGTATCGTTTCCGGTCTTCAACGTCGCGGACGTCTTCGTGACGCTGGGCGTCGGCTGCGCGCTCGTGGGCTGGTGGGTCTGGGACGTGCGGCGTGCCCGACAGGACGAGCGCGGCTGACGAGGCGTGAGGGCGCGCCCGCAGGCGCATGCCCGACCCTTGCGCGACGCTGCAGGAGGTGAACCATGGCAGAGAGGCTCGTCGAGGGCCTGGTGGGGCCCGAGGGGGACGGCCTGCGCCTTGACGCGTTTCTTGCGACGCTCGAGGGGGCTCCCTCGCGCTCGGCCTGCGTTCGCCTCATCGAGTCCGGCGACGTGAGCATCAACGGCACGGCCGCGGCGTCAAAGTCGGAACGCCTGCTTCTGGGCGACCGCGTCCGGGCGCGCGTGCCGGTGCTCGAGACCACGGGCCCCCTCGCCCCCAACCCGGAC
The DNA here is from genome assembly GCF_001811895.1 of Olsenella sp. HMSC062G07. Lineage (NCBI taxonomy): Bacteria > Bacillati > Actinomycetota > Coriobacteriia > Coriobacteriales > Atopobiaceae > Olsenella > Olsenella sp. HMSC062G07. The sequence continues at coordinate 823,078 of NZ_KV806951.1, forward strand.
ATCGCCCTGGACGTCCGCCTTGAGGACGATCATCTCCTCGTCCTGTCCAAGCAGGCTGGCCTCGTGTGCCACCCGAGCCCGGGGCATGTGGACGACACCCTCGCCAACGCCCTCGTCGCCCGCTGCGGCTACGGCAGGCTCGGGCTTCTCCAGGGTGACGAGCGCCCGGGCATCGTCCACAGGCTCGACATGGACACCTCCGGGCTCATGGTGGCAGCAAAGGACGACGCGACCCAGCGTGCCCTGCAGGACCTCATACGTCTGCGCACGCTCGACCGTCGCTACGTGACGCTCGTGCAGGGCTACGTGGCCGTCGAGGAGGCGACCATCACCACCGGCATCGCCCGCTCCACGCGGGACCGCCTGCGCATGGCGGTCACGGACGACCCGCTGGCCCGCCAGGCGATCACCACATTCAGGACGCTCGAGCGCTTTGAGGCGACCCGGCGCGACGAGGGCTTCTCGCTGCTGGAGTGCCACCTGTACACGGGGCGCACCCACCAGATTCGTGTGCACATGCGTCACGTCGGCCATCCCGTGGTGGGAGACTCGCTCTACGGCATGGGCAACGCCTTCCGGAACCTGGGTCTGACCCGACAGTTCCTGCACTCCTGGCATCTCGCCTTCACCCACCCCGTCACGGGCAAGGACCTGGTCTTTGCCGACCGGCTCCCCGACGACCTGCTCGCTGTACTAGAATCACTGACAGAACGTTCCATGGGGCGCACCCGGGCGGGACAGGACATCTGTCCCCGGCTCGCGAGACGCGTCTTGTAGCGCCCGCTCGCGAAAGAGGCTCGTTGTGGACATGCTCAAGGTCGGCGTCACGCCCATCGTCATCTTCAACGCCGTCATGTGGGTGTTTTTCACCTTTGCGTACTTCTACCAGGTCGTCTACATCATTCGCGTCTGGCTGCACGGCGAGGTGCGCCTTCCCGAGGCCGAGATTGACCACTCCTACGCGTTCGTGATCGCCGCGCACAACGAGGAGCCGGTCATCGGCAACCTCGTGAGGTCCATCCTCACCCAGCGCTACGACGGGCTCATCGACTGCTTCGTCATCGCAGACGCCTGCACGGACAAGACGGCGCAGATGGCCAAGGAGGCGGGCGCCATCACCTGGGAGCGCAACGACCTCGCGCGCAAGGGCAAGAGCTGGGTGCTCGACTATGCGTTCGACCGCATCCTCAACGAGTACGGCGACAAGTACGAGGCGTTCTTCGTCATGGACGCCGACAACATCGTCGCCCCCGACTACGTCAAGATCATGAATCAGGCGTTTGACGCCGGCTACCTGGTCTGCACGAGCTACCGCAACTCAAAGAACTTCGACTCCAGCTGGATCAGCTCCGCGTATGCCACCTGGTTTTTGCGCGAGGCCAAATACCTCAACAACGCGCGCATGCTCATGGGCACGAGCTGCGCCATATCGGGGTCGGGCTGGATGGTGGCCGCGAGCATCGTGCGCGGCATGCACGGCTGGCGCTTCCACACCCTCACCGAGGACATCCAGTTCTCCGCCTTCTGCTGCGCCCACGGCATTCGCATCGGATATGCCCCCGCGGAGTTCTTTGACGAGCAGCCGGTCACCTTCCGCGCGTCCTGGACGCAGCGCATGAGATGGACGAAGGGGTTCTATCAGGTGTTCTTCTCATACTGCGGCAACCTTGTGCACGGCATTCGCTCAGGCCAGTTTGCCTCCTACGACATGCTCATGACCGTGGCGCCCGGCATGATCCTCACGCTGGTCTCTGCCATCGTCAACGCCACCTACCTCGTCATCGGCTCGCTCAGCCACGGCTTCATCGCCACGAACGCCGAGCTCGCCATGTGCGTCGCGTCGCTGGTGATGACATTTGCCTCCATGTACGTTGTCTTCTTCATCCTGGCCCTCATCACGACCATCAGCGAGCGCAAGCACATTCACGTCACCAAGCGCTGGCGCGTCGTCACGAACCTTTTCACCTTCCCGATCTTCATGATGACGTACATCCCCATCACGATCGCCGCTCTCTTCAAGAAGGTCGAGTGGGTCCCCACCAAGCACGACATCGCCGTGAACTTTGATGACGTCGTGGGGGAGGGCGCCAAGTAGGGGAGGGCGCCGGGCGGCCTCGTCCGAAGGAGGGCGTGCGCCCGCGCGGGCGCGCCAGTCGTCGCGCACCGGGTTTTCAAGTTGTCAGCTTCCGGCAGCCCGGGGGCATGACCCACGCCAGCCATAGATGCTAGAATCCTCTCTAGCCCACCCCTGCATCCGACTGGCAAAGGAGTCGTCCATGGCGGTTTTCTTCGAGGGAGAGTCCCACACCTTCTCTGAGTATCTGTTGGTCCCTGGCTACTCCTCGCATGAGAACGTCCCCGCCAACGTGTCGCTCGACACCCCGCTCGTGCGCTTCCGCAAGGGCGAGAAGCCCGCCCTCACCATGCACGTGCCGCTCGTCTCGGCCATCATGCAGGCCGTCTCGGGACCGCGCCTTGCGATCGCCCTCGCCCAGGAGGGCGGCGTCTCGTTCATCTATGGCTCCCAGTCGCCCGATGACGAGGCCGCCATGGTCCGCGAGGTCAAGACGTACAAGGCCGGGTTCGTGGTGTCCGACTCCACGCTCGCCCCCGACATGACGCTTCAGGACGTGCTGGACATCCGCGACCGCACGGGACACTCCACCATGCCCGTCACCGACGACGGGAGGCCCCACGGCCGCTTCGCGGGCATCGTCACGAGCCGCGACTACCGGGTCTCCCGCGACGACCGCAACAAGCTCGTGCGCGAGTTCATGACCCCCGCGGCGGAGTGCATCACGACCAACGTAAAAAGCACGCTCAAGACTTGCAACGACATCATCTGGGACAACAAGCTCAACTCGCTGCCCGTCATCGACGACGAGGGCAGGCTCTCGTCCCTCGTGTTTCGCAAGGACTATGACGCGCACAAGTCCCGCCCCGACGAGCTCATCGACGAACGCAAGCGCTATGTCGTGGGCGCGGGCATCAACACCCGCGACTACGCCGAGCGCGTCCCCAAGCTGGTCGAGGCCGGCGCGGACGTGCTGTGCATCGACTCGTCCGAGGGCTTCTCGGAGTGGCAGAAGCTCACGCTCGGCTGGGTGCGCGAGCGCTATGGCGAGAGCGTCAAGGTGGGCGCCGGCAACGTCGTGGACGCTGAGGGCTTTCGCTACCTCGCCGACTGCGGCGCCGACTTCGTGAAGGTGGGCATCGGCGGCGGCTCCATCTGCATCACGCGCGAGCAGAAGGGCATCGGCCGCGGCCAGGCGTCCGCCCTCATCGACGTGTGCCGCGCGCGTGACGAGTACTTTGAGGAGACCGGCATCTACGTGCCCGTGTGCTCGGACGGCGGCATCGTCTACGACTATCACATGACGCTCGCGCTTGCCATGGGCGCCGACTTCCTCATGCTGGGACGCTACTTCGCGCGCTTTGACGAGTCGCCCACGCGCCGCCTTAACGTCAACGGCTCCTACGTGAAGGAGTACTGGGGCGAGGGCTCGGCCCGCGCGCGCAACTGGCAGCGCTATGACCTTGGGGACGAGAAGCGGGGCCTCTCGTTCGTGGAGGGCGTTGACTCCTACGTTCCCTACGCCGGCCCGCTCAAGGACAACGTTGACACCTCGCTCACGAAGGTTCGCTCCACCATGTGCAACTGCGGCGCGCTGACCCTGCCAGAGCTTCGCGAGAAGGCCAAGATCACCCTCGTGTCCGCCACCTCGCTCGTCGAGGGCGGCGCCCACGATGTGATTCTCAAGGACGCCGACTCCAACGTCCAGTTCAGGTCCTAGCGCGCCCTTGGTCAGGCGACGTCACGGGGGAGGCGGTGGGGATGGCTGACACGAACGGCTGGGACGACGACGAGGAAGTCGACCTGCTCCACGAGGTTGACGCCGCCCTCGCCCAGATCGACTTCAAGGGCATGGCCGCCTCGCTCGCGAGGACGGCGGCGGACGTCGCCCAGGAGCTGGGCCTGGCAAGGCGCGACCCCTCTCCCTACATCATCTGCGAGCGAGACGCGCTCTTGCGCGGCACCGGTGAGATTGCGGGCGGCCTCATGGCGGGTCTGGTGGCGCTTCCCCTGCTGACCCTGGGCATCTCCTTCGCTGCCGCCGGCCTGCGGGGCCCCGGGATCGTGGCGATCGTTCTCGGAGCCTTGGCCGGGTGGGGGGCAAAGACCCTCGTCGGGCGCGGCGTCGGCCGACGCCGCATGACCAAGCTGCTGAAGGCGATGTCGGACGAGCTCGGCGACACGGAGCTCATCACGCTGAGGGAGCTGGCGGGACGGGTGGAGGTCACCCAGGACCGTCTGCGCCCGCTCGTGAGCGACGCCATCGACCGCGGCTTCATCCCGCAGGGCCACCTGGGCATGCTTCAGGGCGCTGAGACCCTCTTCCTGAGCTCGCGCTCATGGGACGAGGCTCATGTCGTCAGGGACGAGTCGTGCGGCACAGAGGACGTGCTGGGCGCGTGCGCCTCCTTCGTGCGAAGCGTCCGGGCCGTGGGCGAGCGCATCGAGGACATGGAGGCACGGGCGCTTCTGGGGCAGATAGCCGCCAGGGTCGAGGGCATCACCGCCTACGTGAGGGCGCATCCCCAGACCGCCTCGCGAATGCGTCGCGTCGCCTCGTACTACCTGCCCACGACGCTCAAGCTGGCGGACTCCTTCGCCGAGCTGGAGTCGCACGGCGCCCAGAGCGTGACGGCGCGAACGATCCTAGGCGAGCTCAAGGGCACGTTCAAACAGGTGGGTGCCGGGCTCTCCAAGCTGTCGGACGAGCTTCTCACCGAGCAGTCGTGGGATCTCGCCGGTGACATGAGCGTCATGCGCACGATGCTCGAGCAGGACGGCCTCGTCGATGACGGCGGCGCCCTGAGGCCCCGGCCCTAGAGCGTCGCCGACGCCTTTCGGGCCTGCTGCCCGGTCCGTTGCTTGTGGCCGCCTTGGCGGCGGCGAGGCTAGTGTCGTGACGCCTCAAGGAGCTTCGTCTTGAGCTCGCCCTCTATCTTGGCGAGCTCAGCTTCGGCAAGACGCCGCTTCTCGCGACCCTCCGTCTGGATGCGCGACACCTCGTCGAGGGTGGAGATGAGCTGCTCGTTGGTGTGCTGCAGCGTCTCGATGTCAACGACGCCGCGCTCCGCCTCCCGGGCGGCCTCGGCGGAGGCGATCTTGAGCTGGTCGGCGTTCTTCCTGAGGAGCTCGTTTGTCATGTCGGCCACGGCGCGCTGAGCGCGGGCTGCCTGGTTCGCGTGCTCGACGCCCAGGGCGATGACCATCTGGTTCTTCCACAGGGGGATGGTGTTCACCACGGTGGATTGGATCTTCTCGGCCATAACGGCGTCGGAGCTTTGGACGAGACGGATCTGGGGAGCCGTCTGGAGCGCCACCTGCCGCGTGAGCTCGAGGTCATAGATGCGCTTCTCGAAGCGGTCGCACTTCTGGGAGAGGTCGCGGGCGGCCTGGGCGTCCTCGGCGAGGCCGCTTTGGGCGGCCTTGGCCTGAAGCGCCGCGAGGTCCTCGCTGCGCACGGTGGCGAGCTTCTCCTTGCCGGCTGCCACGTACATCGTCAGCTCCTTGAAATAGGCCTCGTTGAGGTCGTAGAGCTGGTCGAGGAGGGCGATGTCCTTGAGGAGCGTCCTCTGGTGGGTCTCGAGGATGCCCGAGATGCCGTCGACGTTCTTCTCGACCTCGCTGTAGCGGGCCTTGAGCGCCTCGAGGTTGTTCTTGGCCTTGTGGAAAAGCCCCAAGAGGCCCGTGTCCTTCTGGTTGGGGTCGAAGTTCTTGAGCGTCACGACGAGCGCGTTGATGTCGTCGCCGACCTCGCCCAGGTCATGTCCGCGAACGCCTGCGAGCGCGCGCTCCGAGAACTCCGAGACCTTGCGCTGGGACCCCACCCCATAGGCGAGGACGCCCGCCGTGTCGGTGACGTCGATCTTACGGGCGAACTCGCTGATCTTGGCGCGCTCCTCTGGTGTGAGGGACGAGACGAGGGCCTCATCGCGTGTCGGCGCCGCGCCTGAGGGCTCGGAGGGCGTCGCGGCCGGCGAGCCAAACTCGAGCTCGGGCTCCGGGACGTCAAGCTTGATGTCTTCAAAGGCGTCTGACATGTGTTCCTCCCGATGACGGGTGCCGACGGGCACCTCGCGTGCTTTTGTGACATCAGTGTAGCGGTGGGGAGGCGCACTGCGTGCGTACCGTCGGTAAACTCGGGTCAAATGAGCGCATTTGCCCAAACCCGTACCGATGCCTGACGATCCGCTTACCTATGGTCCCCATGCCCGCCGCGGACGGGCTCTCAGCCCGCTCGTCTCACGCGCGGGGCGTCGCCCCGTGTCGCAGCCGCCGGCGCCCGTCTTTCTCGTCCCGCCGCGCACAGGCGCTCCCGCGGCGCATACCTGCTAGAATCAACCAGCGTATGTCCGCGTGTAGGAAAGGTCTTCCCTATGAGTGAGAGCGTAAGCGAAAGCACGGGCTGTCCGACCTACGACGCCCAGGCCATCGAGGCCACGTGGCAGGAGGTCTGGGACCGGGAGGGCCGCTACGCGACCGACGAGGACCCCTCCAAGCCCAAGAAGTACGTCTTGGAGATGTTCCCGTACCCCTCGGGCGACCTGCACATGGGCCACGCCCGCAACTACACCATCGGCGACGCCATGGCACGCCAGGCCCGCATGAGGGGCTATGACGTGCTGCATCCCATGGGCTTCGACGCCTTCGGCCTGCCGGCCGAGAACGCCGCCATCAAGCACCGCACTCAGGCGGGCGCCTGGACGCGTGAGAACATCGCTCAGGCCGTCAAGACCATGCGGCGCATGGGCTTCTCGTATGACTACGACCGCATGTTCAACACCTGCGACCCCGAGTACTATCGCTGGGGCCAGTGGATGTTCATCAAGATGTGGGAGAGGGGCCTGGCCTACCGCGACACCTCCCCGGTCAACTGGTGCCCCACCTGCCAGACCGTGCTTGCCAACGAGCAGGTCGTCGACGGCAGGTGCTGGAGGTGCGGCTCCGTCCCCGAGAAGCGCAAGCTCTCGCAGTGGTACCTCAAGATCACCGACTACGCCCAGGAGCTGCTGGACGACCTCGACCAGCTGGACGGCTGGCCCGAGAACGTCAAGGCGCAGCAGCGCAACTGGATCGGGCGCTCCGAGGGCGCCGAGATCGACTTCAGGCTGGCCGCGTCGGACGGCGTGACGCCCACGGACCGCGTCGTATCGGTGTTCACCACGCGCGCCGACACAATCTTCGGGGTGTCGTTCATGGTCCTGCCGCCCGAGAGCGACCTCGCCGCCGAGCTCGTGGCCGGCACCGCGTACGAGCCGGCCTACCGCAAGCTCAGGGAGGCCACTGAGAAGGTCAGCTCCGTGGAGCGCCAGGGGTCCGACCGCGAGAAGCACGGCGTCCCCACCGGTCGCTTCGTCATCAACCCCGTGAACGGGCGCCCCGTGCCCGTCTGGGTCGCGGACTACGTGCTCATGGACTACGGGACGGGCGCCGTCATGGGCGTCCCTTGCGGCGACCAGCGCGACTTTGAATTCGCCCGCAAGTACGGCCTGGAGATCGCCCCGATCATCTGCGAGAAGGACGACCCTCTCTACGACGAGCTCAAGGACGAGCGCGAGCTGCGCGTGCGCTCCGTGAGCTGGGAGCGCGCCATGAGCGCCGAGGGGTTCCTCGTGCAGTCGGGGGAGTTCACGGGACTTAAGGGCGGCAAGCACTCCGAGGCGGTCGATGCCATCGTCGCATGGATGGACGAGCATGGCTGCGGACGCGCGAAGGTTCAGTTCCGCCTGCGCGACTGGCTCATCAGCCGCCAGCGCTACTGGGGCAACCCCATCCCCATGATTCACTGCGACGACTGCGGCGACGTCCCCGTGCCGCTCGAGGATCTGCCCGTCCTGCTCCCTGACGGCCTCGACCTGGGCGCGGGGGAGACCCTCGCCCAGTACGCGCCGTTCTATGAGACCACCTGCCCGCGCTGCGGCAGGCCCGCGCGTCGCGTCACGGACACGATGGACACCTTCACCTGCTCGAGCTGGTACTACCTGCGCTACTGCGACCCGCACAACGACGCGGCGCCCTTCTCGCGCGAGGCCGCAGACCGCTGGATGCCCGTGGACAACTACATCGGCGGCATCGAGCACGCCATCCTGCATCTGCTCTACTCGCGCTTCTGGACCAAAGTCCTGCGCGACCAGGGCATGGTCGGCTTTGACGAGCCGTTCACCAACCTGCTCTGTCAGGGCATGGTCAAGGACGAGCACGGCGACGTCATGAGCAAGTCCAAGGGCAACGTCGTGCCCCCGGCGAGCGTCATCGAGCCCTACGGCGCCGACACGATGCGCCTGGCCATCCTCTTCATCGCCCCTCCCGAGAAGGACTTCGACTGGGACGTGGAGGCCGTCGCCGGCGCCAACCGCTTCATCAAGCGCGCCTGGCGCGTCGTGTGGGAGCTGAGCGCCGCAGGCGCTACGGGCGAGGTGGACCCCTCCTCCCTCGACGACGGAGCGGCTGAGCTCTACCGGACCCTGCACGCGCTCGGCCTGCGCTGCACGGCCGACTTTGACCGCGGGCAGTTCAACACCGCCATCTCGGCCTGCATGGAGCTCGTGAACGCCGCGAGCAAGTACCTCCTCGCGGTCGATGCGTCGGGTCGCGACGCCGCCGTGTGCCGCCGCGTCGCCCACGACATCGTGTGCATGCTCGCCCCCATCTGCCCACACTGGGCCGAGGAGCTGTTTCACGCGGCGCTGGGCAGGGAGGGCTCCGTCTACGACGAGCCGTGGCCCGCGTTTGACGAACAGGCGGCAAAGAGCGACAGCGTCGAGATCGTCGTCCAGGTCAAGGGCAAGAACCGCGCGCGCATCACCGTGCCTGCGGACATCTCGAAGGAAGAGCTCGAGCTCCTGGCGCGCGAGGCCGTGGCCGCCCAGATCGAGGGCAAGGACGTGAAGAAGGTCATCGTCGTCCCGGGCAGGCTCGTGAACGTCGTCGCGGTATGACGCCCTGACGCCAATCGCAGCGGACGTGCAGGAGCTGTGTGCGCCGCGCCCGGCTTGCCTTCGTCGTCCGGCTGACGTATAGTATGTGGAGCTTAATCGTGATCGTTCGAGGAAGTGGGGCAGAACCTTTGCCCCGCTTCCTTTTAGTATGCAGGTACGTTGTGCCGGGAAGGGGACTGCATGGCTTCGTCCGAGTTGGAGATGCGGCTGCTGGAACTGCTCGAGCCGCTGGCCGCCGAGCATGGCGTCGACCTCGTCGACCTCGAGGTGACCGCCTCGCGCAAGGCGCCCTGCGTGCGCGTGCGCATTGACCACTCCGACGAGGGGTCGCCCGCCATCACGCTGGACGAGGTGGCCCAGCAGACCCGCTGGATTTCGGACGCGCTCGACGCGGCGGACCCCATCGAGGGCCCGTTCACGCTCGAGGTGTCGTCCCCCGGCCTCGACAGGCCTCTCTCGAGGCCCCGCGACTTCGAACGCTTCGCAGGAGAGCAGGTCGTCATCAAGACCACGGCGGCCGAGGGAAGGAGCCGCTATACCGGACGCCTCAAGGGGCTGGCCGGTGGGAAGGTCGTCGTCGAGTGCGACGGGGAGACTTTCTCGCTTGACCTTGAGGACGTCAAGTCCGCAAAGCTGAAGCCAACGTTCTAGGCCCGCCGCCGAGGAAAGGAAAGCAACACATGGCAGCATCCGACATGATGAACGCCCTGATGGCGCTCTGTGAGGAGAAGCACATCGACCAGGGCGAGCTCATCCACAACCTGGAGGAGTCCCTGGCCGAGAGCTACGGCAAGGTCCTGCGCCTCCCGTTTGGCGCGAAGGTGACCATCGACCGGGAGTCCGGCAGCGTCTACGTGTACGAGCTCGTCCCTGACGACGACTCCATGATCCTGGACGAGGAGGACGAGCATTACGGCGAGTACACACGCTTCACCGAGCGCAACGTGACGCCCTCCGACGCCAGCCGCTTTGCGGCGCAGCATGCCAAGAGCGTCATCAACGAGATGGTTCGCAACTCCAGCCGCCGGCAGATCTTTGACGAGTTCAAGGACCGCATCGGCGAGCTGATCACGGGCACCGTGCTGCAGACCACGCCTGAGTTCACCTTCGTCAAGATTCGCGAGGGCGTCGAGGCGGAGCTGCCCTACTTTGACCTCACCCGCCATCCCGACGAGCGCAACGAGCGACCTGCCGGCGAGCGCTACAGCCACAACGAGCAGATTCGCGCCATCATCATCGACGTGCGCGACCCCGACTCCAAGCAGGCGCCCATCAAGGGAGAGCGCCAGCGCCCCACCATCGTCCTCTCGCGCACGCACCCCAATCTCATCACGCGCCTCTTCGAGCTTGAGGTCCCCGAGGTCTACGACCACGTGGTCGAGGTCCGCTCCGTCGCGCGCGACGCCGGCGTCCGCTCCAAGGTGGCCGTCTCGTCCGTGGATCCGCGCCTCGACCCTGTGGGGGCCTGCGTCGGCCCCAAGGGCAGCCGCGTCCGCACCGTGGTGAGCGAGCTCAAGGGTGAGCGGGTTGACGTGGTCCTCTGGGACGACGACCCCGCCAGGTGCGTCGCCAACGCGCTTTCTCCCGCACGGGTGAGCAGGGTCGTGGTGGACCCCGAGACGAAGCACGCCACCGTCATCGTCCCCGACGACCAGCTGACGCTCGCCATCGGCAAGAAGGGGCAGAACGCCCGCCTGGCCGCCCGCCTCACGGGCATGCACATCGACATCAAGAACGAGACGCTCGCCGACGACATCCTCGGCGGCCTCGGGGCCGACCTTGACCTCATCGGCGCTGAGGAGCGTCGTTGCCACTACGTCGGCCCCACCGGCATCAAGTGCCGCAACCTGGCGCGACCCGGCTCCAACTACTGCGGCATCCATGAGAGCCACCACGGCATCGAGGACGAACAGTCCGCCGAGGCCGACGCCCTGCGCTAGCGGGCGACCTGACAACGACAGTCCCGCTCGCGAAGAGTACGGAAGGTGATTCAATGCCCAAAATGAGAGTTCATGACCTTGCCAAGGAGTTTGGCGTCACTAGCAAGGAGATGCTCGGGTATCTCTCCGACATGAAGATTCCGGCCAAGTCGGCCTCGTCGTCGCTCGAGGAGGCCTACATCTCCATCATCCGCAAGAAGATGAAGCCCATCCTCGAGGCCAACGCCGCCAAGATCGAGGCAGAGAGGCGTGCCGAGGAGGAGGCCAGGGCAGCTGCCGAGAAGGCTGCCGCCGAGGAGGCGGAGCGCAAGCGTATCGAGGTGGAGAGGCGTCGCGAGAAGGAGCGCGCCGAGGAGGAGGCCCGTCGCCTCGCGGCCGAGGAGGCCCGTCGCAAGGAGGAGGAGCGCCGCGCCGAAGTGGAGCGCAAGCGCAAGGAAGAGGAGGAGCGCAAGCGCATCAAGGACACCGCGCCCCGGACGACGACGAGCTTCACGAGTCTTCTTGACCAGATCGCCGAGCAGGAAAAGGTCCTCAAGCAGCGCGAGGAGGACAAGGCGCGCAAGCGCGAGAACGCCCGCTCCGCCCGCAAGGACGCCACGCCCGGCGAGCGGCGCGGCTCTCGCTTTGCCCCGCATTCTGGCGAGGGCGCAAGCCAGGCCCGCCCCGACGAGGGCGACGGCCGCGGCAGGGGCCGCAAGGGTTCCAAGCGCGCCCAGGGCGAGGACCGCTACAGCCGCATGGCGCGCGAGGCCGAGGAGTACACGCGCGCGAGCCACGTCTTCGAGGAGGCTCGCGAGGCCATCGAGGAGGCCCGCCAGTCCACCGGACGGCGCAAGAAGCGCAAGGAGCGTCGCCGTCAGCAGCAGGCGGAGGCGGCCGAGGTGGAGCGCATCCAGGAGGCCATCAAGAACGACCAGGACCTCTCCCAGCTCGACACCGTCAAGGTCCCCCAGGGCTCCACGGTCGCAGACCTCGCCAAGCTTCTGGGCGTGCCGGCCAACGACATCATCAAGCGGCTGTTCCTTCTGGGCACGCCGCTCACGGTGACCGAGTCCATGTCGGACGAGCTCATCGAACTCGTCGCGGACGACCTCGGCGCCGACGTCAAGGTCATGAGCAAGGAGGAGGAGAACTCCTTCACCTTCTATGACGACCCCAAAGACCTCAAGCCCCGCCCGCCCGTGGTCACCGTCATGGGCCATGTCGACCACGGCAAGACCTCGCTGCTTGACGCCATTCGGCACACGGGCGTGGCCGAGGGCGAGGCGGGCGGCATCACGCAGGCCATCGGCGCCTCCCAGGTCAAGATCAACGACCGCGTCATCACCTTCATCGACACCCCGGGCCACGAGACCTTCACGGCCATGCGCGCCCGCGGCGCCCGCGTGACGGACATCGTCATCCTCATCGTGGCGGCGGATGACGGCGTGATGCCCCAGACCATCGAGTCGATCAACCATGCCAAGGCGGCCGACGTCCCCATCATCGTCGCCGTCAACAAGATCGACAAGCCGGGCGCCGACCCCACCCGCGTCCGTCAGGAGCTCTCGGAGTACGGCGTCATGCCCGAGGAGTGGGGCGGGCAGAACATGTTCATCGACATCTCGGCCAAGCGCAACCTCAACATCGACGCCCTGCTTGAGGCGGTCCTGCTTGAGGCCGACGTCCTTGAGCTCAAGGCCAACCCGGACACCTTCGCCTCGGGCAACGTCCTCGAGGCGAAGCTTGACCGCGGCCGCGGCTCCGTGGCGACGCTGCTCGTCAACCGCGGCACCCTGCGCGTGGGCGACGCAATCGTCGCGGGCATGTGTTATGGCAAGATTCGCGCCATGGTCAACCCGCGCGGCGAGAGCGTCGACGCCGCCGGCCCCTCCGACCCGGTCGAGGTCCTGGGCCTCTCGAGCGTCCCCATGGCCGGTGACGAGTTCCGTGTGTTCCAGGACGAGCGCGACGCCCGCAGCCTCGCGGACGAGCGCTCCCTCAAGGCGCGCATCGAGGAGCAGAACAAGGTCAAGCATGTGACGCTCGAGAACCTCTTCTCCACGATGGAGGAGTCCGACGTGCGCGAGCTCAACCTCATCATCAAGGCCGACGTCCAGGGTTCCATCGAGGCGCTGCAGGACTCCCTCGACAAGATGGACCAGAGCGAGGTGCGCATCAACACGATCCACTCCGCCGTCGGCGCCATCTCCGAGACGGACGTCACGCTTGCCGACGCCTCCAACGCCATCATCATCGGCTTCGGCGTGCGCCCCGAGTCCAAGGCTCGCTCCGCCGCGGAGCGCCAGGGCGTCGAGATTCGCACCTACAGCGTCATCTACAAGGCCATCGAGGACATCGACGCCGCGCGCATCGGCATGCTCAAGCCCACCGAGCAGGAGGTGCAGACCGCGTCGGTCGAGGTTCGCAACACGTTCAAGGTGCCCAAGGTGGGCGTCGCCGCGGGCTGCATGGTCCAGGAGGGCGAGGTCTCCCGCGACGACCTATGCCGCCTCGTCCGCGACGGCATCGTGGTCTACGAGGGCAGGCTTGCCTCGCTGCGTCGCTTCAAGGACGACGTCAGGAGCGTCAAGGCGGGCTTCGAATGCGGCATCGGCCTCGTGAACTTCCAGGACTTCCATGTGGGCGACACCATCGAGGCCTATCGAGTCGAAGAAGTCGCACGTACGGAGTAAGACATGAAGCAGAATCAAAATTCGCGTCGCGTCAATCGGCAGGCCCGCGAGAAGCTCGCCTCCATCCTGCTGTTCGAGCTGTCCGACCCCGACCTCGCGCTCGTGACCATCACGGGCGTTGAGGTCTCGGTGGACAAGTCGGTGCTGCGCGCGTACGTGAGCTGCGAGCCCGATCGCTACGAGTCGGTCTCGGCCGGGCTTGCCCGGGCCCGAGGCCGCATCCGTTCGCTTCTGGGTCATGCGCTAGGCTGGCGCGTGACGCCGGAGCTGATCTTCCAGATCGACACGACGGCCGACGACGCCGAGCGCATCCAGAAGGCCCTCACGAACGTGCCGCCCACGCTTGCGGTCGAGAAGGACGCGGACGGCTATCCCCTCGACGCCGCCGGGGCCGCGCGGGACCACACCCAGGAAGGCGGGCGGTAGCCGCATGGGACTCACACCCAATCGCGAGCAGGAGGAGGCCTTCGCCGACATCGCCCGTCTCATCGAGGCGAGCGACGAAGTCGCCATCTGCGCCCACACCTCTCCCGACGGGGACGCCATAGGCTCCGGCCTCGCGCTGGGGATGATCATCCGTCGGGCATGGCCACAAAAGCGCGTCTGGAACCTGCTCGCCGACGACGCTCCCGTCCCGAGCATCTATGCCTTCCTTCCCGGGGCTGACCAGATGGTCCGCGCATGCGCCTACCAGGGACGTCCCGACCTCTTCGTCAGCGTTGACCTGTCCGTTGACGCACGGCTCAATGACGGCGCGGCGGTGCTTGCGCGCTCCCGGCATCACGCGATCATCGACCATCACCCCTGCCTCTCTCACACGGGCGAGGCCTCCGTCATCCGGCCCTCCGCCGCCGCCAGCGGCGTCATCGTCACCGAGCTGGCGCTGTTCTTGGGCGTCAGGCTTGACGCCGCCATGGCCCAGTGCCTCTTCTGCGCCATCGTCACCGACACGGGCCGCTTCCAGTACCAGAACGCCGACCCCGAGTCCTTTCAGGTCGCCTCGCTGCTCGTCGACGCCGGGGCGTCGCCCTCGGAGGTCTCGCTCAACGTGTACCAAAGCTTCAGTCTGAGCTACCTGCACCTTGAGTCGGCCGTCATGGGAAGGATCACGACGTTTGCGGGGGGCAAGATCGCCTACAGCTACGCCACCCAGGAGGACCTCGAGCGCACGGGCGCGAGCCTTGACGAATGCGACGGGCTCATCGACGTCGTCCGCAGCGTCGCCGGCAGCGAGATCGCCCTCTTCCTCAAGGAGATACCCGGAGGCCAGGTGCGCGGCAACCTCAGGTCCAAGACCACGCACGACGTGTCCTCGGTCGCGGCGTCGCTGGGCGGCGGCGGGCACGTCGCCGCCGCGGGGTTCACGGTTGACGGGACGGTCGACGAGACCCTGGCGACCGTCCTGCCCAAGCTGCGCGACCTCGTGGACGTTCCCGACTGGCGCGACGGGACGGGGAGCCTCCAATAGTGCGACGCAGGGCGAGTCTCATCAACGGCCTTCTGGGCCTTGACAAGCCGACTGGCATGACGAGCCATGACGCCGTCGCGGCGGTGCGCCGCGCCCTCGGCGAGCGGCGGGTCGGCCATGCCGGCACGCTCGACCCCTCCGCCACCGGCGTGCTCGTGGTCGGGGTGGGGCAGGCCACGCGGCTTCTGGGACTGCTTGCCGCCGACCGGAAGTCGTACGAGGCGTGCGTCGAGTTTGGCTTTGAGACCGACACGGACGATGCGCAGGGCACGCCCACGGTCAGCGCGGACGTTCCGTGCGCGCTGCGTGACGCCGCGCGCGCCCGCGCGCTGCTGGCGAGCCTCACGGGACGCTCGCTCCAGGTTCCTCCGGCCTACAGTGCCATCTCCGTGCGGGGCCGCAGGGCCTACGACATCGCCCGCTCGGGCGGCGCGGTCGAGCTCGAGCCGCGGCCCGTCGTCGTGTACGAGGCGACGCTCGTGAGCATCGAGCCCGGCGACCCTCTCAGGTGGCGCTGCCGCTTCGAGGTCTCCAAGGGCACCTACGTTCGCGCTCTCGCCCGCGACCTTGGCCGCATGGCCAAGACGGCGGCGCACCTGTGCGAGCTTCGGCGCACCGCCTCCGGCGGGGTGAGCCTGAGCGACTGCGTCACGCTCGAGCGTCTCGCGAAGGACGGTCCCGCCGCCCTCGAAAGCCGGCTCCTCGACCCCTGCAAGCTGCTGGACGCCCGTCCGTGGCACGTGGACGCCCGCGTCGCCGCCCTTGCCGCGCAGGGTCGGGCTCTCGACGCTCCCGCGGGCCTGGGTGAGGGACGGCGCGTGGGCCTGGTCCTTGACGGCGGCCTGGTGGGGGTGTGGCACCGCGACGGGACGCGCCTCAGGTGCGACCTCAACTTTCCCCAGCCCCTGGCGGGGGTGAGACCATGAGCGCCCATGACGGCCTTCCGAGCTACCCCCTCGCTTCCGGCGAGCTGTCCAGGCTGGTGAGGGACTCCCTGCTTCGGGGTCCCGTCACGGGCGTTGAGGTCCGGGAGCTTGAGCGAGGCAGGTCCTGGGCGCGCCCGGGCGTCGTGCTGGGACCTACGAGTGACGTCGCGCTGTGCATCGGGTCATTTGACGGCTTCCACCGCGGCCATCGCCTCCTTGTGACGAAGACCGTGAACGACGCGCGTCGTCGCGGCGCCCTGGCCGCAGCGCTCACGTTTGAGCCGCTGCCCGCTCAGTTCTTTGGCGCCGCAGGAGGCTCCCATCGCCTGCTCTCCAACGAAGAGCGGGTCGTGGCCCTGCTGGGAGCCGGCCTCGACGTCGTCATCGTCCTTGACTTTGACGACGAGCTGGCCTCCACCACCTACGAGGACTTCGTCACGCGGACGCTGCCCCGGCTGATGAGGGTGGGCGCCTTGCATGTGGGAACCAACTTTCGGCTGGGCAGGGGCGGGGCGGGCACGCTCGATCGTCTTCGCGACCTGGGAGAGCGCCACGGCATCACCGTCACGGGCCACGAGCTCCTTGCCGCGGACGGCGTCGCGGTCTCATCGACGCGCATCCGCAGGCTCATCCATGAGGGGGACGTCGAGTGCGCCTCCCGGCTCCTTGGCAGGCTCCCGTTGGTCTCGGGGTCGGTCGGGCACGGCAGGGGCGAGGGGGCCCACCTCGGCTTTCCCACCGCCAACGTCGTCGTGGACCCCACGCGCTGCCTTCCTCGGGATGGGGTGTACGCCGGCGTCGTCGTTCATGGGCGCAGGGCCTGGCCGGCTGCCGTCAACGTGGGCAAGCCCCCCACCTTCTCCTCGCCCGACCCCGCGTTTCTCGAGGCGCATCTTGTGGGGTTCTCGGGAGACCTCTACGGGGACGCCCTGAGCGTGCTCTTCTGCCGCTGGCTGCGCGCCTCGCGTCGCTTTGCCTCCCTCGGCGAGCTCGAGAGGACCGTGCTGGGCAACGTCGCCTGGGTGAGGGACAACATCGGCTCCGCGGGCGTGGAGGTGCCAACATGATCAGCGACGAGGACAAGGAGCGCGTCCGCCAGGCGACCGACCCTCTCGCGCTCGTCGGCGAGACGGTCGAGCTCAAGCGTCGTGGTCGCGACTACTGGGGCTGCTGCCCCTTTCACCAGGAGAAGAGCCCCTCGTTCCACGTCAACCCCGAGACGGGCCTCTGGAAGTGCTTCGGCTGCGGCGCGGGAGGCGACGTCTTTGCCTACGTGATGAGACGCGAGAGCCTGGACTTTCCCGACGCCATCCGCTATCTGGCCGATCGGGCGGGCGTCGAGCTGACCGAGGAGCGCGGAACCGGTCGGCGGGGGCCCCGGCGCAACCGGCTTCTGGCCTGCGTGCAGGATGCCCGTGACTTCTACGCCCTCATGCTCATGCGCGGTCGCGGGGAGGGCCCGGACGCGGCGCGGCACTACCTTGCCGGGCGCGGGTTCGGCTCCTCCGTCTGCAGGGACTGGGGCCTGGGCTTTGCCGAGGGTCGCGGCAGGCTCGTGGCCCATCTGCGCTCAAAGGGCTACAGCGACCAGGAGCTCCTCGCCGCGGACCTCGCCCTGGAGGGGCGCGGCGGGCTCAGGGACCGCTTCTTTGACCGCGTGATCTTTCCCATCAGCGACGAGCAGGGCCGCCCCATTGGCTTCGGAGGCCGCGTCCTGACCGACGCCAAGCCCAAGTACCTCAACACCAAGGATACGACCGTCTTCCGCAAGGGAAAGCATCTCTTTGCCTTCGACCGCGCCAAGGACGAGATGGTCCGCACGGGGACGGCCGTCGTGTGCGAGGGCTACACCGACGTCATCGCCCTGCATCAGGCCGGCTTCACCAACGCCGTCGCGGCCCTGGGAACGGCGCTGACGCTGGACCACGTGACCGCGATCGGCCGCTTTGCCAAGCGTCGCGTCATCTGCATGTTCGACGGCGACGAGGCGGGCCAGCGAGCGGCGGAGCGCACGATCCAATTTCTTGACAAGACGCCGCTCGAGCTGTTGTGCGTGGTGCTGCCGGGAGGGCTCGACCCCGCCGAGTTCCTCCAGGATCGGGGCCCCGAGGCGCTTCGGTCCCAGCTGGAGGTCGCCGTCCCCCTGATGGCCTTCGTCTTCGAGAAGCGCCTCGCCCGCTTTGACGTGACGGTCCCCGGCCAGCGGGTGGCCGCGCTCGACGACCTCTCGTCGCTGCTGGCGCCGCTGGGGGACTCCATCCTTTTGGACGCGTTTGCCACTCAGCTTGCCGGCCTGGTCGGCGTTGACGTCGCCGAGGCAAAGCGTCGCATCGCCGCCCGGCGCGCCGGGCGTCAACATGACGAGCCCGTCCAGACGCCCGCCCTGCGGCATGACGAGCCCGTCCAGACGTTCTCCGGCCAGGCTGCGGGCATGCCCCTGAGGCTCAGCGAGGGCGAGCGTCGCCAGCTGGCCGTCGAGCGCGAGCTGCTCTCCATCATGACGACTGACATCGACCAGGTCAGGGACAAGGGGGAGAGGATCGGCTCCCTCACGTGGGTGGACCCCCGCGACCAGGCGATGGCCTGGGCCATGCTCGCGACGCCCCCGGACAGCACGCCGTCGCAGGTCGTCGGCGCGGCCGCGGCCGTCGTCGCCGAGGCGCCGCAGATCCTCTCGGAGGGGACCATGCCCTCGACGGCCGACATCCCCACCGCCTCCCAGGTGGAGTTCCTAGTTGACATGATGGACCTATGGACCTCGCGCCAGCGGCTGAAGGAGCTCAAGGCGCGCGTCATGGCGGCCCGGGAGGGCGATCAGGCCGACCTGATGCGTCAGGCGAACCAGGTCCAGCAGCACGTCAACGAATTGGCGGCACGTCTGACGCAGGGTGTGTAAGGCCTTACAATTGGGTATCATACCTGCGTCTCTCTCGACGAAAGGATATTTGTGGCTACAAACACGTCTCAGGGCTTCGAAGGACTCTCCCGTGAGCTCCAGGCCGTCGCCAGCATGCTGGTCTCCAAGGGTTCAAAGCGAGGCTCGTCGGTGACGGAGGATGACGTTCAGCTTGCCATCGCCGAGATTGATGTCGATGACGACGAGCTCTCTGACCTGTATGACGCCGTCCGATCCAAGGGCGTGGACATCGTGAGCGCCAACGAGGGGGATGACCCCAAGATGGACGCGGACGACGACGAGGACCTGGACGACGACAAGCTCGACGACGATGACGACAGCGACGACCCCGAGCTCACCGAGGCGCGCGAGGAGGCCAAGGCCGCCAACGAGGTTCTTCGCTCCGCCCCCAAGGCCAAGACGCACAAGCGCTCCAGCCGTGCGCGCGCCCGCAGGACCGACAGCTCCACGGTCATGCTCACGGGCGACCCCGTTCGCATGTACCTCAAGGAGATTGGCAAGGTGGACCTGCTCACCGCCTCCGAGGAGGTGCACCTTGCCATGAAGATCGAGGCGGGCACCGAGGCGAGCGCCAAGCTCGAGGCCGCGGAGGACGGCGAGATCGAGCTCACGCGTGCCGAGCAGCGGCGTCTGATGCGCATCGAGCAGGTGGGCCTTGAAGCCAAGCAGGCGCTCATCAGCGCCAACCTGCGCCTGACGGTGTCCATCGCCAAGCGTTACGTGGGCAGGGGCATGCTCTTCCTCGACCTTATCCAGGAGGGCAACCTGGGCCTCATCCGCGCGGTCGAGAAGTTTGACTACACGAAGGGCTTCAAGTTCTCCACCTACGCCACCTGGTGGATCAGGCAGGCCATCACGCGCGCGATCGCCGACCAGGCCCGGACCATTCGCATCCCCGTCCACATGGTCGAGACCATCAACAAGCTCGTGCGCGTGCAGAGGCAGCTTATGCAGGACCTCGGCCGCGACCCCACGTCAGAGGAGATCGGCGCGGAGATGGGCATCTCCGCCGACCGCGTGCGCGAAATCCAGAAGATCAGCCAGGAGCCGGTCTCGCTCGAGACGCCCATCGGCGAAGAGGAGGATTCCCAGCTCGGCGACTTCATAGAGGACTCCATGGCGGTCGTTCCCGCCGAGGCGGCGAGCGACTCCATGCTGCGCGAGCAGCTCGGCCAGGTGCTGGACGGGCTTGCGGACCGCGAGCGCAAGGTCATCAAGTTCCGCTTTGGGCTTGAGGACGGCCATCCCCGGACACTCGAGGAGGTGGGTCGCGAGTTTGGCGTCACGCGCGAGCGCATTCGCCAGATCGAGAGCAAGACCCTCGCCAAGCTGCGTCATCCCTCACGCTCCTCCAAGCTCAAGGACTTCATGGAGGAGTGAGGCGGCACGTGTCGCGCACCTGGGCGTGCCTTGACGACTCCCGCCGAGATTGCCGTCGGCGCCGTCCCTCGCGCTTTGATGTGTATGCGCAAATCGCCCATTTTTTCTCTTGCGCCCGAGCTTCAATCCGCTATAGTAGTTGTTCGTGTCACGTGCACCAGACATTCCCCGGTGGCGCAGTGGTAGCGCAGCTGACTGTTAATCAGCGTGTCGCAGGTTCGAATCCTGCCCGGGGAGCCATTTGATTGTCCTCGAACCCGCTGGGCCGCAAGCCCGGCGGGTTCGCTGCCTTTGCGTCGAATCTGAGCGCGGGTCCGGCCCCTCGACGGGTGCGAACGCCGGGCATGGGGCTTTTCCGCTCATTCTTGAGGGAGAGATCCCTATGATGGGCCTATGCTAGGATGCTAACGACACGCAAGGACGGACACCGCCCTGACCTCGGAGGCAACGTGGAAGCGACGCAGCAGATCTCTGGCAAGGACGCCTGGTACCCGACGGGTCAGAAGGACGTCTTCATTCTCAGACAGCTCGTCACCAAGGACTTCAAGCTCAAGTATCGCAGGAGCGCCCTGGGCGTCCTATGGAGCGTCCTGAACCCCCTGCTCATGATGATTGTCCTCGCGGCGGTGTTCGGCTCGTTCATGAACAATCGCGCCCCCGAGATCGGCAACTTCCCCGTGTATCTGATCTTGGGCAACACCGCCTGGCAGCTGATGGCCGACGCCACGTCCCAGGGCATGGGGTCCATCATCGGCGCGGCGCCGCTGCTCAAGAAGGTCAAGGTCAACCGCTACGTCTTTCCGGTCCAGAAGGCGCTGTTCGCCGGCGTCAACTATGCGTTCTCGATCTTGGCGATCGCCCTCGTCATGCTGTTCGAGCGCGTTCCCGTGGGACCCACCGCGCTGCTTTGGCCGGTGTGGCTTCTCATGCTCATCGCCTTCAGCTCCGGCCTCTCGCTTTTGCTCTCGGCGCTCTCGGTGTTCTTTCGCGACGTCATGCACCTGTGGGGCGTTGTCCTGACGGCCTGGATGTACCTCACGCCCATCTTCTACTCTGTGACGCTGCTTCCCGACTGGCTGCACAGGCTCGAGGTCTTCAACCCCATGTACTGCTACGTGACCTACCTTCGTCAGATCGTGCTCTTTCAGAGCGTCCCATCGCCCCAGATGCACCTGGCCTGCATTGCCTACGCGCTGGCCTCGCTGCTTTTGGGATACGTCGTGTTTCGTCGCCATGAGCACAAGTTCATCCTCTTCATCTAAACATGATTGCGTCTTAGCAGGTAGATGGCTTAATAATTTTATTTGCGTCCAAATTTGTCCCAACTGGGGCGGTTGGGACGTATCATCTGCGCCTGCAGGGGCGACCACATACGTCGTCGAGCGGGTGCTTGGCGTACGTTTTGGCCACGGCCTCGCAGAGCTGGTCCTCGAGGGTCCTGCCGTAGTGCCGGGCCGCCGCGCTGCACGTGACGGCCTCTGATACGATGCACAGGCGCTCTCCCAGACCTCGTGTTGCGCGTTACGTCGGCTCCCGTTGGGCCAAGCGCCTCTTTGACCCTGCCTCCCGAATGTCATGAGCAGGAACGCGGGCTCGAGCCGCGCACCCGCGCATGCCTTCCACAGCTTCTCTCGCTCGGCGAGCAATCATGTCCCCAAGCCGCGCCCTACTGAGGTCGATCGGGAGGGCGTGAGGTAGTCAACGTCCATCGGGTTTGTGGCCACGAGCTCGCATCGCACGGCGTAGGCGAGGGTGCGCTGCAGCACTGCAGGCTACAGCGCGCACGTAAAACCAAACGAGAGGTTCGACAACGGCTGCAGGTTCCCCGGCGACCCCGAGGCGCCCGCCGGCGAGACGTACAACTGCCGCTGCACGCTGGTTGCCTATATTCCCGGGCATGACGTCACGGCAGGCCGCGAGAAGCAGCGCGTAGGCTCTCTTTCGAAGGCAGGCGTTAAGGAGCAACAACCAGAGGCGGCGAGCGGCAGGAGCCTAGAGAAGTTCTTAGAGCTAACAAGTGTGCAGAGGCGCATAGAGAAGTCCGGCATGAGCAAATCCAAGCTTATGAAGGCCATGCGTGAGGAAATGCGCAAGCAGGGCTACAGTGACCTCAGGGCGTTCAAGACGCTGCCGAAGAGCAGGCAGCAAGGTGTAATACGTAATGCTGTTGAACGTGGTATTACCAGCAAGAAATATGCTAATAAGATGGCAAAAGCAGACTTCAAACGCATTAACAGCCCAAAGTTCTTCAAAAAATTTAAGGGGTTAACTGGCGGCGAGAAGGTTAACAAGACGATAGCTAAGGAGTGCAGGGCTATCGTTACGCATAGGTCAGGTACAAACAGCGAAGACTTGGTGCTCATTTCTAAGGAAACGGGCAAGGTTGTAGCTCGTAGCACTGCAGCAACCAAAGAGAACGAAGTAAAATATACAACAAGCGTGCTTAATGCCATCAAGAAGCATAAACCGCATACGCTCATATCGGTGCATAACCATGCAACCAATATTCCGCCCACAGGGAGTGACTTTGATTCTCAACACACACACTCATACGCTGGGGGTATTGTCGTTTTGCACAATGGGGAAGTGCATTATTATGAGCAAACGGGCGTCGGTGTTTCTGGATGGTACTACGATGCAAAGATTGACGAACTGACTTTAACTGGTATGAGTGATTATGATGCTGCCATTGAAGTTATGTCGCAGCTGCAGAAAGAGGGGAGAATAAAATGGACGAAGCTTTAAGACGTAAGCTAGCTGCGTATTTTACTGCCCCCGCTGACATTCCTGCTAGCAAGAAGTTTGCAGACTGGATAGAGAGTGACTTTGAAAAAGCCAGTAAAATAAGGGAGCTGAACGCCCCTGAAAACTATGCTGAGTATGAAGCATTCAAACAAAAAGTGCTCAAAGGTGCTTTTTAGCTATCTAGCCGTACCTTGGCGCTAGCCCGTCCGAGCGCGGGTACACCGTGTGGCAGACGGGACACTGTGCGCCTCTCCCCACCTTCCCCACGTAGTACAGCGCCCCCGAGTCCCGATAGCACCGAGGGCAGATGGGGCTTTTGCGCGTCGCCCCGTCAATCACGCAATAAGTTCCGTCGATGCACTCAATGGACCTACGCTGCGAAGGCCGCGGCGTGGCTCCACGACGTGGTGGAGGACACGGGCGCAACCCTCGATGACCTGCGCGCCGCTGGCATCTCGGACGAGGTGATCGAGGCCGCGCGCCTGCTCACCCATGATCCCACGGTGCCGTACATGGAGTACGTGCGGCGCATCAAGACGAACCAAATAGCGAGGGCCGTGAAGCTGGCCGACCTTGAGCACAACAGCGACCTTTCGAGGCTGCCGGAGGTCACAGAGTCAGACCTTGAGCGCCTGGAAAAGTACCAGAAGGCAATGGCAGAGCTGTCGTGAGGCCCCCGCGCGGGGGCCTCACGTGTTAGGAGGTCCCGTGCGCAGGATCAGATGGTTGGTTCCTGACTTTGGGCAGGAGGGCATCTTGCCTCTCGGGCGTGTTGCGCACGGCTCTAGGCGGGCGTGTCATGCGAGCGTACTGTGATGCATATCGCAAGCTAGAGCGCCTTGTGATACCTTGTAAACCCTGAAGGGCCGCACCTCTTCTAGCCGCAAGGGAGTCCCGTTGTCTGAGAAGCGCCTCTTTCGCACCCTCACGACGAACGTCGTCCAGGACGAGACGATCATCGACGTCGATGACGTGTCCATGATCTTCAACATCGCCTCGGAGCAGTTCAACTCGCTCAAGGAGTACTTCATCGCGCTGATGCGCCACGAGCTGCGCTTCAAGGAGTTCCGCGCGCTCGACCACATAAGCTTCAAGGTTAGGCGGGGCGAGGCCTTTGGCTTGGTGGGCACCAATGGCTCGGGCAAGTCCACGATGCTCAAGATTATCGCCGGCGTCCTGGAGGCCTCCGAGGGCAGCTGCTCGGTCAAGGGGACCATCGCCCCGCTCATCGAGCTAGGCGCGGGCTTTGACATGGAGCTCACGGCCAAGGAGAACATCTATCTCAACGGCTCCCTCCTGGGCTACAGGAAGGAGTTCATCGACAGCCACTTTGATGACATCGTCGCCTTCGCCGAGCTCGAGAACTTCATGGACATGCCGCTCAAGAACTACTCGAGCGGCATGGTGGCGCGCATCGCCTTCGCGATCGCGACCATCACGGAGCCCGACATCCTCATCGTTGACGAGACCCTCTCGGTGGGGGACTTCCTCTTTCAGCAGAAGTGCGAGGACCGGATCCAGGAGCTCGTGAGGTCCGACAACACGACGGTGCTGCTCGTGAGCCACAGCATCGACCTCGTGGAGCGCATCTGCGACCGCGTCTGCTGGATCGAGAAGGGTAGGCAGCGCATGCTGGGCGCGGCCGACGAGGTGTGCGAGGCGTATCGGAGCCTGGGGGATCTGGCATGACGGGGCAGGACGAACGTGGGGGAGGCGTCGACGTCAGCGTCGTGGTCCCCTGCTACAACACGGAGCGATACCTCGACCAGGCGCTTGCGAGCGCCGAGCAGAACGACCGCGTCTCCCTTGAGATTATCGTCCTCAACGACGGGTCCACGGACGGGTCCTTGGACGTCATGCGTCGCCACGAGGGCAGGGACGCCCGCGTGCGCGTCATCGACAAGCCCAACCAGGGCTACGGCGCGACGGTCAACAGGGGATTCGCGGAGGCGCGCGGCACCTACCTCGCCATCCTGGAGCCGGACGACTGGGTCGAGCCGCACATGTATGACGACCTCTTTGACTTTGCCCGGAGCTTCTGCCTCAAGACGCCCCCGGACGTCGTGAAGTCGCCGTACTGGCGCATCTGGATGCCGGGGACCCCTGACGAGCGGCGGCTCAACTGCGCCTATTTTCGGCGCATCCGTCCCTCTCGCCAGCCCTTCACGCTCGGCGACTGCCCGCGCCTCGTGCAGCATCATCCCTCCATCTGGTCCGCGCTGTACCGAGCCGGCTTCATCCGCGACCGCTCCATTCGCTTCAAGGAGGTCCCGGGGGCGGGATGGGTGGACAACCCCTTCTGGTACGAGACGCTCTGCCAAGCAGAGACGATCGTCTACCTGGACACGCCCTATTACTGCTACCGGGAGGACCTTCCCGGCTCCTCGTCGGCCACGCGCGACCTCGCCCTCTCCTTCGACCGCTGGCAGGACATGTGCGACGTCTGCGACCGGCTTGGCGTCACGGACGAGGGCGTGCGCAGGGCCCTCGCCGTCGTGGGCTTTCGCTACGCGGGCGAGGCCATGGCCCAAGGCGCCCTCGAGGACGCCGACCTCAGGGCGCGGATGGGTGCCATCTTCTCTCGCATGGACGCCGAGACGATCCTCTCGCTGGACAACGTTGCGCCTCGCCTGAGGGAGCTGGCCTTCAGGCTCTCCGGCAGAGAGGTGCCCCGCGTCGCCGCCCTGGGCTATGCCCGGGGCCTCGTGCGCGAGTTCTCACACTCCCTCGGCATCAACGGCGTGGGCTTTGCCCTTGCGCAGACGAGGCGCTATCTCAGGAGGCGCGCCAGCCAGAACCGTCGCGGCCCGCGCCGCGACGGTGGGGAAGGTCAGGGCAAGGGGCTCCCCAAGAGCGCCCCCAGGAAAGGTCGCTAACCTCATGATGGTCAACTTCAGGCTCGCAAACGTGCTGCTATGCGACTCAGAGCGCAGCGTCACCCAGCCCTCCCTCTATTGGCGGCAGTCCCGGCTTCCCAGGGCCACGGAAAAGGGGAGCGTCATCCTGGCCGACCCCGCGAGCGAGCGCTACGACTTCGCGACGTACTTCAACGCCCTCTCGTCCATCAAGTGGCGTCGCTACACGCCCATCGACAACGTGTGGTTGCATCTGAGGGTCAAGGGCTCCCTCACGCTCACGCTCACGAGTTACTCGGGGTACAAGTCGCCCAAGAGGGCGGAGCTGCTGACTCGCACGGTCCGGCATGACGAGGTCGCGGATCTTGACGTCGAGTTTCCCTCCATCGCGGGGGACCTCCTCGCCTTTGAGGTCGCGACCGCCTCGCCCGTGGAGCTGGTCGAGGCCTACTACTACACGAAGGTGGACGAGGCCCTCATCCGCCCCGTCGAGCTCGCCGTCGCCACAACCACCTTCAAGAAGGAGGAGTACATCCTTCCTAACGTCGAGCTCCTGCGGCGCGAGGTGGGAGGCTGCGACGAGCCGGTTGCCAAGCACTTCACGCTGCACGTGGTCGACAACGGCCGCACGCTCGACGCGCAGGGGCTCTCAGAGGGCTGCGTGGTCGTGCATCCCAACCCCAACGTGGGCGGCTCGGGCGGCTATGCCCGGGGCATGATCGAGGCCTTGAGGCAGACGCCCCAGGCGACGCACGTCATCCTCATGGACGACGACGTGGAGGTGTCGCCCGAGAGCGTCAAGCGCACCTTCAACCTGCTCTCCCTCGTGCGGGACGAGTACGCGTCGGCGCTGCTGTCGGGGGCTATGCTCTCGCTTGAGCAGCAGGACATGTTCCGCGAGGACATCGGCCACCTTGACGAGAACGGCATGTTTGAGCCGGTCAAGAGGAAGCGCAGCGTCGCGACGCTCAGGGAGGCGCTCCGCCTTGAGACGATGCGCGCCTCCAAGGTCAACGCCTACGCGGGCTGGTGGTACTGCTGCATTCCCACGGCGGTCATCAGGAGGGTCGGCCTGCCGTTGCCCCTCTTCATCCGCGGGGACGACACGGAATACGGCATACGCTGCGACGAGCCGTTCATGACCATGAACGGCATCTGCATCTGGCACATGACCTTCTCGGCCAAGTTCCGCGCCAACCTCGACCGGTATCAGGTGCTGCGCAACTCCCTCATCGGCCAGGCTACCACGGGTGCCTACCCGGGCGTTGATTTCACAAGGGCGATCAGGATCGTCTTTGGCTTTGACCTCAAGAACTTCTATTACGACGGCTGCGAGCTCGCCATCCGCGCCATCGAGGACTACCTGCGCGGCCCGGAGTACCTCAAGCGCGTCGACGGTGCCGCGCTCATGGCCGAGACGGGCAAGAAGAACGAGAAGGTCGTCCCCCTCGACGAGATTGACGATCCCCGGGTCCTGCGCGTATCGTTCAAGCCCGAGAAGCTCAAGAAGAAGAAGCGTCGAAACAGCGCCCAGCACCTCTACGACTACGTCACCGAGAACGGACATCGCCTGCCCGACTTCCTCGTGAGCGACGAGCCTGCCGTGACGCTCCTGCAGGACTACGCCCCCAACAAGATTCGTAACCGCAGCTGCATCCTCGCCGTCACGGCAGACGGCAACGAGGGCGTGCTGAGGGAGTTCGACCGCCGTCGGGCCGCCGCGCTCGAGCGCGAGCTGCGCCGCGTCTTGGCAAAGCTCGACCGCTGTGGCGACGAGGTGGCCGCCAGCTGGGCCGCCGCAAAGGACGAGCTCACGTCCGTCTCGTTCTGGGAGGACTACCTCAGGCGCATGGCCCGCTAGGGTGCCCGTGAACGGGACAAGTTTTGAAGGTCGCCGATTTCTGCATATGTCGGCGGCCGTTTCGTATAGAATGGCCCTGTCCTTTAAACGCGGTACGAGATGCCCGTAAGGCGACGCGGCCCCTCAGGGTCGTTCCATAGCTGCCTTTTTGCAGATGTCAGGCGTCTCGTGCCGTGCAAGTCGGTGCGGGCCCTTATTTTTTTGGGAGGAGACAGATGCAAGGCAGCTGTAAGGCAACCATCATGGACGAGGCGGCCCTGTCGCGTGCGCTCGTGCGCATCGCGCATGAGGTCGTCGAGCGCAACGAGGGATCAAAGAGGCTTGCGGTCGTGGGAATCATCCGGCGGGGCGAGACCCTCGCGCATCGCCTGGCCGACGAGATCGAGCGCATCGTCGGCGTCCGCCCCGAGCTGGGGTCCCTGGACATCAGCTTCTACCGTGACGACGTGTCGCGCGCCATCCAGCCGGTGCTGCACGCGACCAACATACCCTTCACGGTTGACGGCAGGGACATCGTCCTGGTGGACGACGTCCTCTACACCGGTCGCACCGTGCGCTCCGCGCTCAACGCGCTCATGGACTACGGACGGCCGCACACGGTCCAGCTCGCCGTCATGGTCGATCGCGGCCATCGGGAGCTTCCCATTCGCGCGGACTTCGTGGGCAAGAACGTCCCCTCGTCCCATGACGAGGACGTCCGCGTCTGCGTGCGCCCGCTCGACGACCACGACGCCGTGGAGATCTGGGACCTTACCTCCACCACCAGCAAGGGAGGTGCCGAGTAGATGCTCTCCGTCAAGCACCTCATCGACACGTATAGCCTCACCGCCGACGACATCACGCAGATCCTGGACACCGCCGCCTCCTTCGAGGAGGTCAACAGCCGGGCCATCAAGAAGGTTCCCGCCCTCAGGGGCCGCACCATAGTGAACCTCTTCCTCGAGCCCTCCACGCGCACCAAGAGCTCCTTCGAACTAGCCGAGAAGCGCCTCTCGGCCGACTCGCTGAGCATGGGCGGCTCCACGAGCTCCGTCGTCAAGGGCGAGAGCCTTGCCGACACCATTCAGACGATTGACGCCATGAACGTTGACATGTTCATCTGCCGCGCCCGCCTTGCCGGCACGCCGCAGAAGATCACCGAGAACACCGACGCCATCGTCATCAACGCCGGTGACGGCAAACATCAGCATCCCACGCAGGCCATGCTCGACCTCTATACCATTCGCAAGAACTTTGGCCATCTTGACGGGCTCAAGGTGGCCATCGTGGGCGACCTCGCCCACAGTCGCGTCTGCGGCTCGTTGGCCCCCGCCCTCAAGACCATGGGCGCCCACGTGACGTTGGTGGGTCCTCCGACGTTCCAGGTGGACGACCCCGATTGGTTCGGCTGCCCCCAGACCGCCAGCCTCGACGACGTCATCGAGGACATGGACGTGGTCTACATGCTGCGCGTCCAGCTTGAGCGCATGGAGGGCGCCGCCATTCCCTCCCGGCGCGAGTACAACCGTCTCTACGGCCTTGACATGCGTCGCGTGGGCCGCATGAAGGACGACGCCATCATCTGCCATCCCGGCCCCATGAACCGCGGCATGGAGATTAACGCCGACGTGGCCGACTGCGCCCGCTCGCGCATCCTTGACCAGGTCAATGCCGGCGTCCTGACCCGCATGGCCGAGATGTACCTGCTTCTGGGAGGAGAGAACAATGCCGTTTCTGATTAGGGGCGCCCATGTGGTCGACCCGCAGCTGGGCCTTGACGACGTGCGTGACGTCCTCATTGAGGGTTCGACCATAACCCGCGTCGCGCCCGCCATCGACGACGCCGACGGCGTCGAGGTCATCGACGGCACGGGCAAGTACCTGGTTCCCGGTCTCGTGGACATGCACGTGCACTTTCGCGACCCTGGCTTCGAGTACAAGGAGACCACCGAGACCGGTGCGCGCGCGGCAACCCACGGCGGCTTCACGGACGTGGCCACGATGCCCAACACCGATCCCGTCACGGACTCCGGCGCCGAGATTCGCTACCAGCTCGACCACGCCCGTCAGGCGGGCCTCTGTCACGTGCGCCCCATCGGCGCGCTCACGCGCGGTGAGAAGGGCGAGGCGCTGGCCGAGATCGGCGACATGGTGATGGAGGGCGCGAGCGCCTTCTCGGACGACGGACACGGCGTCCAGAGCGCGGGCATGATGCGCACGTGCATGGACTATGTCTCGCAGTTTGACCGTGTCGCCATCGCGCACTGCGAGGTCGAGGCCCTCACCGCCAACGGCGTCATCAACGAAGGCAGGTCGTCCACCCGCCTGGGGATGTTCGGCTGGCCCGCCCTGGGCGAGGAGCTCGAGATCTACCGTGACATCGAGCTTTGCCGCCTTACCGGATGCGCCCTGCACATAGCGCACATCTCGACCGCCAAGGGCCTTGAGCTCGTCAGGCAGGCGAAGAAGGAGGGGCTGCCCGTCACCTGCGAGGTCACGCCGCACCACCTCTTCCTCAACGAGGACGACATCACGGACGCCTATGACACCAACCTCAAGATGAACCCGCCCCTGCGCTCGGCCCATGACATGGAGTGCCTGGTGGAAGGCCTCATCGACGGCTCCATCGACTGCCTTGTGACCGACCATGCCCCCCATGCCCAGCACGAGAAGGACTGCGAGTGGGAGATCGCCTTCTTTGGCACCATAGGGCTTGAGACGGCCCTTCCCCTCATGCTCACCAAGCTGGTGCGTACCGGACGTCTGAGCTGGGCGCGCCTCGTGGAGGTCATGGCCGTCAACCCCCGTCGCGTCCTGAGGCTCGCGCCCGTGCGCGTCGAGGCCGGATCGGCGGCCGACCTCACGCTTATCGACCCCGAGCAAGAGGTGGACGTCACGGTCGACTATTTTGAGAGCAAGTCTAAGAACTCGGCGTTTCTGGGGCAGTCGCTCGTCGGCGCCGCGACGGACGTCTTCGTCGGCGGCAGGCGCACCCTGACGGGCGGCGTCGTCACCCAGGCCTAGACGCGGCATCAAACCGCGGTGCCCGGCACGCCGGGCACCGCGCACGTGAGGAGGTGCATCGTGCCCAAGCCGAGGCCGAGCCTGCACGAGGCGGAGGTGGTGGAGAACGCCGCCGTGGCCGCACAGACATTTCGCATGGTCCTGAGGGCCCCCCGACTCGCCGAGGCCCTCGCGCCGGGACAGTTTCTGAGCCTGCGGGTCCCTCGTGACAAGAGCCAGCTGCTGAGGATTCCTCTCTCGTTCTCTCGCGCCGACGCTGCGACGGGCACAGTCGAGCTCGTCTATGCGGTGGTCGGCGCGGGCACGGAGGCGCTCGCGGACCTACGAGCCGGCGAGCGCGTCAGCGCGGTTGGCCCCGGGGGCGTGGGGTGGCCGCTTCCCGACGGCGGGCGCACCCTGCTCGTGGCGGGAGGCGTCGGCGCCCCGCCCATCGTGGCGGCGGCGGGGCTGCTTGCCGCGCATGACCTGCCCTTTGACGCGATCGTCGGGGCACGCAGCAAGGACAGGCTCTGGGGCGAGCGGCAGCTGCGCGACCTCGGTGCGCACCACACGCTCGTCACCACTGACGACGGCAGCTACGGCCTGGGCGGGCTCACGACCGACGCCATGGCTCAGTGCCTGGCGGCGCGCCCGTACGACCTCGTCATGGCCTGCGGCCCCACGCGCATGATGGCGGGCGTCGCGTCGTTGGCCGAGAAGGCCCACGTGCGCTGCCTGGTCTCCCTGGAGCAGCTCATGGCCTGCGGATTCGGGGCCTGCGGCTGCTGCAACGTGCCGCTGCGCAACGGCGGCTATGCGTCATGCTGCATGGACGGGCCCGTTTTTGACGGAAGCGAGGTGGCATGGTGAGCACCCCCAACATGGCCGTGGACTTTGCGGGCATCCGCATGAGCAACCCCGTGAACACCGCCTCCGGGACCTTCGGCTTTGGCTGGCAGTTCGAGAGCTTTCAGGACGTGTCTCGTCTTGGGGCCATCACCTGCAAGGGCTGCGCGCCCGTTCCCTGGCCGGGCAACCCCGGCAGTCGCATGGCGGAGACGGCGAGCGGCATGCTCAACTCCGTGGGACTCGCCAACCCCGGCATCCGCGCCTTCGTCAAGGACAACGGGGCCTATCTCACGAGGCTGAGCGAGCGAGGCGTCGCCGTCATCTGCCAGGTCGCCGGGCATTCGCTCGAGGACTACGTGCGCGCGGTGGAGCTGTACGAGGAGCTTGCCCCCTTCGCCTCCGGCATCGAGATCAACATCAGCTGCCCCAACGTGTCCGAGGGAGGCGCCGCCATGGGCGCGACGCCCTCGAAGGCGGCCGAGGTCATGCGTGCGGTGCGTCCCCGCAGCGCGCGCCCCCTCATCGTCAAGATGGCGCCGCACGACGTGTCGGAGGTGGCGCGCGCCCTCGAGGCGGCGGGCGCCGACGCGCTCTCGCTCGTCAACACGATTCCCGCCATGGCGATTGACGTCAGGACCAGAAGAAGCAGGCTCTCACGGCCCACGGCGGGTCTGTCCGGCCCCGCCATCCATCCCATAGCGGTGCGCATGGTATGGGAGGCGGCCCGCGCGACGTCCATTCCCGTCTGCGGCATCGGCGGCGTCACGACGGGGGAGGAGGCGGCTGAGTTCATCCTCGCCGGCGCCACGGCTGTCGGCGTGGGCACGGTGAGCCTCTATGACCCCGCGGCTGCCGGCCGCATCCTTGACGAGCTCACGACCTGGGTCGCAAGCCAGGGCGTGGATGACGTCAACGACCTGATTGGAGCCTTCGAATGCTAAGTGACGACGCCGCGCGCGACGCCATCATCGTCGCCCTTGACTGCGACCGCGAGACGGCCCTCGACCTCGCTCGGCGCCTGGAGGGGCGCGCCCGCTGGGTCAAGGTGGGCATGACGCTCTTCTACGCGGAGGGGCCCTCAATCGTGGGGGCGCTCAGCGCCCGGGGGCTTAAGGTCTTCCTCGACCTCAAGCTTCACGACATCCCCTTCCAGGTGAGGGGCGCCGCGCGCGCGGCGTCGCTCACGGGCGCCGACCTGCTCTCCATCCACGGCGCGGGCGGCTCGGCAATGGTGAGGGAGGCGCGTGCGGGGGTCGAGGAAGCCGCCGTGAAGAGAGACGGCCGACGCACGCGCCTGCTCGCGATCTCGGTGCTCACGAGCATGGGCCCGGACGCCCTGGCCGAGGTGGGCGTCGAGGCTCCCGTCGCCGAGCAGGTGGACCGCCTGGCGCGCCTTTCGGTCTCGGCGGGCTCGGACGGGGTCGTCTGCTCCCCGCAGGAGGCCGCGCGCCTGCGTGAGCTTTTGGGCCCTCAGGCTCTCATCGTCACGCCGGGCGTGCGCCCCTTGGGCGCCGCCGTCGGCGACCAGCGTCGCGTCGCCACCCCTGCGGCCGCCATCGGCGCGGGGGCGAGCAAGCTCGTCATCGGGCGCCCCATCACGCAGGCCCCTGACGTCGTGCGCGCCTTCGAGAGCGTCTTCGAGGAGCTCGAGGGCCCTCTGTCGGACGCGTCCGCCTAGACCGTGCGAGCCCGCGTCGTGCGGCAGGTCCGCCTTGCCGTGCCGCACGAATGTGGGCGGTTTTATGGAAACGGGGCCCTTTGGGGGTCCTCGTGGGCCACTTTGCTTGCAAATCGGAGCCACAACGGACAAACTACTTGTCCGCAAGCGTCTTACCTGCTAGTCTTTCAGAGCAAGGCGTTTTACAGACGCATCCTACGTTTGGAGGAACAATGGCACTACCTCAGCTTACCGATGAGCAGCGCAAGGCAGCTCTCGAGAAGGCCGCCGCTGCCCGTCATGCTCGTGCTGAGCTTCGCGACAAGATCAAGAAGGGCGAGACGAGCCTCCAGGACGTTCTCGCATCCGACGATCCCATAGCCGCTCGCATGAAGGTCTCTGCCCTCATCGAGTCGCTGCCCGGCTACGGCAAGGCCAAGGCCACCAAGATCATGGACGAGCTTGGCATTTCCTCCACGCGTCGCGTCAAGGGCCTGGGCGGCCGTCAGCGCGAGCAGCTCCTCGAGGTGCTCTCCAAGTAAGTGGGCAGGTCACCGAGACTCTTCGTCATATCCGGACCGTCGGGCGCAGGCAAGGGCACGCTCGTCTCGCTCGTGAGGCAGGCGGACCCCAGCCTGGGCCTGACGGTTTCGGCTACCACGAGACCCCCTCGTCCCGGTGAGGTCGATGGGGTCTCGTACCATTTCATGGATGAGGGCGAGTTCGCCCGCCGCGTGGCCGCGGGCGAGTTCTTGGAGTGGGCCGACGTCCATGGGCATCGCTACGGCACCCTCAAGGCTGACGTCGAGGCGATCCTGGGCCAAGGCAGGTCCGTCATTCTCGAGATAGACGTCGTGGGAGCCCTCAACGTGCGTCGCCTCATGCCTCAGGCGGTGCTCATCTTCGTTGAGCCGCCCTCCATGGCGGAGCTCGAGCGGCGCCTGCGCGCCCGACACACCGAGGACGAGGCCGAGGTCGAGCTGCGGCTGCGCAACGCTCGCCGCGAGCTTGAGCACGCCGCGAGCTATGACGTCCGCATCGTCAACGACGACTGCGCCGCCGCCGCACGCGACCTGGCGTCAGTTCTGAACGCATACGAGATGGATGGAGGAGACCCCCATCATGGCAGTAACCAAGCCCGAGATTGACGACCTCCTGGCGCAGACCGAGGAGAACCCCTTCCTGCTGTGCGCCGTGGCGTCCAAGCGCGCCTGCGACATCAACAACATGATTCGCGGCATGCACCTGCGCGTCGCCGAGGTGCAGGACTTTGACAACATCACGACCATCGTGTCCGGCGAGGACACCGTCTCGGTCGCCATGCAGGAGATCGAGGAGGGCACCCTGAGCTTCGTCAAGGAGGACTTCGACGAGAAGATCCAGGGTTCCAACACGCGCGTCGAGCACAACCTGTAGCATGAGCTCACGCGTATGCCTGGTCCACTATCACGAGATTGGTCTCAAGGGTAAGAATCGCTCGGCCTTTGAGAACCAGCTCGTGACCAACCTGCGCAAGGCGCTCCAGGCGTTTCCCGTCAAGGACGTGAGGCGCATCTCGGGACACCTCTTGGTGAGCTGCGTCGACGATGCCGTCACTGACGAGCTGGCCCGCGCTGTCGCGCAGGTCCCCGGCGTCGCGCGCGTCTCGCTCGCCTTTCACTGCGCGCTTGTGGAAAAGGAGTACTGCGACGCCGCCGTGCGCGCGCTGGGCGAGGCGGGTGACTTCACGAGCTTCAAGGTGCATGCCCGTCGGTCGTCCACGACCTACGCGCTGCACTCCATCGACATGAACCGCCTGGTGGGCGACGTGCTGTGCCGTGCGTTTCCCGACAAACAGGTGCGCATGCACAAGCCGGACGTCACGGTCAACGTGAACGTCGTCAACAACGGCGTCTACGTCTACGCGACCTCGGGCCCCGGCGTGGGCGGCCTGCCCGTCGGCACGGCGGGCAAGGTCGTGACGCTCCTCTCGAGCGGCTTTGACTCACCCGTGGCCACCTGGATGGTCGGGCGTCGAGGTGCCGTCTGCGTGCCCGTGCATTTTTCCGGCAGGCCCATGACCGCCGACACGAGCGAGTACCTCTGCCGCGACATCGTCGACGCCCTGGCCCCCGCCGGGATGGTCGGGCGGCTCTACGTGGTGCCCTTCGGAGAGCGACAGCGCGAGATCTCGCTTGCTGTGCCCCAGAGCCTGCGCATCATCACCTATCGTCGCGTGATGTTCGCCGTGAGCGAGCGGATCGCCGCCCTCGAGGGGGCGAAGGCGCTCGTCACCGGCGAGTCGCTGGGGCAGGTGGCCTCGCAGACGCTCGACAACATAGCCGCCGTCAACGAGATGGCGACCATACCGGTCCTGCGCCCTCTCATCGGCTCCGACAAGCAGGAGATCATGCGTCGGGCCCAGCAGATCGGCACCTACGACCTCAGCGCGCAGTCAGTTGACGACTGCTGCACCCTCTTCATGCCGCGTCGGCCCGAGACGCATGCCCGCCTCGCCGAGGTGCACGCGGCATGGGACTCCTTCGACCACGACGCCATGATTGACGATTTGGTGCGCGATATTGAGTACGTTGACTTCGACCAGTGCGCCTCGTATCGCCCACCTGCGTCCCTGCGCGCTCGCCACAGGGACCTTCTGCCCGCCTCCGAAGGCAACTGACGGCACATATTCCCCGGCAGGACGTCTGACGGCACGGGGCGCGGCAAGCTGGGCGCCAGACTGGCGCTCGCTTGCGTGACCAAGGCCGTCGCCTGCGCGTCTCCCTTGTCCCACACTGGAGAGGGGGGTGGTTCGCATGGCACAGCTGCGGCGACGGAGGCGGGGTAACCTGCCGCGAGCGGTGACGGGCGCCGTCGCCCTTGCGGGCGCCCTGGCGCTGGGCTGCCTGATCGTCGTGGGCGCGGGGACGCAGGCGAGCGGCACGCTCGTCATGCGCGATGACGGTGGCCCTGCCGAGACGAGCCAGGAGCGGCCCTTGCATGACGCCGACGAGGGCGCTTCGCCCGACGTCGCAGGCGCATCCGCCGGCGCGCCGTCCGCTGACGGCGACGTCGCCCTTGTCGTCGTGGACGTGGACGGTGCCGTCAACGCCCCGGGCGTCATCGAGCTCAGGGGCAGCCCGCCGCGCGTGCGCGACGCAATCACCGCTGCCGGGGGTCTTACCGAGGATGCGGACGGCACCGCCGTCAACCTCGCCGCACCGCTCGCTGACGGGCAGAAGGTGCATGTGCCACAGGTGGGCGAGGCGCCTGTTGCCGGGACGGTCGCCTCGGCCCCGGGCTTTGCCGCCGGGTCCTCCCAGGCGGCAGCGCTCGTCAACATCAACGCCGCCGACGAGGCGACGCTTGAGACCCTTCCGGGCGTGGGGGCAGCGACCGCCGCGACCATCGTGAGGGACCGCTCGACGAACGGTCCCTTTGCGACCATCGAGGACCTCATGCGCGTCTCGGGCATAGGCGAGAAGAAGTTCGCCAGGCTCAAGGACAGAATCTGTGTCTAGGTCACCGGAAGCGCCTCTCAGGCCTGAGGCGCCGTGGACGTTCTGGGGGCTTGTGGGCGTCCTATCCTCCGAGGGCGTCGTCATGTCCGTTCAGCCTGACCACGTGGCGCCCGTCGTCATCGTCACCCTTTTTGTCGTCGGGTGCGCCGCCGCGGTCTTCCTTCTGGGAGGCTGGCCGCCTCAAGGCGGACGTCACGGGTCCGTCGCCCGCTCCGTCCTGGCCGTGCTCGCCGCGCTCTGCGTGGGCGCGGCCGTGGCGTGCCTGCGGGTGGGGGCGGACCAGGCGACGGGGTGGCTCGTGAGTCATGACTCCCTCGCACGTTGGGAGCTTGAGCTGCTGGGCGACCCCACCCCGGGCGAGCGGGGATGGAGCTGCCTGGGCCGCCTGCGCGGGCCCGGCGCCCAGACGGCAAACGTGTGGGTGAGCGCGCCCGAGGAGCTTGCCGCCTTCGACCGCCTGCGAGTGGTGGGGCGCTTTTCTCCCAACGCGCAGGACGACTGGGGCGCGCGCAGCGCCCGGCAGGGGGTGATCGGGAGGGTGCGCGTGGTGCGCATCCTGGAGCGCAACGAGGCGTCGGGCCCGTTGGGCCGTGTCATGGGCTGGAGAAGGGACGCCCTCGCGCGAATCGACCCCGCCTCGTCTGACGGGCGCGCGCTGCTCGCCGCCACGGTGCTGGGCTTCGAGCCCGGCATGGCCGCGCGGTCCCTGCGGGAGCTCTTCTCCCGCGCCGGCGTCGCCCACCTCGTCGCCGTCTCCGGGGGTCACCTGGTCATCCTCTCCGCTCTCATGAGCGCGCCGCTGCGTCGATCACGCCTGCGACCGAAGGCGCGCGTGGGCGTCCTGACGGTTGCGCTCGGCTGTTTTGTCGTAGCCTGCGGCCTTCCCCTCTCCGCGCTGCGCTCGTGGGCCATGGCGACCGTCGCGTGCGCGGGCGAGCTGGCGGGCAGGCGCTCGCACGGCCTGTCCTCCCTCTCGATCGTCGGGTCCGCCATGCTCCTTGCGGACCCCGGCCTTTCGGGCCAGCTCGGGTTCCTTCTCTCGCTGTGCTCAGTCGCGGCGCTGTGCGTGTTCTCGCCCCTGGCCACTCATCTGGCCCGGCGTGCCCTCGCGGGGCCGCGGCGCAGGCTGGAAGCGTCGAGGTCGCGTTCCGTTCGTGTCGCGAGCGGCCTGGTGAGGGGAGGGGGCGAGATCTTGACCGCGACGCTCGTGTGCCAGCTGGCCACCCTGCCGCTGACCCTTCCCGCCTTTGGCGAGCTCTCCCTGGTGGCGCCCGTGGCCAACCTGATGCTGTCGCTGCCGTTCTCGCTGCTGGTCGCCGCGGGATGTTGTGCCGCCCTCACCTGTTCGCTGCCCGTGCTGGGTTCGGCGACGCTGTGGGCGGCCGAGCTCTGCGCCCGCCTCTGCCTCATGCCCCTGCGCCTGCTCTGCGCGCTGCCCTGGGCCTCCCTCGTCATCCCGGAGGGGCTGGCGTTACCCCCTGCCGTCTGCGCCCTCGCGGCCGCCCTGCTCTGGTGGCGCTGGGACGACGTGAGACCCACGTTGGTGGCACGGCTCGCGGCGGGCGCCCTCGCCCTTGTCCTTTCGCTTGCCATCGTGCCCTTCGTCCTGTCCCCCGCAGAGGTCTGCGTGCTCGACGTGGGGCAGGGGGACGCCATCCTCGTGCGTGACGGGCCCCATGCAATCCTCGTGGACACGGGGCCTGACGCCTCCTGCTCACGTGAGCTCGCGCGCCTGGGGGTCCTGCGCCTTGACGCCGTCGTTCTCACGCACCTGCACGCCGACCACGTCAACGGCCTGCGCGACCTCGCGCCGCCCTTGGGATGCGGCAGCGTCGTCGTCGCGCGCGGCGTCGATGACCTGCCGGCGGACGTCGTCGCAAGCAGCCGGCGCATCACGGGACGACGCCCGCGACAGATGTCCGAAAAAGACACGCTCAAGGCGGGCGCATTCACCCTCACCATGATATGGCCGACCGCCCCCGTGGACGGGAAGGACAACGAGGACTCCATCGAGCTCGTCGTAAGCTATGAGGGTCCGGCGGGTTGCATGACGGCCCTGTTGACGGGGGACGCCGAGCGCGACGAGACGCGCCGCGCGGTCCGGGGGGCCCGCCTTCGTGACATAGACGTGCTCAAGGTGGGTCACCATGGCTCCGAGGCGTCCATCGACCCAGAGACGGCCCGCATCCTCTCGCCTGACGTCGCGGTGGCCTCCGCAGGCGAGAACAACAAGTTCAATCACCCCACGCGGGCGTGTCGGGAGACGCTCGAAGGGGCGCGGGCGCTCTTTCTCTGCACCAAGGACCAGGGCACGATACGGCTGAGGCCCAACGCGCGCGGCGTCGTCGTCGTGAGCGCGCGGGACGGCGCCTTGGACGGGACGGATGTGGCATAGTGTAGGGTCACGAGGGGAAAGGACGTGTCATATGGCATCACGCTCCGCGCGACCGCTTCTGGCGGCCTATCTGGTCGTGGGGGAGGACGAGCTCAAGAGCCGCGCCGCCCAGACGCGCCTCAAGGCGCGGCTCGAGCCTGGCCTGGAGGCCTTCAACCTGGACGAGCGCCAGGCGGGACCCGACCTTGACCCCGTCGAGCTCGTCGCCTCGCTCAACACGCTGCCCATGGGCTCGGGCTTCAGGCTGGTGCTCATCGGCGAGTCCGAGCGTCTGCCCAAGCCCGTGTCGGAGGCCATCATCACCTATCTTGCCGATCCCAACCCCGGCTGCGTCCTGCTGCTGGTCACAAAGTCCCTGGCCAAGTCCACGCGCCTCTACAAGGCGGTGGCAGCCCTGGGCCCCCAGGCCGTCATCGACTGCTCCGCCATGAGGTCGCGGGACCTCTCGACGTTGGTCCAGAAGCTTGCGACGGCGCGAGGGATGAGCATGGGGCAGGACGCGGCGCGTGAGCTCGTGAGTCGCGCGGGCACGTCAACCACCATGCTTGACAACCAGGTGAGGGCCCTCGCCGCGCTCTGCGGCGGCAGGGGCGAGATCATGCTCGCGGACGTCGAGCGCCACGTGGCGCGGACGGCGGAGGTCAAGCCGTGGGACTTCCTCGACGCCCTCTGCGAGCGGAGGCTTCCGCGGGCGCTCGAGCTGTACGGCCTCATGCAGAAGCCCTCGCAGATCGCCCTCACGGCCCTCGTCGCCGGACGAGTGCGCGAGCTCATCTGCGCCCGCTCGCTGGCGGACAGGGGGGAGGCGAACCTGCTCGCCTCGACGCTCAGGAAGCCCGAATGGGCCGTCAGGCGGCACGTCGGATGGGCGCGGCGCTTTGGCGAGGGCGAGCTTGAACGCGCCTTGGCCTCCTGTGCGAGCTGCGAGCGCTCCCTCAAGGGCGGCGGCGATGCCGAGATCGCCTTTCTGTCCCTCATGGCCGCCGTCTGCGACCTCTGAGTCCTCGCGGCCGGGACCGAACTGAAATCTCGCATCCCACAAGGCCCCAGGACGAGCCTGGGATCACGCGCATATGAGAAAGGGGCCCGTCGTGGCGGACGGGCCCCTTACGATGTGAGCTGTCGGCGCAATTCCTAACGTTCGAGACCCGCGAGCGCGACGCGAACGCGCGGCGTAATCAGGCCCTGGGCCCTAGAGGGAGTTGACGAGGCCCTGGATGCCGCTCTTGCGCTTGGCGGCCTGGTTCTTGTGGATGACGCCCTTGGAGGCCGCCTTGTCGAGCAGGCGTCCGGCCTTGTTGGCAAGATCCTGAGCGCCGTCCTTGTCCTCGGCCTCGACGGCCGCGCGAACCTTCTTGACGGCAGTCTTGAGCTCGGAGCGAACCGCCTTGTTGCGCATGCGGGCCTTCTCGGCGGTGATGATGCGCTTCTTCTGCGACTTGATGTTTGCCACGTGCGAATCCTTTCAAATGCTGTCCCAGAGGCCTCTTGACTTAGCTGGGGATGGGCGTGGGGCACCCACCCTCGACACGGCGAGGTCAACCGCTGAAGTATAGCATGCTGGCCGGCACATTTGCTATCATCTTCCGCATGAACACGCATGACGTCTCACATATTCGCAACTTCTCTATCGTTGCCCACATCGACCATGGCAAGTCCACGATTTCGGACCGCATCCTCGAGCTCACGCACACGGTCGAGGACCGCGAGCTCTCCACCCAGATGCTCGACTCCATGGACATCGAGCGGGAGCGTGGCATCACCATCAAGTCGAACGCCGTCCGCGTGAGCTACGACGCGGACGACGGTGACAGCTACCAGTTCAACCTCATTGACACCCCGGGTCACGTCGACTTCACCTACGAGGTCTCCCGCTCGCTCGCGGCCTGCGAGGGCGCGGTGCTGGTCGTGGACGCCACCCAGGGCGTCGAGGCCCAGACCGTCTCCAACGCCACCCTCGCCATGAACGCCGGCCTCGACATCGTCCCTGCCATCAACAAGATCGACCTTCCCTCCGCCCATCCCGACGAGGTCAAAGACGAGATCGAAGAGGAGCTGGCCATCCCCGCCGACGACGCCGTGCTCGTCTCGGGCAAGACGGGCGAGGGCATCCATGATTTGCTCGAGGCCATCGTCTACCTGGTGTCGCCCCCCGCGGGAGACGCCGCCGCGCCTCTCAAGGCCCTTATCCTGGACTCCTACTTCGACGAGTATCGGGGCGTCATCGCCACGGTGCGCGTGTTTGACGGCAGCATCCGGAAGGGTGACCAGCTGCGCATGATGGCCCTGGGCGACGGCTTCCTCTGCGACGGCGTCGGCTGCAAGCGCCCGGACGAGACCATGGTTGACGCCCTGTCCGTGGGCGAGGTGGGCTTCGTGGTCACGGGCCTCAAGGACACCGCGCTCGTCAAGACGGGTGACACGATCACCTCGGCGACGCGCCCCTGCGCCCAGGCCTGCCCGGGTTACCAGGACGCCAAGCCCATGGTCTACACCGGCCTCTTTCCCATCGACAACAAGCAGTACGAGAACCTCAGGGACGCCCTGGAGAAGCTGCGCGTCAACGATCCCTCCCTGGTCTGGTCGCCCGAGA
This sequence comes from Olsenella sp. HMSC062G07, assembly GCF_001811895.1. Lineage (NCBI taxonomy): Bacteria > Bacillati > Actinomycetota > Coriobacteriia > Coriobacteriales > Atopobiaceae > Olsenella > Olsenella sp. HMSC062G07. The sequence continues at coordinate 864,830 of NZ_KV806951.1, forward strand.
CCTCGGTCGCCCTGGGCTTTGGCTTTCGCGTGGGGTTTCTGGGCCTCCTGCACATGGAGGTCGTCAAGGAGCGCCTTGAGCGGGAGTTCGGGCTCGACCTCATCGCAACCTCGCCCTCCGTGAACTACCACGTGTTCCTCACCGACGGCAGCGAGCTCGCCATCACCAGCCCCCAGGACCTTCCCGACGTCACGCGCATCGACCGCATCGAGGAGCCCTACCTCGCCGCCAAGGTCATCGTCCCCCCCGAGCACATGGGGGCGGTGATGCAGCTTGCCATCGAGCACCGCGGCATCACCAAGGACATGGTCTATCTCAGCGAGAAGTCGGTTGAGATCCACTTTGACATCCCGCTGGCCGAGCTCATCCTCGACTTCTTCGACCAGCTCAAGAGCCGCACGAAGGGCTATGCCTCCCTTGACTACGAGATGGCCGACTATCGGCCGAGCGACCTGGTCAAGCTCGACATCCTGCTCGCCGGCGACGAGGTGGACGCCTTCTCGTTCATCGTGCACAAGGACAAGGCCTACGCCCTGGCGCGCGGCCTCTGCGACAAGCTCAAGGAGATCATTCCGCGTCAGCAGTTCGAGGTTCCCATCCAGGGCGCCATCGGCAACAAGATCATCAGTCGCTCCACGGTGCGGGCCGTGCGCAAGGACGTCCTGGCAAAGTGTTACGGCGGCGACATATCCCGCAAGCGCAAGCTCCTCGAGAAGCAGAAGGAGGGCAAGAGGCGCATGAAGGCCATCGGGTCCGTTGACGTGCCCCAGGAGGCCTTCCTCGCCGTCCTCAAGGTGGGGGACGAATGACCCCCTCCGAGCTCCTGGCGGCGTACGCCCCGGCCGCGGGCCTGGGCGCCGGCGTGCGCCCCTTCGTCGGGCGCGGCTCGAGCCTTCGTTTTCTCCTTGCCCGCAACCCCCTGCTCATGGCTCCCATGGCTGGCGTCTCCGACGGCGCGTACCGCCTGATGGCGCGTGCCGGGGGAGCGGCCCTGGCCTACACCGAGATGGTCTCCGTCGCGGGCATCCACTACGGGAGCGACAAGACCTGGGACCTCGTGCTGCCCGTCGAGGGAGAGCCCGACCTCGCCGTCCAGCTCTTCGGGAGCAGGCCCGAGCAGTTCGAGGAGGCCGCCGCGCTCGTAGCCGAGCGCCTGGGCGAGAGGCTCGCCCTCATCGACGTCAACATGGCCTGCCCCGTCCGCAAGGTCGTCTCGAAGGGGGAGGGGTCGGCCCTCCTCGACGAGCCCGCGCGCGCAGAGGCGATCGTGCGCGCCTGTCGGCGAGGCGTTTGCGACCAGGTGCCCGTGACCTGCAAGATTCGTCTCGGACGGCGTGACGGCGAGGAGGTCGCCCCCGACTTCGCGCGCCGGCTGGAGCAGGCGGGGGCGTCCGCCATCGCCGTCCACGGGCGTACGGCCGCGCAGCTCTACCGGGGCAGGGCGGATTGGGGCGTCATCCGCCGCGTCGCCGAGGCGACTTGCATTCCCACGATCGGCTCGGGCGACGTGACGGACGCCCGCGCGGCCGCGCGGCTGCTGGACGAGACGGGCGCGACGGCCGTCATGGTCGCCCGCGGCTCCTATGGCAACCCCTGGCTCTTCTGCCAGGCGCAGGCGCTTCGGCGCCACGAGAAGGGCATGTCCCCCACAATCGCCCAGCGCCTGGACGCGCTTGGGCTCCATCTTCAGATCCTCGAGGCGACGGGCGGGCATCTCGTGCGCGGGAGGAGCGTCGCCGGCTGGTATCTCAAGGGGCTGCCCCACGCCTCTGTCTGGCGCGACGCCGCCATGTCCTGCGTCACCCTGACCGACTTCCTTGACCTGCTTGACGACGCGCGCGACCGTCTGGCGGACGAAGGCGCCGATGTCTGACGACGCCCACGACCCGACCCGTAAAAATTCGCCGAGCGTGTCTGCCCTGTACCTGCACGTTCCCTTCTGCGCCCGCAGGTGCCTCTACTGTGACTTTCCCACACGCGCAGCGCGCGCAGATGACGAGCTTCTCGTCGCCTACGCGCGGGCCCTTCGCCTTCAGCTCGCAGAGCTGACGTCCCTGGGGCTGCTCGAGGGGGTCCGGACGGCCTATCTGGGCGGGGGCACCCCGAGCTTCTTGGGACCCAAGACGCTAGGGTCCCTCGTGGCGGCGGTGCACCGTGCCTGCCCCGCGCTCGCGGAGCTCAGCTGCGAGGCCAATCCCGACTCGCTTGGCGACGAGCTTATGGCAAAGCTCGTGGACGGCGGGGTCACGCGCGTCTCGGTGGGCGTCCAGAGCCTGGACGACGCGGAGCTTGCCGCCCTGGGGCGCGCACATGACGCGACATCGGCCCGAAGGCGCCTGTCCGCGGCCGTCAAGAGCGGCCTTCTCGTCTCCTGCGACCTCATGTGTGCCACACCCCTGCAGACGGAACGATCCTGGCGTACCACGCTCGCCGGCGTCATCGACGCGGGCGTCGGCCACGTGAGCGTGTACCCGCTCCAGATTGAGGAGAGCAGCGCCTTCGGCAGGCGCTACGCCCACGCCGAGGCAGCCTTCAACGACCCCGACGTCCAGGCCGCCCGCATGCTCGAGGCGGAGAGGGCGCTGGGCGCGGCCGGGCTCGTTCGCTATGAGGTGGCGAGCTACGCCCGTCCGGGCGAGGCCTGCGCCCACAACCTGGCCTATTGGACGGGACGCCCGTACCTGGGCCTGGGGACGGGCGCCGCGGGCATGCTCGACGCGCGCGAATACGCCCGCCTCAGCGTCGCCGCCCCGCAGCTGCCCGAGCTGCCGGCGAACATCACGCGGGTCCGTCTCACCGTCACCAGCTCCCCGCGCGCCGTCGCCCTTCGCCCCCGTCTGCGCGACCTCTCGTGTGACCTCGAGTTCCTCACGGCGGACCAGGCGCTCTGCGAGGACCTCATGCTCGCCGCGCGCACCTCCGCGGGCCTGGGGGCGCCTCTGCTCGAGCGCGCCCGAGAGCGCCTGGGCGCACGACGCCTGGACGCCTGCCTTGGCCGCGTCCTGCGGCGGGGACTCGTGACGCTGCGTCCCGACGGCGCGCTCGCGCCCACGCGACGCGGGTGGCTCCAGGGCAACGAGCTCTACGGCGAGCTCTGGGGCCTGCATGAGGGGGAGGTTTTGGGCGCACGGTGCTAATGGGCGCCGCAGGTGCTTAGGCAGGGCGTCACTTGGCTATACTCTCTAGACTGCAGGACCACGACGGACAGGCAGGCAGGACCATCGCATGACCGCAATGAACGAGAAGGACTATTACGCGATTCTGGGCGTGGAGAAGGATGCCTCGTCGGACGAGATTCGTCGGGCCTTCCAACAGAAGGCGCGCAAGCTCCACCCGGACGTCAACAAGGACCCCGGCGCGGAGGAGCGCTTCAAGGAGGTCTCTGAGGCCTATGCCGTCCTGTCGGACGACAGCAAGCGCAGCCGCTATGACGCGATGCGCTCGGGCAGCCCCTTCGCGCCATGGGAGGGTGCGGGCGCGAGCACGGCACGATCGGGCGGCGACCCGTTTGGCTGGGGCTTTCCCTTCGGCGGCGTCGGGTGGGCGGCCGGCCGGTCGGCGGGACGCGCGTACAACCCGCGCGCCGGGTCCGACGTCGTGGTCGAGCTCGACCTGGACGAGCGGTCCGCTCGGGAGGGCTGCACGCGCGGGGTCACCTACCAGCGCTATGCGAGCTGCGACAGCTGCCACGGCTTTGGATCCATACGCCATGAGCACGCGGAGACCTGTCCCACCTGTGGCGGGTCGGGGCATATCGGCGTTGACCTCAGCGGCATCTTCGGCTTCGGCACGCTCGAGATGGAGTGTCCCGAGTGCGCGGGCACCGGCAAGGTGGTGGCCGACCCCTGTCCCGCATGCGGCGGGTCGGGACGCACCCTCTCGGCCAGCGAGGTGGTCGTCTACGTGCCGGCGGGCTCCCACGATGGGAGCGAGGTCCGCGTCGCCGGGATGGGAAACGCCGGCACCAACGGCAGGGAGGGGGGCGACTTCGTGTGTCGCGTCGCCGTTGCCTCCGAGCGCCTGAGCCCGCGCCAGGCGCGAGGGTTCTACCTGCTGGGCTTTGGGACGCCTTTCGTCGCCTTCGGCCTGGCGTCGCAGGACCTTACGAGCATGGGCGTCTTCGTGGTCATCTTGATGGGCGTGGGGCTCTGGAGCCTGCTGGGCGAGGGCGTCATGCATCCCAGGACCTGGTGGAAGCACGGCCTCAGGATCGCTGCCAACGGGGCCTCCAACGGCCTTCTGCTCGCGCTTCTGCTCGCGATGATGCACTCCTGCGCCAGCCTGGGTACCCGGGGCTATGTTGGCAGGTAGGCCTTTGGGCGTCACGCCACGTCAGTTGATTCGCAAGGGAGATCGGTGAGATTGGCTGCAAGTCCGGACTATTACGAGATCCTCGGCGTCGCGAGGGATGCCGACGCCAAGACCATCAAGCGCTCCTTCCTCAGGAAGGCGCGCACGCTGCACCCCGACGTCAGCAAGGAGCCTGACGCGGAGGCGCGCTTCAAGGAGGTCAACGAGGCCTACTCCGTCCTCTCCGACGAGCGCAAGCGCTCGAACTACGACCGCTACGGCACGCCCGACGGCCCAGGCGGCTTCGGCGCTGACTACGTGGACATGTCGGACATCTTCGGCGGGGGCTTCGGCATCAACGACATCTTTGACTCCTTCTTCGCCGGCGGCGGCTCCGCCGGCGGTCGGGCTCCGCGCACCCGCGGGCGTGACATGGGCATCACGCTGCGCATCACGCTCGAGGAGGCGGCCTCGGGCTGTACCAAGACGGTCTCCTATGAGCGGCTGGCCCCCTGCGACGACTGCGGCGGCCGCGGCGCGGCAAAGCACGGAAAGGTCGTCACCTGCACGCGCTGCCAGGGCACCGGGCGCGTCGTCGAGGTCCAGCGCACCATCTTCGGACAGATGCAGTCGCAGACGACCTGCCCGGCGTGCCAGGGCGCCGGCACGGTGATGGACCACCCCTGCGAGACGTGCGGGGGACAGGGGCGCACGCCCTCGCGCGAGGTCGTCGAGGTCAAGATCCCCGCGGGCGTCCACGCAGGACAGTCGCTCGCGCTGGGGGGCAAGGGCGAGGCGGGCGTGCGCAACGACCGTGCCGGCGACCTCGTGGTGACCGTTGACGTGCGGGCGCACGAGCGTTTCGAGCGGCAGGGCGACGACCTGTTCTGCAAGGTCGAGGTCGACGCCCTTGACGCCATCGTCGGCAGGACCCTGACCCTGGACGGCATCATCGAGGGCGAGCGCGTCGAGGTGCGGGTGCCGGCAAACTGCGCCTACGGCGAGCGGGTGAGGGTGCCAGGCAGGGGCATGCCGCGGACGGGCTCCGCGACGCGCGGCTCGCTCATCGCCGTCGTCCAGGTGAACCCCCCCGCGAATCTGGCCGAGGAAGACCTTGAGCTGCTGCGCGGGCTCGTCAGGCGCCGCCGGGCCGCCGCAGGGGTCGAGCCTCGCGACGCGGCCGCCGACGCCACGGCGTCGGCGTCGCGCGAAAAGAAGAGGCCCCACGGCAGGAGGCGTCGTTGACGGCACCGCGCGTCGCCTACGTGAACCTCGGGTGCAGGGTCAATCGTGACGAGCTGGACGACATCGCCCGCACGCTCGCGGCCGAGGGCGTCGCCGTCGTGGACCCGCCCGACGCGAGCGTCATCGTCGTCAACAGCTGCGCCGTCACGGGGGAGGCGCAGGCGACGACGCGCAAGCGCGTGCGTCACCTGGCAGCCCTGCCCCAGGCCCCCGAGGTGGTCGTGACCGGCTGCGTCGCCAGCCTCTTTGCCGACGAGCTCGCGTCCGTCGCCCCCAGCGTGCGCGTGGTGCCCGACAAGGCACAGGTCGCCGCCCAGGTCATGAGCGTCGTGGGGATCTCGGCCCTGCCGCACGAGAGCGCCGCGCCGCGCCCCGGCACGCCCACGGGTCGCACACGCCCCGGCATCAAGATCCAGGACGGCTGCGACCATCGCTGCAGCTACTGCATCGTCTGGAGGGCGCGGGGTGCCCAGCGCTCGCTTCCTGCAGCGGACGTGCTCGAGCGGGTCGCCCGCGAGAGCGAGCGCGGCGCTGCCGAGGTCGTCCTCTCGGGCATCAACCTGGGAAGCTATCAGGACCGAGGACTGGACCTCGCCGGCCTCTTGGCGATGCTCATGCGCGAGACGGACGTGCGTCGGGTGCGCGCATAGGCTCCATCGAGCCCATGGACGTCAGCGCCCGCCTCGTCGAGACGCTCGGGGCGTATCCGGAGCGTCTCGCCCCCTTCCTGCACGTGTGCCTGCAATCCGGCTGCGATGCGACGCTCGCCCGCATGGGCAGGCCCTATGACGTCGCCGCGTACGCCCGCATGGCCCGCATGGCCCGCGCTGCCGTGCCCTCCCTGGCGCTGGGCACCGACGTGATCACAGGCTTTCCCGGCGAGACTGAGGCGGAGTTTCAGCAGAGCCTGTCGTTCTGCCGTGACATGGCCTTTGCCAACATGCACGTGTTTCGCTACTCGCCCCGACCCCTCACGCCGGCGGCGGACGCCCCTGACCAGGTCAGCGCCCAGGACAAGGCCGCGCGCAGCGCCCGGCTGCGCGCCCTCGCGCGCGACCTCCGCCGTGAGGCGGCCAGGGCGCGTCTGGGCACCGAGGAGCTCGTGGTGGTGGAGTCGCGCGGCAGAGGCGTCACGGGCGGCCTCTTTGACGTGCGCGTCTCACCGGCGGCGCAGGTGGGGTCGATGGTGCGCGCACGTCCCACGTCCCTGCTCGATGACGGGAGCCTCCTTGCCGAGCTTCTGTGAGCGCGGGCGTTCTCGGGCTATCATGGAGTCGTGCGCCTTGGGGTGCGCCCAGCGTCAACCTGGAAGGAGCGCCTGCCCATGCAGCCGACCCACGTCCGCCTGACCATTCCTGACGCCATAGACCCGCTCAGCCTCATGGGTCCGTCGGACTCGCTTCTCAGGAAGGTCGAGGAGTCCTTTGACGCCATGGTCTCCGTCCGGGGCAACCAGATCAAGGTCATGGGACCCGCGGACGAGGTCGATGCGGCGACGTCGGTGTTCTCGCGGCTCATACGGCTCGTGGAGAGGGGCGAGAGGCCCGACGAGGCCGACGTCGAGCTGCTCGTGGGACAGGTGCGTCGCGGCGTCAGGAGCTCCCCCGACCTCTCGCGCGACATCCTGCTCACCTACCGGGGACGCTCCATCCGCCCCAAGACCGAGGGGCAGCAGCGCTACATCGAGTCCATAGCCCGCAACACCGTGACCTTTGGCGTCGGGCCGGCGGGCACGGGCAAGACCTACCTCGCCATGGCCATGGCCATGGCGGCGCTCAAGCGCAAGGAGGTGGGTCGCATCGTGCTCGCGCGACCGGTCGTTGAGGCGGGGGAGTCGCTGGGCTACCTGCCCGGCACGTTGCAGGAGAAGCTCGACCCCTACGTGCGGCCGCTCTATGACGCGCTGTTCGACATGCTCGACATGGAGGGGGGCAGCTCCCTCATCGAGCGCGGCGTCATAGAGATCGCCCCTTTGGCCTTCATGCGCGGACGCACGCTCAACGACTCCTTCGTCATCCTCGACGAGGCCCAGAACACGACGCCGGACCAGATGAAGATGTTCCTCACGCGCCTGGGCTTCTCGTCCAAGTTCGTGATCACCGGCGACCAGACCCAGCGTGACCTGCTCGGGCGCAACGGCCTCGAGTCGGCGCGGGTCGTGCTCGCGGGCCTCGACGACGTCGCGTTCGTTGACCTCGACAAGGGTGACATCGTCCGTCACAGCCTTGTGGCCCGCATCGTGGACGCCTACGATAGGGCCGAGGGCGCACATGAAAAGAGAGCGGAGTAGCATGCCCCACCATGAGATTGACTATTGCTGCGACGAGGGCGTCACGTGCCCCGTCAGCCCGGAGGAGATCGTCCGCGACGTGAGCCTCGTCCTTGACCAGGAGGGCGTCGAGCGGCCCTGCCTCATATCGGTGAGCGTCGTCAGCGACGAGCGCATGGCGGCCCTCAACGAGAGGTGGCGCGGGTGCCCGCAGGCCACTGACGTCATCTCGCTCGAGTGCGAGCGTCCCTGCGACCCTGACCTGGCGCCCGGCGAGCCCTGCGAGCTGGGCGACGTCGTGCTCGCGCCCGACTACGTCGCCCGCCAGGCACGACGCTACGGCACCGCCTGGGCTGACGAGTTCAGGCTCCTGCTCGTTCACGGCACCCTCCATCTTCTTGGCTACGACCATCTGGAGGAGGACGAGGCGCGGGCCATGGAGGCGCGTGAGGACGAGCTCGTGCGCCTGGTTTTGGCCGACGAGCGCGTGGCGCCCGTGAGGCTGACCCGTCATCGTGAGGGCTAGCGCATGATTCCGGGAAAGACGCCCCGTCATCCGTCCTTCAGGAGGAGCTTCCTCTTTGCCGTCCAGGGCCTTCGGGGCGCCCTGCGACAGGAGCGCAACCTCAAGGTCATGCTCGCCGTGGGAGCCTGCGCGCTCATCGGGGGCATCGCCGTGCGACTTGACCCGCTGAGCTGGGCCCTCCTCTTGCTCTGCTGCGGCGTCGTCATCGCCGCCGAGCTGCTCAACACGGCCGTCGAGACGGTCGTCGACCTCGTGTCTCCCGAGTTCCACCCCCTCGCGGGGCGGGCCAAGGACATCGCCGCAGCCGCCACCTGGACCCTCTCGGTCGTGGTGGCGCTCATCGGTCTCATACTGTACGTCAATGCCATCGTCCGTCTCGTCCTAGGATAGGTGAGTCATGTCAGACCAGCATGCCGGCAGGGAAGACGCGCCCGGCCAGCCCCCGCATCACAGCGGCTTCGTCGCTCTCGTCGGCAGGCCCAACGCCGGCAAGTCCACGCTGCTCAATGCTTGCTACGGGGGCAAGATCGCCATCACCTCCAACGTGGCGCAGACGACGCGTCGGCGCATGAGGGCCGTCATCAACACCGATGACACGCAGGTCGTCATCGTTGACACGCCCGGCCTCCACAAGCCTCAGGACGCCCTGGGCAAGGAGCTCAACAGGGCCGCGCTCTCGTCGCTCGCCGACGTGGACGTCGCGGCCTTCCTCGTGGACGCCACCAAGCCCGTCGGTAGGGGGGACGAGTGGGTCGCCTCGCACGTGGAGGCCTCAGGCGCCCCGTACAAGCTCCTCGTCGTCACCAAGGCCGACCTCGTCGAGCCCGAGCGTGCCGCCGCGCAGCTTCATGCGGCGGCGGACTTGGCCCACTTTGACGAGGGAATCATCGTCTCGGCCAAGGAGGGCTTCAACGTGGACGTCTTTTTGCGCCTCGTGTCCGCGCACCTGCCCCTGGGCCCTTCCTGGTTTCCTGAGGACATGGACGTCGACATGACGGACGAGGAGCTCGTCGCGGAGTTCGTGCGCGAGAAGGTGCTCCTGAACCTGCGGGAGGAGGTTCCCCATTCCGTGGGCGTGGTCTGTGACGGCATCGAGTGGGCCAAGGACGGCCACGCCTCCGTCCGCGCCACCATCGTGGTCGAGCGCGAGGGCCAGAAGGGCATCGTCATCGGCCACAAGGGCGCCATGATCAAGCGCATCGGCATCTCGGCCCGCCGCGACGTGGAGAGGCTCCTCGACGCCCCCTGCTACCTTGACCTGCGCGTCCAGGTGCGTCCCGCGTGGCGGCGCGACCAGTCCGAGATCAGGCGCATGGGCCTGTCCGTCGAGGAGTAGCCCCGTGCCCGCGCGCACCTTCCGGCTCGGCTGCGTCGTCCTCGGCCGCACCAAGCTCTCGGAGCAGGACCTCATCCTGACGCTGCTCAGCCGCGAGGGCGAGCAGGTGCGCGCCGTCGCCAAGGGCGCGCGCAAGCCGGGGGGGCGCCTCGCCTCGCGCTCCGAGCTCTTCTCGGAGGTGGACGTCCTGCTCGCCAAGGGGCGCGGCGCGCTCTCCATCGTCAGCGAGGCCACCCTCGTCAACCCCCATCGAGGCATCCGGGGCGACTACGGACGCGTGTGCGCGGCCAGCGCCGTGGCGGAGCTGGCGCGCCTCACCAGCTTCGAGGACGTGCGCGACCCCTACCTGTACGGCATCTGCGCCACGGCGCTCTCGGCTGTGGAGGGGCTGTCCTGCCAGGCCTCGCTCAGGCTCCTCACGGCGGCCTACGCCCTCAAGGTCTGCGCGCACTGCGGTTGGATGCCGCAGCTGGCGTCATGCGTCGCCTGCGGCGACCCCGACGTGTCGTCGCTCTCCTCGCTAGCGGGCGGGGCCCTTTGCGCCAGCTGCGCCAAGGACGTGCCGGGTGCCCGGCTCCTGGGCGCAGGGGGCCTCGCCTGGGTCTCGTCGCTGCTCTCGCTCACCTTTGACCAGCTGCTGTCCCTTGATTCTGACGACGCCACGGCGGCGCTGCTGTTGGAGGTCTCTCATGAGTGGGCGTCCACCCACCTTGACGCGCGCCTGCGCTGCCTGGAGTTCATGCTCGGGGCCTGAGTTCCCGCCCGCCCGGCGCCGGGCGGGCGTGGCAACTATGGCGACCTTGTTTAGTTGCGCCCGTGACCCCGCCTCCAGCCCCGTAACGGCGCCGACGTGCTATCCTAGCTTCCGTCCGTACCTTTGACCTAGGGGCTCGCTCGCCAGGCGGCTCTCCCGGTCTGAGGCGAATATTCAGGAAAGGAAGAACCCCCATGGCAGTCTCAAAGGATCGCAAGGCAGAGCTCATCGCCCAGTATGGCAAGGACGCCCAGGACTCCGGCTCCGCGCCCGTCCAGGTGGCCCTGCTCACCGAGCGCATCAAGGGCCTCACCGAGCACATGAAGTCGCACAAGAAGGACTTCCACACCCGCCGCGGCCTTCTGATGCTCGTCGGCCAGCGTCGTCGCCTCCTGTCCTACATCAAGAGGCAGGACATCGAGGCATATCGAGCGCTCATCAAGAGTCTGGGCATTCGCGACAACATCCAGTAGACCACAGATGGCATCGTGGGGAGCGCCGCAAGGCGCTCCCCTCACATGACGGCCCGCCTGCAAAGGGGCAGGCGGAGATAAAGAGGAAATGACATGGCAAAAGTTACGCACGAGTTCGACCTCTATGGAAAGCACTACCGTCTCGAGACGGGCGAACTCGCGAAGCAGGCCACCGGCGCGTGCGTGGTGTCCTGCGGGGAGTCCACGGTCAACGTGACCGTGGTCGTCTCAAAGGAGCGCAAGAACTACGACTTCTTCCCGCTGACCGTGGACTTCATCGAGAAGATGTACGCCGTGGGACGCATCCCGGGAGGCTACCTCAAGCGCGAGGCGCGTCCCTCCGAGAAGGCCACGCTCACGGCGCGCATGATCGACCGCCCCATCCGCCCGTCCTTCCCCGACGGCTTCCGTAACGAGGTGCAGATCGTCGCCATGCCGCTCGTGGCCGACCAGGTCAACTCCGTGGACACGATCTCCATCATGGGCGCCTCCGCGGCGCTCACCGTGGGCGGCGTCCCCTTCGAGGGCCCGCTGGCCGGCGTGCGCATCGGCCGCGACGTCGAGACGGGCGAGTTCATCGTCAACCCGACCTACGAGGAGCGCGACGCCTCCGACCTCGACCTGGAGCTGGGCGGCTCGGCCACCTTCATCAGCATGCTCGAAGCGGGCGCCAAGGAGATCTCCGAGGATGACATGCTCGCCGCCATGGCCTTCGGCCAGGAGGCCATCGCGGCCTTCTGCGAGGAGCAAAAGGCCTTCTTTGCCAAGGTGGAGGCCGCGAACGGCCCCATCGCGCCGCGCGAGTACCTGCTCGACGAGCCCGTCGCCGAGGTTCACGAGCGCGTCTTCGCGCACTTTGACGAGATGGCCGCCGCGCTCAAGGACGCCGACAAGCTCGCCCGCATGGGCAGGGTCGAGGCGCTCAAGGACGCCATCAGGGCGGAGTTCTCCGAGGAGGAGCAATCCCTGTGGGACCGCGCCATCCCCGTCGAGCTCAAGGGCCTCGAGAAGCACGCCATGCGCAAGATGGTCGTCGAGACCGGCGAGCGCGTGGACGGGCGCGCGGCCACCGAGATTCGCCCGCTCATGGTCAAGCCCAACTACCTCGCCCGCGTGCACGGCTCCGGCCTCTTCCAGCGCGGCCAGACGCAGGTCCTCTCCGTGGCCACGCTCGGCATGCTCAACGAGTGGCAGCGCCTTGACACCATCGAGCCAGTCGATGGCAAGCGCTACATCCACCACTACAACTTCCCGCCGTTTTGCACGGGCGAGACGGGCCGCATGGGCGCGCCCAAGCGTCGCGAGATAGGCCACGGCAACCTCGCCGAGCGTGCGCTTCTGCCCGTGATCCCCTCCGAGGACGAGTTCCCCTACACCATCCGCGTGGTATCTGAGGTCATGGAGTCCAATGGCTCCTCGTCGATGGCCTCGACCTGCGGCTCGACGCTGGCCCTCATGGACGCCGGCGTGCCCCTCGCCCGTCCCGTCTCGGGCGTGGCCATGGGCCTCATCCAGGAGGAGGGCAAGACCGTCGTCCTCACCGACATCCAGGGGATCGAGGACTTCCTCGGCGACATGGACTTCAAGGTCTGCGGCACCACCAAGGGCATCACGGCCATGCAGATGGACAACAAGGCCACGGGCCTCACCCCCGAGATCCTGCGCCAGGCGCTCCACCAGGCGCACGAGGGCCGCATGTTCATCCTCGACGCCATGCTCGAGCAGATTCCCGCCCCGCGCGAGACCACCAAGGACACGGCGCCCAGCATCATCAGCCTCACCATCCCCACGGACAAGATCCGCGACGTGATCGGCTCGGGCGGCAAGGTCATCCGCGGCATCCAGGACGACACGGGCGCCACGATCGACGTCCAGGAGGACGGCACCATCTTCATCGCGGGCACCGCCGGCGCCGGCGACGAGGCGGCCGAGCGCATCAGGGCCATCGTCAAGGTCCCCGAGGTGGGGGAGGAGTACCTGGGTCGCGTCGTGAACATCCAGCCCTTCGGCGCCTTCATCGAGCTTCTACCCGGCAAGGACGGCCTGCTCCACGTCTCGCGCGTCGCCAAGGGTCGCGTGGACAAGGTCGAGGACGTCCTCAGCGTCGGCGACGAGGTTCGCGTCCAGGTGCTCGAGGTGGACGAGAAGGGCAAGATCAGCCTCGACCGTCTCGACAAGCCCGAGGCGCCCGCCGGCTCCGGCAGGTCGCGCGAGCACGAGGGCGCGGAGCGTCGCGGCCGCCGTCCCGGCGACCGCGGCGGCAACGGGTCGGGCCGTCAGCCCCGCCGCCGCCACGAGGGCTAGTCACCGTCATCATCCATAACGTCGCGTCATTCTGGACCAGCCTCGGAGCTCTCCCGGCTGGTCCAGCCGTACCTATGGCTCACCGGCGGCAGTGAGCCCTCACGGGGACTTCCCTGATCGCGCCGGCGTCGTTTGGCCACGTGGCAAAAGGCGCCCAGGCTCCTTGGGAGTGTTGATGAGGCGTTTGTCCCTTCTCGGCGAAGGGCGGCGAGGATAGTACAATGGTCACGATGAAGATGGCGGGGCCTCCACGACGTGGCCCCAGAGATAGCTTTGACTAAGAACGTCACGAAAGGACAGCAAGCGCACATGGCAAAACAGCAGACTCCCCTGAGGGTCATCCCTCTGGGCGGACTCGACGGCATCGGCAAGAACATGACCGCCTTCGAGTATGGCGACGATCTGGTCCTCGTCGATGCGGGACTCATGTTCCCTGACGACGAGCAGCCAGGCGTCGATTTGGTGCTTCCCGACTACAGCTACGTCCTCGAGAACGAGGACAAGCTCAGGGGCATCCTCATAACCCACGGCCACGAGGACCACACGGGCTCCCTCCCGTACCTGCTTATGGACCTCGGCAGGAAGGTGCCCATCTACTCCAGCAAGCTCACGCTTGGGCTCATCGAGGGCAAGCTCGCCGAGCACAAGCTCAACTCACCCAAGCTCCGCGAGGTCAAAAACGGCACCCACATCAATCTGGGGGCCTTCAGCATCGACTTCTTCTCCCAGACGCACTCCATCCCGGCGGCGCTCGGCGTATACATGCGCACGCCGGCGGGCTCCGTGCTCCACACCGGCGACTTCAAGCTCGACCAGACGCCCATCGACGGACGCCTTCCCAACTACCAGGCCATCAACCGCTTCTCCACGATGGGGATCGACCTGCTGCTCTCGGACTCCACCAACGCCACGCGCCCGGGCTACACCCCCTCGGAGGCCACGGTGGGGCCGTCTCTGCGCCACATCATCAAGAACGCCGCGGGTCGCGTCTTCGTCGCGTCGTTCTCGAGCCAGATTCACCGCATCCAGCAGGTCTGCGACGCCGCGACCTGCGTCGGTCGCAAGGTGGTCGTCACGGGCCGCTCCATGATCAACAACACGCGCATCGCCCGCGAGCTGGGCTACCTCAAGATTGACCAGGACGACCTCATCGACGCCTACGAGGTCCACGACATTCCCGACGAGAAGATCGTCGTCCTCTGCACGGGCAGCCAGGGCGAGCCCATGAGCGCCCTGGCCCGCATGGCCAACGGCGACCACAAGTCGCTCACCATCACGGCAGACGACACGGTGATTATCTCGGCCACGCCCGTTCCCGGCAACGAGAAGAGCGTTCAGGGCATCATCAACGCGCTCTCGAAGATCGGGTGCACGATCTTTGACAAGTCAACGACCGTCGTGCACGTCTCGGGCCACGCCTCGCAGGAGGAGCTCAAGCTCATGCTCGCCATGACGCGTCCGCGCTACTTCATGCCCGTCCACGGCGAGGCGGTCCATCTGCGCGCCCACGCGCGCCTGGGCGAGGCCATGGGGGTGCCCCGCGACCACATCTTCATCGCCGACAACGGTGACACCCTCGAGATGCGCAACGGCACGGTGAGCTGGGGGCAGCCCGTGGAGTCGGGCGTGGTCTACGTGGACGGCCTCAACGTGACGGACAGCGACCCCGTGGTGTTCCGCGACCGTCAGAAGCTCGCGAGCGACGGCATCGTCACCTGCGTCGTCACCGTGTCGCGCCGCGGCGGCGAGGTCGGCGACGTGGCGCTCGCCTGCCGCGGCGTCACCTTCGACTCCGAGGGGCTTGTCGAGGATGCCCAGCGCCTCGTCAAGGAACAGATGTCCAAGCGCGCGCGCAAGAGCGGCAGCAACCTCGAGACGCTGCGCAAGGCGGCTCGCAGCGCGCTGTCCAGCTACCTCTGGGACAAGACGCGCACGCGTCCCATGGTCATTCCGGTCATTATGGAGGTCTAGCGCCGCATGGCAGCACTACGTAGATCAAACGCAGCTCACAACCGCACGCGCAAGCCCGCCTCGCGCCCGGGGGCCCCGAGTCCCTCTCGCGCCCTGGGGAGCCTGCGCGGCACGGCCGCAGGCGACATCGTCGGGGTCCTGCTCATGGTGCTCGCCATGGCGCTGGCCGTCTCCGTCGTGTCGCCCTCTGACGCGATCGTGACGCAGGCCTGCGGTCAGGCGCTTCATCTGTGCTTTGGCGCGGGCGCGCTTCTCTGCCCCGTGGCCGTCGCCGTGCTCGCGCTGACGTTCTTCGTGCCTGACGACGGGCCTCTCTCGGGCCACATCGCGCTGGGCGTGCTCCTCATCGCGCTTGCGATTTTGGGCCTGCTCTCCATCAACTCATACGTCGTCGGGGTAAAGGCCCCGGCCGTCTTGTTGGACGAGGTCGCCAAGGAGTTTGGCGGCTACGTGGGCGGGGCGCTTGCCTTGCTCCTCCTTGAGAGCGTCGGCCAGGTCATCGGCAACATCGTCCTCGTGGGCCTCGCCATCGTGGGCGTCGTCGTCTGCGGCTTCTCGGTGTCGCGCCTGGTCGAGCGCCTTCAGGACTCCTTGGGGTCGGCGCGGCGCCGCATCGCCTCCCGGCGCCGGCCCCTGGACCTTGAGGGGCCTCTTGACGACGGGCTTCCTGACGCCGTCGCTCAGCATGAGGACGTCGCCCAGACCACGTTCTTGGGCTCTCGCAAGACTACCGTCCTCAGGAGGGGGCGCCCCGAGGCGCCGGGCGAGGAGGCGCCCACACGGCTGCTGCGTCATCGTCATCCTGACATCGACGTCGCCACGTCCGAGCCCGCCGCGACGACGGCCGTCGTCGCAGGCGAGGGAGCCTTGGACGTTGCGAGCGACCTGCCAGGTCAGCCGGCCGTCCCGCCGTTTCTCGAGGACGCCGCCGCGCGCTCCCTGACGCGCGGGCGCCGGGGGACCCCGCGCAAGCACGCGGTCGCCCAAACGCCCAGCTGCACCACCTCTCGGGCCCGCGCGGAGGCTCCTGCCCGTCCCGTGTCCCCCGCGGCCAAGGCCAAGACGTCGCGCCCGGGCGATGACGCCGACGGCTACGAGCTGCCGCAGTTCTCCATGCTCTCCTCCAACCCCAACAGCGCCGCAAGCGCGAGCAGCAAGGAGGAGCTCGACCAGACGCGCGCGCGCCTCCAGGGCACCCTGGAGGAGTTCGGGCTCACCGGCCGCGTCGTTGACTACGTCTCGGGGCCGCTCGTGACCACCTTCCGAGTCGAGATGGGGGAGGGGGAGCGCGTCAACCGCATCCGCAACCTCGAGGACGACATCGCGCTCACGCTCGCCGCCGAGAAGGTGCGCATCTTCGCTCCCATCCCAGGCACCTCCTACGTGGGCATCGAGATTCCCAACAAGTCGCGCCAGAACGTGCATCTGGGAGACGTGCTGCCCTTTGCCGCAGGCGGCCCCCTCGAGGTGGCCATCGGCCGCGACTCGGCGGGCAGGCCCGTCATCGCCGACATAGCCAAGATGCCTCACATGCTCGTGGCGGGCACGACGGGATCGGGCAAGTCCGTCATGATCAACTCCATGATCATGTCCCTGCTCATGCGCACCACTCCCAAGCAGGTCCGCCTCATCATGATCGACCCCAAGCGCGTGGAGTTCTCGGCATACAACGGCCTTCCGCACCTCTACGTCCCCGTCGTCACGGAGCCCCGCCAGGCCGCGAGCGCGCTCGCCTGGGCCGTCTCGGAGATGGAGCGGCGCCTCAAGGTCTTCCAGAAGGCGGGGGCGCGCGACATCAAGGTCTACAACCGCCTCTGCAAAGACGGCGCCCTCGCCAAGATGGACAACCCGCCCGAGCCCATGCCCTTCCTCGTCGTCATCATCGACGAGCTCTCGGACCTTATGATGGTCGCCGGCAAGGACGTCGAGGCGTCCATCGTCCGCATCGCGCAGCTCGCCCGCGCGGCGGGCATCCACCTCGTCATCGCCACGCAGCGCCCCTCCGCCAACGTCGTCACCGGACTCATCAAGTCAAACATCGACAGCCGCGTGGCGCTCAAGGTGTCCTCGGGCATCGACTCGCGCGTCATCCTTGACGAGACGGGCGCCGAGCGCCTCTTGGGCAACGGCGACATGCTCTTCAAGGACCGCGGCCTCTCGCCCCGCCGCGTCCTGGGCTGCTACACGTCGGACCGCGAGATCAACGACGTGGTGGAGTTCATTCGCGCCCAGGCGGCGCCCGACTACCACGAGGAGATCCTCTCGCAGGTCGTCCCCGGGCAGCCCGGCGCGTCCGGCGCGGGCATGGGAGAGGAGGACGAGGCGGACGACCCGCTTCTGTGGGAGGCCGCGAGCATCGTCGTCGACTCCCAGCTGGGCTCCACCTCGGGACTGCAGCGAAGGCTCAAGGTGGGGTACGCCCGTGCTGGTAGAATCATGGACATGCTCGAGGCAAAGGGCGTCGTCGGCCCGCCGGACGGCTCGAAGCCTCGCGAGGTGCTCCTGGACAAGGACTCCCTCGAGCAGCTCAAGACCCAAGAAGCCGCCTTTAGGGGGGTGTAGGGACCATGGCTCGTCCACGCTTCAGCGAGATGCTCGTCGAGAGGCGCAGGGCGCTCGGCCTCTCCATCGCCCAGGCCTCGTCGGTCCTCAAGCTCAAGGAGCGCGCCCTCGTCGCGTTTGAGGAGGGCGACTTTGCCCACATGCCCAAGAGCGGCTACGCCCAGGGCATGCTCGCGTCGTACTCGCGCTATCTCGGCCTCAATCCCCGCACCGTCTCCCAGCAGTTCAGTCGGGACATGGCAGACTGGGAGCGAGCGGGAGGCAGGGACCTCGCCCGGTCGCGACACGTCGACGCGTCCGTGGGGATTCCCCGTCGCGAGGGCTTCCGGGGGAGCCAGGGGCTCCTGCCCACCTCCGGCGGATATGCGGGTGACATGGGGGGCTTCGCCACGACGTCCCCCGTGAGGCCCAAGGGGCAGAGCAGCCCCCTCGTGCGTCGTGGAACCGCGGGCGCGGACGACTGGGAGCGTCGCTACACCTCCCGTGACCTCAGCTCGCCCCCGTCGCGCGCGAGCTCTCGCTACGCACGCACCCGCACGCGACAGACGCGCGCCGACCGCGCGCGGCGCCCGGAGGGCGGACCCTCGACGGTGGGGCGCGAGCGCATCGAACGGCGCGCGGTGGCGCCCAGCGACTTCACGGATGACCTGCGCTATGGTGACGCCAACCCGTACGAGGCCGCGTCCACCGCCTCCGGCAGGCGCTCATCGCGCAACATCGCGCGCGTTGACCGTCCCAACGTGCGCCGCCGCAGCGCCGACAGGGTCGCCACGGGCCGCACGGGACGCAGGGAGCCCGCGCGTCGCGCGGGCGTCATGGGATGGCTGGCCGGGCTGAACCTGAGGGGGACGCGGGGCCTCGCGTTCTTCATCCTCTTCTTCACGACGCTCATCACGTTCATCATCGTCCTCTCGGTGTCGTCATGCATCAGGAACAGCAACAGCGACGCGCGCGCCACGACCGTGGCGGTTGGCGATGCCGCGTCGACGCGGGCCGAGGCGCCCGCGACCCAGAGCACCAGCAACCCCTCGGACGCAAGCGCGGACGCAGACGCGCCGACCGACCCCGACGCGACCGCCCAGGAAAGCGAGCCGACCGTCGTTAACGTGAAGGTGGCGGACGGAGAGATCTCGTGGGTCGAGATTAAGTGCGACGGCGCGAGCATGGTGGCGGAGCAGGTCACCGGTCCCTGGGAGCGCTCATACACGGTCACGAAGTCGTTGACGGTCTCGGTCAACAACATGAGCGCCGTGACGGTCACCAAGAACGGCGCGACCCAGAGCTTCGAGTCAAAGACCTCGGGCATCGGGTCAATCTCCATTACCGGGACGCCGCCCGCCCCGACGGACGCGGCGACGACGGAAGCGGCGGGTGGTGACGACGCGGGCAAGACGGACGCCGCTGCGTCCAAGGCGACCTCCCGCTCGGCGGCCGGCACAGACTCGACGGGCGCCTAGGCGCCCTGGCACCAGCAACGTCACAGGAAGGAAGGCCTCATGGCAAAGGAAGCAAGCTTTGACATCGTGTCGATGGTGGACCTCCAGGAGGTGGACAACGCCTACCAGCAGGCGGCGCGCGAGCTGACGCAGCGCTATGACCTCAAGCAGACGGGTGCCACCCTGGACTTCTCCCGCAAGGACGAGACCTTCACGATCCAGGCCCCCTCCGACTTCGTATGCGCCCAGGTGCGCGACGTCCTCGCCGGCAAGCTCGCCAAGCGTCAGATCGACCTCGCGGCGCTGCGCTGGGGCAAGGTCGAGCCTGCCGCCGGCGCCTCGGTGCGCCAGAGCGGGAGCCTCGTCCAGGGCATAGACAAGGAGACGGCCAAACGCATCGCGAAGGACGTTCGCGACCTCAAGCTCAAGTGCAAGCCCACGGTCGAGGGGGACAAGCTTCGGGTGAGCTCCGCCTCCCGCGACGTGCTCCAGCAGGTCATCGCCGCGCTCAGGGAGGGCGACTACGGCCAGCCGCTCCAGTTCGTCAACTACCGCTAGCGGGAGGCGTCGATGCAATCCTGCCTGTTCGTGACGCTCGGCTGCGCGAAGAACGAAGTCGACACCGACCGCATGAGGGCGCTGCTGCTCAACGCGGGCTTCGGCGAGGCCCATGACGTCGATGACGCCGACGTCGTGCTCGTCAACACCTGCTCCTTTCTGGCCTCGGCGACCTCCGAGTCCGTCGAGGCCACCCTGGAGCTCGCCGACGACGTTCACCGGGGCGTCCGCGCGCGTCCCATCGTCATGTGCGGATGCGTGCCCTCCCGCTACGGAAGCGCCCTTGAGGCGGAGCTTCCCGAGGTGGCCGCCTTCGTGAGGACCAGCGAGGAGGACCAGATCGTCGAGGTGGTGTCGCGCGTGCTCGACACGGAGCCTCCGCAGGGCGCGCAGGGACGAGACGCCTCAGCGAGCCTGCGCACCGTCGAGGGCGCGAGCGCCTACGTCAAGATCTCCGACGGCTGCGACCGCTTCTGCGCCTTCTGCGCCATACCCTACATCCGCGGCCGCTATGCGTCGCGCCCGGCCGACGAGATTCTCTCTGAGGTGCGCGACCTGTTGGCGGGCGGCGTGCGCGAGATCGTCCTCATCGGACAGGACACGGGCGTGTGGGGCCATGACCTCGGCGCGGACGAGCTGAGCCTGGCCTGGCTTTTGCGTCAGGTCGCACGCGAGGTCGCACCGTACGGCGGGTGGGTGCGCGTGCTCTACCTGCAGCCCGAGGGCATGACCGATGAGCTCGTCGCGACGTTGCGCGACGTCGACGAGGTGCTGCCCTACCTTGACATCCCCATCCAGCACTGCAACGCGAGGGTGCTTTCTTCCATGGGCCGCAGCGGCTCACGTCGCGAGCTCGCGGAGCTCTTCTCCCGCCTCAGGCGCGAGATCCCCCACATGGTGCTCAGGACCACCGGACTCGTGGGCTTTCCCGGCGAGACGGAGGAGGAGTTCGAGGAGCTGCTCGACTTCGTGAGGGAGCAGGAGTTTGACTACACCTCCGTCTTCGCGTACTCGCGTGAGGACGGCACGCGCGCGGCCGGCATGGACGGCCAGATGGGGGAGGACGAACGGCGCGAGCGCGAGCAGCGCCTTCATGACGTCGCCGAGGACCTGGGCTTTGCCGCGACGGCGTCCCACGTGGGCGAGGTCGTCGACGTCATCATCGACGGCGTGGACGAGACCGACGAGGGCGTCGAGTTCATAGGCCACGCCTGGTTCCAGGCGCCCGACTGCGACGGCGCGGTGCATCTCGCCTGCGGCGAGGCGTCTGTCGGTGACAAGGTCCGGGTCCTGCTGACGGACTCGTTCTGCTATGAGCTCGAGGGCAAAGTCGTTTCCGACGAGGACGGTGAGCTGTGTGGCGACTAAGGGAATCTGGACTCCAGCCAATATCGTGACCTGCCTTCGCGTGGCGCTCGTGCCCGCCTGGCTGCTTGCGGCCGAGCTTGCGGGGGCGCCCGTGCCGGGGGAGTTCCAGCCCGGCCTGGCTCTCGTCGCCGTTCTCTTCGTCCTCCTGTCGCTCACCGACAAGCTCGACGGGTACCTGGCGCGCAGTCGCGACGAGGTGACGACCTTCGGTAAGTTCCTCGACCCCATCGCCGACAAGCTCGTCGTCGTCGTGTCCCTCTGCTTCCTGCTCGAGAGGGGATGGGTCAGCCCCTGGGTTCTGCTCGTCGTCGTCGCCCGCGAGTTCCTCGTCTCGGGGCTGCGGATGGTGGTCGCCTCCGAGGGTGAGGTCGTCGCGGCGAGCGACCTGGGAAAATGGAAGACCGCCACGACGATGGTGGCCATATCGGGACTCCTTCTCGTCATGGCCCTGCCGCAGGGGACGTGCGTCAACCTGCTTGCGACGGCGTTTCGGCTGTGCCTCGCGGCGGCGGTCGTCCTCACGATCTGGTCCGGCCTGGACTACTTCATGAAGTCCTGGCACGTCATCGTCAGGAAGGGGTAGGGCCATGAACGACGGCGCGTGGGCAAAAGGGGCCCCGGACGCCCCGGGCGAGGAGGCGCTCGCGCGGCGGGTGGTGCGTGCGGCGCGCTCGCGCGGCGTGACCGTCGGCTGCGCGGAGTCCTGCACGGGCGGCCTGGTGTGCGGCGCCCTCACCTCCGTGCCCGGCTCGTCCGCCGCGCTCGTGGGCGGCGTCGTCTCCTACGCGACGTCCGTGAAGGCGCGAGTGCTCGGCGTTGCGCAGGACGTCCTGAGCGACCCGGCGCAGGGCGCCGTCTCGGCGCCCTGCGCCGCCCAGATGGCCGAGGGCGTCACGCGCGTCGTCGGCAGCGACTTTGGCGTCTCGGTGACGGGCATAGCCGGCCCGGGCGGCGCCGAGCCCTGCAGGCCCGTTGGGACGGTGTGGTTTGGCGTGCACGGCCCAGACGGCACGCGCTGCGTCCTCGAGCGCTTCTCGGGCGACAGGGCGTCCGTGCGCCATCAGGCAGTTTGTTGCGCCTTGCGCCTTCTTTGTGAAGAGATTGAGGGTGCCAGGCCATAGACGGACGCGCGAATGAGACGCCACGTGACCAGGGTCTCATCCGCCCGCCTGCTCAGAGGCCGCCCCACGCTCGATGCGCGGCAGGGCGCGAGCATGCCGCCAGCTTTTTGCAAGCCTCCTGCCAGTCACCGCTCGTACGCTTGTGGCAGCTTGATTGACATAGAACGGGTGTTCGCATATAGTCATTCACGTAGTCACGACCTGAGGAGACAGCATGGCAAAGAGCAAGGCTCCCGCGCGCGAGGTCCACGAGAAGACCTACGGCGAGGAGCGTGACAAGATGATCGAGGCCACCGCCAAGGAGATCAACAAGAAGTTTGGCAGCGGGGCCATCATGCGCTTCGGCGACGGCGGCACAGACCTTGAGGTGGAGGCCATCCCCACGGGCTCCATTGCCCTTGACGCGGCGCTCGGCATCGGCGGCGTGCCCCGCGGCCGCATCGTCGAGATCTATGGCCCCGAGTCCTCCGGCAAGACGACGCTGTCCCTCGAGATCCTTGCCGAGGCCCAGGCCATGGGGGGCATGGTCGCCTTCATCGACGCGGAGCACGCGCTCGACCCCAGCTATGCCGCGCGCATCGGCGTCGACATAGACGAGGTGCTCATCTCCCAGCCCGACACGGGCGAGCAGGCGCTCGAGATCTGCGACATGCTCGTGCGCTCGGGCTCCATCGACGTCGTCGTCATAGACTCCGTCGCGGCGCTGGTGCCCCGCGCCGAGATAGAGGGTGAGATCGGCGACACCACGGTCGGCCTTCAGGCACGTCTCATGAGCCAGGCCCTGCGCAAGCTCGCCGGGTCGCTCTCCAAGTCAAAAACCACCTGCGTCTTCATCAACCAGCTGCGCGAGAAGATCGGCATCATGTTCGGCAACCCCGAGACCACGCCGGGCGGCCGCGCCCTCAAGTTCTTCTCGTCCGTCCGCATGGACATACGTCGCATCGACTCCATCAAGCGCAACAACGAGATTGTCGGCAACCGCGTCCGCGTCAAAGTCGTCAAGAACAAGGTCGCGCCCCCGTTCAAGCAGGCGGAGTTTGACATCATGTACGGCACGGGCATCTCCAAGGAGGGCTCCATCCTCGACATGGCCGTCGACTATGACATCGTCGAGAAGGCCGGGTCTTGGTTCACCTATGGCGAGGAACGCCTGGGTCAGGGTCGCGAGGCGGCCAAGGAGTTTTTGGCCACCAATCCCGACCTGCGCGAGGAGGTTGACCACAAGGTGCGCGTCGCCTGCGGGCTCGAGCTGGGCGACGAGCGGGTGGGGGAGCCCCTCCTGGGTGACGGGCCCACGAGCGAGGCCTAGCGATGGGCGCAGGCCAGGACACGGGCGCCCTCACCTGGAACGTCGCGCTTCCCGCCCGTCGCGGGCGACAGGAGGCAATCTCGTGCCTCAAGCCGACGGCGTGCGTCTCGCTCGTCCAGGACGACGCCGAGGAGACGTTTCGGGTGCCGATTTCCGTCGGCAAGGAGCTTGACCGCCTCAAAAGACAAGGGTCGCTCGCGCCCCGCTCGCGCAACGAGCTCGTCTTCAAGCTGCGCGAGCTCCAGGAGCGCCAGGCGTGCCTTCGGGCCACCTTTCTTCTGGACAGGCGCGATTACTCCTCCAAGGAGCTTACGGACAAACTGCGGGCGGACGGCTACTGGTCGGACGTCACGACGGCCTGCCTCGTACGTCTGCGCGACCTGGGGCTCGTCAACGACGCCCGCTATGCCGACGTCTTCGTGCGCTCGAAGCTCTACGCCGGCTGGGGCATGGCCAAGATCGAGCGGGCGCTCACCCAGCGCGGCGTTGACGTGGGCGAGCTCGACGGCTGGCCTGACGCCTTCATTGACCCCGAGGACGAAGGCGCGCGCGCCTTCGAGCTGGTCGCGCGACGGCGCTTCGGCGGGCGCGACCCGTACGCCAAGGCCGTCCGCTTTTTGTGCGCTCGCGGCTTCTCTGCGGCCGTCGCCCACGCCGCGGCCGCGCGACTGCGAGACGAGGGACTCCTGCCCTCCTGAGTTGTCGGCAATCCATGCGTTTGGGTTACCGCTCGTTCTTTTGGTTTGACAGGTCGCGGCCGCCAAATTAGGATTAAAGTCGCTGTTTGAGTCGTTTTTTCCAGCCTTGTGGGGCTGGTATCCATATCTGTTCTGTTGGCCACGTTCCTTTTGCCCTCGGTCGAAACACACAGCTCAGAGTACGCCTCAGATGGCGGGTTCCGATGACGTGCGCATCGGTCTCCTGAACAGACATACCAGCTATCTGAGGAGCAACCATGGAATGGATGATCATCATTGGCATAGCCTGCCTGGCGGCGGGGGCGATCGGGTCCTACCTGTTCGTCTCGAACGCTAACAACTCCAAGGTCCAGGAGGCCGCGAGGGTCGTCAGCGAGGCGGAGCAACGGGCGCGTCGCATCACCGAGGACGCCCAGCGTGACGCCGAGACCGCGCGAAAGACCTCCCTCGTCGAGGCACGCGAGGAGATTCTCAAGCTCAAGCAGAGCTCCGAGGGCGAGGAGAAGAAGCGCAAGCAGGAGCTTCAGGCCATGGAGAATCGCATCATGCAGCGCGAGGAGTCCCTTGACCGCCGCAACGACGCCCTCGATCGCAAGGAGCATCAGCTCTCGAGCCTCCAGGGTCAGATTGACAAGCGAAAGGTCGAGGTTGACGAGCTCTTTGGCAAGCAGACGGCGGAACTTGAGCGCATCGCCGTCCTGACCCGCGAGGACGCCCACAGGGAGCTGCTCGACCGCGTCCGCGCGGACGCGGTGCGCGAGGAGGCGCAGATTCTGCGCGAGTCCGAGCAGCGCGTGCGCGCCCGGGCCGACAAGACCGCACGCGAGATCGTCTCGACGGCCATTCAGCGCTGCGCCTCGGACCAGGCCAGCGAGATCACCGTCACGTCCGTCCATATCCCCTCCGATGACCTCAAGGGACGCATCATCGGGCGCGAGGGGCGCAACATCCGCACGTTCGAGCAGGTCACGGGCGTCTCTCTCGTCATCGACGACACGCCCGAGACCGTCGTTTTGTCCAGCTTCGATCCCGTGCGCCGCGAGACGGCCCGCGTCGCCCTCGAAAACCTCATCGCCGACGGGCGCATCCATCCCGCGCGCATTGAGGAGATGTACGCCAAGGCGGAGACGCTCGTCAACGAGCGCGTGGTCGAGGCCGGCGAGCAAGCTGCCTTTGACTGCGGCATCCAAGACCTCCATCCCGACCTCATCAAGGTCCTCGGTCGCCTGCGCTATCGGACCTCCTTTGGCCAGAACGTCCTCAGGCACTCGGTCCAGGTCGCCTCGCTCTGCGCCATGATGGCCTCCGAGCTGGGTCTCGACGAGACGCCCGCCAAGCGCGCCGGTCTTTTGCACGACATCGGCAAGGCCATCGACCATGACGTCGAGGGGCCGCATGCCGTCATCGGCGCCGACCTCTGCCGTCGTTTGGGCGAGCGCCCCGAGATCGTCCACGCCGTAGAGGCGCACCATGCGGACATCGAGCCCAACACGGTGCTTGACGTTCTGGTGCAGGCCGCCGACGCCATCTCGGCGGCACGACCCGGCGCCCGCCGCGAGAGCGCCGAGGCGTACATCAAGCGCCTCGAGAAGCTCGAGGAGATCTCCAACGCGCACGAGGGCGTCGAGCGCACCTACGCCATGCAGGCCGGTCGCGAGCTGCACGTCATGGTGCAGCCCGAGAAGGTCTCCGACGCCGAGGCGACGGTCCTCGCCCACGACATCGCCCGTCAGATCGAGGACGGCATGCAGTATCCCGGGCAGGTTCGCGTCGTCGTCATCCGCGAGTCGCGCGCCGTGGGCATCGCCAAATAGGCGGCACGGATGTCCGCCTCCGACGACCTCGCAGACTTCATCTCCGACGTCGGCCTCGACCGTTCGCTGCGGGTCGAGGAGAACCTCGGGGAGGGCTTCGTCCGCCTCAGGGTCTCTGAGGCGGAGCGTCGTCAGGCCAAGCAGGACGTCCGCTGCGTGGAGGACGCCGTGCTCGAGCTCTTGCGCAACGCCCGTGACGCCGGGGCCCGCCACGTCTTTCTCGCCTTGTCCCGCGAGGGGGACACCCGCACGCTCGTCATGCTTGACGACGGCTGCGGCATCCCGGATGACCTGCGCGAACGCGTCTTTGATGCGCGCGTCACCTCCAAGCTGGACAGCTTTCGCCAGGACCGCTGGGGCGTCCACGGCAGGGGCATGGCGCTCTTCTCGGTCCGGGAGAACGCCGCGAGCGCCTGCGTGAGCGCCACGGTCCCTGGACGCGGGACGGCCGTCAAGGTGGCCTTTGACGTCACCCGGCTGCCTGAGCGCAAGGACCAGTCGAGCTGGCCTGCGTTCGAGGTGGTCGATGACGGGGAGCGTCGGCTGACGAGGGGGCCGCACAACATCATCAGGCGCTGCTGCGAGTTTGCCCTGGAGGAGCATGGAAGTCTGGACGTGTGGGTGGGATCACCCTCCGACGTCGCCGCCACCCTGCGGGGCAAGACGGGCCTCGTGCGCGGTCCCAGCGAGCTCCTCTTCGTTGACGGCATTGACGACCTGGGAGTGCTCGAGCGCTTTCCCGCCGCCGCCGACGCGACGGAGCTCCTCGACGCGGCCCGCTCCGTCGGGCTCGAGATGGGGGAGCGCACGGCACATCGCGTGTGCTCAGGACAGATCAAGCCGGTGCGCAGCGTCTACGCCACGCTCACGCGCCGCCTCGATCGCAGGGGTCCTGTCGCCACCAAGCCGGCGGACATCTATCGCGAGGCACGTCGGCTCAGGATCGACGCGCGTGACGCCAGCGCGTTCTCGCGCCTCATGCGCAAGGACTTCTCCTACCTGGCCGACCGGTACTACCTTGACCTCATGGAAGACCCCGAGGTGCGCGCCACAGGCGGCAAGGTGGTCGTCACCTTCCGCGTCTCGCAGGATGACTGAGGGGTTCTGCGGTACCATAGGCAGACAGGCCCACTCTCGCACGCATCGATCCAACACGCAGACGTCGCAGCTCAAACGAGGTAATCGCACAACAGGAGAGTTTTATGAAGTTCCTCAAGGTCTCGAGCAAGTCCTCTCCCGCCTCCGTCGCCGGGGCCATTGCGGGCATGGTCAAGGACGGTGCGCCCGTCAACATACAGTCCGTGGGCGCCGGGGCCGTCAACCAGGCCGTCAAGGCCATCGCCATCGCCCGCGGCTTTCTCATCCCCACGGGCGTCGACATCTCCTGCGCGCCCACGTTCTCGGACATCGAGATCGGCGGCGAGACGCGCACGGCCATTCGCATCGCCATCTACGTGCATCGCATCAGCGCCCAAAGCTCGTCGAGCTACCTTGGGCCCGAGACCTCCGACGACGGCGCGTGCATGGGCGGGGAGGCGTCGTGACGGACCAGAGGAGCCTCATCGGCAAGACCTACTTCGTCCGCATTTTCGGGTGCCAGATGAACCTTCATGACGCTGAGCGCGTGAGCGGCCTTTTGGACTCGTGCGGCTGCATCGCGGTCAGCGACGCCGCCGACGCTGACGTCGTCGTCTTCATGACCTGCTCCGTGCGCGAGAAGGCCGACACGCACCTGTACGGCGAGGCCTCCAACCTCTCGCGGCTGCCCGCGGCCCCGTCCGGTCGGCGCGTCGTGGCCGTGGGGGGCTGCATCGCCCAGCGCGAGGGCGCGAATCTGTCCCAGCTCGTCCCCAACGTGGACGTCGTCTTTGGCACGAGCGCCCTGGCGTCCCTGCCCGAGCTGCTTGTCGAGGCCCTGGAAGGCGATGGCACGGGCGTCGTGGCGGACACGGGCGAGGAGGGGAGGGGCTTCTCGGCCGACCTGCCCTCGCGTCGTGCCTCGAGCTTCCATGCCTGGGTGCCCATCATGTACGGCTGCAACAACTTCTGCACCTACTGCATCGTCCCCTACGTCCGCGGCCGCGAGCGCGCCCGACGGATGGAGCGCGTGGTTGACGAGGTCGCGCGCCTGGCCTCCGAAGGTGTGCGCGAGGTCACGCTCCTGGGCCAGAACGTCAACTCCTACGGTCGCGACCTGTACGGCGAGCCCCGCTTTGCTGAGCTCTTGCGGCGCGTGGGCCAGACCGGCATCGAGCGCGTTCGCTTCACCTCATCCAACCCCAAGGACCTCTCAGCCGACACCATACGGGCCATGGCGGAGGTCCCCGCCGTGATGCCCCACCTCCATCTGGCGGTGCAGAGCGGCTCCACGCGCATTCTCAAGGCCATGAACCGCAGCTACACGCGCGAGCAGTACCTCAAGATCGTCTCCGACCTCAGGGCGGCGGTCCCTGGCATCGCCCTTTCCACGGACATCATCGTGGGCTTTCCGGGCGAGACCGAGAAAGACTTCGCGGACACCCTTTCCCTCGTGAGCGAGGTGGGCTTCTCGTCCGCCTACACCTTCATCTACTCGCGCCGCCCGGGCACGCCCGCGGCGAAGATCGCCGACGACACGCCGCGCGACGTCATCCAGGGGCGCTTCGGGCGTCTGGCCCAGGTGGTGGAGGACTGCGCGCTCGCCGCCAACCAAGGCGAGCGGGGCGCCGTCGTCGAGGTCCTCGTCGAGGGCGCCTCAAAGCGCGACGAGCGCGTCATGGTGGGGCATAGCCCCAAGAACCAGACCGTCCTCTTTGCGCTTCCCGCAGACAGGTCGGCGGCGTCGCTGGCAGGAACGCTCTGCGACGTGCGCGTGAAAGACGCGCGCCCCTGGTTTTTGCGTGGATCGCTCGAAGGTGAGCCTCGGTGAGCCTTCCCGGCCCCGTCATAGCTATCGTCGGCCCTACGGCCTCCGGCAAGAGCGCCGTCGCCGAGCGCGTCGCCGAGCGCCTGGAATCCGCCGTCATCTCCGTCGATGCGATGCAGGTCTATTGTGGCATGGACGTCGGCACCGCCAAGACGCCCGTCGGCGCCCGACGGGCGCCCCTGCTCATGGTTGACGTCGCGGACCCTCGCGAGAGCTTCTCGGCACGGCTCTTCCAGGACCAGGCACGTGCGCACATTGACCGCCTCCTCGCACGGCAGCTCACGCCCGTCCTCTGCGGCGGGACGGGACTCTACCTTGACGCCGTCATCGACGAGATGGACTTTCCCCCAGGCCCCGAGGGGCTGGCAGACGGGGTGCGGGAGCGCCTGGACGAGCAGCTGCGAGCGCTGGGCCCCACCGGCCTGCATGCCCGGCTCGCTGAGCTCGACCCCCAAAGCGCGCGCCTCATCCACCCACAGAACTCCCGCCGCGTCATGCGCGCCCTCGAGCTATGGGAGCGAGGGCTGAGCTACGCGCGCACGCACGAGGGCCTCAAGGACCGTCGCCCGCGCTATCACACGCTCATCTTCGCGCTCATGATGGACCGCCAGCGGCTCTACCGGCGCATCGAGCGGCGCGTGGACCAGATGCTCGAGGCGGGGCTTCTCGATGAGGTGCGCGGGCTATGGGAGGAGGGGGCCCTCATCGACGACACGACGGCGGCGCAGGCCATCGGCTACAAGGAGCTTGTGTCGGTGCTGCGCGGCGAGGCCACGCTCGACGACGCGCGACGCCTCATGGTCACGCGCACGCGGCGCTATGCGAAGCGCCAGCTCTCCTGGATCAGGAGGGACGGTCGCGCCCGGACGCTCAACCTGGACCTCATGACGCCCGAGGAAGCGGCGGAGAAGGTCCTCGACGCCCTTGCGGAGGCGCGGGAGGTCGGTGCTGCGGATGGCTAGGTTCACCCCGCGGCTCACGGCCCCGGCGCGCGAGCGCGCCATCCTCGTCGGCGTTGATCTGGGAGACGCGAGCTGGCCCCTCGAGGACTCGCTCGAGGAGCTCGGCCGCCTCGCGCACACGGACGGCGCCGAGGTCGTCGCCGTGGTCACCCAGCGCCTCGAGCGTCTCGTGCCGCGTACGTTCGTTGGCAGCGGCAAAGCCGAGGAGATCGCCCGCCTGGCACGGTCGCTCCATGCCGACGTCGTCATCTTTGACGACGAGCTGAGCCCCTCGCAGCAGAGCAACCTCGAACGCGTCATGGGGGAGCCGACCAAGGTCATCGACCGCACCGCCCTGATACTTGACATATTTGGCACGCATGCTAAGACGCACGAGGGCAGGCTTCAGGTCCAGCTCGCACAGCTGCAGTACGTGCTGCCCCGCCTGCGCGGGATGTGGGGCCATCTCGTGGGCGAGCAGACGCGCGGCGGCATCGGGAGCCGCTTTGGCCAGGGGGAGAGCCAGCTCGAGGTTGACCGCCGTCTCATCAGGGACCGCATCAGCTGGCTGAGACGCGAGCTCAAGGCGCTCGAGGGGCGCCGTCGCGTGCAGAGCAAGGCGCGATGGGACTCGGGCGTCTATCGCGTCGCGCTCGTCGGCTACACGAACGCCGGCAAGTCAACCCTGCTCAACCGGCTTACGGGCGCGCAGGTGTATGCCAAGGACGAGCTGTTCGCGACGCTCGACCCCACCACGAGGGCGCTGTCGCTGGACGCGGGGCGCAAGGTCACCCTCACCGACACCGTGGGGTTCATCCAAAAGTTGCCCACCACGCTCGTCGAGTCCTTCAAGTCGACGCTGGCCGAGGCGCGCGCCGCCGACCTGATCCTCAGGGTCGCCGACGCCTCTGACCCCCAGCGCGACAGGCAGCTCGAGGCGGTCGATCAGGTGCTCGGCCAGATCGGCGCCGCCGACATCCCCTCGCTTATCGTCTACAACAAGTGCGACCTTCTTAACGAGACGGACCTGGCGGGCGTCATGGGAGCGCATCCGAGCGCCCTTCTCGTCTCGGCGCTAGACGGTCGAGGCTTGGACGCGCTGCTCGTTAGCGTGGCGCAGAAGGCGGGCGAGGGCGACCGGGCCATGACCGTCCTCATCCCCTATGACAAGGGACTCCTTCAGAAGCTGATCCATGAGCGCTGCCAGATCATGCGCGAGCAGTACCTGCAGGAGGGTCTGCTCGTCACGGCGCGGGTGCCCGCACGCCTGGCAGACACGCTCCGGCGATACGCTCGCGCAGACACCCGGTCTGGCGGACGCGAGCGTCATGACCAGGACGTCGAGGACGGCCGGTCCTAAGGGACCTTGCCTGTCAGCACGGCCCCAAGCGCCAGCAGCAGGGGCTGGTGGACCAGATACGCCACGAGCGAGTGCCTGCCCAGCCACTCGAGGGGACGACACACGGACCTGCCGAGCGCCGCCGTCGCCGACGTCGCCGAGAGCCCCCTGCCAAAGCTCGCGCCAGCCAGGTACATGAGGCCGTAGGGGAGAAGGGGGTAGTAGTCCCCCGAGCAGAAGAGGGCGTCAGGAAAGCCGAGCCAGGCAAGCCAGGGGGTGGCGTAGAGCCCCTGCGGCAGGCGCATCAGGACGGGACCCACGCCAAGGAAGCCGGCAGGAACGTTGAGGCTCAGCACGAAGAGGGCGACGAGGGACAGCGTCGTGGCCCTGCCTCCTCGCGGGAGGCCATAGCGACCCAGCAGGGCGGCAAGAAGCGTACTGGCTCCCATGCAGAAGATGATGCCAAAGCTTATGGGCGCATCGACGCCCACCGCGCTCGTGGCCGCGTATATCCCCAGCGCGACGAGCAGGTACCTGGCGCCGCGGCGCGGCAGGCTGCGTGAGTAGGAGCACATCCAGCCGGCGACGAACAGGAAGGTCCAGCTGATGGACGCGCGCCACACATCCAGAAGGGGCGGCCGAAAGAACGCAAGGGGCACCCCAAAGAGATGGCTCAGGTCATAGCACCAGTGGAAGAGGGCCATGGAGATCACCGTGAGTCCCTTGAGGGCGTCAACCCCCGCCAAACGCCCAGGGCGGGCAGGCGAGGTCCGTCGCGGCGCGCCGCTAGGCAAGGGAGCGCACCAGCGCCACGACCTTGCCCACGATGCGCGGGTTCGTGGCGTAGATGGGCTCCATCGCGTCGTTCTCGGGCTGCAGGCGAATCCGGCCCTTCTCGCGATAGAACGTCTTGACCGTGGCGCCGTCATCGACGAGCGCCACGACGACGTCGCCGTCGGAGGCGTCCGGCTGCTCGTGGACGGCGATGACGTCGCCGTCGAGGATGCCCTTGTTGATCATGGAGCTGCCACGGACCCGCAGCAAGAACGAGCAGGCGTCACCCACCAGGCTGACGGGCAGGGCGACCTCCTCCTCGATGTTCTGCTCGGCCAGAATGGGGGTGCCGGCGGCCACGCGGCCCACGAGCGGCAGCGACAGCATGGCGACCTTGACGTCACAGGCGGCGGGGGCCACGCCGACGGCGTCGGAGGGACGCTCCGGGCCTTTTACCTCGATCGTGCGGGGCTTGTTGCTGGCCCGCTTAATGAGCTGGCGCTCCTCGAGCACCTTAAGGTGCATGTGGACGGTGGAGGGGGAGGCGAGCCCCACGGCCTTGCCGATCTCGCGCACCGAGGGCGCATAGCCGTGCTCGGCCGTATACCCGCAGATGTAGTCGTAGATGGACGCCTGCCTCTTGCTGAGCTTGTCCTTGGACATGTCTCCCCCCTTGCGATGGTCACCGAGCGACGGGGCGGTATGCAAACATATGTTCTTATTTCACTTGACAGCCGCCCTGCATGTTCGTAGTATAGCACATGTGTTCTAAGTACGTGTGTTCTATCGCATTCCTGTCGGGTCCGCCTGCTATACCTATCCCAGTTACCTACGACAGGGGAGAAGCCATCATGCCCACCGCCATCGCCGCCATTGCCCTGCCCTCTGCCGCCCTTGATGCCTGGGCTCCCGAGGACGAGGAGCGCCCGCTGTTCACGCTCATCACGGGAGGCAGGTCCTGCGCGGACGTCCCGGCCATGCGTCGGTTGCGGCACGCCCGCGTGCCTTTGCGCCTCACCGCGGCGGGCGTCGTCCTTGCGCTCGCGGCCCTCGTTGCCGTCGGCCTGCTCTTATCTGGGGCGCAGCGCCGCGCCGCCGCCCTGCTCGAGGCCGCCCCCACGCAGGTCGTCGTCGTGCATCAGGGGGACAGCGTCTGGGACATCGCCCAAAGGTCCCGCCTGGACGGCGTCTCGACCCAGGACGTCGCCTCCTGGATCGGCGTTCAAAACGACCTCGACGGGGCGCGCGTCCGGCCGGGGGACCGCCTCGTCGTCCCCGCCTCCTAGGTGGGACCCGCCCAGGGGCAGCCTCAGGCACCATCGCGGCCTTGCTTGGCCGGCATCCTGCTTTGTTTCATATTCAGGACGATTGTCCTCGGGCCTGCCGCGACCGGACGTCTTATGCTATCGTCCCGTTGTCACTTTGATAGGGGGATACATGCGCTGTCCGAAGTGTGGGTGCGAAGAGTCCAAGGTCGTGGACTCGCGTCCCTCCGAGAGCAATGACGCCATCCGCCGCCGCAGGGAATGCGTTCGCTGCGGCACGCGATTCACCACCTACGAGCGGCGCGAGGAGATACCCCTTCTGGTCGTCAAGAAGGACGGTCACAAGGAGACCTTCGAGAGGGGCAAGCTCATGCGGGGCCTCGTCGCGGCCACCATCAAGCGCGACGTCCCCATGGAAAAGCTCGACGGCCTCATCGACGAGATCGTCTCGGAGCTTAGGGACAACGGCATGTCCGAGGTTGACTCCCAGGACCTGGGAAAGATGGTACTGCAGCGTCTTGCCGACGTTGACAAGGTCGCCTACGTGCGCTTTGCCTCCGTTTACCGTGATTTCAAGGACGTCGATGAGTTCAGCGAGGAACTGAGGAGTCTTGCCCGATGACGCACCAGCCCGACCGCATCACCCTTCCCATACGCCGCCTCGATCCCACCGTCCAGCTGCCAAGCTATGCCTATGAGGGCGACGCGGGGCTTGATTTGCGCTCGAACGAGGACGTGACGCTCAAGCCCTTTGAGCGGCGCCTCGTGTCGACGGGGCTCGCCGTCGCTATCCCCGAGGGCTTCGGGGGCTTCGTCCAGCCGCGCAGCGGTCTCGCCCTCAAGAAGGGCCTCTCCATGGCCAACACCCCCGGCCTCATCGACGCCCACTACCGCGGCGAGCTCAAGGTCTGCGCCATCAACCTTGACCCGGTCCATGACATCCGCATCGAGCGCGGCGAGCGCATCGCCCAGCTCGTCATCAAGCGCGTCCCCGTCGTGACGCTCAAGGAGGTCAACGTCCTTGACGAGACCGACCGTGGTGCGCAGGGCTTTGGCTCCAGCGGCGTCTGACGCCGTCGCACGATGCCGCCGAGCCAGCGTCGTGGCGGCAAGGACCCATCCAAACATGCTGGAAGGAAGGAACGCATGGAACAGCTCTTCAAGATGTCCGAGAGGGGATCGTCCCTCTCGCAGGAGTTTCGCGCCGGTCTGACGACGTTTCTGGCGATGTCCTACATCATCGCCCTGAACCCCCTCATTCTCTCGAGCGCGGGCGTCCCCATCTCCGCCACCATCACCAGCACCTGCTTTGGCGCCGGCGTCATGACGATTCTCATGGGGATCTTCGCCAACCGACCGATTGCCCTGGCCTCCGGGCTCGGCATCAACTCCATGATCGTCGTTGCCACCACGTCGTACTGCGACGGCGACTGGCACGCCGCCATGGGCGTCATCTTCGTCGAGGGCGTCGTCATCCTGCTGTTGGTCCTGTGCGGCCTGCGCGAGGCCATCATGGACGCTATCCCCGTGTCGCTGCGCCATGGCATCTCGGTGGGGCTCGGCCTGTTCATCGCCATGATCGGCCTCGCCAATGCCGGCA
This sequence comes from Olsenella sp. HMSC062G07, assembly GCF_001811895.1. Classification (NCBI taxonomy): domain Bacteria; kingdom Bacillati; phylum Actinomycetota; class Coriobacteriia; order Coriobacteriales; family Atopobiaceae; genus Olsenella; species Olsenella sp. HMSC062G07. The sequence continues at coordinate 899,688 of NZ_KV806951.1, forward strand.
TCATCAACGGTGACGGTGCGACGCTGGTCTCGCTGGGCGACGTCACGAGCCCCTCGTTCATCCTGGGTGTCATCTCCATCGTCGCCACGGTCACCTTCGTGGCGCTGGGCGTCAAGGGCGCCCTGCTCCTGGGCATCCTCGTCGCCGTCGTCCTGGGCATCCCCCTGGGGCTCACGGCCATGCCGGCGGGCGTCGTCTCGCTGCCCGACTTCTCGTCCTTTGGGGCGCCCTTCCAGGCCGACCAGGCCGGCGTCATCGGCCTCGCCAAGGTCGTCACGACGCCCACCCTGCTCATCCTGGCCTTCTCGCTCATGATGTCGGACTTCTTCGACACGATGGGCACCGCCATGGCCGTCGCGAAGCAGGGCGAGTTCCTCACCGAGGACGACAACGTGGAGAACATGCGAGAGATTCTCGTCGTGGACTCCTGCGCCGCCTGGATGGGCGGCCTCGTGGGCGCCTCCTCCATCACCTCCTTCGTCGAGTCCGCCTCCGGCGCCGCCGACGGCGGGCGCACGGGCCTCACGTCCGTGTCCTGCGGTCTGCTCTTCATCCTCGCCGCATTCTTCGCGCCACTGATCGCCGTGGTTCCCGGGGCCGCCACCTGCGGCGCCTTGGTGTATGTTGGCTACCTCATGCTGTCCGAGGCAGCCGAGATCGCATGGGGCGACCTTCTCGAGGGCCTTCCCGCCTTCCTCATCGTCGCCGGCATCCCCATGACCTACTCCATCTCGTCCGGCATCGGCCTGGGCTTCATCGGCTATGTCGTCGTCGCCCTCGCCACGGGCCAGGTCAGGAAGATCAAGCCCCTCATGTGGGTTGCGGCGGCCGCCTTCGTAATCTACTTCCTCGTCTCCTAGCGGCGAGGCCGTCCGGGGCCCGACTGAGGTCGGGCCCTTTTTTTGACCTTTGAGGCGTAGCTTGCCGCGGAGCCTTCGCCTCGCGGGACCACACCCAGAATGAAGGGGGATGCATGGCACGCACCACTCGATCGGTCATCGGCGTCGACGAGCGCATGAGCAGCTCGAGGGCCATACCGCTCGGCATCCAGCACATGATGAGCATGTTCGGCGCGACGGTGCTCGTACCGGTCCTCACGGGCCTGAATCCCAACGTCGCCATCATGTGCTCGGGCATCGGCACAATCTGCTACCTGCTCGTCACACGCAACAAGATTCCCAGCTATCTTGGCAGCTCCTTTGCGTTTATCAGTCCCATCATCGCGGCGACCGCCGCCACGGGAAGCCTGTCCACGGCGCTCTCGGGCGTCGTCGCGGCGGGCGTCGTCTTTCTGGTCGTTGCCGGCATCATCAAGCTCGTCGGCACGGGATGGCTCGACAGGCTTCTGCCGCCCGTGCTCGTTGCATCCGTCATGGTGGTCATTGGCGTGGGCCTCTCCGCCACGGCCGTGCGAATGGCCCTCAACGCGGCGACGGACTCGTTCGTCGCCGAGGGCGCCCTCGTCGCCGCCGTCTCGCTTATTGCCGCGGTCGCATTCTCCAGCAGGGGAGGCCTCTTGGGCACGCTTCCCATCCTTTTGGCCATCATCGTCGGCTACCTTGTCTCCATCCCCCTGGGGCTCGTGAACGTGCAGGCCGTCGCCGATGCTGCCTGGCTGGGCCTGCCTCCCGTGCAGATGCCCCAGTTTGATCCGGGCGCCGTCGCGCTCGTCGCGCCGGTCGCGCTGGTCGTCGTCATCGAGCACATCGGTCACCTGCTTGCCGTCGGCGAGATCGTGGGGCGCGACTATCGTCCCATGCTGCCGCGCTCCCTGGCCGGAGACGGCATCTCGACCATGATCTCCGGCTTTCTCGGAGGCCCTCCCACCACCACCTATGCCGAGAACATCGGTGTCATGAGCGTCACGCGCGTGTATGCGACCCAGGTGTTCTGGTACGCCGCTGGTTTTGCCCTGTTCGTGGGCGGCTTCTGCCCCAAGCTCGCCGCCTTCATCAGCACCATCCCCACGCCGGTCATGGGGGGCGTGAGCCTTCTCCTCTTTGGCCTCATCGCCTCCAACGGGCTTCGCATGCTCGTGGCGAATCGCGTGAACTTTGACGAGAACCGCAACCTCATGATCGCCTCCGTCGTCATCATTTTGGGCGTCGGCATGGAGACGTCGGGCGTGGCAATCCCGCTGGGCTCCTACACGCTGCCCGGCATGGCCACCTCGGCGCTCGCGGGCATCGCGCTCAACCTCATCCTGCCCTCCTCGCCGGCAGCCTCGAAGGCGGAGCCGAACGTGGAGTCATCGTCATCGTGACGTCCTTTCGTGGCCAAAACACGACGAACATACCAACATCAGGCCGTTTGTCGCTACGTTTTGGTATCAATGTCGTGTTTTGGCTACGTTGACGCAGGTCGCACGCGCCAACTCGCCATGCCGCGCCCCATCGACCGATTGTTGCCATGCGCCGGGCGCGCCGTCAGGCAGGACGAGCGTCATGCCGCGACCGACCCGCCCATGGTTGAGCCCCGTAGTTGGGTACAACAGTCCCTGTAGTGCCATCGCAACAACGAAGGGTTGCCTCATGACAGATAACATCAGGGACCTCGTCATCGTGGGAGGGGGCCCGGCGGGGCTCTCCGCCGCCATCTACGCCGCCCGAGCGCTGCTTGACGCCGTCACGCTTGAGCAGGAAGCCGTCGGCGGGCAGGTCATCCTCACGAACGAGGTGGACAACTATCCTGGCGTGCCGCACACCGACGGCTTCTCGCTCACCGACGCCATGCAAAGGCAGGCCAAGGACCTGGGAGCGGCCATCGTCATGGAGGACGTACGCTTCATCAGCCGCGACGAGTCGTCCGGGCTCTTCACCGTGACGACCTCCGCAGCGAGCTACGTCACCAGGGCGGTCATCCTGGCCGGCGGCGCCACGCCGCGCCATGCGGGCTTTGACGGCGAGGAGGAGTTCGGCGGTCATGGCGTGTCATACTGCGCCACGTGTGACGGCATGTTCTACCGCGGCAAGCAGGTCTTCGTGATCGGCGGCGGCAACTCCGCGGCCGAGGAGGCCCTTTTTCTCACCAAGTTTGCCGACAAGGTGACCATGGTCGTCCGCAAGGACCACATGCGCGCCCAGGCCTTTGTGGCGAAGCAGGTCGCAGAGAGCGAGAAGCTAGAAGTTAGGTACCTAACTAGTATCACGGCGGTCGGGGGAGACGGGCTGCTGCAGAGCGTGACCTTCCGCAACAACGAGACGGGCGAGCTGACCACCGAGACCTTCGACAAGGGGTCGTTCGGCGTCTTCGTCTTCGTGGGCCGCGTACCTGCGTCCGAACTCGTCAAGGACCTCGTCGAGCTTGACCGCCAGGGCTACGTGGTCACCAACGAGCGCATGGAGACGTCGGTTCCGGGCCTCTTTGCTGCTGGTGACGTGAGGCAGAAGAGTCTGCGACAGATCGTGACGGCCGCTGCGGACGGCGCCATCGCCGCGACGAGCGTCGCGTCGTACCTGGGACAGCCCGTCGAGGGCTAGCGCCCCCCTTCCGCCAGCTCCTAAAAATATGATAATATATCTTATGTAAAGTAAAAGAAATGCTTGCCTTAGTAGCCTGGGGTCCTGCCTCCGATCGCGTCTGCGAGGGCCGTTTCGCCTCTACCCTCGCAGTCGCGGACGAATTCCGGGTGGACCGAGTGGGGTCGCACATGTGACAAAAGACGCGTCGTGCCCTTGTGCGACGCTAGCGTCGCGGCGTGCGCGCCGTAGCCAGAGAGCTCCGACACAGGTCCCATATCTTGGGTTGGATCTGGTCCTCGCCGTCGGCGTCCATAATGACCAGGATGCTGTCGAGCGACTCGAGCATCGTGGAGCCCGTGGGCACGATGTCCGTGCCCATGCGGTCAATCGTCACGATGCGAGAGGACGCCGGCCAGTCAACGTCGCACAGGCGTCTGCCCTCAAGGCGGCTGCCCGCGCCCACCGTGTAGGAATGAAGGGCCTTCTCGCCCGTCACGTTACCGCGCACGGACGAGGTGACCTTTCTCACGCCCAGCAGGTTTGCCAGCAGGTGCTCGTAGAACGGGTCGCTGCCCAACACGTTGGCGATCACGTATGCCACGATGGACACGATGGACACCGCCAGCAGCGCGCTGAAGCTCCCTGTGAGCTCAAAGGCGAGCACCACGCCCGTGACGGGGGCGCGCACGACCGAGGAGAACAGGCCGGCTATGCCCAAGGCCATGAAGTTGACGACAAAGAGGCCCTGGATGCCCGTGACGTGCGCGAGAAGGCTCCCGTAGAGGGCGCCGATGAGCATTCCCATGACGCAGAGCGGAAACAGCGTGCCGCCCGGCGCTCCCGAGGCAAAGGAGACGCTGGTGAAGAGGTACTTCCCCACCAGCAGGCCCAAGATGGTCAGCAGGGGCAGCGCGTCGGGCCTCCCGAGGACCTCGACGATGGCGTCGCCGCCGCACAAGAGCACCGGAGCGACACATGCCACGACGCCGGAGAGCAGGTAGGGCACGGCGAGGCGCACCACGAAGGGAAGGCGCCCGAGACGCGCGAAGGCCCGCTCGCTCAGCAGGAACATGCCCTGATTGTGAAGCGATCCCAGGACGCCGCAGAGCAGCCCCAGTCCCAGCACCGCCAGATAGTAGGCATGCGGCAGGTCGCGCACGAAGCGCAGCTGCAGCACCGGCGTGACGCCGAGCACCTGCGAGACGAGAAAGTCCGCGGCGACGGCCGACGCCATGGCCGAGACGATGAGCGACGGGGTGAACTCCTTGTGAATCTCCTCCACCGCAAAGAGCACGCCCGTGAGGGGCGCATGGAACGCGGCTGACATGCCCGCCGCCGCCCCGCAGGTGACGAGCAGACGCTCCTCTCCCCTGCCGCGCCTGAGCGCCCGTGAGACGGCCTTGCCGCCCATGCCGCCCAGCTGCACGCTGGGACCCTCACGGCCCAGCGAGAGGCCCGAGAGCGTCAGGAGGGTCCCCTCCACGAACTTTGCCAGCACCACCCGATGCCAGGGCATGTCGATGCGGCCCATGACCTCGGCGTCGATCTGGGGAATGCCCGAACCCTGGGTGTACGGCTCCCAGCTCACCAGCTTCGCCACGATCAGGCACGAGACGACGAGCAGGGCCACGAGACCCACGATGGCAAGGGGCTGTCGCTGCATGAGGGCAAGCAGCTGGCGCAGGAGGACCTCGGCACGGGTGAGGCCCAGGCGATATAGCGTGACGACGCCACCTCCCGCCAGGCCCACAAGGGCCCCCTCCCAGATCATGTCCACCTGAAAGCGCCGCGAGAAGCGCCTGCTCACCTGTTTGTCCGCTCGATTGCTGGGCATCGCGCCCTCTCCCTCCCTCGCGTGCGAGGCTTCCATCATATCCCTTGGTGGGAGTGACGCGCCATGACGCGTGGGGTGGCACGCGGCCCTCGCGACAGTCGGCGACGAAAAGCCGACGTGACCCGTCAGAGCTGCGGCGCAGGGGGCTCAGGCGGCCGTCGCAAGCCGGCAGGACGGCGCCTAGCTGACCGTTACGAGTGTGAAGACCTCCTGGGAAAACTCCCGCCCGATGGTCGCGCGCGGGTCGAGGAAGGCAAGCTCGAGGAGGAAGGCAAAGCCCACGACCTCTCCGCCGGCCTTGGTCGCAAGCTTGGCCGTCGCCACCGCCGTGCCGCCCGTTGCGACGAGGTCATCCACAATGAGGATCCTGTCGCCCGCCTGGATGGCGTCCTGGTGTATCTGAAGCTCGTCCGTGCCGTACTCCAGCAGATACGACTCGCTATACACGGCGCGAGGGAGCTTGCCGGGCTTGCGTGCCGGTACGAAGCCGGCCCCCAGCTTGTAGGCAACCGGGGCGCCCACCAAGAAGCCGCGCGCCTCCGCGCCGATGACCTTCGTGATTCCCGCGTCCGTAAAGTGGTCCGCCATCCTATCGACGGCCTCGCGCAATCCCGCAGGCGAGGCGAGAAGGGGCGTGATGTCCTTGAAGACGACGCCCGGCTCGGGATAGTCCGGTATGTCGATGATGTGGCTCTCGAGCGTGCCGTCATCCTGGGGCATGAAAGGTCCTTTCGTCAGTCGCGCGGTAAAGCCAGACGGCGCCCTACTCCCCCATCTGTGAGAAGGCCCGTCTGATCTGCCGCTTGAGCAGGGTGTCGTGCACCTGGCTCGTAAGTATCAGAATCTGCTGGAGGGCGTTGGCAAACTGCTCGCGCGTCTCGTTCGTATGCTCCATCTCGACGCCGCCCGCCTTGCGTGCGTACACCATGAGGGCCTGCTCAAAGAGGGCGCTCTCGCGGTTGGCCGCCGTGACGTACTGGCGAAGGTTCTTGGGGGCGATGCCAAAGTGCTGGAGCTCGTTGCAGGTCCGTATGAGGGGGATGTCGTGCCCGTCAACCAGGTCGCGACCGTGCGGCGACTTCTTGAGGACGATGAGCCCGGCGTCGGAGCACTGACGCACCAGGCTCACGGACGTGCCAAAGAGCTCGGGAACGCGGTCGATGGGATAGAGGCGGTCCTGGGTCGCGGCGCCCTCCTGCTGCGCCTCCGTGAGGCTGGCGGCGAGGGCCCCTGACAGCGCGTCGCCGCTCTTGCCCTCCAGCTGGTCCCTGATGACCTGCAGGGGCATGAATCGATTCTTCTGCAGGTAGAGAATCGTCTCCAGGCGATGGATGTCCGACTGTGAGTACAGGCGGTAGCCCGACGGGGTGCGCGAGGGCGTGAGCAGCCCCTCGTCCTCAAGGTAGCGCACCTTTGAGATGGAGAGGTCCGGGTACTGCGCCTGCAGCCTTTTGACGACCTTCCCTATCGTGAGATACCCGGCATCTGGCATGGGCTAGGCACCGGTCTCGATCCTCGTGGGCTTCCGGTTGGTGTGGAAGACCATGCGAAACGTGCCGATCTGCACCGTGGACCCGTCCTTGAGGACCGCCTTGTTCACGATGGCCCCGTCAACCCAGGTGCCGTTGAGCGACCCAAGGTCCTCGATCGTGGCGTAGCCGGACGAGATGCCCGACAGGTCGATGCGCGCATGGCGACGCGAGACGGTCATATCGTTAAGAAAGACGGCGTTGGAGGGGTCGCGACCGATGGAGATCTCCACCGTGCCCAGCTCGAAGACGGATCCCGTCTGGGGACCCTTCACGATCGAGAGCGTCGGCCGCGCGGGCGTGGCACTCCCGATGAGGTCGGGCGACGTGGAGTCCGTGGACGGCATCCTGAAGATCTCGGTGGCGTCCATGTCCGCGCCGTTCTTCTTGATCTGATCCATAGTGCACGCTCCCATCATCAAGGTGCTAGCACAGCTATTCTAACCCTACTACCTGCAGGCGATGCAGTCCATCTCGACAAGTGCGCCCAGGGGGAGGCGCGAGACCTCGACCACCGAAAGCGCCGGCGCGGGCACGGGAAAGCGCCGCGAGATGACGGCCTCGGCCTCGGGCAAATCGTCAAAGCAGGTGAGGTACAGCGTCGCCTTCGCGACGTCCACGACCGAGCAGTCGCACTCCCCGAGGAGCTCCTCGACGATGTCAAGAATGCGCTCCAGCTGCGACGCCACCCCACCCTCGACGATTCGGTCGGGATGGCGCGGGTCAAGGGCGACCTGGCCGGCCGTGAAGATGAGGCGCCCTGCGGTGGTGCCCATCGAGAAGGGGCCCGGGGCGTCGGGAACGTGCGGTGCGTTGATCGAGTATTTCATATGACCTTCCTTCCGGTCGTCATCCTCGCCTGCGGCAGTCGCACGGCCCACGGCGCGCGAAGGGCCCCTGGCGCCGAGGCCGTCGTGGGGCCGTCAGTCGTCCAGCCCCCGTGCGCCCACGAAGTCGCTCCCCGGACGCACGAGCCCGTCGCGCTCCAGCTGCGCGCGCGACACCCGGACCCTGTCCTGCGACGCGCAGCTCCCTAGCGCCCTCCACCGTCGCCGGGACCATGAGAGGAAGCCCTCATGCCCCAGGGGCGTCACGACGGCAAAGGAGAGCAGGCTCCTCCACACGACGCGTGCACAGGCGGGCGGCACGAGCAGCAGCAAACACGCGTCCCCGGCGCCTGCGGGGGACGCCACGATGGTCGTGATGTGACCGTCCAGGTCGAGGTTCACCACCTCGCCCGGCTCCGGCAGGCGCTCCGTGCCTCGGACGTAGTCCTGAAGGACGAGGCGCGCCGCCGAGCCGACGAGGGCCAGGGGCACGAGACGATCGCTCATGTCGTCAAGGTCGAGGCCCCCAAAGGGCCTCACGCCGTCCTGATCGACGTCCCTCAGAAAGCCCATCCAAGAGTGCAACAGCTCATGACGCGGCCAGGGGTCCATCACGAGCAGCTCCGCGTCACCCGTACGCGCGGCAAAAGGGATTGACGCAAGCGCCCCGTCGCCCAGCAGCGACGCCTGGAGTGAGCAGTCTCCCACGGCGAGCTTGGGCCCGGCGAGCGCGAGTCCGCCAAAGGACGCCGCCTGAGCGCCCGAGGCAAGAAGCAGGAGCATCCCGCTCAGGTCCACCAGAGCGACGTCGTCCTCAAGGTCCTCAGGACGGGGCTCTCCCTCATAGGACGAGGGGGATGCCAGTGTGCCCCCCTCCCCCGCAAAGCGGGCGCCGAGCGCCAGCTGCTCATCTTTGAGCGTCGTCAGGTCCATGGCCCTCCCCTCATGCCACGTCAAGAAGCTCGTCCATATTGACGAAGAGCGGCAGCGCGAACACGTTGACCTGGGGAAGGTCACGCGTCCGCGTGTCGGCCAGATAGGTCTCGGCGCAGACCGTGCGCCCGTCCTGTGTCCAGACGCTGCTCCCGTACCCCGATCCGGGGTCAACCAACGACCCCGGCAGCAGCATCGTCGAGCTCCACGCGATGTCTCGCTCGGGCAGGACGAGGCCGCTCGCATCCATGCCGGCAACGACCAGCAGGCGGCCGAAGAAGCTCGTGGAGGCGTTGACGATGCGCACGGGGAGCTTGGCGCGCGCCAGCGTCCTGCGCTGGTAGCGGCTCTCGTACCCCCAGTCCATGAGGCGCGCCGTGTCCCCGAAGCGCCCGGCGTTGGTGGCGCAGCCCAACACGCAGCTATAGAGCCTGACGCCGCTGCGCTCCGAGCAGCCGAGGAAGGTGTAGCCCGACTCGACGGAGCCCGTCTTGATGCCGATCAGCCCCGCGTAGCCGTCCATGAGCTCGTCGGTGGAGGCGTAGGTCGTTTGCCTCCCCGCGAAGGTCGCCGTGACCGAGCGCATGCGCACCGTCCGCGCGATGAAGGGATAGTGCTCGAGCGCATACGCGCCCATCTTGACGAGGTCCTCGGCGGTCGAGCGGTGAGCGTCCTCGGACAGCCCGTGCGTGTTGGAGAAATGCGTGTTCGTCATGCCGATCTCGCGGGCCTTCTCGTTCATTCGCGCCACGAAATCCTCCGTGGACCCCGAGACGGCCAGGGCGACGTTGTCGGCCGCGTCGTTGGCGGAATAGACGAGCATGACCTGCAGGAGGTTCCTGAAGCTGATGACGTCGCCCGTCGCGATGCCCGCAAGCTGTGCATTGGAGTCATAGGTCACCCGCGTGAGGGTGCAGGCGTCATCAAGGTCCTTGCCCGAGTCGAGTGCGACCATCGCCGTCATGATCTTGGTTATTGAGGCGGGCTCCATCTGCTGGTCGGCGTTTTGGGAGGCAAGGACGTTGCCGTCCTGGTCAACGAGGACATAGGCCTGGGCCTCGCTCAGCGCGGGCTCGTCGGCCCATGCCCCCACGGGCGTCAGCAGTGCCGCCACGAACATGACAGCGAGCGCAAGGAGCAGCCGTGACGGGCGTCTGCATGCCTCTCTCGTCATGACGCTTCCCCTTCCGCGCTCCTGCGCGTGGCGCGGGCGCGCCTCATGATCCGGATGCCGGTTGTGGTGTAGACGCCCGCCGTGATGGCGGAGAGCACCACGCCCGCGTACACGAGCAGCACGCCCACGGAGCCCCCATGGGCATTGAGGACGGGAAGCCAGGACGCCCCCGTAACGCCCAGGCCACCCATGTGCGGGACGCCGAAGAGCATGAGGACGAAGCCGGACATGAGCAGCGCGGTGGTGACCTTGCCAATGTAGATGACGTCAACCGGGCGGCGGCGGTAGCGCTGCAGGATGAGCGTGCCCACGAAGAGGTAGCCGTCGCGCAGGATCACGAAGGCGGCGACCCACGCGGGCAGCTCGCCTGTGGCCATGAGGCCCAGCACGCCCGTAAAGAGCAGCACGCGGTCCATGACGGGGTCCATGATCTTGCCCAGCCAGCTCACGGTCTGCGTGCGACGAGCGACCTGCCCGTCAACGAAGTCGGTGAGCGCGGCGACGGCATAGCAGACAAGGGCGAGCGACCGGTTGACCCCGCTCACGAACAGCGCCAAAAACGCGACCGTCAGTGCAAGGCGGCAGGCTGTGATGAGATTGGCGAGCGTGAGGACGCGGTCGGAGGGATTGTCCGGCGTGCCCACCGGGGCGGCAACGCTCCCCCTCTGCTGCGCGGCGAGGACGTCGGGGTCAACGCGACCACGGACGTCATCAAGCATGCGCGTCGTCTTCTCGGACACCTCGGGCCTTTCCACGTGACGTCATTACGGTGCACTATCCTACCCGATGGGTGGGTGCGCGTACATGGGCCCAAGGCGGCAACCACGCCTTCGTCACCCCGCGCCGCGCGCAGGAGCGCCGCGGGCCGTGCCATGGGCAGGCGCTCATGTTCCTAGCCGAGCGCGTCGTCGCTCAGCTCGATCCTGCGATACGTGACCCCGCAGGTCTCGAGGGCGGTGCGAGAGACCTGTGCGCCCAGCGTGTCATGGTACTTGTCGTCCAGGTAGACGACCTCGCCGACGCCCGCCTGGATGAGCATCTTGGCGCACTCCTGACAGGGGAAGAGCGTCACGTAGACCGTCGCCCCCTGCACGTCCTTGAGCGAGCCGCGATAGTTGAGCAGGGCGTTGGCCTCGGCATGGATGACGTAGTTATGCTTGTCAAAGAGGGGGTCGTCGGAGTCCTCCCAGGGAAACGCGTCATCCGTGATGCCCGAGGGCGTGCCGTTGTACCCCACGGAGAGGATGCGGTGGTTGGTGTCGGCGATGCAGGCACCCACCTGGGTCTTGGGGTCCTTGCTTCTGAGGCTCGCCGCGATGGCGACCCGCATGAAGAACTCGTCCCACGAGATGACGTCGCTTCGCTTGCCCGGCATGGTGCCCCTCTCGTCGTCCTGAGCGTACATTGAGCAGTATAGAGGGTCGGGAAGAGGTCGTGCCCCTCGCCATAAGACAGACGCTCCACTCAGCGCGGGGACGCCGCGGCGAGCGGCCGACGCGCCATCGACGCGGCCTCGGCCCAAGGCCCCCGGACTGGTGCGACCTCTAGCTGAAGAGCCTGATGCAGCCACGGCCCGGGCGCACCGCCGTGAGCCTCACCCCCGTGGCGCGCGAATACGCCTCGATCATCTTGCCGCCGCCCACGTAGATGGCCGCATGACCCGCATAGGAGATGACGTCGCCGCGTCGGAGGTCCTCGTAGGGGACCCTCTGCGCCCGCGCGTAGTTCCAGAAGTTGTTGGCGTCATGGCTGTGCCAGCCCCGGGGGCCTGACGACACATGGCTCCAGGGGTTGAAGTCGCTCTCGTACACAGCGCTGCCCAGGTCCATGCCCGTCGCGTAGGCGCACTGAAACACCAGTCCGATGCAGTCCACGCCCACCCCGGGGGCGCAGGAGTAGTTCCACACGTAGGGGGTGCCAAGGTAGTCGTACGCGCGCCGCACGAACGCGTCAACGCAGTCCTCGCGCGTGGCCTCAAGCCCGATCACGCTTGGCGAAGCGTAGGAAAAGATGCCGTGGCCGCCGGGAACGACGACGTTCCAGCTCGAAACCTGGTAGTGGCCCGCCGGGTTCTGATAGCCGATCTTCGAAGGCGCCGGCGCCGCAGCAAGACGCCAGGACTGGGCGACAGATCCGTCGGGCTCAAAGACCCGCACGCCCGCGCCGGCACTCATCGTCTCGCCGCAGGCCTGGAGCACCGCCTCTTCGGCGGCCGAGCGCAGCTCGAGCCCCGAGACGCCCATGGTGATGAGCCAGCGTTGCGTCGCACCGCCGTCGCGGGGCCACTGCCGGACGTCCGTCCCGGAGCCGAGATTTGCTCCTCGCGCGTCGAGCTCCAGCCCGGAGTTGCAGTTGGTGAGCGTGAGTGCGCCCCCACCAGCCTCGCGAAGCCACCATCGCTGGGCAAGGGTGCCGTTGCCCGACCAAAGCTGTACCCTGGTCCCAGGGGTCTTGGAGGCGTATTCGTCATCAAGACGAAGCGAGGGATTTGCGGCCAGGCAGACCTCGTAGAAGCCGGCGCGCACGCCGCTCGTCGCCCACAGGGCGGCCCAGCGCACACCCTGACCGAGGTCGAGGCGCGCACCCGTCGCCTCGTTGGTCAGCACGTAGCCGCCTGACGGGGCGTACGAGACGCCCCAGCGACTCCGCGCACCCGCGTCGGGCGCCTGACGCCGGTCGTCGTCGTCGGTAAGATAGAGGCCCGAGCAGCTCGCCTGAAGCGCGTAGCTCGAACCCCCCAGGTGCCTCACCCACCAGGACTGCGCCTGCGTGCCGTTGGCGGCATAAAGTTGGAGGCCTGCGGCGCTCGTCGACCCGCCGGGAACGTCGAGCGACCGCGTGAGATCCGCGAGGGGGGCCAGGCGGTGCCACCCTGGGGCGATTGCGGCGGCGGGCGCCGCCTCAAGGCGCCAGGCCTGCGCCTGCGTGCCGTTGGCGGCGTAGAGCTGGAGCGTCGCGCCGTTTGTCAGGGAGCCCGCCCGGACGTCCAGGGCAAGCGTCAGGTCAAGGGCGCAACGCAGCGAGACGAGACCCGCTCCGCAGGGAAGGGCCACCCACCTCTGGGAGCCCGTGCCGTTGGAATCGTACTGCTGGACGGGGGTCCCCTCGCGCCCGACGCCGTGACGCACGTCCAGGACCTTCCCCGACTGGGCGTTACAGAGCGTCACGTAGCCCTGCTCGTCAACCGTGGCGATCCAGCTCTGCGCCCCGGTGCCGTTTCGCTCGTAGGTCTGGACCCTGGCGCCGGCCTCGTAGCTGCCCGCCGCCACGTCGACGACCTTGCCGGACCCCTCGCCCGTCAGCACGTAGGTCCCCGACCCCAAGATGGCGCCCCCTTCGTTGCGGGCGACCGCCTTGCCCAGGTCGGAGAGAATGAACGACCAGACCTGCGCCGGCGTGCCGTTGTCCTGCCACAGCTGGACGTTGGCGCCGTCCGCGTCGCT
>NZ_KV806951.1:912988-967250 GCF_001811895.1 Olsenella sp. HMSC062G07
GGACGTTGGCGCCGTCCGCGTCGCTGCCCCCGGCAACATCGAGCGCCAGGCGGCAGTCGAGCGCAGGGCGCAGCACGAGGCCGGCATCCGTCCTGTCGATCACCCACGACTGGGCGGTGGTTCCGTTGCCGTTGTACTGCTGGACGTTGGCGCCGTCGCGGGCGCGCCCCCCGGTAACGTCAAGGCATTTGCCCGAGCGGACATTGCGCAAGGTCACGTATCCCTTGGCATCGACAAGCACCTGCCATTGCTGAGCGGCGGTGCCGTTGTCCCGCCACAGCTGGACGTTGGCGCCGTCCGCGTCGCTGCCCCCGGCGACGTCGAGCGACTTGCCCAGGGCGTGGACGGCGTAGGTGCCTGGCGCCAGGAGGCGCCCGTCGACGTTGCGTGACGCCAGCTCGTCGGCGGTTGGGCCGGCAGGGACGGGCTGTTCCAGGGGGACGGGGTCGTTCTGCGGTACTGCGGGAAAAGAGACGCCTGAGTCCTGCGGAGCGGGCGTCTCGACGGGCAGGTCATCCGGCCGGAGGGCCGGCTGCTCGCCAAGGTCCTTCGTGGGGGCGCCGAGCGTGTCGCTGGCGACGGGCTGCCCCTGTGATGGCGTCGGCGCAAGAGTGGGCGCAACGTCAGCTGCGTTGGCGGGGGTGGCGCTGAGCAGCCCGAGCATGAGGGCCGCGGCGACACCGAGCGAGGCGAGACGAGAGGACATCATCGAGCACGACCTTCTTCGAATGGTGGCTGAGAACTGAAGAGTGGCTGACACGACCATCGTATATCAGGGAGGTCGGTGACAGAAGAAGTCGGTGCGAGCCGTTCGCTATGGACGGGCACCCCCGCCCCACGCCCCCGCGATCCTATACGCCCGACGAGCGGCGGATCCCCCGAATCTCCCGGCGGCGCAGGGCCAGCTCCCACTCCCGGCGCACGTCGGGATCGTCAAGCGCGAGCCCAAAGGGTATGGGCGCCACAAGGCCTTCGTGCGTCACATGGACCTCCGTGAGGTAGGCGGTGTTGATGAGCGTACGCTCCCCCGTCGCCACGTTCTCGACGTTGGTCTCGACGCGCACCTCACAGGAGCTGCGGCCCACGAAGGTCACGAAGGCGCGCATGACGACGATGTCGCCCACGTAGGCGGGCGCCATGAAGTTGAGGTTGTCCACGCAGGCCGTGGTCACGGAACCGCCGCAGTGCCTGATGGCGGAGATACCCCCCACCATGTCTATCCACTCCATGAGCCTGCCGCCAAAGATACGCCCCCCGGGGTTTGCGTCGGCATGCATGACCACATGGACCGTCTCGGTAAGGGAGTCCTCCCGCCTCTTGCAGGGACGTCGCTCCTCATGTTCCATGGCCATACGCGGCCCCCTCTCCGACTGCATGGACCCGACGCCCACAGTCTACGGCATGTCGTGAGGCCCACCTACCTAAAGATCACGGGGTCGCTCACAAGCGATACGTGGTACGACGACTGATGGATCGCGTTGGTATCGGGTCGTATGGGTGCGGCGTGAAAAACAGGGCCTTATATCTGGTGACTTACGAGTTACTTGAGAGTTTTTGAATGATATGGTTACGACATGATACAGACTTACCTAAGACTTAATTGAGACTTACCTGAGCCACTGACAGTGCTCCATGTCCACGCGCCCGTCCTGTAAAAATGCCACGCCCTCGTGCTCGAGCAGATCTCTCTGGGCGTCGGGACCGCCAAAGGCAAAGCCCGGCGCCAGCATCCCGTCCTTGAAGACCACACGATGGCAGGGAACGCCTGCTGCCACACCCGGGCTCCTATGGAGCGCAAAGCCCACGAAGCGCGCCTTGCGCGGCTCACCCATCAGCGCTGCCACCTGCCCATAGCTTGCCACCCGTCCGCACGGTATCTGTTGGACCACCCCATAGCATCTATCAAAGAATCCGCCGTCGGCGCGCGTCATGCCTGCCTCCCGTTTTGCACGGGGCGCGACGTCCTCCGCCGCGCCCCTCCTGTTGTCGTGCCCATCGTGAGCCACCGACACGCAGCGCGCAAGCCACGCCCTCTGAGCGTGCGATGAGGTCGGACGGGGAAGCTATGCGCCTGCGGGTAAGGTCGCACCGCCCACCGTGACGAAGGCAAGCCGGCCGACGTCGATTCCCTGCGGCAGAAAGACGCTCTTCTCGACCTCGATCACGCCGTCGCGGGACTCTGAGACTACGCCGCCGCCGTTGTCCTTGATTGTGACGACGCTCCCGTCTTCCATGGTGATGGTGATGGTACCCAGGTCAAGGAGCTGCCTTGTGCGCTCCTCCATGTATGCGGGCAGCTTTCCGCTCGGCGCGTCCGCGGGCAGGCCCGCTGCATCATGGACGACGTAGCGCAGATTGAGCGCGATCGGCGAAACGGACGCCTCGCTCACGGTGGCAGAGAGCCCATTGAACGTGATGTCTTCGCCCGCCGGCAGCGACCGTGCACTGTCTTCGTAGTTGATGTCGAACTTGAGGTTCCAGCTGCCGGACGAGAGGGGCGTGGCCTGCTGCGAAGCGGCGTCAGTCGCAGAGAGGCCGGCCAAGGTCACGTGAGCCGTCTTGCCGACGATTGAGCTTCCGCTCATCGACAGCTGCTGCACGTACTGCACGGAGGGGTCTGCAGGGTCCGCGTCATAGAAGTAGCTGCTGCCGTAGCTTCCCGTGACGCCCGCGATGCGCAGGTCGCTCGTCGAGAACATGAGCGGGACGATTGCGTCGCCATCCCGCTCGGCTTCAACCAGGGGCCTGCCGTCGTCGCGCGTGATGCTGTACACCACGGCGACGTTCTTGCCGTCACCGATGACGGCGTCGGCGCTCACGCTGATGCCGTCCGCATGCGCGACGGCGCCCAGGGGACGTCCCACCTTGTTGACGACGTCAGTCTGTGCCGGGGCGCCCTGGAAGACGTCCCCGAAGAAGTCCGACACGCTCACGAGGGAGCCGCCGGCATATGCCACGCCCAGCCCGCCGAGGGCACACGCCGCGACAAGGACGGCAGCTGCCGCAACGGGCCTCAGCGCCATGTGGCGCCGACGGTGGTCCGCCTCCCCCACCCGTTGTTGCGTCGACGCCTCGACGAGCCTCGTCACCAGGCGCTCCTTTGCCTCGTCAGAGAACGACAGCGCCTTCATCCGCCTCTTGTAGTCATCCATCGGCTCGGCCATGGTCTTCCCCCAATCTTGTACGCAGCATCTTGCGCGCCCTGCTCAGACGCTTGGCGACGGCCGCCTCTGTCGAGTCCGTAAGTCGGGCGACCTCCCTTATGGGGCATCCCTCCACATAGTGCAGGTGCACTGCCTCGCGGTAGACGTCGGGCAGCTCCATAACGGCGGCGAGCGCCTCCGCGCCCGCGTCGCTCACGAGTTCGGCGGGGTCGTCCGTCGCCGGGCCCTGGACCTCGCCGACAGCGTCAAGTGCCACCACTCGACGATGTCGAGCTGACTTGAGGACGTCCTTGCAGGCGTTTGCCGTGGTGCGAATGACCCAGGCTCGCTCATGCTCCTCGTCGCGTATGGGCGGGTCGGTCATGAGAAGCCGAAGCAGCACCGTCTGGCAGATGTCCTCCGCGTCCTGCGTGGAGCGCAGGTAGCTGTAGCTCAGGCGCAGAATGAGGTCGGCATAGGCCTCCACCAGCCGCTCGGCTCGTCCTCGCTTCCATCGGCCCCGTCGGGCGGAATCTCTCGTCAGTGTGAACATGCTTCCTCCGCGCACATGCCCTCTTTTTCGTCGTCATACCCGAGTAGGGACCCTCTCTACGTATGACACGATGCACGTCGCCAAAGCTGACAAGAACGCCGATGTCACTCGCAGATGCACCCGCAGCCCCTCATCCTGCGACGCGATCGTCGCGCGAGCCGGGACTGTGTCGCCTTCCCCGACGCCGCCGCGCCTCTCCCCCGCATGCGCGCCAATGATGCCCGACCTAGGGCGATACTTGAGGCATAAGCGCGAACGGCCGAGGCCATGCGAAACGACCGTGCAGGGGGGTTGCGCCATGGACCATTGGGTCTTGTTCCTCACAGAGCCACGGCGGACGTCGGGGCATGCCATCTCTTCGGAAGAGCTGCTCAGGCGCTGCTCGCTGCTTGCGGGCGGCCTGCCGACCCGCTGGCTCGCGGCGGCGGAGCCCGGCGAGGGCCTGCTACCACCCGGCTCACGGCTGCGGCTTACGTCCGGCCCCGGCCTGGGGGAGGTCCTCGCCGCTGTCATGGGCTATGAAGGGCGGCTTGCCGTCATACAGCCGCGGAGGCTGTTCAGAAAGACGTATCGCTGCCTCTGCTCGACGGGAGGGTCAGACCGCATTGCCGTGCTGCTCGACCTGGATGGCAACGCACCCTCCTCTCAGGTTCGCTGGAGCATCGACGAGAGCGGGCGGACGCACCTCTTTCGCTCGTCAGCGACGCGCGAGCATGCCGGGACGTCAGCGACACGACGCCTGGACGAGCTGGAACGAGCGCTTCGCGCGGCACTCCTGCGCCTCCTTCAGGGCGGCGACGGGGAGTCCGTTCATGACGTGCGGGTGAGGGCACGAACCCTGCGCTCCCTGCTTGACTTCATGCGACCGTGGACAAGGCGTGCTCCCAACCGCCAGGCGCGCCAGATTTTGCGCGACCTCGCACGAAGCCTATCGGACGTGCGCGAGACCGACGTGCTGTGCGCGCGCCTGAAGGAGGCGGAAGAGGTGGGGCAGCTGACGACGGACGCGGCGCGGGCATTGGTCACGAGGCTGACGCAGCGACGTGCGACGTCTATGGAGGTGTTTCTCGACGCGATGGTGGACGGGACGCTGCCCACCAGGCTCGACTCCCTGCGCGAAGCCCTCGGCGCGCTCGAGCTGGACGAGGACGCCCTGGCGCGTCAGGGGGACGAGACCTGTCTTAATGAGGCCCTCAACCTCCAGCTGCGGCTCGACGACCACGACTTTGCGGACGTCACGGCAACACATGAGCTCAGGAAAGCCGCAAAGCGGCTGCGGTACGTCATCGAGAGCCTGGGATGCCCCGAGTCCCTCGAGGGGATGGAGCCACGGCTCAAGGAGCTCCAGACGCGCCTGGGGGAGCTCTGCGACGCCCGCACCAACCAGCAGCTGCTGGGGAGGCTGTCTTGCAGCGCGGGTCAGACGTGGTGCGCGGAGCTCGAGCACATGGCAGAGAGACAGGCGGCCGACGAGCACACGCTGATGGAAGGCCTAAAGACGTGGAGAGAGACAAGGGGGCTCTTTGAAGGGGCATGAGCACCTGGATGTGGTCCAGGACGCGCGAGGCGTCACCCTCATCCCCGACTGAGGCTCGACTAGGGCCGAGGCGGCCGGGAAACGCGTCGCAAGGGTGGAGATAGTGGATTAACGGATGACCAAGAAGTCGAAGCTCACCCCGAGGAGGCAAATCGCGTTTCTCAGGGGCAAGGGCATGACGTTCGAGCGCGCAAGCGAGGTTAAGACCATGCGGTACATCTCGCGGGAGTCCTATCTCTTTGCAGCGTGCGCGTACCGGGCACTCTTCTTTGCCAAATGAGCGAGGAGTATGCCGGAGATCTCGGATCTCGGGTGTTTGAGCGCGGCTCCCATGTCGGTAGACTAAAGGTCTGTCCGAACGCGACAACAGTCCGGCGATTGAAATCATGAGCAAGAGAGGGGTGTCCTTCCGACACCCGTTGCACCAGAAATCTCCGAGCATCCCCTATTCGTGCGGCCGATAACGGATGCAGATGCACTCACGAGCGTAACGAAGAGGCTTTCACATTGTATCTTTCCGACACCATAATAATGACAGCAGCTGAGATCCCGCATCCTATATTTCTCGACTGGCGGCAGGCTTCTGCACCATGGCACATCCTCTGCACACGAAATGCGACGGATATTTCCGTCTGCATCCTTCCGGGCGAGAGACGCCGTGAGCAGGAACAGACGCACGATCCAAGACGGATGCCGCCAAAAGGACGGCGCAAAGACATGCCTGACCAACAGGAAGAAAGGCCTGTGTATTTCAGGGGATGCCCCACCCCCATCGTCGGCAGCGCATGCCGCTTCGGATTTGGCCTGGGCGGCACGATGGAAAGCAAAAACGATCTGGCCATTCTGCAGCAGGAGCGAGACAGACTTGACCGCCATTTTGTAGACATGCGTCCCGATCCCTGAGAGCCCCCTTTGCGCCATGCGGCACCAAGTCTGGAAAACTGTCCGCACTGTCCAGCTCGCTATTCCCTGCGGCAAACAATGACCCACGGCGACATAACCAAGGACATCATGAAAAAAGATAGGAAGGCGCTTGTCTCCTCATGTCGTCGGAGGTGCCATCATCCGCAACATCTATCCCGTCATTGTTGTCTGCCACCGCGTCATTGGAATCAACGACAACCTGACAAACTTCAGTAGCGGCATCGATGAAAAGATCGCCTTAAGTTCGAGGGCACTATGAAGGAGTCCCAGGCATCCGTGAGGATGAAACAATTCGCAGAATCCAGGAATTACGCGGTAGCCTGCATGCCACGCACTTGTCGCTGGGGACATTTTTGATTGCCAGGCAGATCAACTTGTTATGTTTGAAATCGCCGAATTGTTCGAATTTTTAGCATCCATATGACAGCAAAGCTTATAAGCCGCTTTCATTGGGAACGGAACCCTAGACATCTTGGAGAGTCAGCAGCTTGGAGGGCTTGGAGGGCTTGGAGGCCCGAGGGACAAAAATAACTGTGCTCCGGATTAACATACTGTCAGTCGCAAGCAGCAGCTCCCTGTCTCGTATTTCTGGTTCTCGTCCCGTAATCCCTGTAAATGTCATGGACAGCAAGTTTTAAGATCTATGCGGGCCATATGTCTTTGGAATTACATGAGGGACTATCGAGATGCTTGGAGGTTTTTGCATAGATTTCGCAGCTCCGGTTCCAGTTAGACCCTTAAGAACAGAAATGGATGCAGTAGATCTTCATGAACTCAGCGAGCATTTCGACGCGTGGGAGATGAAGACCATGGCAGGAGGCTCTGCAAAAAGAGCAGCGAGAGATACTCGACTGATGGGAAAGCAACCCAATAACGCATCCCTCAATGGCTCAATCCGCCATCCGGTTCCAGAGAAACACCACCTACTTCGAGACCATGGACCTTTCTCAAGCTCAGTAAGCCGGACTTCTCAGGCAAGAGGACAACGACATAGGTAAAAATGTTATAAGCAAAAAGCAGAGAGGCATACAGCCCCTCTGCTCCGAAATTGGATCAATCCCCGTTCGTCATCATGCTTTAATACATGCTACCTCAGGTACAGAAGCTCGCAGCTTATAGCTTCTTCCCAACTTTCTGATGAACAGGCTACGTAGAACTAGCATTTCCTCATTACTAATCACTGATTTTGGGAGAACAACCATCTGATCGGCATCACGGTAGATGACGAACTCATCAAAAAGTTCGAAAATAGCAGATATATTATGCCACTCGACCTTGTCTGAATCTGCATCTCCGCTTATGCAAAACTTCACCCAGTCCTCACTGACAGAAACGCTTCGTTCGCGTTCTTGCAGCCCACTATCCCGATATTCACGCCACCCGCGCTCGCATGAGAAGATAAGAAGCGGCATTGAGAGAAGTACCACGATATAGCAAATCTGGACAACATTGGTAAGCTCTAGCCTGCCAAATAGGTCCAAACCGGCAAGGACTGCAGCTCCTGCCCATGCAGCGGCCACAAATCCCAGCTGAGCACGGTTACGAGCAAAGGCATTGAAATACAGCGCCTTCCGAAAAGTAGGCACATCAATTTTGAACTTATATGTATACTTCATGGCCTGTCTCTCCATGCAAATCTAGTACTGGCCGTACTTAGTCTTGACAAACATTTGCATCGCAGCGACGTTTTCATCAGATATGGGGATATAGGTGCTGCCTGTAGCGCGAATGCGCCAATAGATCTCCGCGACCATTTCAAGGACAGTCGAAACTTTGAACGCACCGTCCATATCTTCACCAATGCACACGGCTCCATGATTCCGGAGCAGGCACGCATTTGCCTTTTCCCCCATGGCCCTCACTACAGCACTTGCCAGATCGATCGTCCCCGGAAGGCAGTAGTCCGCACAGCGCACGGTATCACCTAACGCCTGCGCTGCTTCATCGTGAAGGTTAATGGGAATGTTCTCCCCCATCGACGAAAATACGGTTGAAAAAATGGGATGGGTATGTACGCAAGCCGATATCTCGGGGCGCGCATTATACATGCCGCGATGCATATCGTGCTCGATAGACGGACGACGATGGCCTTGGACAAGGTTGCCTTTTAGATCATATACATTGATATCATCGTAGACTATCTCATGGTAGTTCATGCCGCTGGGCGTGATATACATCAGGCCCGTCTCTCTGTCGCAGCAGCTGATGTTGCCCCATGTTGCCACAGTAAGACCAGAATCAATCATCCGGACACCCGAGAGTCTAACAAGCTCCTGAAGATCGGGCTTCACATCTTTAGATGAAGGCATGGAAACAAGTCTCCTTCTTTGATAACGTCGGAAAACCGCTATTCGGCCGTCGCTGTTGGAACACCAATCTGGTGGTTCACTGCAGAGTTCTCGATAAATCCATGAATGGATTCCATATTCTTGTGAACGAGAATGTAGCAAACGGCATAGATGGCAATCACGATCGCAATCATAATGGGGCTCTGGCTGAGAAATGCCAGGAAGATGATGGCTCCGACTGGCTGTCCAAGGATGACAAGGGAGGTAATCATGCCATAGGAGCCAATATCAATGCCGGTAGAGATTGCCACCTGCGTGAATGCAGCGCCTGTCAACGAGCAGCAGTACAGGTCGATAATCATGAAAACCAAGCCGCCGATGAACGACTTGACAATGTTTCCGTTGGAGCAGGCAACGAAAGGCTGGATGATATACGGAATAGCAACGAGATCGAGCATTGGGAGCGTGAGATTGCCCGGCAGGATGAATGCGACAAGCAGCGTAACCGGCATAAGCAGGATGCCGGTGATCAGCGTTGCGGCCTCACCGTAGCCCGTAGCATCGTTGACGGCAAGATACCACTCACGATTGCTGGCTCCGGCCTTCTTCATCTTCTTCTTGCCGGCTTCGGTAATGGCTGAGAAAGATCCAGCAAAGATGCCGGATACCTTCGGAAATACTGCCATAACAGCTGCCGTGGCGATGCCGCAAGTCGTAATCTCTCCCCAAGTAGCAAGCTCTCCCAACTTATTGAAGTCGCCAATGACGCCAATCAGGAGCCCGAGGAATAGACCAAGGGTCATAGGCTCGCCGATGAAGCCGAGCTTCTGGCGAAGGGTCTGGGGATCGGCATTGGTCTTGTAGAGGCCGAGCTTGTCGAGAAGAAGATTTAGGGGGACCGCGATAATACCACAGGTTGCAGTGTGAAGAGACGCAATGGAGCAGTTAGGATAACCGTAGTAGGTAGACCAACGCTTAGCGATTATTTCGGTGCAGAGCAGCGTGTAGAGCTGCTGTACGACCATGCATGCCATTGCAAGCCAGAAATTACCCGTGAGTACAAACAGGCAGGAACCCCATGCAAAGTACGAGTAGTTGTTCCAGAGGTCTCCTGCCTGGAAAATGGTCGTGAATTTTACAAGATAGAGAATGACCTGCAGGGCAATTGCAACTGCAATATAGATCATGCCAACCTGATAAGAATAGGCAATGATGGAAGTAGTCTGCCAACCAAGATCAACGACAGGAAGATTGATACCAACCGAATTGATCATGTTGTCGACGACAGGCTGGAGAATCGGGCTATACGTGCCGATAACGAGCGAGAAGCCCTCAAGGCCTACACCAGCTGACAGTGCAGAGAAGAAGGCCTTCTTGGGTTTTACGCCCATGGCAAGGGCAATGATGAAAATGAATACAGGAACAAAAACGGCAGCCTTGAATGTCGTGAAGAACAGATTCAAGGCATTGAGGAATGCGTCCATTCTTTCCCTTTCTGTTATATCCAAGCTTGCTGCCCGAGCGAAAGCACTTACTTGTCTTTTTGCTGAAGAAGATTAAGCACCTGCTCCAAAAACTCCTCGTCTCCCAGTCCCGTAATGAGACCCATTGCGGAGAATGCAGGCACTCCATGCGCGTCGCCAATGGGGCTCGAATTGGCAATGAAATCATAATTTGCGCGCATCAGATATCCATCGAGCTCAGAGGGGTTGCATTCGTCAGCTTCTGCGTCATAGCCCTCATCAGAGAGCATATCGACGATTTTATTGGCCATCATGTGGGAGGTCACCACACCTGAACCGCACACTGACAGGAACTTTACTTTCTTGAGCATGATTGCTTCCTTCCTCGCTTTTGCCGATCCATCCGACAGCCTGACCTTAATTGACCTTTGGCGACAGCAAACCATACAGCTCATCGGCATTCTTCGAGCTGCGAATCTTTTCGAGCAGCCCGCGATCCTGTATGATTCCCATGATCTTTTGGAGCATCTCCAGCTGCTTGCCGGGATCCTGGATGGCAAGCATGAAAACGACTTCAGGATGCAGCGTTATATCTGCTGACCCCATCTGCTGGAATTCCACAGGATGTTCCAGGGTAGCCACCGCCATAGACGTCTCGTTGACATTCGAAGCTGCACAATGAGGAATGGCTATATCAAACGCAACAGCAGGAAGTCCTGTGGGATACACTGCCTCCCTGTCAAGGATCGCCTGGGGAAAAGACGGCTTGACCAACCCCACTTCCAGAAATTCACCTGCAAGCTTTCGAAGCAGGTCCTCCCTTGACAAAACTTTGAGATTGACATAGACAAGTTCTTTCCTCAACAGCATTTCGAAATACCCCTCACCACATTCGTTGCGCGCACCTGCAGAATCCGTGACGTTTACGGAATCAGGTCTTCTCCGTTTTCCTTTTCTTGCCGACCCACGGGCATGGAAATCGCCGCAAGACCCATCTCTTTCCGGATTCCGGCCAGCCCGGCAACCTGTTCCGCATCAAGACCTCGTCCACCACCGAGCAGGCCTACAACAAAGCTGATATGTGCATAGTTCTCGAGCACCTCCATGCGGGAAAATGCTTCACCGAGCGTCGTCCCCCATGTCAGGGCACCATGGTTCGAGAGAAGTACTGCCCCATAGCCCTTCACGAACGCCGCAATGCCATCCGGAACATCATATGTTCCGGGCTTTGCATATTTTGCAATAGGCACAGCTCCTATTTGGAGCATCGCTTCAGATAAAATCGGTTCATCCAGCGGAATGCCCGCAATTGCATAGGACGTCGCATAGATGGGGTGCGCATGGACAACCGCCGTCACATTGTCGTCTTCTGCGTAGACACGCAGATGCATTTTCACTTCGCTGGAAGGCTTTGTGCCCTTTGCATCAAGCACTTCACCATCTAGATTCATCTTCACCATCATCTCTGGCGTCATGAATCCCTTGGAAACACCAGTCGGCGTAACAACTATCTCCGATCGAGAAATCCGGACGGAAATGTTACCGTCGTTAGTGACGACATAGCCATGACCATACATGCGCCTTCCTACTTCGACAATTGCCTGACGAGCCTCCTTTTCAGACATGAATATCTGTTTCATTGAATTCACCGCCTCTCAAAATCAACAGATTTCAACAGGAAACACATAGCACATTGCCTGATATTACACGTATCTTTTTGGTTTATGTGAGAGTCTTTTTGATTTGTGTCATATATTGTTGATTTTTCGGTGAACGGATTTTTCATAAAAAGAAGTACAAGAACAAGCAAAAAGAGTCATAATTAATGTCTTAACGTGATTCTCTATGCCCTCGGACTGGTGGACAATGATTGGTGCGGTCAGACGTCAGAAAATTGCAGAGATCGTTCGCGAAAAGAAGAGCGCTTCTGTAACGGAACTTGCCCAGATCTTTTCGGTGACGGACGAAACCATCCGGAGAGATCTCAAGGTCCTCGAATCCAAAGGGACTCTCAGGCGTTCCTATGGAGGAGCATATGTCCAGACGGGTGTTGACAATCTTGTAGATGTCAATATCCGAACGACCGCCTACCGCCACAGCAAAAAAATCATCGCTGCGCGCTGTCTGCGTTTTATCAGTAACGGGGACACCATTTTCCTGGATAACTCGACGACCTGCTTCTATATAGCGAAGCTTCTGCAGGACATGCGAATTACAGTCCTGACCAACAACCTGATGATTCTGAACATGCTTGCAAAGTGTTCGAACATAAAGCTCATTGGCATCGGTGGCAACTATTCCCTAACGGAGAAGGCCTTTTACGGACCTATAGCAAAACTGACCATAGCGCGCTATTACGTCGACACTTCATTTCTCTCTTGCCGGTCCCTATCCCTGAACAGCGGCATCACAGATTCCACCGACCGTTGGAATGATGTCAGAAGGATTGTTCTCGAACATTCGCAGCATACCTACTTTGTCGCAGACCATTCCAAGTTCGATAACACGTCCTTTGTCCATCTCTGCGACTTCACGGAAGCGACGGGGATAATCACCGATGAGCCTCTGAGCAAAGGGTGGCATGAAGGCCTGGACAGGGCAGATTGCCTTCTGATCGATACGGACGAAGTCTGAGTCTCAAAACCTCGTGCATCTCCTACACAGAGAATAACAACCTATCCGCGGCTACGCCCCACAGATGGACCACCCTTCATCCTGCACCTTATGATGCTTCCAGCGCCTATCTGACCTCTTGCTACCAGGCTTTCTGCAAAGAAAAAAGTGTTTCCAGACCTCGATCTTATCTACACACACTAAAGGTCCGTGTTTAGCTTTTAACGCCATTGATCTTTAGGATTCCACATGCGTTTTGATAGCAAAAAAAGACAGCCTTGGCTGGACTTTTCCATGCTTCAACGCTGAATTGGCAGAACATCTTCTATTATCAAGTAAATATGATGATATGGCTTTCGTAGATCTAAAGATAAAGTTTCTTGTTGTTTTTCGTCTTCTTGAGCGGGTGCGCCGAGATGGTGGTTGAGGCCGGTGGGCGCCTCATGCAGGCAGACTTTCGCCTTGTTGAGACGAGCGGCGCGGGCTTGGCCGAGCGCATACGCTACATAGACACCTACTGCGGCAGGCTCGTGATCGAGGTGGCCGTGCTTACCGAGGCCGTGAAGACCCTTGCGGCGACGAGGGGCGCCGACCCAGAAGCCGTGGCCAAGGCGGTCTCTGACGCCGTCGCGGCCAGGCGCGCCAGCATCGAGCTGAGCGTATCGACAAAGTAGACCGTGAGAGATGCCCCCCGCGTCTTTTGGCGCGGGGGCTTTTCTTATGCCTCGATGCGCTCCTGACCGGGCGCCGTGGGGCCGTCCGACCACGCGACGCGGACGCCGCGACGCCTGAGCGCGAAGGCTATCAGGCGGCTGTTCGCGTTCGCCATGCGCCAGTCTCCGCCGTCGGGGACGCGGCTGCCCGCCACGTGCTGCTCGTCGCTTGGCCAGTACGTGAGCGTGACCACGTCGGGGTAGCCTCCCCGCTCCCTCGCCGTCTCGTCCACCCTCGCGAGGGCGAGCGCCACGACGCGCCTCTGCCGCCTGAGCGCGGCGTCAACGAGGTCCCAGGCGTCGTCTGGCGGGTAGTACCTGTCGTCCGGCCCCTCCCACCTGCGCACGCTCCTGTCGCCCACCATGAGGACGCTTGCGAGGAACCCCTGCGTCATGCCGACCGTCTCACGCAAGGCGCGAAACTCCGCCTTCGGGCGCTCCCTCTTCTGGCGCTCGAAGCTCTCCCCGCCGCGCCTCGCCCTGCCGCCCTCCATATGCCTCCAGTCATGTGGGGGTCGAGGCAGCCCCGCCCCCGTTTCCGTTTTGCGGTCTCGTAAATCGCCCTCGCGAAGGCCTTCTCGTATGCCGTGGTCGCCCTCTCGGGCTTGGTGCAGTCGGTGTCTCCCGTCCTGGCGTCGTGCAGTTAGGTGGCGATGGGGGTGCCAAGCTCGACGGCTTCGTCAAGCTGCTCACCGGGCCAGCCCTCCTCGATGGGGTCCATGCACTGAGTGGCAAGGCCGATGAAGTCTTGCGCTGCATAGGTGGCGTCCTCAAGGCTCGTGTACCGGCTGTCCCAGACCGTCTCCCCGTTCTCCAGACGGTAGATCGTCATGCCGCCGTCGTTTGCATATGTCCTTGTCTCGATGCTGCTCATGGTGTGATCACTTCATCGCTTAATTTCTATGTACTTATAGTATATAAGACTACCTAGTAAGTAAAGCATATGCTAGAGTACATATGTAAACAAGCGTGAGCGGCACATTTTCGGCGGTAAGCGACAAGTCATGAGGCAAAGGGTAAAAAGCGGCAAAAATGCCCCGCCGAGGCGGGGTTTGCTCCTACGAGCGCGTCGGGCGGCCACTCCTAGTCGGCAAACGGGAGTGCCTCCGCGAGACGGTCCACGACGGCGCCCATCGTAATGCCGAGGTCGGCGGCCTCGCGCTTTATGGCGCGGTAGGTGGCCTCGCTCACCTGCACACCTATCTGACGCATCTCGTCCTCCGGCGGGGTGCCCCAAATCTTTTTGTAGTCCTCCGTGTCGAGGTTGTACTCGCCCCACTCGCGCGCGGCCTCCTGCGTGAGGGGGATGATCCCGCTTCCCTGCATGCTGCCAAAGCCGCTCTCGCCGCATGGCTTCGAATAGCGCCCCAAAGGCCCGCTCCATCCGCACAGGAAGAATTCGCCGGTCCGCTTGCGGTAGAGCCTCTCCTCGCATCGCGAAACGTTGTCGATGCCTCCCGACTTGATGGTCTCGGTGAGCGGCTCCGCCGTGTCTGTGTCGTAAAGCCTCCCCTTAATTATCTTGCGCATGTCGTCTCCTACTCTTCTCTCTACGGTAGAAAACCTATGTCACATAGCATATAATTGATTTTATAGCAAGTTAATTACATAAGAGAAAAATTAAGTTGGCAGCTGTAGACGGTAGCAATTAGTAGGCAAGCGGCGAGAGTGCATATTTTTATGCATTTATGTCGATTGGCGCTATGGCTTAGCGGACCTTAGCGGAGCGACAACCTCTTCAAACAAAAAGTGGGACGGGTAAAACCCGTCCCACCTGCAGTTTCTGGTCGGGTGGACTGGATTCGAACCAGCGACCCCTTGACCCCCAGTCAAGTGCGCTACCAAGCTGCGCCACCACCCGCCGTTGCCCACCGTGCTGGTGCGCGAGTACATAATCTAACACTCAATACCGCCAGTGGCAAGAAGAAATTTCTTCTCACCCCTGACGTGTCACGATGCCCTCCCCTACAGCTCGCAGGCGTCCACACGCGGTACGCCATCGAACGTCTCCGCCCTTCAGCATGCCCAAAGGTCCCGTCGTCTTGGCAACATGGAACCTAGTCGAGCTTCCTGGCGTCCTCGACGGTACAGTCGAGCACGACGGGGGTGGAGCGGAAGCCCACGCCCATGCGGTCAATGCCCATGTCGATGAGCTCGAGGAAGTGCTCGCGAGTGCGGATGCAGCCGGAGCCCTTGACGGCGATCTTGCCCTCGCCGGCGTCCATCATGGTCCGGATGACCTCGGTCGTTGCCCCGCGCTGCTCGCCGCCGGTGAAGAAGCCGGTGGACGACTTGATGAAGTCGGCGCCGGCGGCCACGGCGCAGCGGGTGCCGGCGGCCACCTGCTCCAGGGTGAGCGCGTCGGTCTCGATGATGACCTTCACCTTCGTGCCGTGCTTGTGGCAGGCCTCGACGACGGCCCTGATGTCGGCGGTGACGTAGTCCAGCTCGCCGGAGCGCAGGCGCCCGTAGTTGGCGACGATGTCGAGGTCCTCGATCTGGTACTGGGAGCAGTAGGTCTCGGCCTGCCTGACCTTTGACTCGGTCGTGGAGAGGCCGAAGGGGAAGTCGCAGACGACGCAGAGGCCCGTGTCGGTGCCCTTTACCATGGGCGCGACGATGGGCAGGCTCGAGGGGTTGATGCAGATGGTGGCGCAGCCGAAGTCGATGCCCTCCTGGGAGTAGCGCCTGATGTCGTCGACGGTGAACTCGGGCTTGAGGACTGACTGGTCGATGTAGCGAGCGAGCTCGCGGACGGTCATCTCGGCTGCCTTCTTCGTCGGCTTCATGGTGCTCCCCTTTCTGCCCCCGCAAGGGCACTCCTATGGGCCGGGCCCTGGGCCTAGGGCCTAGGGCCTGACGGCGTCTGTCTGCCGCCCATCAGGCGGCCATCTGTACTGTACGACGGCTGACGCCGCTGCGACGGCTGAACGAGAAATACGCTAGTATGTACAGTACATTATGTACTAACTGTCATTATAAGGAGCTCCCATGGACCCCCTTGCCGCCTTGGCTGCCGAGCCGCTTGACCCAAGCCTCGCCATCCCCCTCTATCAGCAGCTCAAGGAGCGCATCCTGCAGGTCGTCGCCACGCGCGCGCTCAACGAGACGACGCCGCTTCCCACTGAGGAGAGCATCGCCCGCGCGCTCGGGCTCTCGCGCGGCACCGTCAGACGCTGCTTCGCGGACCTGGTAAGGGAGGGGCACGTGATTCGCAAGCGGGGACGGGGCACCTTCGTCATCTACCGGCGCCAGTATCACACGCTCGAGACGTCCTTCAACTTCACGGCCGAGATATCCGCGCTCGGCAAGGTCCCGAGCTCAAAGGTGCTGCGCCTCGGGCGCGTCAAAGCAAGGGCCGGCATCTCCAGACGGCTGGACGTGCCTGACGGGACGGAGGTCTGGGAGATTCGCCGCGTTCGCTACGCCGACGGCAAGCCCCTGCAGTACGTCGTCGCCTACGTCCCCGTCGCCGTCTGTCCCAAGATCGACGAGAAGGCCCTGGAGTCGTCGCTCTACACCCTCATCGCCGAGGCGTCGGGCCGCATGCCCGCGCGGGCGGTCGAGGTCTACGAGGCCATCAACCTTGACGCCCGCGAGGCCTCCGCCCTGGAACTGTCGCCCGGGATGGCCGCCCTGCGCACGCTACGCACGACCTTCGACGCGCACGGGCGACCCTTCGAGGCCTCGGTCATCGTTTTGCGCGCTGACCGCAATCGCTTCCAGCTGACGCTGGACACGCACGGAACGACCGTGTCAAAGATCACGACCTAGGCTCCGGCCCGACAGGCGCGGCCGTCAGGCAGTCGTGTGCTCGCCGAGCGCGCCGACGAGCTCGGCGACGCTCACGATCTGGCTCCCATAGCACTTCACGCAGTGCTCGATCGCCCCTTCCTGCGTGCCGCAGAGAAAGGTGAGCGTGGCGTCCTCGACCACGATGGAGTCATAGGCGAGGAAGTAGGCGTCGGCGAGGGTATGGAGCACGCAGATGTTGGTGTCAGCCCCCACCGCGATGACGCAGGTCACGCCCAGCTCCCGCAGGGTCAGATCAAGGTCAGTGCCAAAGAAGGCCGAGTAGCGCCGCTTGGGAACGATGCGGTCCCCCTCCCTGCGATCGATCTCGGGAAAGATGCGCGTCCTGCCCGCGATGCCGTGGTCTCCCCACAGCCTCAGCTCCTGGTCCAGCCCCGGAAGATGCGCGTCGTTGCAGAAGAGCACCGGCACGCCAGCCTCGTGACAGGCGTCCACCACTCGCGCGACGCCCGCGCGATACGCCGCCGTCGCTCGGTCGGGCTCATAGACTGCGTCCGACGCCTCGATGGCGTCGATGACCAGCAGGGCCGTCCTCGTCCTCGTGATCTGCATGGTTGCTCCCCTCTTCGTATGTCAACTGTCAGGGCGGCGGCCGGCATGAACTTGGGTCCGCGACTTTCCGCCCGCGTCGTGCCTAGCGAACACCCTCAAACTGACTCTCGTACAGGTGGGCATAGAAGCCCCCCGCCCCGAGCAGCTCCTCGTGCGTCCCTTGCTCCACGATCCGCCCGTCTCTCATGACCAGGATCACGTCAGCGGCGCGGATGGTCGAGAGGCGATGGGCCACGACCAGCGAGGTGCGTCCCTCCATCATCGTGTCGAAGGCGTCCTGCACCTGAAGCTCGGTACGGGTGTCGATGGAGCTCGTGGCCTCGTCAAGAAGGAGGATGACGGGGTCGGCGAGCATCACGCGAGCGATGCAGAGCAGCTGCCGCTGCCCCTGTGACAGCGAGCCGCCGCCCTCACCCAGCAGGGTGTCGTACGCCTGGGGGAGCTGCATGATGAACTTGTGCGCATGGGCCCTGCGGGCGGCGTCCTCGACCTCCGCAGGGCTGGCGTCCGGTCGGCCGTAGGCGATGTTGTCGCGCACGCTTCCCTCAAAGAGCCAGGTCTCCTGGAGCACCATCCCAAAGAGGGAGCGCAGGTGCGCGCGCGTCATGTCCCTCACGTCGATGCCGTCCACCTTGATGCTGCCCGCATCGACCTCGTAGAAGCGCAAGAGGAGATTGATGAGGGTCGTCTTGCCGCAGCCGGTGGGGCCAACGAGCGCGATGCGGCTGCCGGGCTCGGCATGAAGGCACACGTCGCGCAGGAGGGGACGGGAGGGCACATAGGAAAAATCCACGTGGTCGACGTCTATGGCGCCCCGAGGATGCGCGACGCGCGCGCCCGGCACGGGGTCAGCGGACAGCTCGGCAGCGTCAAGCAGGGCAAACACGCGACGTGCGCTCGCAAAGGCGGACTGGACCTGGGTCACGACGGCGGAGACCTCGTTGAAGGGGCGCATGTACTGGTTGGCGTACGAGAGAAAGCTCTGGACCTGTCCCACGGTGAGCACGCTGGGCCATCCCACGATCACGCAGCTCACGCCCACCACGGCCACGATGGCGTAGGTGACGTTGTTCACGAGCCTCGTGGAGGGGTTCGAGAGCGAGCTCACGAACTGGGCGCGCTGGCCCGCCTCGTACAGGCGAGCGTTGATGGCGCCAAACTCCCGCTCGCAGGCAGAGGCGCGGGCAAAGGCCAGGACGAGCTTCTGGTTTGTGACCATCTCCTCGACGTAGGCGCCGAGCTGTCCCTGAGTCTGCTGCTGCGCGGCAAAGCTCGACGCCGAGCGACGCGCGATGGCGCCGGCCACCACGATCGAGAGGGGCGTGACTACCATAACGACCAGCCCCACCGGTACGGAGAGCGAGAACATGAAGCAGAGGGTGCCCACGATCGTGACGATGCCGCCAAAAAGCTGGGTCAGCCCCTGAAGAAGGCCGTCCCCCACGAGGTCAACGTCGGTGGCCACCCGCTGCAGCAGGTCGCCATGGGCATGTGCGTCCATGAAGGAGAGCGGCAGGCGGCGCAGCTTTGCGAAGGCGTCCACTCTGAGGTCGAGAATCGTCAGATAGCTCAGGCGGCTCGTGCAGTAGCCGGCAAGCCACTGGAAGGCGGCGGCAAGAACGACGACGAGGGCGAGCTCGCGCAGGACGGGCGCGAGTCCCGCCAGGTCGGACCTGCCGGCGCCGACGAGGCAGTCGATGGAGCGGCCCACGAGAATGGGGACGTAGAGCTGCAGGAGCACCGAGGCCGTCGAGGCGACGAAGGCGCCCGTGAGCGCGGCGAGGTGGGGACGCACGTAGGCAAAAAGCCGACGCGCCACGACCGTCACGGGGTAGCCGCCACCCCCCTCCCCGTCCAGCATGGCGTCAGGTCCCCCGCCCAGGTCGCCCCGGACGTTCGCGAGCATGGCGGCGCCGGAGCCGCCGGCAGCGTACGGGTTGGCCATCAGGCGCCCACCTCCTCGGGTCTGAGCTGCGAGAGGCAGATCTCGCGATAAAGCGGGCAGCTCGCCACAAGCTCGCGATGCGGGCCCAGACCCGCCGGACGCCCGTGATCGAGGACGAGGATCTGGTCGGCTCCCATGACCGCCGACACTCGCTGTGACACGATGACGCAGGTCGTACGGTCTCCCAATCCGGATAAGGCCGCGCGAAGGCGCGCGTCGGTGGCAAAGTCCAGGGCCGAGGCCGCGTCATCGAGCACCAGCACGCGGGGGGCGCCCACGAGGGCGCGGGCGATCGTGAGCCGCTGCCGCTGACCGCCGGAGAAGTTCCTGCCGCCCGTCTCGACCCGCGCGTCAAGGCCGTCGGGCTTCGCCCTCACGAAGTCGGCCGCCTGGGACAGCTCGAGAGCCGCCCAGAGCTCCTCGTCGTCGGCGGTCGGGTCGCGCCAGACGAGGTTGCTGCGAATGGTGCCCGAGACGAGGGAGGCCTTCTGGGGAACGATCGAGACAAGGGACCGCAGCTGGCCGAAGGGATAGTCGCGCACGTCGGTCCCAAAGACGCGCAACTCCCCGGCGCTGACGTCATAGAGGCGCGGGAGCAGCGAGACGAGCGTGGTCTTGCCCGAGCCGGTGCCGCCGATGACGCCGAGCGTGCCGCCCGCCCTCAGACGCAGGGAGATGTCGCTCAGCGCGGGCGCGGGGGCGCCCGCGTAGGTGAAGGAGACCCCCTCAAGCTCCAGGGCGCATGCCGCCGGCGCATTGGTGGCTGCGACGACCTCGGCGTTGCCGGCGTCATCGAGGGTTACCTCGCAGTCAAGGACCTCCATGACGCGGCCGGCCGAGGCCGCGCCGCGCGTGAAGGTCACGACCAGGTTGGCCACGTAGGCCACGGAGACGAGCGTCTGTGCCATGTAGTTCACGAAGGCCATGACCTGTCCCTGGGTGAGCTGTCCGGCGTCCACGCGCAGGGCTCCCGACCAGAGGATGGCCACGACGCCTAGGTTCATGACGAGAAGGGTGGCCGGGTTGAGCAGCGACGAGAGGCGTCCCACGGCGATTGCCGTGGACGCCTGGGCGGCGGCGGCGCGAGCCATCCGAGCCTCCTCGCGCCCGTCCTGGCCAAACGCGCGGATGACGCGCACGCCGGCGAGTGACTCCCGCGTGATGCGGGCGATGCTGTCCAGCTTGGTCTGCACGGCGCGAAAGAGGGGGACCGACCGGCTCGTGACCCACCAGAAGACCACGCCTATGGCCGGGGTGCAGACGAGAAACACCAACCCCAGCCTGAGGTCGATTACGAGGGCGGCCACCATGGAGCCCAGGGCCAGAAGGGGCCAGCGGATGAGCTGACGCACCCCGAGCGCCACCGTCACCTGCACCTGATTGACGTCGCTGGTGACGCGCGTCACCAGCGAGGGTATGCCAAAGCGGTCGACGTCGGCCGAGGACAGCTCGTTGACCTTGCGATAGAGGGCGGCGCGCAGGTCGGTGCCCGTCCCCTGGGACACGAGGGCCGCCATCTTCTGGCAGACCAGGGTGAATCCGTAGCCAATCAGGGCAAAGAGCACGAGGAGGGCGCCCAGGCGCAGCACGAGGCCTCCATCACGCCCCCTAACCCCCTCGTCGATCATGCGCGCCACGACGAGCGGCGTCATAAGGTCAAAGACGACCTCAACGACCTTGCAGAGAACCCCGACCACGACGCGGCCGCGGTAGCTCGAGAACACGAAGCGCCTCAGCAGCTCCCTCACGCCATCCTCCGTCCCTAGTCGATGTCCAGCTGCTCCGCGAGCTCGAGCCACTCGTCCTCCAGGCCCGCGATCTCGCCCGACGTGGCGTCAAGCTCGGCCTGCAGCGCCATCAGGGCCTCGTAGTCGGTCGCGGAAGTGGCGGCCATGCGCCCGCGCAGCTCGTCGAGCGCGTCCCGGAGCCTCTCGAGGCGCCGCGAGACGGCGCCCTGGCGCTTCTTGAGCTCGCGGCGCTCGACGTTGCCGAGGCCCGCCTTGGGCCGTTGCGCGCGCTCGAGACAAGGTCGGGCGGACTCGTGGTCCTGGGCGCCCTGCTCCCCCAGCAGGGCAAGGTACTCGTCAACGCCGCCCGGGACATGGCGCACCCCTCCCCCCATGAGGGCATACTGGTCGTCCGTGACGCGCTCCATGAGGTAGCGGTCGTGCGTCACGAGCAGAAGGGTGCCGGGCCAGCCGTCAAGAAGGTCCTCGAGGACGGCCAGCATGTCGGTGTCAAGGTCATTGCCGGGCTCGTCCAGCACGAGCACGTTGGGCTCCTCGAGCAGCACGCACATGATGGCAAGGCGCCTCAGCTGCCCGCCCGAGAGGTTGCGGACGCGGGTTGGCCACTCGCGCCGCCCAAAGCCCAGGCGCTCCAGCAGCTGATCGGCGCTCGTGTCTTTGCCGTCGATGCGCACGAAGCGCTTGTAGCTGGCCACGAGCTCGCTCAGGCGCCAGTCGTCCCGCTCGTGCATGAAGTCGAGGTCCTGCGAGAGGATGCCGAAGCGCACCGACTTGCCGACCTTCACGTAGCCGCGATGAGGCAGGAGCCTGCCCGTCATGAGCTTGAGCAGAGTGGACTTTCCCGCCCCGTTCTCGCCCAGGATGCCGATGCGCTCGCCGGGGCCGATGAGCCAGCTGACGTCCTCGAGGACCACCTCGTCGCCGTAGCCGGCCCAGACGCCCCTCATCTCGATGACCTGCTTTCCCAGGCGTCCCACGGAAAGGCGCCTGAGCTCGACCTGATCGCGCAGGGGCGGGTCGCCCATGACGAGGGCGCGGGCGGCGTCCACCCTGAACTTCGGCTTGGAGCTGCGCGCCTTGGCGCCATGGGCGAGCCAGTTGAGCTCCTTGCGCAGGACGTTCTGCCGACGCTCCTCCATGACGGCGGCCTGTCTCTGGCGCTCCACCCGCTGCTGGACGTACGCCGAGTACCCGCCCTCGAAGGGGTCGATGACGCCGTCATGGACCTCCCACATGTGCTCGCAGACCTCGTCAAGGAACCAGCGGTCGTGCGTGACCACCATGAACGCCCCCGCGCCGTCGGCCCAGCGCGTCCGCAGGTGGCCCGCCAGCCAGGTGATGGCCTGGACATCCAGGTGGTTGGTGGGCTCGTCCATGACGAGGACGTCCCAGTCGCCCATGAGGACGCGGGCGAGGTCCACGCGACGCCGCTGACCGCCCGAGAGCGCCCCCACCCTCTGGTGCCGCCCGACGTCCGCGACGAGCGCCTCCATGATGGACCTGACCCGGGCGTCGGAGGCCCACTCATACTCCGGCACGTCGCCCACGATGGCAAAGAGGGCCTCGTCATCGTCGTTCAGGGCGTCCGTCTGCCCCAGGAAGCCCAGCCTGATGCCGTTGCGATAGGTGACCGTGCCGGCGTCGGGACGCGTGGCGCGCGCGATGACGTCAAGCAGGGTGGACTTGCCGTCGCCGTTTTTGCCCACGATGCCGATGCGGTCGCCCTCGTTGACGCCGATGGTCACGCCCTCGAGCACCTTCTTGCCCGGCCACTCGTGGAAGACCTTCTCCAGTCCGATGAGGATGCCCACCTACGCGTTCCCCTCCTTCGTCCCTCGTCGCGCCGGCGCGCTGCCCTCGGGCATCCCCTCGGCGGCGAGGGAGCGCAAAAGGGCGATCTCGCGACGGTACCCCTCAAGGTCGTTAGGGGTCTCCAGGATCATGGGCAGCCGCGCGAGCCGCTCGTTCGTGACGATGCGGCCAAAGCACGCCAGGCCCAGATGCCCGGCGCCGATGCGCTCGTGGCGATCCTTGCGCGTCCCGCGGGGGTTCTTTGAGTCGTTAAGGTGCAGGGCCTTGAGGCGGTCAAGGCCTATGACGCGGTCAAACTCGTCAAGCACGCCGTCAAGGTCGTCGGCGATGTCGTAGCCGGCGTCGTGCACGTGACAGCTGTCAAGGCACACGCCCACGAGCTCGGGGTATCGCACGCCTTCCAGGATGCGCGCGAGTTCCTCGAAGCTACGCCCCACCTCGGTGCCCTTGCCCGCCATGGTCTCGAGCAGCACCATCGAGCGCTGTCCCGGCACGAGGACCTCGTTGAGACCCTCGACGATGCGCTCGATGCCTCGGTCACAACCCTGTCGTACGTGACTGCCCGGATGCAGGTTGTAGTAGCCGCCGGGCAGGGCCTCGAGGCGCTCGAGGTCCTCGCGCATGGCCCGCCGGGCAAAGTCCACGACGTCGGGCCTGGCGGAGCAGAGGTTGTAGGTGTAGGGCGCATGGGCGACGAGACGCCCGAAGCCCTCCTCGTCCAGAAGCGTGCGCAGGGCACGGACGTCGTCAGGAGCGGAGGGCTTGGCGGCACCGCCGCGAGGGTTGCGCGTGAAGAAGGCGAAGGTCGTCGCCCCCAGCGAGAGGGCGACCTTGCCCATGGCCTCGTAGCCTCGGGCGCAGGACACGTGACAGCCCAGGCTCAGCCGCGTCACGTCAGGCGCCCCCTCGTCCCCAGGAGCCGCGCCAGCCTGCCGACGACGGCGCGGGCGACGTCCGCGAGCGGGAGCGTGTCCAGCTGCTCCACACCGTCTGCCCCGACGAGGGCGACGCGACTGGTGTCGGAGCCAAACGTCGAGTCGGGGCGCGAGACGTCGTTGGCCACGATGAGGTCGGCCCCCTTTCGAGCGAGCTTGTCTCGGGCGTTCGCGATGAGGTCGTCCGTCTCGGCGGCAAAGCCGATGACCACGCGCGAGCCCTTGCGCTCGGCAAGCGTCGCCAGGATGTCCTCGGTCTGCCTCAGCTCCACCGCGCGCAGCGGCTCACGACCCTTCTTGAGCTTGTGGTCGGCCGGGCGGGCGGGGGTGTAGTCGGCCACCGCGGCGGCGCAGACGGCGGCGTCGGCGGCGTCGAAGGCCTCGCACGTGGCCGTCAGCATCTGAGCCGCCGAGACCACGTTGACCCTGCGCACGCCGGCGGGCGCAGGCAGGGCGCAGGGGCCCGAGACGAGCGTGACCTGGGCCCCCTGAAGGGCGGCCTCGCGGGCGATCGCATAGCCCATCTTGCCCGTGGAGGAGTTTGCGATGAAGCGCACCGCGTCGATGGCCTCATGCGTGGGCCCGGCGTTGACGACGACCCGACGGCCCGCCAGGGCGCCCGCGGCAAAACGGGTCACGAGCGTCAGGGCGGCGGCGGCGATGTCCTCGACGGCCGCGAGCTTGCCCTGCCCCGTCTCGCCGCAGGCCAACAGGCCGCTAGCGGGATCGACGACCTGCACGCCGCGGCCCAGGAGCGTCTTGAGGTTTGCCTGGGTGGCGGGGTGGTTCCACATGTGGACGTTCATGGCGGGCGCCATCAGGACCGGACAGCGCACGGCAAGCAGCGTCGTGGTGAGCGCGTCGTCCGCGATGCCGGCCGCCATCTTTGCCATCACGTTGGCCGTGGCGGGTGCCACCACGCACAGGTCGGCGTAGTCGGACAGGGAGATGTGCGGGATGGGGTCGGACGCGTCGCCAAAGAGGCTCATGACGACGGGGTGCCCGCTCAGGGCCTGGAAGGTGGCGACGCCGACGAAACGCGCGGCGTCCTCGCTCATGACCACCCGCACGTCGCAGCCCGCCTTCTGAAGCAGGCGAAGCAGCTCGCAGGCCTTGTAGGCAGCGATGCCGCCACTCACGGCGAGCAGCACGTGGGGAGCGCGAGAGGCCGGACGCTCCGCCGCCGTACTCGTCTCGCTCATCATTTTCCCTCTCCCGCCGCAGACGTCGTCACGAGCATGCGGTGACAGTAGGGGCACTCGGCGATGGCGGAGCCCCTGACGAGGGCCGCGACCTGGCTCGGTCTGAGCGACACCCTGCAGACGCTGGGCATCGCCCCGTCAAGGCGCTCGACGGCGAGGCCGCCGAAGCGCCTGAGCGCGGCCTCGTAGCGACCCATGACCTCAGGGCCCACGACGCGCGACAGCGCCCGGCGCCGCTCGGCGAGCTCCTTGGCCTCGCCCATCAGGTCGGCCGACTCGTCTTTCAGCGACGCCTCGAGGGCGCGCTTCTGCTCGTCAAGACGCTCGAGCAGCGCGTGCGTGTTCGACTCGGCCCGCTCGAGCTTGCGAAGGGCCTCAAGCCTGGCAGGGCGCCCGTGGTCGCTCTTCTCCATCTTCTTGGCAAGCGAGGAGAGCTGCTCCTCGAAGCTCAGGATCTGACGATGGTCAATCTCCGCGAGCGCGCGCTCGCGGACCTCGGCCTGGACGTCCACCAGATGGGCGCGGGCCTCGTCGGCCTCGTCGAGCTCCATCTGCGCGTCCTTGCGCAGCCCCACGATCTTCGAGAGCTCGCTGGCAAGACGCTTGCGCGAACGCCCGTTCATCTGAATCTTCCGCTCCTGAGGCATGGCCTTGAGCTGGCGGCTGATGCGGATGAGCCTGAGGTCGATGTCCTGCAGCGAAAGGAGCGCCTCGTAATCGTTCATGTCCCTCCCTTAGGTGAGGCGCACGCCTAGCGTGCGTCTGCGACGATGCCCAGCAGGCAGTCGGCGAGGCGGTCGAGGTCCTGGGGGCTCACGCGCTCGTCAAACGAGATGCGCAGCGCACCCAGGGCCAGCTCGCGCGGTATGCCCATGGCCAACAATACGTGACTCGCATCGAGCGAGCCCGAGGAGCAGGCCGAGCCCGCTGAGACCTCGAAGCCCCGCTCGTCAAGCTTGAGCACGAGCGTCTCGGAGTCGAGGCGGCCCGTCATGACCGAAACGATGCCGGGAAGGCGGTCGGGGCCCATCTGGGCCGTCGTCGTGGGGACGATGCCCGTCCCTTCGGCGCACAGGCGGTCATAGAGCCTCTGCGCGCGAGACGAGACGACAACGCGCGTGTCGTCGAGGCGCGCGCAGACGGCCCGCGCCGCGGCGGCGAAGGCCAGGGCACCCCGAACGTCCTGGGTGCCCGGCCGCCTGCCCGCCTCCTGTCCCCCGCCGAAGGTGAGGGGCCGCAGCGGGCAGCGGCTCCTCACGACCAGGGCGCCCACGCCCACGGGGCCGCCGATCTTGTGCGCCGCGAGGGTCACGGCGTCCACGTCGTTAAGCACGAGGGGTATGCGGCCGAAGGCCTGTGAGGCGTCGACGTGCATGAGGGCGCCCGCGTCGTGGGCCGCTCGGGCGAGGGCGTCCACGGGCTGGACGACGCCCGTCTCGTTGTTGGCGCACATGACGGAGACGAGGGCCACGTCGGGCCCGAGCGCGTCCGTGAGCGCCGCGGCCGAGACCGACCCGTCCACACCGGGTCGCACGAGCGTGACCTCGAGGCCCGCGTCGCGCAGGGACGGCGCCACGTCCAGCTCGGAGTCATGCTCGATGGCCGAGATGACCACGCGCCGGCGCGCGCGGTCCCGACCGTGCGCGCCAAGGGCCAGGCCGTACAGGACGAGGTTGTTTGACTCGGTGCCGCCCGAGGTGAGGATGAAATCCTGGGGCCTGAACCCGCCCCCCAGGGCCCTGACGACGTCACGTCGGGCGCCGTCGAGGGCGCGAGCCGCGCGACGTCCCAGCGTGTGGAGGGAGTTGGGGTTGACACCGGCGATCTCGGAGGCCTCGTAGGCGCGCTCGGCATCGAGGGCCTCGGGCCTGATCGGTGCGGAGGCGGCGTAGTCAAGGTAGACGAGGCGCCTGGGGTCGGGCGCGGACACGCTAGACGCTCCTTTGCAAGCCCAGGCGGGCCTCGCGACGGATGTCTTCGACGTTGCGGGCGCGGTCGCCCGAAAACACGGCCGACCCCGCGACGAGGACGCGCGCGCCGTCGCGCACCACCTGGGAGGCGTTGGCGGCCTTGATGCCGCCGTCAACCTCGATGAGGGGCTCGACGCCGTGATCGCGGCACATGCCCGTCAGCTGACGCAGCTTGCGGTGGCAGCCCTCCACGAACCCCTGCCCCCCGAAGCCGGGGTTGACGGTCATGACCAGGACGAGGTCAAGCTCGTCGATGATGCTCTCGAGGCAGCAGACGGGCGTGGCGGGGTTGAGGGCGACGCCCGCCTTGGCGCCGGAGCGATGAATGAGGTCAACGAGGCGCTCGGCATGGGTCTGAGCCTCCCAGTGGAAGGTCACGACGTCGGCGCCGACCTCAAGGAACCAGGGAACGACCTCCTCGGGGTTCTCGACCATGAGATGGACGTCAAGGGGCAGGGAGCTTGAGTGCTTGACCTGCTGGGCGATGGCGACCCCAAAGGACAGGTTGGGCACGAAGTGCCCGTCCATGACGTCAAAGTGAAGAAGATCGGCCCCCCTGACGTCATCAAGCTCCTCTTGCAGGCGCGTGAAGTCGGCAGAGAGCACCGAAGGTGCGACCAGTACGTCATCGCTCGTCATAGCTTCCCCTATTCGTTTGTGGGCAGTCCGTAGAACTCCTCGTCGGGTATGCGGGCGAGCAGCATGCGCGCCGCGTCCTCGAAACCTTGCCCCTCATAGAGGATAGCGTGAACGGCCGCCGTGATGGGCGTCTCGATGTGAAGTTCACGCGAGAGCTCCCGGACGCTGATGACGGCGCGAGCGCCCTCGACGACCATCCCCGTGCTCCGCTCAAAGCCCTCGAGCGTCGCGCCCCGCGCAAGCGACACGCCGAACGTCCGGTTGCGCGAATGCCCCGAGGAGCAGGTGACGACGAGGTCTCCCATGCCCGCCAGTCCCATGCAGGTCATGGCGTTGCCGCCCAGGGCATGCACGACGCGGCTCATCTCGGCGAGACCGCGCGTCATGAGCACCGCCGTGGCGTTGTCTCCCATCCCGTAGCCCACGGAGAGGCCGCAGGCTATGGCGATGACGTTCTTGACGGCCGCACAGACCTCGACACCCCTGAGGTCGTCCGTGCGATACACGCGGAAGTGCGGGTTGAGGAAGAGCTCCTGAAAGAGGCCGGCGACCCGGTCGCTCGCAGACCCCACGACGGCGGCGGACACCATGCCCTGGCTGATCTCCTCGGCATGGTTGGGGCCCGAGAGGGCGCAGACGCGCGCCTCGCCGCCCAGGACGTCCGCGACGACCTCGCACATGAGCAGGTGCGAGCTGGGCTCGATCCCCTTGGTCAGGACCACGACGGGCACCTCGGCGTCAATGAGGCCCGTAAACCCCTTCAGCACAGAGCGCAGATGATTGGAGGGCACGGCCACCACGACCGCCTCGGCACCGCAGGCCGCCTCCTCCCGGTCGTGCGTGGCGGTCACGTTGGGTGGCAGCAGATAGGAGCGCAGGTGACGGGGATTCTTGCGAGTGGCGTTGATGCCCCGGGCGACCTCGAGCGAGCGTGCCCAGAGGACGACCTGGGCGCAGTTGACGGCGGCGAGCCCCGCTGCGGCGGTGCCCCAGGACCCCGTGCCTATGACCAGCACCTTTCCTATCACGTCACTTCCCCTCCCCCTCGTCGCGCCGTCCGGCGCCCTCCCGCCTCGTAAGGCGACGCTCGCTCCCCTGCCGCAGGCGCAGGATGTTGTCCTTGTGCCGCCAGACGACGACGGCGCAGGCGAGGGCCACCACGAGCGCCGCCGGCGGCCTCATGCCCAACAGCAGGCCAACGAACGGCATGGTGACGGCCGCCGCCACCGACCCCAGGGACACGTAGCGCGTGGGAACGACGCAGGCGAGGAATATGACGAGCGCGGCCAGCGACATGGGCCACAGGAGCACCAGACCCGCGCCGAAGCCAACCGAGATGCCCTTGCCACCCCTGAGTCGCAGGTAGGGCGAAAAGACGTGCCCGCAGACGCAGGCGAGAAAGACGAGGGCCGCAAGTGGCGCGAGCGCGCCGGTCGCGCCCAGCTCGCCGGCAGGGACGCCCGCCACATGGGCGAGGGCAAGACGGCTTGCCGCCATCGAGAGGGCGCCCTTTCCCATGTCAAGGAGGAAGGTGGCCGCCGCGGCCTTGGCGCCCGCCGCCCGCGCGACGTTGGTCATGCCGATGTTGCCCGAGCCGACGGTCCTGACATCAACATGCCCCTTGGACCCCTTTGCCACGATGAGGCCAAAGGGGATGCCGCACAGAAGGTAGGCGCCCAGCATGCACGACAGCGTCGTCAGGATGAGTGAGCTCGTCACTTTGCCTCGTCCTTCCTCCTGAAGCGCAGGCGCAGGGGCGTGCCCTCCAAGTCGAAAGCGGCGCGCAGGCGATTCTCCAGGAAGCGCTCGTAGTTGTCGTTCACCAGGTCGGGGGCGTTGCACCAGAAGGTGAGGGCGGGCGGGCGGCGACCGGTCTGGGTGCCGTAGCGAACCTTGAGGCGGCGGCCCTTGTCCGTGACGGTATGGCCGCTCTCGCGAATCTTGGTGATGAGGGCGTTAAGCTGGCTCGTCTTGATCTCGATGGCATGGGCGGCGTCGGCCTTGAGGGCGGCCGCAAGGACGCGGTCGATGGACCTGCCCGTGAGCGCCGAGGCGTTGATCGCAGGCGCCCAGGAGGCAAAGCCCATGCGCGCGGCGAGGGAGTCCATGACGTGGTCGCGGCGCTCGTCCGTGTCGACGAGGTCCCACTTGTTGAGCACGATCACCACAGCACAGCCCCGGTCCACGGCCATGCCCAGGAGCTTCTGGTCCTGCTCGGTGACGCCCACCGTGGAGTCGATCACCAGCAGGCAGACGTCGGCCTCGTCCATGGCGGCCAGGGCCCGCACGAGGCTGTAGTATTCGACGTCCTCGTGGACCTGGGTCTTCTTGCGCATGCCCGCAGTGTCCACCAGGCGGATGGTGCGCCCCTTCCAGCTGATCATGACGTCGGTGGCGTCGCGCGTGGTGCCCGAGAGGTCGGCGACGATGAAGCGATTCGTCTTGGCGAGTCGGTTGGCGAGCGACGACTTTCCCACGTTGGGCCTGCCGATGATGGCAAGGTTGAGCACCGATTCGTCACGCTCCGGCTCGTCCCCCTCCGGCAGGATCGCCACGACCTCGTCGAGCAGGTCGCCCGTGCCATGGCCGTGGCCCGCCGAGATGGGACGCGGCTCGCCCGCGCCCAGCGAGTAGTAGTTCCAGCTGTCGAGCAGCGTCGAGGGATCGTCAACCTTGTTGACGACGAGCAGGACCGGCTTGCGGGCGCCGCGCACGACGCGGGCGACCTCCTCGTCCTCGTCGGTGACCCCCACGCTGCCATCGACCACGAAGACGATGACGTCCGCCTCGTCGCAGGCGACCAGCGCCTGCTCGCGGATGCGCGGTGCGAACGCGTCCTTGCTCCTGACGGACTCGATGCCGCCGGTGTCGATGAGAGTGAACTCTCGACCGTTCCAGTCGCAGTCATGATACGAGCGGTCGCGCGTCACGCCGCGCGACTCGTGGACGATGGCCTCGCGGCTCACCGCGAGCCTGTTGACGAGCGTCGACTTTCCCACGTTGGGCCTGCCGACGATGGCTACCTTGGGCTTGGGCATGCGTCTCCCCCTGATTCGTCCTCGTGTGCCTAAGAGTCTATCATGCCAGCCCGAGCGCCCCCGCAAGCGCGTCGAGGAGGGCGACGGGGGTGGTGTCGCAGGCGAGCGCAAGGGCGCCCCTGCGAGCGAGCTCGTCCATGATGTGCCCCTTGTCGTCCCCGTCCAAGGTGACGTCGTCAAAGTTGAACATGATCTGGGGTATCACGACGAGGGTGCCGGACAGGTCCTCGGCAAGCTGTGACAGGAGGTCCTTGGACACGATGAGCCCCGTCACGTTGACGTCGCCCCCGTAGTAGTCGTTGCGGATGGCCTGGACGCCTACCAGGCAGTCACCCCCGCAGACGGCGTCCCAGAGCTCGACGAGCCGGCTGTTGACGCCCAGTGCCGCCTCGCCGCACACGATCAGCGCCCGCAGGCCCCGCGACCGCAGGCGCTGCGTGACAAACGCAAGGTCGTCGCCGCGCAGACGGCACAGCTCCTCGCTCTCGTCCAGGAAGCTCC
This sequence comes from Olsenella sp. HMSC062G07, assembly GCF_001811895.1. Classification (NCBI taxonomy): domain Bacteria; kingdom Bacillati; phylum Actinomycetota; class Coriobacteriia; order Coriobacteriales; family Atopobiaceae; genus Olsenella; species Olsenella sp. HMSC062G07. The sequence goes on from NZ_KV806951.1 coordinate 944,378, forward strand.
GCAGCATGCCTATGCCGTCATAGTACTGAGGGTAGCCGTCGTAGGTCTCGGCGGGAGGCACGTCCATGCGAGCGTCCAGGTAGAACTCGTCAGAGAGCTGAAAGCGCGTGATGCCGCGCGTCTCGCGGGCGCGCCTCTGATAGGGGGCGAGGAGCTCGACGACCCGGCGCGAGGCCTCCACGTCCTCAGAGAACGAGGACGAAAAGCGCGTCGAGTAACGCGTGTAGCCCATGGGGACGATGGCCAGCGAGCTGATCGCGGGCCGCGCCTCCACCCAGTCGAGCGTCCGCGCGAGCTCGTCGCCATCGTTGATTCCCGCACAGAGCACGATCTGGCCATGCACCTCGAGGCCCGCCTCGCAGAGCTGCTCGAGGACGTCTATGCCCCGCTGGGCGTGCGGCCCTATGAGCGAGCGCCTGACCGCGGGCGTGATGGCGTGTATGGACACGTTCATGGGCTCGAGGCGGCAACGGATGATGCGCTCGAGGTCCTCGTCCGTCACGTTCGTCAGGGTCACGAAGTTGCCCTGGAGAAACGAGAGGCGATAGTCGTCGTCACGGAGCATGAGGGAGGAGCGCGCGTCCTCAGGCAGCATGCGCATGAAGCAAAACTGGCAGGCGTTCACGCAGGTGCGTATGCCGTCAAAGAGGACGTCCGTGAACGTCAGGCCCCAGTCCTGGCCCGGCTCGCGCTCGAGCGTGCAGGCGAAGGTCCCCTTTTCGCCCGGCACGCTGACGACGAGGTCGGCAACCTGGCCGTCGGCCTCCCAGCGCCAGTCGATGACGTCGCGCAGGGGACGTCCCCCCACGCCGTCGACGCGCATGCCCGGCTCCAGCCCCGCCTCCCAGGCGGGGCTTCCCTCCTGCACCGCAGCGATCCAAGCGCCGTCCGCCTGCGGACGTGAGCTGGCGTAGTCGGCGCGCGTGGCGGCGACGGACCCGGGCGCCGGCGGCGGCGCCTGCCTCGCGTCACGCGCCACGCCCGTCACCCACCAGCGCGCCGATGGCGTGTACGACCTCGTCGATCTGCGTCTGGGGGGTGGAGGCGCCCGCCGTCACGCCGATGCGCGCCGCCCCCTCGAACCAGGACGCCCTCAGCTCGCCCGGCAGCTCGATGTGATGGGTGGCAGGGCAGCGCTCGGCGCAGATGCGGGCCAGGCGCGTCGTGTTGGCCGAATTGCGCCCGCCTATGACGACCATCACGTCGGACGCGCCCGCGAGGCGCGCCGCGGCCTCCTGCCTGAGGCTGGTCGCCTCGCAGATGGTGTCGATGACGCGCAGCTCGGCGCAGCGCCCCACGAGGGCGGCCACGAGGTCGCGCAGGCAGGAGCGGGCCTGCGTGGTCTGCACCACCACGCCCACCTTGCGGCCGAGTGACATCCCGTCGAGCCCGCCCGCGCCGGAGAGCACGACGGCGTCGGGAGCATGGGCCAGCGTGCCCTCGACCTCGGGGTGCCCCTTCTCGCCCAGGACGATCACCTGGTAGCCCTCGGACGTGAGGCGCTCGGCGGCCTGATGGGCCCTGACCACGAAGGGGCAGGTGGCGTCAAGAACCAGCTCGTGGGTGGCGCGCGCCTCGCGCTCCTGGCTCGGCGTCACGCCATGGCACCGCAGCAGCAGGGTACCCCCCGGCTGGTCGGACGGGTCCTCGACCACGCCCACGCCCTCGGCGGCGAGCTGAGCCACGACGCTGGGGTTATGGATGAGGGGCCCAAGGGTGTGGATGGGCGCTGGCGCCTCGCGGGTCGCGGCGCGCGCCATGTCCAGGGCCCTGTTGACGCCATAGCAGGCGCCAGCCTCGTCGGCCACGCGAATCGTGGGCGTCATGGCCTCCTCACATCTTTCCGGGGTGCTCGCGCCTGAGCGCGTCCACCATGTCAAAGACCGCGCCCATGGCCCTGCGCTCCATGGCCTCGGCCTGTCCCTTCCTGGACGTGACGCCCAGGTCCTTGAACTCGATGCAATCGCCCGCGCGCAGGTAGACGCGGCCCAGGCGCTTCAGGTGACGTCCCTTGGGCGTGATGTCCCGGGCGCCTACGATGGCGATGGGCTGCACGGGCGCCTTGGCGAGCCGGGCGATGAGCGAGAAGCCCTTGTGTATCTCGACCTTCTGGTCGTCGGACTTGACGCGCGTCCCCTCAGGGTAGATGAGCACGTACTCGCCGCGTTCCACCGCGTGCTGGGCGCGGCGGATGGCCCTCATGTCGGCGGTGCCGCGCGCCACGGGAATGCCGCCCGCATGCGCAAAGAGCCAGCGCACGATAGGCGACGTGTCAAACTCGCTCTTATAGATGCAGCGCACGCGGCGATGGTGGAACCACAGCGAGACGACCACCACCACCGGGTCGAGCATGGACTGATGGTTCATGATCAGCACGCGGCCGCGCTCGTCGTCCCAGAGCTTATGGCCGTCCTCGATTCTCCAGGGCCACAGGATCTTGGTGACGAGACCCAGCATGACAATGACGACGGCAAGGAGGGCTCGGCTGTACAGCGGGTAGTCGCGCATGGGACCGTCGTAGAGGCGCTCGAGCGAGCTGCCGGGACGGGCGGGCGCCGTCGTCGCGTCGCCGGCGCCCTGGGAGATCTGCTGCGTCATCGCCCTCACCCCACCCTGTCCATCATCCGTACGATCCTGTCGACCACCTCGTCAAACGTGAGGCGAGAGGAGTCGATGAGCACGGCATCGGCGGCAGCCCTGAGCGGTGACTCGCGACGGGTCGAGTCCAGCTCGTCGCGGCGGAGGAGATCCATAAGGACGCTCTGGCGCTCTGTCTCGTCCACCCGCACGTCAGCGTCGATGGCGGCATCGGCGCCCGCGCGCTGGGCGGCGCGGCGAAAGGCGCGCTCGCGGGCGTCCGCCGTCAGGAAGACCTTCACATCCGCCTGCGGGAAGACCACCGTGCCGACGTCACGTCCCTCGGCGATGACGTCCTGCGCCGCGGCCAGCTGGCGCTGCTGGGCGACCATGGCCTCGCGCACCGCCTTGAAGGAGGAGACGGCCGAGACGTTGCGGTCGACCTCGGGCAGGCGAATCTGGCGCGTGACGTCGGCGCCGTCGAGCATGACGGTCTGCGACCCGTCGTCGCCCACGCCAAAGCTCACCCGCGCCTGCGCCGCCTCGCGCGAGACGGCCCTCTCGTCCTCGCAGCTGACGCCGCGCATGAGGCAGCGCCAGGTGATGGCGCGATACATGGCCCCGGTGTCGAGCAGCATGAGGCCGCGGCGGCGGGCGACGGCCCTGGCGACGCTGCTCTTGCCCGACCCGGCGGGCCCGTCGATGGCAACGATCATGTCGTCGTGTCCTTTCTGAACGCGTCGGCGACGTCGGTCCCCGCGCGCTCGGGATGCCGGCGGCGCTCCATGAGCTCCTCGGGCGAGAGGCCCAGGGAGCACAGCGTGAAGGCGTCGCCGTCGCAGCTCAGCTCCAGGGAGCTGACGTTGGCCACGCGCAGGTTCCAGAAGCTGCGCGCGGAGGCGCCGAGGGCGGCGCCGACGAGGGCCCGTGAGAGGCCCCCGTGCGTGACGCAGGCGGTCGCGCCGTCCAGGGGTCGCAGGAGGTCCAGCACCGCACGGCCGCGCTCCAGCAGCTCCTCGAAGCTCTCGGCGCCCGGCGCCGGACGTGAGCGACCGTCCGCGCCGAAGCGCCAGGGAAAGCTCAGCCCCCGTCGTTCGAGCTCCTCCAGCGTCAGGTCCTGGGCGCTGCCAAACTCGATCTCCTGGAGGTCCTCCACCACCGTGCACGGCACGCCGAGGCGCGCGGAGGCCTCCTCGGCGATGGCGCGGCAGCGCGAGAGCGGGGAGGTCCACAGGCGGTCGGGACCCCAGGCGCAGAGCGCCCGGACGGCGCGAGCCATCTGCGCCTCGCCGCGTTCCGTGAGGTCGACGTCCTTGCGCCCCGAGAGCGTGTGGGCAACGTTGGCCAACGTCTCGGAGTGACGCATGACCAGGATCCTATGACGTCGCATCATAAGCGCCTCCCTTTTGGGCAACGTCCCTCATAAGCCCCTCGACGGCGGCGCGCTCGCCAGGGTCGAGCCCCCTCAGCTGCCCGGGTCGAAGCCCCGTGAGGCGCAGGGGCCCGAACGCGTCGCGATGCAGCCGCACGACCTCATGCCCGACGGCCTTGAGCATGCGCTTGACCTGATGCTTCTTGCCCTCATGGACGGTGATGCCCACCACGCTCGTGCCGCGCGGCACCCCCTGCGCCACGACGGGCCGCGCCCGTGCGTCGTCCACGCCCAGCAGCTCCACGTGGGCGGGCTGGGCGCGGTCGTCCTGGAGCGCGACGCCCTCCCTCAGGCGACGGACGGCCTCGTCGCCCAAGGACCCCCTCACCAGGGCCACGTAATGCTTCCACACATGGCTCGCGGGGCGGAGCATGAGGTTGCCGAGGTCGCCGTTGGTCGTGAAGAGGAGCAGCCCCGTGGTGTCGGCGTCCAGGCGTCCCACGGGAAAGAGTCCTGGCAGGCGGTCCGTGGGAACGAGCTGGGCGACGCAGGGGCGTCCCTGGGGGTCGCTCATGGTGGTCACGTAGCCGGCCGGCTTGTAGAGCATGAGATAGCTGTGTCCATCGTCAAGACGCACGACCCTGCCGTCAACGGCCACCTCGTCGCGGTCGGCGTCCACCTTGCTGCCCAGCTCGCTGGTCACGACGCCGTTGACGCTCACGCGCCCCGCCGTCATGAGGCCCTCCGCGCCCCGCCTGCTGGCGACGCCCGCGCGCGCGAGGAAGCGCTGCAGGCGCATGGTCCGCGGGTATCCCTCGCGCTCACTCGTCGGCATCGTCGTACTCCTCGCCCAGCAGCTCGCGCTCGTCGTCCATGTCGTCCACGGTCTCCTCGAGCGTGGACGAGGCGGCCGTGCCCGACAGCCGCTCGCGGATGAACTGGCGCGCCTGCTCGTCCGGGGCGAAGTCCTCCAGCGGGGGGAGCTCCCTGAGCGAGCGCAGCCCGAACTGCTCCAGGAAGCGCTGCGTCGTGCCAAAGAGCACGGCATTGCCGTGGCCGGGGTCCCGCCCCGCCTCGCGCACGAGGCCCTTCTCGCGCAAAGAGCCGATGACGCCGTCGGAGTTGACGCCGCGGACCGCCTTGACGCCCTCGCGCGACACGGGCTGATGGTAGGCGATGACGGCGAGCGTCTCGAGGGCCGCCTGGGACAGCCGGCGCGTGTCCCAGCTGAGGACGTAGGATTCGACCTGCTCGTGAAAGGCCGGATGGGTGAAGAGGCGCCAGCCGCCCGCCACCTCGCGCAGCTGAAAGCCGCGGCCGGCGTCCGCATACTCCGCGGCGAGGTCGGCCAAGGCGGACGAGGCCTCCGTCGGCGCGACGCCAAGGGCGCGGGCAAGGTCGAGCGCGCTCACGGCGTCGCTCGACACCAGCAGCAGCGCCTCGAGCGCCGCCTTCAGTGACCCCGCCTCCAAGGGTTGCAGGTCGTGCATCAGATGTCCTCCTCAAGAAAACTGAGCGTCGACTCGTCAAGCTCGAAGGCCGGGGCCCCCTCCACGCGCACGACGTCGATGTCGCCAAAGGTCTCGGACTGCGAGAGGGTCACCGCCCCCCTCTTCGAGAGCTCGAGGATGGCCAGGAAGGTCGCCACGACCGTCTCGGCCCGCCGATCCGCCCCCAGAAGCTCCGAGAAGGTCACGACGGAGCGCGAGCGCGTCACGCGGTCGATCGTCGCCACGGTCAGCGCGATGGGAAGACGCCGGGGGGCGACGTGCTCCGCCTCGAGCAGGAGGCTCTGACGGCGACCGTCGAGGTCCGCGCAGATGACCGCGAGCGAGCGCAGCGAGATGCCCGACAGGAAGTCGGGCATGAGGCCGACGAACTCGGGGTCGGGACCCGCGCAGCGCGGCTCCATGCGACTCTCGGCCTCCATGCGTCCCGCCAGCGCGGCGCCGGCGGCACGGAACTGCTTATAGGCGACGAGGCGCGCCACCAGGACCTCCCGCGCCTCGTCGGGCGAGAGGCCCGCGAGGTCGTCGTCCTCGTCCTCGTCCCCGCGCGGACGCACGGGCCGGCTCGGCACGAGGGCCGCCGCCTTCATGTCGAGCAGCGTCGCGGCCACGAGCACGAAGTCGCTGGCGACGTCCAGGTCGAGCGACCCCATGGCATCGACCTCGGCAAGGTACTGGCTGGCCACCTCGGCGACGGAGATGGAGCCGATGGTGACCTTCTGGCGGCTCACCAGCTGGAGCAAAAGGTCGAAGGGGCCCGAGTAGGCCTGTGTCCTGACCGCAAACGACACGCGACCTACGCCCCCAGCCCCAGCAGCAGATCGGTGAGAGCGCCCGCCGTGGCGTTGAGATAGGCGCCCAGTATGTCGACGTGGAGCACCATGGGCAGCACGAAGAGAATCACCAGCAGGATGGGCATGGAGTAGCGCTGCCAGGCGTAGTAGCTGTCGAGCCGGGACCCCTTGAGGAAGAGCGAGACCACCTTGGACCCGTCAAGCGGGGGGAGCGGTATGAGGTTGAAGAAGGCGAGGACGAGGTTCACGTACACGTAGGTGGAAAGCACTCTCAGGACCCAGAAGAGCGCGCCCATGCCCCCGTCCCAGACGCGGAAGGCGATGACGAACAGGAGCGTGCCCGCAAGCGCCTGGACGACGTTGCACAGGGGTCCCGCAAGCGCCACGAGGAACTCCTGCACGCGGCGGTTACGCAGGTTGCGGGGGTCATAGGGGACCGGCTTCGCATAGGCGAAGACGGGCCCGCCCAGCCAGGCCATGATGAGGGGCAGCACGAAGGAGCCAAAGGGGTCAAGGTGCCTGCGCGGGTCCAGCGAGAGGCGCCCGGCGTCGCGGGCGGTGGTGTCGCCGCACGTAAGGGCCATCCAGCCATGCGCCACCTCATGGAGGATGGTCGAGAAAATCACGAGCACGATGGAGAAGACCATCGTGACGATTCTGACGGTGGAGATGTTCATGGTCGCACGTTCCTTTCTAGCCGCGCCGGGACCGCAACGCGTGCGCAAGGCGGGCAAGCAGCCAATCGGTCACGAACAGGGCGAGCGCGGCGAGGGCAAAGTCCCCGCGCAGCACGCCGCCCAGGGGGGTCTCGAACACGAAACGCCCGGCCAGGCCGTCGGGAAGCCATGACGTCACCGTACCACTGTAGCCGACCAGCGTCAGGCGGCCCGCCCCCGTCACGACGGCGGAAAGGACGACCAGGGCGGTGAGCGCCAGGGCGGCGAGGCGGCAGGCCAGCGACAGCAGGCGCGCGAGGGCCGCCGTCGCCTCGAAGGCGCCGGGACGACCCCGCCGCAGCACGCGCGTCGCGTCCGAAACGTGTCGCTCGTCAGCCATTGAGCCCCTCCTCGATGGACTCGCTCAGCGCCAGCCACTCCTCCTCCAGCGCGGGGATCTTCCTGGAGAGCGCGTTGTACTCCTTCATGCAGGCGTCAAAGCGCGCGGCGTCGTTGTAGAGCTCCTCGCTCGCCATGAGGCCCATGAGCTCCTGGTAGCGACGCTGAGCGGGCTTGAGCGCCGCCTCCACCTGACGAAGGCGCCGACGCTCCTCCCTGACGGCCTTGTTGGCGGCGTTGCGCGCCTCGGCCTCGGCCCGGCGCTGCTCGCGGGTCTTGACGTTGCGTCCCGTCGCCATCTTGTCCGCCGCCGACTGGGCACCCCCGCCGGGAGCCTGGGCGCTCGGGACGGACGCAACGGCGTGCGCGGCATCCGGGCCGGCGTCCTGCGATGCGCGCGCCTCGAGCTCGGCGCGCTTGAGGAGATAGTACTCGAAGTCGCCGTCATAGAGCGTGACCGTGTGGTCCCGGACGTCCACCACCTTGTTGGCAACGGCCCTCACCAGGTGCTCGTCATGGCTGATGAGCACGATGGTGCCCGGAAACGACCTCAGGGCGTCCTCGAGGACGCTCACCGAGTCAATGTCAAGATGGTTGGTGGGCTCGTCCAGGCAGAGGAGCGGGTCGGGCGCCACGAGCATGCGAGCGAGGGCCAGACGGGCCTTCTCGCCGCCCGAGAGAACCCCCACGCGCTTGTCCACGTCGTCCCCGTGGAAGAGGAAGGCGCCCAGCAGACGACGCTCCTCCGAGCTGGTCCAACCGGGGGCCGCCTCGTCCATCTCCTGAAGGACGGTCTTGGACTCGTCGAGGGTGTCGAGCTGGTGCTGGGCGTAATAGGCCTGGGTCACGTTCTGACCCAGGCTCACCGTGCCCGCGCTGGGGGCCTCGCGGCCCACGATGAGCTTCATGAGCGTGGACTTGCCGGCGCCGTTGGGCCCCACGAGGGCCACATGGTCCCCGCGGTAGAGCTTGAGGTCAACGCCCTCGTAGACCACGTTGTCGCCAAAGCGCTTGGACACGCCCTCGAGGGCTACGACCTCGTCGCCCGTGCGCGGGGGCTCGGGAAACGCAAAGTGCACGCTCTTGGACTTCTCGGGCAGCTGCACGAGCTCGCTGCGCACCTTCTCGATGCGGCGCAGACGCTCCTGGACCTGCCGGGCCTTGGTGGGCTTGTAGCGAAACTTGTCCACGAACACCTGCATGTGGTTGAGGTCGCGCTCCTGGGCTGCGCGCTTGGCCCGGAGCTGCTCCAGGTTGTCCTCGCGCTGGCGCAGGTAGAGGGAGTAGTTTCCCACGTAGGTGACAAGGCGCTTGTTCTCGAGCGACGCCACGTGGCTCACGCAGGCGTCCATGAACGAGCGGTCGTGGCTCACCAGGAGCACGGCCCCGTCATACGCCGAGAGGAACTGCTCGAGCCAGCCCACGGACTCAAGGTCAAGATGGTTGGTGGGCTCGTCAAGCAGCAGTAGGTCGGGATGCTTGAGCAGCAGCTTCGATAGGGCGATGCGCATCTGCCAGCCGCCGGAGAAGTCCCCGGACGGCTTGTCGAAGTCCTTGATCGGAAAGCCCAGCCCCCCCAGGATCTGGCGGGCCTTGGCCTCGAGCTCGTAACCCCCCAGGCGCTCGAAGCGGTCCTGGGCGACGCCGTAGCGCTCGAGAAGGCGCTCGTCCGCGCCGACCGTGGCGGCAATCTGGCGCTCCATCTCCTTGATGCGGCGCTCGAGCTCGCGAATCTCGTGAGCGGAATCGATGACCTCCTGCAGGGCGCTTTTGGTCCCGGATATTCTCGTCTCCTGCTCGAGATAGCCCACGGTGGTGTCCTTGGCAAAGCTCACGCTGCCCTCGTCGGCCGTCTCCTGGCCCATCAGGATCTTGAGCAGCGTCGTCTTGCCGGCGCCGTTGGGCCCCACGAGGCCCCAGCGCTCGCCGGCGTTGAGCTGCAAGCTGACGGCCGAGTACAGAACCCGGCCGCCAAACGACTTTGACACCTTGTCCGCGAGCGCGATCAAGCATGACCCCCTGAGCGTCGCCGGGCGCCTTGACGGGCGCCCCCCAACCTTCCGCATGAATTATACGGTATGCCCGCGGACGCGGCAGTCGCCTCGGGGCGCCGCCACATACAGAGCGCACGGACGCCCTTGCCAAGGGACGCCCCCGTCGCTGGCGGCGCAGCCTCGACACGGGACATTTTCGCGTACGAATCAGGTCCGTATAAAAAAACCAGGGCAAAAGCCCTGGTCAGCAATTACATGGTGGAGAATAGGGGATTCGAACCCCTGACCTCATGACTGCCAGTCATGCGCTCTCCCAACTGAGCTAATTCCCCGTTGCGTTGGTGCGCTAGCTACTATAGCAAAGACTTTGGCGACTGCCTAGGGAAAATTTGAGAAGTTTTTCTCGGTACCGTCGTGCCAAGGCGGAACTGTTGGCGAAGCCCCCCCGTGCGTCGCCACGCGGCACTCCGTAGCATCCTGCAGCGCAACGCGACATTCCATGGCGCCCTGCAGCACGACGTAGCACTCCATGGCGCCCTGCAGCGCGACGCAGCACCCCATGGCGCCCTGCAGCACGACGCAGCACTCCATGGCGCCCCGCAGCGCCCTCATCTTGTCTTTTTACACAGTTTATGGCCGATTTTGAGCGAAAAGTGCGTCAAATGGCAAGATGAGCGTGTCATATCGCATCGCGTCATATCGCGCCGTGTCGTATCGCGTCGCACCGCCCCGTATCGCGCCGTCGCGTGCTCTTGCGTACCGTCGAAACATCAGCGGCGTAGTAAACCCCGCCCCACGAGCGTGAGACGGGGTGAGACGTCGTGGTGGGCCCAGCAGGATTCGAACCTGCAACCCAGGGATTATGAGTCCCCTGCGCTAACCGTTGCGCCATAGGCCCCTATGAGGACGCACGACCGGAACGACACGAAGAATCCCGCAGTCAAGCCCGCAGTCGCGCAAGGGAATTTTACGCGGCCTTGGCAGGCTTGGCAAGCGCAAACGCGGCAAGACAAAAAAGGGCCAGGTCACCCGACCTGGCCCTCGTCATGTCATGGTGGGCGATGCTGGATTTGAACCAGCGACCCCTTCCGTGTGAAGGAAGTGCTCTACCCCTGAGCCAATCGCCCTAGCGCGCTAGCTATGGTACCAGAAGCGGCGTCGGGACCCAAGGAGAAATTATCAGTTCTGCACATGTCGAGAGGACCCCCTCTGTCGAGAGGACCTCCCTGTCGAGAGGGCCCGCATGTCGGGCGAGCCCGCAATCGCGGGGTGCCCGCAACATGAGGCTCCTGGCAGCCGCCGTCGCAGGCGCCTCGCCACGCGCGTCATACGCCTGTGAGGTAGACTACCCACGTGAGCCGACATGAAAGGGAGTAGCCATGCCCCAAGACGCCAAGCGCGTGAAGATCCTGACCCTCGTCGCCCTCGCGGCCGGCGCCGCAGCCGCCGTCTTCGGCGCGGTGCTGCTCGCCCAGGGACAGCATCCCGTCAAGGGAGGTCTGGTCCTCATGGGAGGCGTCGTGCTGCTCGTCATCAACCTGCGCCTGGCGAGGCTGGCCAACGTCCCCTCCAACGCCCGCCTCATCAGCCGTGCCTCGGGCGTGGGGTGCGCCGTCGAGCTGGCGAATCTCTCGACCGCCGTCGCGACCGTGGGCGTCGCCGACGTCCTGGCGCTGGGCGCCATCGCCATGGGGGCCGTGCTCTGTCTGGTCGTCTGTCTGTCCGCCCTTGTCGTCAAGAGACGCCTCGAGCGAGCGTAAGGAAGGGGGTCCTGGCGGGACAGGCCTGAAAAGACCCCCGACGGCTCCCCGGAGGCTCCCTGGCTCTCCCCTAGCCTCTCAGCGCCGCGACCTTTGACGCCACGAGCTTTGTAGCCTCGTCGAGCGCGACGTCGCTGCGCTCGCCCGTGGCACGCACCTTGAGCTCGGCCATGCCGGCCTTGACCCCTCGCTTGCCGCAAATGAGCTGGAAGGGCAGGCCCATGAGGTCGGCGTCGTTGAACTTGACGCCCGGACGCTCCCTGCGGTCGTCGAGCAGCACGTCAAGGCCACGCTCGGCGAGCGCGGCGGCGAGGGCCTGCGCCGCCGGCCAGACCAGGTCGTCCTTGACATCAAGGGCGATGACCTCGACCTCAAAGGGTGCCACGGGAACGGGCCAGGCGATGCCAGCCTCGTCGTGATGCTGCTCGACCACGGCGGCGAGCATGCGCGAGACGCCGATGCCGTAGCAGCCCATGAGGAAGGGCCGCTCCCTGCCGTCCTCGTCGGCGAAGGTCGCCCCCATGGCCTCGGAGTACTTGGTGCCCAGCTGGAACACCTGGCTGACCTCGATGCCGCGGGCGCTCGCGAGCGGCGAGCCGCAGCGCGGGCAGAGGTCGCCCTCCCTCACCGCAAGGACATCAACCCAGGCGTCGTCGGGAATGTCAACGTCACGGCCCACGAGGGCGTGGACTATGTGACGACCCTCCTCGTTGGCTCCCGCGCACCACCACTGGGAGCCCTTGAGCGAGACGTCAAAGCAGGCGCGCACGCCGTCGGGCAGGCCGATGGGCCCGATATAGCCCTTGCAGAGCCCGGCCTGCTCGAGCTCCTCGTCGCTCATCAGGTGGTAGTCGCCAAAGGCGTGCCGTGCCTTGACGTCGTTCATGTCGTGGTCGCCGGGGACGAACACGACGACGGGCGCTCCCTCGCCGTCCACGAGTGCGAGCGCCTTGCGCGTCGCGGCCTCGTCCACGCCGAGGAAGTCCGCGAGCTGGGCGATGGTGGAGCAGCCGGGCGTCGAGACGACCTCAAGCGAGCCCTCCTCGCCCTCCATGAGCCTGATCGGCGCCGTCGCGGCCTCGGTGTCGGCCGCGAAGCCACAGGCGTCGCAGTAGACGAGCTCGGCCTCGCCGGCCTCGGCCAGCGCCATGAACTCGACGGAGGTGTCGCCGCCGATCTGACCGGAGTCAGCCACGACGGGAAGCGCCCTGAGGCCGCAGCGCTCGCAGATGCGGGCGTAGGCCTCCTTCTCCTGGTCGTAGCACTCCTGGAGCGACTCCTGCGTCGCGCTGAAGGAGTAGGCGTCCTTCATGATGAACTCGCGGCCGCGCATGAGACCAAAGCGGGGCCGCAGCTCGTCGCGGAACTTGTCCTGGATCTGATAGAGCGTGACGGGCAGCTGCTTGTAGCTCTTGAGCTCGTTGCAGACGAGGTCAGTGAACGACTCCTCGTGGGTGGGCCCCAGGGCGAACTGGCGGTCGTGACGGTCGGTGATGCGCATGAGCTCGGGCCCGTAGGCGTCCCAGCGGCCGCTCTGGTGCCAGAGCTCGGCGTCCGTGAGGATGGGCACCTGCATCTCCTGCGCGCCGATGCCGTCCATCTCGTCGCGGATGATGGCCTCGATCTTCATGATCGAGCGCCACGCGAGGGGCAGGTAGCTGTAGAGGCCCGACGCGCCCTTGCGGATGAAGCCGGCCCTCAGCAGGAGCCGATGGCTCGCGAGCTCCGCCTCCGCGGGATCCTCCTTCAGGGTGGGGCCGTACAGCCTTGACATCCTCATGTAGCTTCTCAACGCTCGTCCTTTCACGTCATCTTCCTCGCCGGCATGCAAGGTCAGGCCCCTGCGACCGGCTGCCATGGTACATCACCGGGTCCGACTTCGCGCTAGGACGTGCCGGCGACCCTCTTGGCCACCTCGTCCATGAGCTCGTCCACGATGCGCTCCTCGGGAACGTTCCTGACGCGCCGACCGTTCTCAAAGAGCACGCCCTGCCCCAGGCCGCAGGCAATGCCCAGGTCGGCGTCGCGCGCCTCGCCGGGCCCGTTGACGACGCAGCCCATCACGGCGACGGAGAGCGGCGCGTCAACCTCCTGGAGGCGCCGCTGGACCTCGTCGGCGAGCCCGATGAGGTCCACCTGGCAGCGTCCGCAGGTGGGGCAGCTGACAAGCTCGGGATGCAGGCGCCTGAGGCCCAGGGCGCCCAGGAGGTCCCAGGCGACGCGGACCTCCTCGACGGGGTCGGCCGTCAGCGAGAGGCGCATCGTGTCGCCGATGCCCTCCTCGAGCAGGACGCCCACGGCAACGCAGTTCTTGACGGTGCCCTGGCGCAGGCCGCCCGCCTCGGTCACGCCCACGTGCAGGGGCACGTGGGGCAGCTCGCGCGAGAGGGCGCGGTAGGTGGCGAGCGTCACCGGGACGGAGTGCGCCTTGGCGCTGAGCACGACGTCATGAAAGCCCCGCCCCTCCACGTGCCTCACGAAGGATGCCGCGGAGTAAACGAGCTTCTCGGACAGGGTGAGGTCATCCCGCCCGTCCACCGCAGGGTCGAGCGAGCCCGCGTTGACCCCGATGCGAATGGGGATGTGCGCCTCCCCCGCCGCGTCGATGACCGCGTCCACGCGATCGAGGGAGCCGATGTTGCCAGGGTTGATGCGCAGCGCCGCGGCGCCGCGCCGTGCGGCCTCGACCGCCAGACGGTAATCAAAGTGGATGTCGGCCACCACGGGCAGCGGACTCGCCTCGCAGACGGCCGCAAACCCGTCGAGGGAGCGGGCGTTCGGGACGGCCACGCGGACGATCTCGCAGCCCTCCCGCGCGAGCAGGGCGATCTGCGACAGCGTCGCGGACGCGTCGTCCGTCTTGGTGGTGCACATGGACTGCACCGAGATGGGCGCCCCTGCGCCCACGGCGACGGACCCCACGCGAACCTGGTGCGTGGCAAGGCGGGCGTCGCCCGTCGGCGGATGGAAAAACCGTCGCTCCTCCGGAAGGTTCATAGGTCCTCCTATCCGAGCATGAGATGCAAGACGTCATTCCTCAGGGCGATGACGAAGATGAGGACGAAGAGGGCGAGCCCCACGTAGCTCACGACTGTCTGGACCCTGAGCGAAAGGGGGCGGCGCAGGACGAGCTGAATCAGCTCGATGATGACCTTGCCCCCGTCCAGCGGCGGGATGGGCAGCAGGTTCATGACGCCCAGCGACATGGAGACGAGCGCCATGAAGAGGATCGGCGGGTAGGCTCCCGCAGAGGCCGCCTCGCTCGCCATGGCCGAGATGCCCACCACCGACGAGGTGCCCTGGATCGTCTCAAGCGTGTGCTGCGGCATGATGAGCCGAACGGCAAAGCCCGCCACCGAGGCGCCGTAGGACAGGGTGACGCGGGAGGCCTCGACAAGGCCCATCCTGACCTTGCGGGTGGTGGGCCTGATGCCGATGGCCTGGACGTCCTGGCCGTCGGGGACGTCGACGGAAAGCGTGACGGTCTCGCCCGCGCGCATGACGTCAAGGGAGAAGTCGCGCCCCTCCCCCAGCACCCCCGACAGGGCTTGCGCGACGCCGGCCCAGTCGCTCACAGGTCGACCATCGACGGAGACGACGGCGTCGCCCGCCTGAAGCCCCGCCGCCTGGGCGAGGCTGCCGTCGCCCACGGACCCGACGACGTTGCTGCCGGAGACAACGTCGGTCCCCACGAGGCAGAGCCCCGCCGTCATGACCACGAACGCGAAAAGCAGGTTGACGAGGGGGCCGGCCAGAAGGGTGAGCGTGCGGCGGACGAAGCTCTTTCCCAGGTAGGTGAACGAGCGCTCCCTGTCGAGGGCGGAGGCGACGTCCCCGACCAGGGGGCGCGGCGCGCCCGCGTCGGTGCATCCAGGCAGGGCGAAGTCGCAGCCGCGGTCGTACTCAGTCAAAAAGCGCCCGTCGCGCGCGAGGGTCTCGAAGCGCGCGTCGTCGCCCGTCGCGGCGGGCCGCTGCCTGATGGCCGCCCAGTCGCACAGGGTGACGAGCAGGTCGTAGGCCCGCTCCTCGTCGACGCCCAGGGTCTGGGCCACCTGGGGCAGGCTCACGCGCCCCTGGCGCTGGACCAGCTCGAAGCAGGCGCCCAGCAGCTCGTCCTGGACGCCCCCCATGCCGCAGATGCGCGTGTAGCCCCCCAGAAGCAGGGGCGTCACGCCAAACTCCGTGCCCCGTCGCCGCGACTTCCACGACAGCTTGAGCCTGCAGGGCATGCCCAGGAAGAACTCCGTCACGCGCATGCCGCAGGCGCGCGCCATGAGGTAGTGACCCCCCTCGTGCACGAAGACGAGCAGGGAGAGGACGAGCACGCCCCAGAACGCCGCCGAAAGCGCGCCTGCGCAGGCGGCCGTCAGCACAGCGACCCCAGGAAGGCCTCGGCCTGCCGACGGGCCCGACCATCCACGTCACGAAGCTGACCGAGGGACTCGACCCTCTCGACGTCCGTGGCGTCCATGACGGCGCTCACGCAGGCCTCGATGTCCAAGAAGCCGCAGGCCCCGTCCCGGAAGCGCGCGTTAGCGACCTCGTTGGCCGCGTTCATGGCGCAGGGAAGCGTGCCGCCGACGCGCCCCGCCTCGCGGGCGAGCGCCAGACAGCCGAACGCCTCCTCGTCGGGGGCGTCAAAGCTCAGGCTCCCGATGGCGCAGTAGTCCACACGCTCCTCGGGACAGTCCCAGCGCTCCGGGTAGCTCAGGGCGTATTGGATGGGCGTGCGCATGTCCGAGGGGCCGAGCTGCGCCTTCACGACCCCGTCGGAGAACTCGACCATCGAGTGGACGCGACTCTCGCGGTGGACGAGGACCCGCACCTGGTCGACCGACACGTCAAAGAGCTGGTGCGCCTCGAGCACCTCGAGCCCCTTGTTCATGAGCGTCGCCGAGTCGATCGTGATCTTGGGGCCCATGGACCAGGTGGGGTGCCTGAGCGCCTCGGCGGCCGTGACGCGCGCGAGCTCCTCGCGGCTGCGACCGAGGAAGGGGCCGCCCGAGCAGGTGAGCCACAGGGCGTGAATCCGCTCGTGGCGCTCCCCCACGAGGCACTGGAAGATGGCGCTGTGCTCGGAGTCGATGGGACGAAAGCGTCCCGGCCGCGCAAGCGGCATGAGGAGGTCGCCCCCCACGACGAGGGACTCCTTGTTGGCGTAGGTCAGGATCTTGCCCGCCTTGAGCGCCTCGAAGCCGGCGCCGATGCCGGCAAAGCCCGTCACGGCATTGAGCACACAGTCCACCTCGGCGTCGCGCGCGAGGTCCTCGAGCGCGGCGGGGCCCACGTCGACGCGGCAGCCCGCAGGCAGGTCAAAAAGGGCGGCGTCATCGCGATGCGCCTCGTCGGTGATGACGACGCGACGAGCGCCAAACTCCCGCGCGGCGCGCACCGCCGCGGCGACGGAGCCGTTGACGGACAGGCCGTAGACCTCAAGGCGGTCACGATGACGGCGGCAGACGTCCAGGGCCTGCATGCCGATGGAGCCCGAGGCGCCCAGGATGGCAAGGCGCAGGGGGCGCGGACACCCGCCGCAGGGGACGGGCGGCTCGTCGAGGATGCTCACAGCATACCTCCTAGATAGAGAAGCAAAAACGCCACGGTGGCACCAAAGAGCATGGAGTCCGAGCGGTCGAGAAGGCCGCCGTGGCCCGGCATGATGGTGCCGGAGTCCTTGACGCCGACGCCGCGCTTGATGCGCGACTCAAAGAGGTCGCCCACGACGGCGAAGACGCCCACGAGCAGGCCGCCCGCCACGGCGAGGTCCAGGGTGAGGCCGCGCACGCCCAGCAGCCACATGAGGATCCAGACGAGGACGCTGCCGAGCAGGCCCGCGACAAGCCCCTCGACGCTCTTGTTGGGCGAGATGCGCGGGGCGAGCTTATGCTTGCCGAGGCGCGAGCCCGCAAAGTACGCGAGCGAGTCGTTGAGCCACACCGACCCCATGACGCCAAAGGTGAGCAGCTGCCCGTTGACGCCGCCGTCGCACATGCGGATGATCACGATGCACGAGAGGGTCAGCGAGGTGTAGACGGGGCCGAAGAACGTGATCGCGACGTCCGAGACGTTGGCCCGCGGCGTCACCACGTACCAGCCCGCCACAAGGGCTATGAACACGAACAGCGCCACGAGCGACCCCACGAGACGCCCCGTGAGGGGCATCAGGGGAAAGACGACGGCGGCGGCCAGGCCAACCACCTCGTTGGGCATGCGACCCGAGAGGCGCGTGAGTTTGTAGAACTCGGAGCAGCAGAGCCAGGACATGGAGCAGACGACGACTGCCGTGGGAAGGCTCCCCAAGAGGATGGCCGCCAGGGTCGTGAGGGCGTAGATGGCGCCGGTGAGCACGCGAGTGAGGACCCTCTCGGTGCGCGCGCGGACCTTCTGGGAGCGCAGGTCGCCGCGGTCGCGCCGGGGCTCCCGCCTCAGGCGGATACGCTCGAGCAGGTCTATGCCCGCGTCAAGGCCGCGCGTGCGCCGCGCCTCCGTCCCGCGGCCCTCTGTGCCAGATGCGTCGCTCACGACGAGTGGACACCCCCAAAGCGGCGGTCGCGGGACTGAAAGTCCCGGATGGCGCGAAGCAGCTCCCAGCGATCGAAGTCGGGCCACAACACGCGTGACACGTACAGCTCCGTGTATGCCAGCTGCCACAGCAGGTAGTTGGAGAGCCTCAGCTCGCCGGAGGTGCGAATGAGCAGGTCAGGGTCAGCAAGTCCCGCCGTGTAGAGGTGCCGTCCCAGCGTCTCCTCGTCGACGTCCTCGACGCGCGAGCGCCCCTCGACGACGTCGAGGGCGACAAGGCGGGCAGCACGGGCGATCTCGGCGCGCGAGCCGTAGTTGACCGCCAGCGCGAAGGTCATGCCGGTGTTGCCGGCCGTCTCGTCCAGGCCGCGCATGAAGACGTCGTGGGTCTTGCGGGGCAGGGCATCGAGGTCGCCCAGGAAGCGCAGCCTCACGTTCTCCTGGCGAAAGAGGGGGAGCTCCTTGACGAGCGTGGTGGCAAACAGGTGCATGAGCAGGTCGACCTCGCGCTGGGGACGACGCCAGTTCTCCGTGGAGAAGGCGTAGGCCGACAGCACATCCAACCCCAGACGCACACTCGTCGTGACCGTCTCGCGCAGCGCGTCCACGCCGGCAACGTGGCCTCGGGAGCGGTCGAGGCCCCGGGCCTGGGCCCAGCGGCCGTTGCCGTCCATGATGATCGAGACGTGGGAGGGCAGGCGCGAGAGGTCGACGTCGGCCAGGGAGACGTCCTTCCGGGCATCGGCATAGTGCGCGCGCAGCTTGTCGAGGTCAAACTCCACTTATATCTCCATGACCTCGGCGGTCTTCGCCTTGAGCATGGCGTCGATCCTTTCGATGAAGCCGTCCGTGAGCTTCTGGATGGACTTCTTCTCGCGACTGACGTCGTCCTCGGAGAGGTCGCCCGCCTTCTCGGCGCGCTCGGCGAGGCTGTTGGCGTCGCGACGGGCGTTGCGCACGGAAATCTTCGCCTCCTCGGCGTACTTGCTGCACTCCTTGGCAAGCTCACGGCGGCGCTCCTCGGTGGGCTTGGGGAAGGGCAGGCGAATGCTCACGCCGTCGTTGCTGGGCGTGATGCCCAGGTCCGAGGAGGCGATGGCCTTCTCGACGGCCTTGAGGGAGCTCTTGTCCCAGGGCTCGACGATGAGCAGGGACGCCTCGGACTTGATGCCCGCAAGCTGGTTGACCGGGGTTGACTGACCGTAGTAGTCAACCCGGATGTCATCGAGGACATGGGGGTTGGCGCGCCCCGTGCGCACCTTCGAGAAGTTGTGGCCCAGGGCGTCAACGCACTTCTCCATGTGCCTCTTGGCCGAGTCGGTGTACTCGCTCATAGCTGTCTCCTATTCGTCAACGACGGTCGTTCCCACGGACTCGCCCTTGAGGGCGCGCTCGAATATGTCGGTGCCATCAAGGTTGAACACCATGATGGGCATGTGGTTGTCATGGCAGAGCGCCGTGGCCGTAGAGTCCATGACCTGTAGACCCTTGAGGAGGACCTCCGTGTAGCTGATGGTATCGTACTTGGTGGCATCCTCGTTCGTGCGGGGGTCAGCGTCGTAGATGCCGTCCACCTGCGTCGCCTTCATGAGCACCTCCGCGCCGATCTCGCAGGCCCTGAGGGCCGCCGCCGTGTCGGTGGTGAAGTAGGGATTGCCGGTGCCCGCCGCGAAGATGGTGATGCGACCCTTCTCGAGGTGGCGAATCGCACGGCGCCGAATGTAGGTCTCGGACACCTGGTGCATCTCGATGGCGCTCATGACGCGGCACTGCATGCCGTTGCGCTCGAAGCAGTCCTGCAGCGCGAGGGAGTTGATGACCGTCGCGAGCATGCCCATGTTGTCGCCCTGGGCGCGATCCATGCCGGCGGCAGCGCCGGAGAGGCCTCGAAAGATGTTGCCGCCGCCCACGACGACGGCTATCTGCACGCCGTTGTCATAGGCGGGCTTGATGTCGTCGGCGATCTTCTGGGGGACGCAGGGGTCGATCCCGAAGTCCTTGTCGCCCATGAGCGCCTCGCCGGACAGCTTGAGCAAGACGCGCTTGTACTTGTACGTAGTCACCGTTGACCTCCAGACGCGAGCCCTTCAAGTGGCCCGGCAGCAGCCTGGCCCCGTCAATTCTACCAGAGCCCGCAGACTCCCCCCTCCCCCGACGCGGACGCGCCCGCAAAGGCGTGCCGTCCGCCTCGTGCGCGACGTCCGCGCGGCCCAAAAAAGGCCCGCACCGTGTGGTGCGGGCCTGACAGGCGCAGCATCCGCAGGCCCCGAGACCTACTCCCCGAAGGCGAAGCGGACGAAGCCCTCCACCTTGACGGTGTCGCCGAGCTCCTTGCCGACCTTGGCGGCGTAATCGGCGATGGTCATCGAGGAGTCCTTGATGAACTCCTGCTCGGTGAGGACGATCTCCTTGTAGAACTTCTCGAGCTTGCCGACGGCAATCTTCTCCTGGATGAACGCGGGCTTGCCGGACTCGGCGGCCTGGGCCATGTAGATGGACTTCTCGTGCTCCACGGTCTCGGCGGGCACGTCCTCGCGCCTGGCAGCCACGGGCGCGGCGGCGGCAACCTGCATGGCGACGTCATGCGCGAAGACCTTGAACGTGTCGCTCTGCGCCGTCTCGGCCTTGGCGAGCGAGAACCAGGCGAGGTCGGCAAGCTTGCCGCCCAGGTGCACGTAGGAGGAGAGGGCGCCGTCCTCGACGCTCACGCGGCGAAAACGGGCGATCTTCATGTTCTCACCGATGACGTGAATCATCTCGGTGAGCTCGTCGGCCACGGTCGCGTCTCCCATGGCGCAGGCCTTGAGCGCCTCGACGTCCGCGGGATCGTTCTGCGCGACGACCTTGGCGAGCTCGGCGGCAAAGTCGGTGAACTTGGGGTTCGTGCCTACGAAGTCGGTCTCGCAGGTGAGCTCGAGAATCGCACCCACCTTGCCGTCCTCGGAGATGTGCGTGGCGATGGTGCCCTCATTGGTGTCGCGGCCGGCGCGCTTGACGGCCTTGGCGACGCCCATCTTGCGCAGCACGTCAACGGCCTTCTCAATGTCCCCGTCGGCCTCGACGAGGGCCTTCTTGCACTCCATCATGGGCGAGTCGGTCATCTCGCGCAGCTGCTTGACCATTGCGGCGGTAACGTTGGCCATGGTGTGTCTCCTTCTTGGGTCCTGAGAGCTGATGTGTCTGGGCTCGAGCTACTCGGCCTTGCCGGCGTCAGGCGTGCCCTCGGGCGCGGCGGCGGGCTCGGAAGCGGGGGTCGTCTCGACGGCAGGCGTGGTCTGGCCGGCCTCCATCTCCTCGACGCTGATCTGCTCCTTGCCGGAGCCCGCGAGGACGGCGTCGGCGACGAGCTCGCACATGAGGTTCACCGAGCGGATGGCGTCATCGTTCGCGGGGATACCATAGTCGACGACGTCGGGGTCGGAGTTGGTGTCCAGCAGGGCGACGACGGGGATGTGCAGACGGTTGGCCTCGCGAATCGCGATCTCCTCGCGCTTGGAGTCGATGACGAAGAGGGCCTGCGGCAGGCTCTTCATGTCGCGGACGCCGCCGAGGTTGCGCTGGAGCTTCTCAAGCTCCTTGGTGAGCACGGCCTGCTCCTTCTTGCCGCGAAGCGCCATGCGACCGTCCTCCACCATGGCCTCGAGCTCCTCCATGCGGTCGATGCGGGAGCGCATGGTCACGAAGTTGGTGAGCATGCCGCCGAGCCAGCGCTGGTTGATGTAGGGCATGCCCGCGCGCTCGGCCTGGGCGGCGACGGGCTCCTGGGCCTGCTTCTTGGTGCCCACGAACAGCACGCGCCCGCCCTTGGCGGCGGTCTCCTTGAGGAAGCTGTAGGCCCTGTCGGCACCGAGGACGGTCTTCTTGAGGTCGAGGATGTAGATGCCGTTGCGCTCGCCGAAGATGTACTCCCTCATCTTGGGATTCCAGCGACGGGTCTGGTGACCGTAGTGGCAGCCGGCCTCGAGCAGGGTGCGAATATTAATCTTGACAGCCATGTTCTAACCTCCGTTGGTTGGGCCTCCGCGTGGTGTCAGTCCCAAAGCCCCACCCACGCCTTGGCAAGAGGCCTGGGCACCAGGGGTTCGAGTAGCCACGCGTGCGAATTGACGCCGTGCGGTCGCACGGCAGCTCTTGATTGTAGCAGGCGCGCCGCGTCCGCGCCACCAAGAACGACGCCGTGCGCTCGTTCATCCACAGTTAGTGAACGAAGAAGGGCAGCGGCGCGTCGTCACTCGGCGCGCGGGTGCGCCTGACGCGCGGCCTCTTTCAGGCGCTCGGCCGACAGGTGCGTGTAGATCTGCGTCGTCGAGAGGCTTGCGTGACCCAGCAGCTCCTGGACGCTGCGCAGGTCGGCACCGCCGGCGAGCAGTTCGGTCGCATAGCTGTGACGAAGCGTGTGCGGCGTCACCTCGTCCGAGAGCCCCGCGAGGCTGACCCGACGCTCGAAGGCCGCCCTCAGCGCGTCGGCGCTCATGGCGTTACCCCTGATCGAGACGAACAGGGCCTCGGTCCTGCCCCCGCGCGCCCGGGACGCGAGCTCCGCGCGAGGGCCGCGCACGTACGAGCAGAGCCGCTCGACGATTCCGCGGTAGAGCGGCACGATGCGCTCCTTGGAGCCCTTGCCAAACAGTCGCACCTGCCCGCGCGCGACGTCAACGCTTCCCACCGTGAGCCGGGCGACCTCGGAGATACGCGCGCCCGTGGCGTAGAGCAGCTCGATGAGCAGGGCGTCACGGCGTCCCGCGACGTCCTGCTCGCAGGCGTCCAAAAGGCGGCTCACGTCCGCGTCGTCGATCGTGCGGGGCAGCGAGCGGGCGGCCTTGGGGCTTGCGATCGCGTCGGCGGCGACCTTGTCGCAGATCCCCTCACGAGCGAGCCAGCGATAGAAGCTGCGCACGGCGGAGAGCCGGCGGTCGATGGTCGTCGTGGCGTAGCGCGCCCGCGAAAGCTCCCCCAAGAAGCCGCGCAGGTCGCGATGGGAGACCTCGCGCGCGTCCCTGCCGTGGCGCACCACCCATGACCGATAGGCGTCAAGGTCGGACCGGTAGGCCCGTATCGTGTGAGGCGAGAGGCCGCGCGCCACGCGGAGATGCTCAAGGAAGCGCTCCTCGTCCTCTCTGAGGCGGGCGTCCTGGGGGTCGGCGACAGACTCGGAAAGGTCGCCGGCGGCCGCGTGGCGGCGGGCGCTAGGCATGGGACACCTCGAAGAGCTCCGGGCGGCTCGCCAGGTAGCGGGCGAGGTCCTCCGTCGCGCGGTCGGCGTAGGCCTGATAGCGCTCGCGCTTTTTTTT
>NZ_KV806951.1:967350-1066396 GCF_001811895.1 Olsenella sp. HMSC062G07
TTTTTTTTGCGCGGGCCCGCGAGCGGGGGCACCAGCCCGAAGTTCACGTGCATGGGCTGATAGTCCGTCGTGGCGGGGTTGGTCGCCCAGGCCGCCAAGGAGCCGAGCGCCCCCGTGACCGGAAGGCTGACGCGCGCAATCCCGCGCAGGTCGGCAACCGTGTTGAGAGCCGCGAGCAGACCTGAGGCAAGCGCCTCGGCATACCCCTCGGTGCCGCAGATCTGGCCCGCCAGCCGGCAGCTGGTGCCCGGTATGGCAAAGCTCTCGTCCAAGGCGCGGGGAGCGTCGACGAAGGAGTTGCGGTGCATGACACCAAAGCGGAAGAACTCCGCGCCCGCGAGCCCCGGAATCATCCGGAACACGCGCGCCTGCTCGCCCCAGGTGAGGTTGGTCTGGAAGCCCACGATGTTGTAGGCGCTGCGCGCGGCGTTCTCGGCCCTCAGCTGCACCACGGCCCAGGGACGGCGCCCCGTTCGCGGGTCGGTGAGCCCGACCGGCTTCAAGGCGCCAAAGCGCAGGGCGTCGCGTCCCGTGCGCGCCACCTCCTCCACCGGCTGACAGGCGCAGAAGAGCTCGGAGCGCTCAAAGTCCCTGAGAATGGTCCGACGCGCCGAGACGAGCTCGTCAAGGAAGGCGTCGTACTCCTCTCGGGTCAGCGGGCAGTTGAGGTAGTCGCCGCCCTCCCCCCCGTAGCGGGACTGCTCGAAGACCACCGAGCGATCGAGCGTCTCGGCGTCAACGATGGGTGCGGCGGCGTCGTAGAAGGACAGGGAGGACGAGCCAAGGCGGGCGCGCAGGTCCTCGAACAGGGCCGGAGAGCACAGGGGGCCCGCGGCGATGACGCAGGGTCCCTCCGGCACGGACGTCAGCTCCTGGCGACGCAGCTCGATGAGGGGGCTCTCCTCAAGGGCGGCGCCAACGAGCCTCGAGAAGCGCGCACGGTCCACCGCGAGGGCCCCGCCAGCGGGGACGCGGGCCTCAAAGGCGCAGGAAAGCAGGACGGAGCCCATCGCACGCAGCTCCTCCTTGAGGAGGCCCGCCGCGGAGTCATGACGGGTTGACTTGAACGAGTTGGAGCATACGAGCTCGGCGAAGTCGCCCGTATGATGCGCCGGCGACGTCACGGCGGGACGCTGCTCAAAGAGCGTCACGGCGACGCCGCGTCGCGCCAGCTGCAGCGCGCACTCGCAGCCCGCGAGCCCCCCGCCGACGACGATAACCCGAGCGTCCTGCACCTAGCGGCCCCCCTCGCCCCCGGCGTTCGCCGGCTCTGCGTCATGTGACGCCCCCATTGTACCGTGCGCGAGGTACGCCGTCTCCGTCAGGCTGAAGCGGCCGTCGGGAAGCCTCCTCACCACGCCGCGCGACTCATAGTCGGCAAGCGCGCCCAGCACCTGAACGATGCCCTGCTGGAGGTATCGGGCAAGGTCGTCGGGGCGCGTCGGCTCGCTGACGAGCGCCGCGAGCAGCCTTCCCTCGGGGCGTCGGGCGCCCTCGCGCACCATTCTGAGGACGCCGTAGTCGAGCGCGATGCGCTGCTCGAGGTCCATCTCGGAGGCGATGACGCAGGCGCCGTCGGCGATGAGCCGGTTGGCGCCCATGGACTCCGGCGAGAAGATGCTGCCGGGAACCACGTAGAGGTCGCGTCCCAGGTCGTCGGCCGCGACGGCGGTGGAGAAGGTTCCCGACCGCAGCCCGGCCTCGCAGATGATCAGGCTCTGCGACAGGGCGGCGATGACGCGGTTCCTCTTGGGAAACGCGTAACGGCGCGGTGTTTGGCCCCAGGGCTCCAGGGAGACGACGGCGCCCTGGTCGGGAGCCTCCAGGAAGATGTCGCGCGAGCTCTGCGGATAGGTGACGTCGGCCCCGGTGCCCGCCACGATGATCGTCCTGCCGCCCGCGTCGAGCGCCGCGCGGCAGGCCGCGTGGTCGCAGCCCATGGCCCCGCCGGTCACGACGACCAGGCCGCACTCCGCCGCCACCCTCCCCGCGAGGCGGGCCGCGGCGAGGCCGTAGGGCGTGGCCCGGCGGGCCCCTATGACGGAGACGCACCTCTCGCCCAAAACCGCGACGTCGCCGAGCACGTGGAGCTGGGAGGGCGCGTCCTCGAGGTCGGTTAGGGCGACGGGATAGCCGACGTCCCCGCGCGCGACGTCGTGGCGCTCGTGTCGCGCCCGACAATCAGACATGCCCCTCACGCTCCCCCGCCCGGCTTCTGTAGCCGCTCGCCTCGAGCACGTGGTCCCTGAGAACCTTGTCGCTGCCCTCCACGTCCGCGATGGTGCGCGCGACGCGCGCGATCTTCACGATGGTGCGCCCTCCCAGGGCGAGGCGCGCCGCAAGCCCTTCGAGGCAGCTCTGGGCGCTCCCCTCCATGAGCAGTCGCTCGGCGAGCGGCGCGGCGGCGCCGACGGACCGCCTGGCGCGACGGGCCCTGCGCTCCCGCGCGCCCATCACGAGCTCGCGCATCTGGGCGGAGCCCATCCCCCGCACCCCCTTCACCACGAGCTGCGAGGGCGGACGCCTCACGTCAAGGTGCAGGTCGATCCTGTCCATGAGGGGCCCGCCGATGCGTCCCTGGTACGCC
Source organism: Olsenella sp. HMSC062G07 (assembly GCF_001811895.1). Lineage (NCBI taxonomy): Bacteria > Bacillati > Actinomycetota > Coriobacteriia > Coriobacteriales > Atopobiaceae > Olsenella > Olsenella sp. HMSC062G07. The sequence goes on from NZ_KV806951.1 coordinate 969,938, forward strand.
TGGACGCGCCCGGGCGCGCAGCTGCAGCTGCGCGCCGGGTCTCCCAGATGCCCGCAGGGACAGGGGTTTGCCGCGGCCACGAGCTGAAAGTCGCAGGGGAAGCTGTAGAGGCCGTCCACTCGCACCAGGCGCACGCAGCGGTCCTCCATGGGCTGACGCAGGGCCTGCAGGACGTTCGTCGCAAACTCCGGAAGCTCGTCCAGAAACAGCACGCCATGATGGGCAAGGGAGATCTCTCCAGGTATGACGGGACGTCCGCCGCCCACCAGGCCACCCAGGGAGACGGAATGATGCGGCGCCCTGAAGGGTCGCCGCCGAAAGACGGCCATGTCGTCGACGGGCTGGCCTGACACCGACGACATCAGCAGCACCTCCTCGAGCTCGGCGTCGGTGAGAGGGGGCAGGATGGAGGGGAGGCGCCGGGCCAGCATGGTCTTGCCGGCCCCGGGAGACCCCACCATGAGCAGGCCGTGTTTGCCTGCGGCGGCGATGACCAGCGCCCTCTTCGCCTCCTCCTGGCCGTACACGTCGACAAAGTCAAGCCCCTTGACACGACCGTCGCCACTGGGCGCGAGGCCCGGGGCAGGGCGGGACGCGCGAGGCAGCTCCTTCACGCCCCGGCGAAGGTCCGCCAGGCTCCGCAGGGGCCGCAGGTCGCAGCCGTCAGCACCCAACGTCGCGCCGCCCGCGCCCACGAGCCGAACCCCCAGCCTGCGAGCGAGCATCTGATAGGCCACCGTGCCGCGCGTCTCGCACACCTCGCCCGCCAGACCCAGCTCGCCCACGAAGAGGCAGCGGTCGAGCCCCTCGGTGGACATCTGCCCGCTCAGGGCGAGGACGGCCACAGCGATGGGAAGGTCAAAGCCCGTGCCGTTCTTTCTGATGCCAGCAGGCGCGAGGTTGACGGTATAGTGCAGGGGCGGCATCTTGAACCCGCAGGACTTGAGGGCGCAGCGCACCCGCGAGCGGGCGTCCATGACCCCCGCCCCCGGGAGCCCCACGATGGAGATGCCGGGCAGTCCCGCCGACGTGGCCACTTCGACCTGTATGGGCAGCGCCTCGACGCCCCAGAGGCAGGCCGACGCCACCGACACGTTTGACGCCGCCATCAGAGGTCCCAGGCGAAAGCGCCGATGAGGTGCCGCAGATGAGCCTGCCGCTCGCCTTCCACCTTGATGGCGATGACGTCAAAGCGCAGACACTCCGTCTTCTCGTGCTCAAGGAGATAGGCCAGGGCGATGTTGCGATAGCGGCGGCGCTTGTCCTTGGTGACGGCCAGCTCGGGGACCACGTCAACGTCGTCGGGGCGCGCGACGCGCGTCTTGACCTCCACGAGGACGACGCAATCGTCATCCCTGGCAACGATGTCCGCCTCGCCGCCGGCGTTGACGAGATTGCGCTCCAGCAGCTCGAAGCCCCGGCGCACGAGGTAGCTGGCGGCGAGGCGCTCGCCGAGGCGGCCCACCTCGCGCGGGCTCATGTCATAGGGCGAGGTGCCTTTGGGCTCCCAGCAGTCGTCCACGGATGACCACCAGGCGTCCTGGCGCGCGCGAAGATGCTCAGGGCCCACGTCACCGTGGACAGCGTCGGCCCCCTCCTTCGCCTCGAGGCCCTTGCCAGGCCCTGCGTCGACGGGCATGGGATCCTCAGCCCCCCTGCCGAAGGTCATTCTCGAGACAAAGCTGGCGTCGTCCATCGGTCCCTCCTTGGTCGTGTGCGTACGCCAAGGATGCCAGGCCGAACTTGCGGGGGGCTCGCACCCGTCTGCGGCGGCCTGCGGCGGCGTCGCGCAGGCGACGCAGACAGACCGTTTCAAAAGCTCAGGGGACCGGATGAGACGCGACCGCTGCGAGGGCGAGCGCGAGGCCCTCAGAAGAGGCGGGGCGTCTCCAGGAAGTTTCCACAGAAGCTCGCCCGGTGAAGCGGCGTGAGCCCGCGCTCGCGGATGGCCGCTATGTGCTTGGCGGAGGCATAGCCCTTGCAGGCCGCAAGGTGATAGCCGGGATACTCCTCATCGTAGGCGCGCATCAGGGCGTCGCGCGTGACCTTTGCCACGATGGACGCGGCGGCGATGGAGGCTATGCGGGCGTCGCCGTGCACCACCGTACGCTCGAGCGGGTGCACATGGACGGGGTTGCCGTCGATGAGGACGCATGCGGGCGTCACGTCGGCGTCGCGTATGGCCCCCGCCATGGCCCGACGCAGGGCCTGACCCATGCCCAGCTCGTCGATGTCGGCAGGCTCGACGTGACAGACGCCCACGGCCGCAGCCACTGCCAGGATTCGGGCGGCCAGGACCTCCCTGCGCGCGGGCGTCAGCTGCTTGGAGTCGTTGATGCCCCATATGACGGGGTCGTCCGGCAGCGCCACGGCGCAGACGGTGAGGGGTCCCGCCAGAGCCCCGCGCCCGACCTCGTCCACGCCCAGCACGACGCCCGAGCCCCCCAGCTCGCGCTGCAGCCTGTACAGCGAGCGCACGCGTTCTCGCTCCGCCAGCTCACGCTCGCGTCGCCTCGCGGCGACGGCGACGGCGTGCGCCACCTGCCGGCGCGGGTCGTCGGCATACCGTGCGATCAGCTCGCCCAGCTCGTCCGCGTCCGCCTCGCCCAGAAGGGCGGCGACCTCGCGAGCCGAGGCGGCCTGCGGCCGCGCCATGGGACCTCCTTACGAACAGGCCCCGGTCTCCCGGGGCCTTCGCTGACGTCTTAGCGCTTCTCGCGGATGCGGGCCGCCTTGCCCACGCGGTCGCGCAGATAATAGAGCTTGGCGCGACGGACGGCGCCATGACGGACGACCTCGAGCTTGGCGATCTTGGGGCTGTGGAGGGGGAAGGTGCGCTCGACGCCCACGCCGAAGCTGATCTTGCGGACGGTGAAGGTCTCGCGGGAGCTGCCGCCGCTCATGCGGATGACGTCGCCCTGGAAGACCTGCTCGCGCTCGCGGTCGCCCTCCTTGATGCGGTAGTGAACCTTGACGTTGTCGCCGACGCGGACCTGCGGGATGTCCTCGCGGATCTGCTGGCGCTCGATGGCGCGAATGTAGTCCATAGTTTCCTCGTCTCTAGAGGTGCCACCGTCTTGGCGTGACACATAGCTTTGCACACGAAAGAGTATTGTAGGACTCAAGGCCCGCGAGGGCAAGCCGCATTTCATCATTTCCACCCTTCCATGCCGCAAGACGCGCGTCTGTCCTAGGAACGGGCGAGCCTCCATCCGATTGCCCTCTCACGCATGCCCACGAAATCTCGGTAGATGCCGCCCGAGCGCATGAGCTCGTCATGGGTTCCGCGCTGGACGATCCTCCCGGCGTCAATCACCGCGATCTGGTCAACCGTCCTCACGGTCTTCAGCCGGTGGGCTATCATGATGACCGTCTTTCCGCGTCTCAGCTCCTCGACGGCACGTTGGAGCTCGAGCTCGTTCTCGGGGTCCACGTTTGCCGTTGCCTCGTCCAGAATGACGACGGGGGCATCCTTCAGGATGGCGCGGGCGATGGAGAGCCGCTGGCGCTCACCACCCGAGAGCGCAGCCCCGCCCTCGCCCACCCTCGTCTCGTAGCCCTGGGGAAGGCTCTCGATGAAGGTGTCGCAGCAGGCGCGACGGGCCGCCTCCACCACCTCCTCATGACTGGCCTCAGGCCTGCCGAACTTGATGTTGTTCTCGACCGTGTCGTCAAAGAGGTAGACGCCCTGGAACACCATGGAGAAGTTGGAGAGGAGCGCGTCTACCTTCCAGTCGCGCACGTCATGGCCCCCCACGAGGACGCGGCCCGCGCTCACGTCCCAGAAGCGCACCATGAGGTGCGCGAGCGTAGTCTTGCCCGCGCCGGAGGGACCGACGAGGGCGCAGGAGCTGCCCTGAGGGATGTCGAGCGAAACGCGATCGACCACTCGACGCCCCCCATAGCTGAACGAGACGTCCTCCAGCCGTATGTCAAAGCCCTCGCTTGACTCGACGCCCGCCCCCTCGTCCATGGGGGGCGTGGCGATGAGCGCGTTCACCTTGTCCATGCTGAGGTCGATCATGCGCAGCAGGCTGGCATAGCTGCCGACGAGCTCGAGCTTGGCGAAGACCAGGAACGACGCGACGAGCATGGTGAGGCAGGTGCCCGTCTCGAGCGAGCCCGAGACCCAAAGATGGACGGAGAGGAGGCACAGGCCAACGCTGGCGGCCTTGCAGATTGCCGCCTCCAGCACCATGAAGCCGATGAAGCGAAGCTCGAGGCCGAGGTTGACGGCCTCGCAGGACCGTATTGCCGCACCAAGGCGGCTCTCGGCGCGCTTTGCGACCGAGAAGGCCCTCACGACCGACATGCCCTGCACGTATTCAAGGACGGCGCCCACGAGGCCCTGCTGTGCCTCGACTCGACGGCGCGAGGTGGCGCGTGAGACGCGCTGCATGACGGCCATGACCCCCAGCACGCCGGCGAGGGTGGCGAGCGCGAGCAAGCCGCAGCGCGGGTCCATCACGCCCAGCGAGAGGGACATGATCAGGGTGAGCACGAGGCCCGAGATGACGTTGGTGTAGACGATGCCGCCGGCGTTTTGCACGTCATCGAGGGTGCTCGTCATGGTGCTCGCCATCTCGCCGAGGCTGGTCTCGTTGAAGTAGCCCATGGGCAAAAGGCGGAGGTGGTCCCCTATAGCGGCGCGCTTCTCGCCGCACATGGAGTAGTTGCCGTCGCAGAAGTTCTGGCTCTTGAAGTGAGCCGTGACGAAGCTGCCGGCGATGGAGACAAGCATGACGAGAAGTGACGAGACGGCAGTCGATGAGCTGAGCTCGCGGCGCGCGACGGCGCTGAGGACGATGGAGAGGGCGAGAATCTGCAGCGCCTCGAAGAGGGAGTTCGCCACCGCCCATGCCATGCCTCGACGCAGCTTGGCCGCGTTCGCACCCCCAAAGGCGAAGTACGCGCGGATGGTAGAAAGCATGGCTACTCCCCTTCCTGCGCCTCGTCGCGGGCGCCCCTGTGCGTGAGGTACATCCTGCGGTACAGCGCACACTCTTCCATGAGCTCCTCATGCGTCCCGCTGGCGCGCACGAGCCCGCCGTCCACGACGACGATCCTGTCTGCGGTGGTTATGGTGGAGAGGCGATGCGCTATGACGACGAGCGTGCGGCCGCGGATGAGGCGAGAGACGGCGGCCTCCACCTGTGCCTCGCTCTCGGGGTCCGTGTAGGCGGTCGCCTCGTCCAGAATGATGACGGGACTATCGTGCAGCATGGCGCGGACGATGGCGACGCGCTGACGCTCCCCGCCCGAGAGGTGACCGCCGGCGTCACCCACCACGGTCTGGTACCCGTGGTCGAGCGCCATGATGAACTCGTGGCATCCGCAGAGGCGGGCTGCTTCCATCACCTCGGCGTCCGTCGCGTCGGGCCGCCCCATCCGGATGTTCTCCATGATCGAGTCATTGAAGAGGTAGCACTCCTGGGACACATAGGCGACCTCGTCGGCGAGCTGGCGTGCCGAGAGGCTCGTGAGATTGCGGCCCCCAAGGCTCACGGTCCCCGCGTCCGGGTCCCAATACCCGGCCATGAGCCGCGCCAGGGTCGATTTGCCCGAGCCGCTGGGGCCCACGAGGGCGCAGACGGAGCCCGGCATGACGGAGAGGTCCACCCCATGGAGGACCTCGACATCACCATAGGAGAAGCGCACGCCCGAAAGCTCGATGCCGGGCACGTCCTCAAGCGCAGGCAGGACGGCGCCATCGTCAGCCCGGCGCTGCTCCCTCTCGTCAAGCACGCCCGAGATCTGCCCGACGATGGTCCCGACCTGGGCGAGGGAGTCGAAGAAGCTGAGTGCGGCATACAGCGGTGGGAAGATGCCCAAGGAGAGCGTGGCCGCCAGGACAAGGGTCTCGGGGGCCAGCTGGCCCGCCGAGACGAGCATGCAGCCCACGGGCAGGACTCCCACCAGCGTCGCGGGCATGATGGCAAGGGCCAGGTCGGACCAGACCTGGCAGTGGGCCATCCAGTCGATGTAGGAGCGAGCGTGGTTCCGCGCGGCCGTCGAGAACTTCTCATACGAGCTCGCCGAGCGACCGAAGGCCTTGATCACCTGTATGCCGTTCACGTACTCGACCGCCGCGGACGACATCTCGTTGCCCGTCCTGACCGTTCTGCCATACCAGCTCTCATAGTCGCGCATCATCTGGCCGAGCGCGAGCGCGCCGACGGGCAGCGTCGCAAGGGAGACGAGCGCCAACCTCCAGTCGAGCGAGAACAGATAGGCGACGACGACCACCGGCACCAGGAGGTTGCTGGTCATCTCGGGCACCGCGTGGGCGAGGACCGTCTCGATGCCGTCGGCCTTCTCGACGAGGATGTTCTTGAGGGTGCCCGAGGGCGTGTCGAGTACATAGCCCATCGGCACGCGGGCGAGCTTGGTCGCGACGAGCCTGCGCACGGCGGAGATGGTCCTGAACGTCGCAAGGTGCGAGACAGACGTCGAGGCATAGTGGAACAGGACGTAGCAGCCATAGCTTGCCGCCGCAAAGGCGCACCAGCCGACGTAGAGGCCGAGCTCCCGCCTGCCCTGCAGGACAGCCACGACCATGTTGCCTGCGGCGACGTACGGCAGGACGCTGCCGGCGACGCCGACGACCGCCAACAGGACCGAGAGCAGGTAGAGTCCGTGATAGGGCCGGGACCACTCATACAGCCGGGCAAGGGGTGAGCCCCCTTCCCTTGACGGCGTCTCCACTGTCGAGCCTCCTTAAAAAGTTAACCTTAGTTACCTTTTTAAGGATAGCAAAGCTTCCCACGCCCGGCAACCCCAGAACCATGGGCATGGCTCACACCACGGCCATCCCCGACAGGCTCCAGGCCTTGGGGACGTTGATCCTCTCGTAGCAGCGGATGGCAAAGCGGTCCGTCATGCTGCTCACGTGGTCGGCCGCCCGCACATGGAGGGGGTCGTCCTCGCAGCCCTCGCATGCCGGCGGAAGCTCGTCGGGGTGGGCATAAAAGTGCAGGAAGAGCTCAAAAACGAGATGAGACGCCTTGGGCTCCTCGCGCTTCGCCTCGCCGTGCAGGTAGAGGTTCTCAAAGAGAAAGCGGCGCATGCCCAGCATGGCGCTGCCCACCGTGTCTGACATGAGGATGTCCCCCGCCCGCGCGCTCGTCTCGACCGCGTCATGGACCATGGTCTCTATGCGCTCCGACGAGCTCGTGCCCAGAACGTCGCGATAGGCGGCAGGCAGAGACTCCTCCTTGAGCAAGCCCGCCCGCTTGGCGTCGTCCATGTCATGGGTCACGTAGGCGATCCTGTCGGCAAGCGCGACGATGCGCCCCTCCAGGGTGGAGGCGACGGGTCCGCAGTTGTGGCAGAGGATACCGTCTACGACCTCGGCCGTGAGATTGAGGCCGCGTCCGTCCCGCTCGAGCGTCTCGACGATGCGGACGCTCTGCTCACTGTGCGAGAAGAGGCCCTCCGCCGCAGGGTCCACGCTCAGGACCTTGGCCTGCGCCGCCCTGAGGGCCCGCTCGCCGGCATGGCCGAACGGCGTGTGGCCCAGGTCATGCCCGAGCGCGACGGCCTCGGTGAGGTCCTCGTTGAGGCCGAGGGGCCGGGCTATCGAGCCGGCTATCTGCGCCACCTCGAGCGTGTGCGTGAGCCGTGTGCGGTAGTGGTCGCCGTCGGGCGCGAGGAACACCTGCGTCTTGTTGGCCAGCCTCCTGAAGCTCTTGCTGTGCAGGATGCGGTCGCGGTCCTGCTGAAAGCAGGTGCGGTAGGGATCGTCCTGCTCGATGCGGAGCCTCCCCTTGCTCTGGTCGGCTCGACAGGCGGCACTACAAAGGAGCCGTCGCTCCCTGCCCTCGAGATCCTTGCGACTGATGAGGGCGAGGCCCTTGCCCATGGGAGACTCCCTTCCAAAAGAGAGGGGGAAGGAGCCAGGCCCCTTCCCCCTCTCGTTCTACCGCTCTGGCCTCACCTAGGCGACCGTCGCGGGCCCGCCGTTGGAGAGGATCTTGGCCTGCGCGCCGGCGAGGCGTGCGATGGGCACGCGGTAGGGCGAGCAGGAGACGTAGTCAAGGCCGAGGTCATAGTACATCTTGATGGAGTCGGGGTCTCCGCCCGTCTCGCCGCAGACGCCGCAGACGATGGTCTCGTTGGCGGAACGACCGCCCTTGACGCCCATCTCGACGAGCTTGGCGACGCCGGCGTCAAGCGTCTCGAACGGGTTGGTCTTGAGGACCTTCTTGGCGAGGTACTGCGGGATGAAGGCGCTCTCGACGTCGTCGCGCGAGAAGCCGAAGGCGGTCTGCGTGAGGTCGTTGGTGCCGAAGGAGAAGAAGTCGGCGTACATGCCGATCTCATCGGCGGTCACGGCCGCGCGCGGCAGCTCGATCATGCAGCCGATGGGGATGGAGAGCTCCACGCCCTCGGACTCCTCGACGGCCCTGATGCCGGCCTCGACCTGCTCGCGGACGAGCCTGAGCTCATCGACCGTGGAGATGAGCGGGACCATGATCTCGGGCTTGGGGTCAAGGCCCTGCTTCTTGAGCGTGGCGGCGGCGCCGGCGATGGCGCGAACCTGCATGTCGTTGAGCTCGGGATAGACGATGCCCAGACGGCAGCCGCGCAGGCCGAGCATGGGGTTGGCCTCCTGGAAGGAGTCCAGGCGGGCGAGGCGCTCGCGCATGGCCACGATCTGGGTCTCGTTCTCGCCGCGGCCCTCGGCATGAGCAATCTCGACGGCAAGCTCGCGGGGGTCGTCGAGGAACTCGTGCAGGGGCGGGTCGAGCAGGCGCACGATGACGGCCTTGCCGTCCATGGCCCTGAACATGCCCTCGAAGTCGCCGGTCTGGGCCTTGAGGAGCTGGCCGAGGGCCTGCTGCTTCTGGCCGTCGGTCTCGGCGAGGATGAAGGACTGGATGATCTGCTTGCGCTCGCCGAGGAACATGTGCTCCGTGCGGTCGAGGCCGATGCCCTCGGCGCCGAAGTCAACGGAGAGCTGCGCGTCCTCGGGGTTGTCGGCGTTGGTGCGCACGCCGAAGATGCGACCGCGCGAGGCGTCCCGACGAACCTCGTCGGCCCACTGGAGCATGTGCTCGAGGTCACCGGTGAGCTCGGGGCGCTTCAGGGGCACGGCGCCCACGATGATGTCGCCCGTCGTGCCGTTGATGGAGATGATGTCCCCCTCGTGCAGCGTGATGTCGGTGCCGGCGATGGAGACCTCCTTGTTCTTGGCGTCTATCCTGAGCGCCTCGGCGCCGCAGACGCAGGGGGTGCCCATGCCGCGGGCGATGACGGCCGCGTGCGAGGTCTTGCCGCCGTGCGAGGTCAGGATGCCCTCGGCGGCCACCATGCCCTTGAGGTCGTCGGGCGTGGTCTCCCAGCGGACGAGGATGCAGGGCTTCTCGACGTTGGCGTAGTGGACGGCGGCGTCGGAGGAGAAGACGACCGCGCCGACGGCGGCGCCGGGGCTGGCGTTCATGCCCTTGGCGGCCACCTCAAAGTCCGCGCTGGGGTCAAGCTGGGGGTGCAGCAGCTGGTCGAGCTGGTCGGGCGCCACGCGCAGGATCGCCTGCTCCTTGGTGATGCGGCCCTCGTCAACCATCTGCATGGCAACCTTGAGCGCCGAGAGGGCGGTACGCTTGCCCACGCGGGTCTGCAGCATCCAGAGCTTGCCCTCCTGGATGGTGAACTCGAGGTCCATCATGTCGGCGTAGTGGTCCTCGAGGATCTCGAAGACGCGATACAGGTCCTCGCCCGCCTTCTCGAGGCCGGCGATCTTGGGGAGGTCCGAGATGGGCTCCGTGTTGCGGATGCCGGCCACGACGTCCTCGCCCTGGGCGTTGACCAAGAAGTCGCCGTAGCGCTCGTTGGTGCCGTCGGCGGGATTGCGCGTGAACGCGACGCCGGTGGCCGAGGTGTCGCCCATGTTGCCGAAGACCATGACCTGGACGTTGACGGCGGTGCCGAGCGTGTCGTCAATCTTGTTCTGCTTGCGGTAGAGGATGGCGCGCTCGGTGTTCCAGGACCCAAAGACGGCCTGCTCGGCAAGACGCAGCTGGAGCAGCGGGTCCTGCGGGAAGGCGGCGACGCCGCCGGGGGCGACCTCGGGATGGGCCTGGGAGTCGACGTTCCTGGCGAAGATCTGCTTGAACTGGTCCGTGAGCTCCTTGAGGTCGTCGGCGTCGAGGTCGGTGTCGAGCTTGACCCCCTTGGCGCGCTTCATCTCGGTGATGGCGTCCTCGAAGAGCTGGCCCTCGACGCCCATGACGACGTTGGAGAACATCTGGACGAAGCGACGGTAGGAGTCCCAGCCGAAGCGCTCGTTGCCCGTCTTCTTGATGAGGCCCAGGACCGACTGGTCGTTGAGGCCGAGGTTGAGGACCGTGTCCATCATGCCGGGCATGGAGAAGGGGGCGCCGGAGCGGACGGAGACGAGCAGCGGGTCATCGGCATCGCCGATCTTCTTGCCCATGCGACGCTCGAGGTCCTGGCGATATCCGTCAATCTCGTCGAGGACACCATCGGGCCAGACGTTGCCCGCGCTCGAATAGGCGACGCAGGTCTGGCAGGTGATGGAGAAGCCCGGGGGGACGGGCAGGCCGATGTTGGCCATCTCGGCGAGGTTGGCGCCCTTGCCGCCGGTGATCCAGCGGGCCTTCTCGACGGAGTCGCCGGCGACCTCCGTCACGTTCTGGCCGTTCTCGTCCACACCAAAGCGATATACATGCTTTTCAGCCATGCGACACCCCAATCAATAGCCAGGCACGGACTGTCCGTACCATTCCTGCAAGACGGCGTCCAAAAAACGCCGCCTCCCTATCGAATCCATTCTAGTCAGCAACGCCGCGAACCTGGGAGGTCCGCCAAACATCGAATCCTTTGACCACCTGGCATATTTGTGGCGCAGGAGAGGGTCTGGATGTGCTAACCGACTTGAGCCTCGTTGTCGCTGCGGCGGCCCACCTCGTAGTGGGGCTCCTCGCCCGTGAGCGTCGAGATGACCGTGATGGCGGGGCCGAGCAGGTCAATGCTCGGAATGCCCCGGCTGTCAAGCTCGCGGCGGATGTCACGACGTAGGTTGCGGTCGACGATCGTATGAAACACCGCCAGGGGCACGTCCGCGGTGATGTTGGAGTCCAGGTAGGTGCGAACCATGTCCACGGACTTGACGTTGCCAAGCTGCTTGATGGTCACGACCTTGTCGCTGAACTGATCGGCTGCCGCCTCGACGACGCTCGCCGCAGTCTCGCCGCGCGCGTCGGAAAGCACGAACACGACGGGGGTGACGTCCGAGAAGATGTCCACGCCAAGCGAATCTTCCACCATCTATAGTCCTCCCAATCCTCGGTGCCGCCGACGACGTTCGCGGCACAAACGATGCCTGCTGGCCCTATTGCGCCCTGGAGAGCGCCCCGACGTCCGCCACGCCCGTGAAGACCGAGACGAACAGGTTGAGGAGCCTAAGACGATTCTCCCTGATACCAGTGTCCTTGTCCATGACGAGAACGTCCTCGAAGAACCGGTCGATTGGTCGGCGCAATTCGGCGAGGGCAACGCAGGCGGCCTCGTAGTCGTGCGCCGCGAGCGCGTCGCGCACGGAGGCGGACCCCACGCGGCAAGCCCCGAGCAGCGCGCGCTCGGCATCGCCCATGGTCGTCTCGTCCGGCTCGCCGGCCAGGCTCGAGTCGGCGAGGTGGGCGGCACGGGTGTAGGCGTGGGCCAGATCCTCGAAGAGCTCGGGCTCTCTTGAGCGGGCGTCCTCGAGGGCGTGGGCGCGCGCGAGGAACTCGGCGGGGTCGATGACCCCGACGGCCGTGACGGCTTCGATGACGTCGACGGAGACGCCGTCCTCGCGAGCGATGGTCGCCAGGCGCCCCTGGAAGAAGCCGACGATCGCACGAAGGGCGACCTCGGGGTCAAACGGGAGCCCCTGGGACTGATAGGTGTCGAGCGAGAGGGAGATGAGCGCGCGCAGGCTCACGGGAGGCAGCGAGCGCAGCAGCGCGATGACGCCGATGGCCGCCCGACGCACCGCGAAGGGGTCCTTGGAGCCCGTCGGGGCCTCGTCGATGGCAAAGATGCCGCAGATGGTGTCGAGCTTGTCGGCGACGGCGACCGCGGTGCCCACGACGCCGGTGGGCAGCGCGTCGCCGGAAAACCGCGGGCGGTAGTGCTCGCGAATGGCGTCGGCGACGTCGGCGGGCTCGCCGGCGGCCCGGGCGTAATAGCCCCCCATGACGCCCTGCTGGCTCGTGAACTCGACGACGGCCTGGGTGACGAGGTCGGCCTTGGCAAGACGGGCCGCGCGCGCCGCATGGGCGACGACATCGGCGTCCGCGCCCGCCGCGCGGGCGACCTCGGGGGCGACGGCCTCCATGCGCTCGGCCTTCTGCAGGACCGTGCCCAGGCGCTCCTGGAAGACGACGGTGCCCAGGCGGCTCACGTAGTCCTCAAGAGGGCGCTTGAGGTCCTCCTCCCAGAAGAACTTGGCGTCGTCGAGGCGCGCCCTCACGACCCGCTCGTTGCCGTCGATCACCGTGTCGTCGCAGGCCGGGTCGGCGTTGGAGACGACGACGAACTCGCGCGTGAGGGCGCCCGAGGCGTCCAGGATGGGAAAGTAGCGCTGGTGGGAGAGCATGGACTCGCTGATGATCTCCTCGGGCACCGCGAGGAACTCCTCGTCAAAGCGGCCCACGAGCACGTGGGGCCACTCGCAGAGGTTCACGACCTCGTCAAAGACGCGGGCGGGCGTGTCCACCCGGGCCCCGTCGCGGGCGGCCTCGACGTCGGCGATGCCCGCCCGGATGACCTGCGCGCGCTCGCGCTCGCCCATCACGTGACAGGAGCGGAGCGTCTCCACGTAGCTCGCCGGGTCCTTGACCTCATGCTCGCCCGCCCCCATGACCCGGTGACCTCGCGTCGTGGCGCCGCTCGTGACGCCCGCGTAGGTCACGGGGACCACCTCGGCGCCGAAGAGGGCGCAGATCCAGCGAACGGGTCGCACGAAGGTCTGGTGCTCGCAGCCCCAGCGCTGGGAGCGGTAGTTGGGCCACTCCAGGGAGGCCATGACGTGCTCGGACAGCTCGCTGAGGATCTGGGCGCTCTGGCGGGAGGGGCTCACGCGCTCGGCGAAGACGTATTCCCTGCCGTCGGCGTCACGTCGGCGCACGAGGTCGCCGGCGTCGACGGCGTTCTTGCGCGCGAAGCCCAGGGCCGCCTTCGTGGGGCTTCCTCCCTCGTCAAACGCGATGGAGGCCGCAGGGCCGCGCCGGCTCTCGCGGACCTCCCTTGTCCGGGTCGGCAGACCCCTGACGACGACGGCGAGGCGACGGGGCGTGGAGAGGGTCTCAAGGCCCTCGAAGGCGAGGCCCGCCTGCCCCAGGCCGGCGCGGACGAGCTCGCCCAGCTGCCTCTGGGCGTTCATGAGCGGCGCGGAGGGCATCTCCTCGCAGCCAATCTCGAGCAGAAAGTCACGTGTCTCGGCCATCCTAGGCCACCTCCCCTTCCGTGCCCGCGCCCTCGACGGCGGACGCCACCTCCGTCAGATATGACTCGCAGCAGGCCTTGGCCACGGCGCGGACGCGCAGGATGTAGTTGGCGCGCTCGGTGGCCGAGATGGCGCCGCGCGAGTCCAGCAGGTTGAAGGCGTGACTGCACTTCATGACGCAGTCATAGGCGGGGAGCGGCAGCCTGTGCCGTAGGCAGGCGTGGCATTCCGCCTCGTACTCGTCAAACTTCTCGCGCATGAGGTCGACGTTGGCGACCTCGAAGTTGTACGTCGAAAACTCGCGCTCGTTCTCGAAAAACACCGTGCCGTAGGTCATCGGGGTCCCGTCGGGCAGATAACTCCACACGATGTCATACACCGAGTCGACGCCCTGGGCGTACATGGCGATGCGCTCCAGGCCGTAGGTGATCTCGACGGGGACGGGATCGACCTCGATGCCGCCCACCTGCTGGAAGTAGGTGAACTGCGTGACCTCCATGCCGTCCATCCACACCTCCCAGCCCAGGCCCCAGGCGCCGAGCGTGGGGCTCTCCCAGTCGTCCTCGACGAAGCGCACGTCATGGGCGGCGGGGTCAAGGCCGATCGCCGAGAGCGAGCCGAGGTAGAGCTCCTGGGAGTCCGCCGGGGACGGCTTGAGGACCACCTGGAACTGGTAGTAGTGCTGCATGCGGTTGGGGTTCTCGCCGTAGCGCCCGTCGGCGGGGCGGCGGCAGGGCTGCGGGTAGCAGGTGCGCCACGCGGCGGGGCCGAGCGAGCGCAGGAGGGTGGCCGTGTGGAACGTGCCGGCGCCCACCTCCGAGTCATAGGGCTGCATGACGGTGCATCCCTGGTCCGCCCAGTAGTGCTCGAGAGCCAGGATCATGTCCTGGAACGTCAGCGATTTCGTATCCATCCTCCGTGCGTCTCCAATCCGTCCCGACGGGATGCTAGAGCCCCCTGGCGTCGGCGAAGGGCCAATAGATGAACAGCGCGCGCGACGTGATCGACGAGACGCTCACGGCGCCAAAGTAGCGGGAGTCGAGCGAGTTGGTGCGGTTGTCGCCCATCACCCAGACGCGGTCACCGGGCACGATGTAGGGATAGCTGACGTCGGCCGCGAGGGCGGGGGCGTGGCGGTCGAGCGGGAGGGTCGGCCTACCCTCGACGTAGTCCTCCACCTGCTCGACGCCGTCCACATACACCTTCCCGTCATGGATGTCCACCGTCTGGCCCGCCGTCGCGACCACGCGCTTGATGAGGGTCGTGCCCGGGTCCTCGGGGTCGTCGAAGGTGACGACGTCGCCGGGGCGGGGGCTCACGAAGCGGTACGACACCTTCTCGCCCACCAGCTGGTCACCCTGGCGGATCGTGTCGAGCATCGAGCCCGACGGCACGTAGTAGACGCCGAAGACGAAGGCGCGCAGCAGCGCCACCGCGACGAGGGCGACGACGAAGGACTTGGCCCACGAGAGGGCGCCGGCATCGCGGCGCTCCTCGCGCAGGTGCGCGCCGCCCGTGCCTGAGACGTCATCGATGTCACCCATCCTGGCCCTCCCCTTCCGCCCGGCTCGCGAGCTCCCCCGCGAAGGCACGCTCGAGCGCCGAGAGCGTCGCGGTGCCCAGGAGGTCGGGGCGCCAGCGGGCCGTGCGCCTGATGGCGCTCTCCCTGCGCCAGGCGTCCACCTTCGCATGGTCGCCCGACAGGAGCACCTCGGGCACCCGCCTGCCCCGAAAGTCGGCGGGACGCGTGTACTGCGCGTATTCGAGCAGGCCGTCCGAGAACGACTCGTCCTGGGCGCTCTGCTCGTCGCCCAGGGCGCCGGGCAGCAGCCGAACGACGGAGTCGATGAGCGCCAGGGCGGCGAGCTCCCCGCCCGTCAGGACGTAGTCGCCCAGCGAGACCGTCTCGTCCGCCAGCTCATAGGCCCGCTCGTCCATGCCCTCGTAGCGGCCGCAGACAAGAAGGAGGCGGTCGCGGCCGGCGAGCCCCTGCGCCAGCGCCTGGCTGTAGGGTCGTCCGCAGGGCGAGAAAAACACCACGTGCGGGCGCCTCGGGCCGCGGGCCCTGAGGTCCTCGACGGCCTCGAAGAGGGGTCCGCACATCATGAGCATGCCCTGGCCTCCGCCGAAGGGGGCGTCGTCCACGGTGCGATGCCGGTCGTGCGTCCAGCTTCTGAGGTCGTGCGCCTCGAAGGTGAAGACGCCGCGGCGACGGGCGCGACCGAGGACGGACGCCGACAGGTAGGGGTCAAAGACCTCCGGGATCACCGAGAGGGCCTCGATCATCATGAGCCTGACACCTCCTCGTCCTCGCCGGGCGTCGCCGCCCGGGCGTCCGCCGGCAGGCGTACCACGACGACGCCCCCCTCGTCAATGCCCACGACCTGCTCGTCCACGACGGCGACGAGCAGGTCGCCGTCCGGCCCCCGCACGACCCAGCCGTCGTTGGCGACGCCGCGCATGACCTCGACGATGTTGCCCACGTCCCCGCGACGCAGATCGCGCACCGGACGCCCCACCAGGGTGCGGGCGTCATGGAGCCAGAAGTCAGCGGGCAGGTCGTCCGTCGCCGCGAGAAGCGTGGTCCCCACGTAGGCGGAGGCGGCGTCGATGTCCCCCACGCCCGCAAAGGAGACCAGGCGACCTTCCCCGTCGCCCCTGAGGCCCTGGACCCTCAGGCGCCTCGGCGCCTTGAGCGGCGGCGGGACGGCCCACACGGTCATGCCGGGGCGTAGGTAGCACGGGAGGCCGTCAACGGGAACCGCGACGACCTCCCCTCTTCGTCCGTGCGCCTTCTCGACGCGCGCAAGCTGTCGAAAGCTCTGACGCAACGTCTACCCCAGGACCTCGACCTCTACCGCGCATCCCACCTTGGAGCCCAGCGCCCGGGCCAGGGTGCGAATGGCCTTGATGGTGCGACCGCGCTTGCCGATGACGCGCCCGGCGTCCTCCTCGGCGCAGCTGATCTCGATGAGCGAGGCGCCGTCACCGTCGGTGACGTCAAGGGAGACGCTCTCCTCGTGGGTGACCAAGCCGCACACGACGAACTCGACGAGGTCGGCCACCTTGTCGGAGGGAAGCTCCTCGACCTCGGGTGCGCGTGTCTCGTCCACGACGGCTACTCCGCACTCTCTTCGGCGGCCGCGGCGGCCTTGGCGGCAGCCTTCTTGGAGAGCTTGCGCTTCTTCTCGGGGGCGGGGGTGCCGTTTTTCACGATGTCGATCAGATGGGCGACGGCGTTGGAGGGCTGGGCGCCCTTGGCGACCCACTCGTCGACCCTCTCGATGTCGATGTCGATCGTCTTGGGGTTCGTCAGCGGGTTATAGCGTCCGACGAGGTCGATGTAGCGGCCATCGCGGGGCATGCGGCCGTCGGCGACGACGACGCGGTAATACGGATGCTTCTTTGCGCCGTGACGGGCGAGACGAATCTTAACTGCCAAAGTAGTACTCCTTACATCGCGCGACGCCTCGGTCGGTTTGGTCATGCGTCGCATTGCCACACAAGCGATTCTTTATGATACGACATGCGTCACCTGGCGCAAGCTACAGTTTTTGTGGAGCCGGCACCATCGGGCGGGCGACAGGTGCCGCGAGTCGTGTGGAGTCGCGATGGGCAACGTGGTTTAAGGCCAATTACAGGCGCAGATAGTACAATGGCTCGAACACGTCTCGTCAGCACGCCCCATCCACCAGCCGCAGGAGGCAGCAATGAACATCCTGGTAGTCGAGGACGAGCGCAACCTCGCCGACGCCATCGTGCACATCCTCAAGGATGAGGACTTCAACGCCGAGGCCGTCTATGACGGGCCTTCAGGCCTCGCCGCCGCCCAGAGCGGCCTCTATGACGCCGTCGTCCTCGACATCATGCTTCCGGGCATCAACGGCATCGAGGTCGTCAGGGCGCTGCGCCATTCGGGCAACTCCGTGCCCGTGCTCATGCTCACGGCCAAGACGTCCACCGCCGACATGGTCAGCGGACTGGACGCCGGCGCGGACGACTACATGACCAAGCCCTTCGAGACGCCCGAGCTCATCGCCCGCCTGAGGGCGCTCACTCGCCGTCAGGGAGACGTCGTCATCGACGAGGTGGACTTTGCCGACCTCAAGCTCGACCTCATGACCCATGACTTGTCCTGCGGCGGGCGCAAGGTGCATCTCTCGGGCAAGGAGTTCTCCGTCATGCAGATGCTCATGAGCTCCAACGCACGCGTCATCTCAAAGCAGGACCTCCTCAGCAGGGTCTGGGGCACGACGGGCGGAGCCTCGGAGAACTCCGTCGAGGCCTACGTCTCGTTCTTGCGCAAGAAGGTCGCTCACATCCACTCGAAGGTGCAGATCACCACGTTGCGCATGCTCGGCTATCGTCTTGAGTACTTTGGTCAGGACGACCGGTAGCGCCACGCGACGCTCTGTCGGGAGTGAGCATGCTCGGGCCGCTCAAGCGAAAGTTTACCATCGTCGTCACGACGCTCGTGGGCCTCGTCCTCACGGGCGTCCTGGCAGCGTCGCTGTGGTTTTCCTGGCTTGCCAAGAGCAACGCCATGGATCAGGTGCTCGACCATTACCTCGAGGGGTCGCTCTCGACCCAGCCCGCCGTCGACATGCGCCCCGAGGGCGCCATCGGCAGCGGCGTCCTGGTGACCTTGCTTGAGGTCTCCCCCACCGGCATCGTGCTGGCCACCAACAACCCGTCCGTCTCGCTTGACGCGGACGATCTCGAGGCGATCGTCTCCATGGCGCTGGGTGGCGCGTCGGGTGACGGGCGCGTGGACGGCCTCGACGTCGCCTGGAAGTCCCGAAGGCTCGCCAACGGCAACCTGCGCATCGCCATGCTCGACGCGAGCGGCTACAACCGCTTCTGGAAGAGCCAGGTGACGCGCTCGCTCGTCGCCTTCGTCCTCTCGCTGGGAGCGGTCACCATCATCGCCATGTTCCTCGCCGACTGGGTCGTCCAGCCCATCCAGGAGGCCTTCGACCGACAGCGGCGCTTTGTGGCAGACGCCTCACACGAGCTCAAGACGCCGCTTGCCGTCATCCTCGCCAACAGCGACATCCTCCTCAGGTCAGACGCGCTCCTTGCGCGTGACCGCCGCTGGGTCGAGAGCACCCAAGACGAGGCCCAGCGCATGAGGGGCCTCGTCGTCGACCTGCTGCAGCTCGCCAAGGCGGACGAGGGCGTCGCCAACCCCGCCTCCCCCGCCCTCAGCACCCGCGAGATGGACCTCAGCGAGCTGGTCGAGTCCGCCTGCCTCGAGTTTGACGCCATCGCCTTCGACAGGGGCTGCGCCATCAAGACCGAGATCGTCGAGGGACTCCATGTCCAGGGTGACCCGGACTGGACCTCGCGCCTCGTGCGGATCCTCGTCGACAACGCCTGCAAGTACGCGTGCAGGGGCAGCGAGGTCACGGTGCGTCTCGCCCCGGAGCGTCACCGCCGCCTGCGCCTGTCCGTCACCAACCAAGGCGAGACGATTTTGCCCGGCGACCTCAGGCACGTCTTCGACCGCTTCTACCGCTCGGACCGCTCGCGCACCCGGACGGACTCACCCGGGGGATTTGGCCTGGGCCTGGCCATCGCCAAGGGCATCGCGGAGGCTCAGGGGGGATCCATAGCGGCGACGAGCGACAGGGCAGGGACGACCTTCTTCGTCATCCTGCCCCAGTCGCCGCACTCGGCAAGGGAGACGTAGATGGCCTGGGAGGGAGCTGCCATCGGGCTCTTGGACCTCGACGCCTTCTTCGCCTCCGTCGAGCAGCTCGACCATCCCGACTGGCGCGGCAGGCCCGTCATCGTGGGAGGGTCACCGCAGCGGCGCGGCGTCGTATCGACGGCATCCTACGAGGCGAGACGCTATGGCGTCCACTCCGCCATGCCCTCATGGCAGGCGCGGCGGCTCTGTCCTGACGCCATGTGGACGACGGGACACTTCGAGCGCTACCGCGAGCTTTCGAGGCGCGTCATGGCGATCGTCGGGGACGAGACGCCCCGCGTGGAGCAGGTTTCCGTCGACGAGGCCTTCTTTGACGTCACGCCCGGCCGGTACTCGCGCGAGGACCCCATCGCCATCTGCCGGCGCATCCAGCGCCGCGTCCTCGACCTGGGCATCAGCTGCTCCATAGGCCTGGGCGTCAACAAGACCGTGGCAAAGATCGCCTCCGAACGCGACAAGCCGCGCGGCCTCTGCGTCGTCAGGAACGCGCAGACGCAGGCGTTCTTGGCCCCGTTGCCCGTTGAGGCCTTAAGCGGCGTCGGGCCCTCGGCGGCGCGGGGCCTGCGGGCCTTGGGCGTCAGAAGCCTGGGAGAGCTGGCACAGGCGGACCTGGTGCGCCTGCGGCGGGCCGTGGGCTCGCAGGCGGAGCGGCTCGTGGCGCGCGCGGCCGGGCTCGAACGAAGCCAGGTGAGCATGGCGTGCCACCAGGCAAGGCCCAAGTCCGTCTCGAACGAGCGAACCTTCGCCCATGACCTGTGTCGCCGAGAGGAGCTTGAGGCCGCCGTAATCCACATGTGCGCGCTCGTGGGCCCCCGCCTGCGCAAAAGGGGCCTGCGCGCCGACGAGCTCACGCTTAAGCTTCGCTTTGACCTTGACCACACGCGCACGGCACGGCGGCGGCTCGCGCGCCCCACGGACGACGAGCGCATGTTTGGCCCGACAGCCCTGGAGCTGCTCGACGACGTATGGTCCGAGGGGACTGCCGTGCGCCTGGTGGGCGTCGCGCTCAGCGGCTTCGACCGGGCGAAGGCGGAGCAGCTCTCCCTCTTCATGCCCGACGGGACGCCGATGACACGGGACGGGAGCGACGGGGGCGGCCGGCGTCGCCTCGTCGAGGTGGAGGACAGCATCCGCTCGCGCTTCGGCGCGGACGCGCTCACCCGCGGCAGCGACCTGCGCCTGAGGGAAGCCCTGTCGGACACGGTGGGCAACAACCACGACGGGACGGGCTGACCCGCGCCGCGCCTCCCCGCCCTACGGCGGGGCGTCCTCGGCGGGCTCGGAACTATCCCGCGACGGGCCCCGGCGCGGCAGGCTCGCTCAGAGCGCCCTCGAGGCCCAGGTCCACGCGAGGCGCCTCGCCCCACAGGCGCTCGAGCCTGAAGTAGTCGCGCGCCTCGGGCTTGAACACGTGAACGACGAGGGAGCCGTAGTCAATGAGCACCCAGCTTGCGGTGTTGCGCCCCTCGGACGAGAGCGGCTTGATGCCGCAGTTGGCGCTCACCTTCTGGCGGACCTCATCGACGATGGCATCGAGCTGGGGGTTGTTCTGCGCGGTGCAGATGAGGAAATAGTCGCAGACGTCAGAGAGCCCCGTCAGGTCAAGGAGCAGGATGTCCGCGGCCTTCTTGTCGTCCGCCGCCAACGCGGCAACCTTCGCCACCTCACGTGATGTCATCGTCATGTAGCGAACCCCTCTCCTTTGGTCGCGGGCGGGCGCCCTCACGAACGGCGCGCCAGCACCAGCTGGTTATATGTGTCTATCGTACCCGTATACAGATAGCGACGCGTCTTGAGCACGTAGGCGATGCCCGCGACGAACATGCGCTCAAACACCGCGTCGAGCGGCGCGCCGGCGGCCACCATGGTCCTGACCTCCTCGATGTCGGCAGACGCCCGGCGCGTCGGCTCGATGGCGTCCGCCACAAAGACCACCATGTCAAGAGGCGTCATATCCGCCGAGCCCAGGGTATGAAGCTCGATGGCCCTGAAGACCTCGCGCGGCAGCTCCGGGTAGAGGGTCGCAAGACGTCGCGCAGCCGTGAGGCCGTGCAGAAGCGGCAGCACGAGCGCAAGGTCGACGCCCAGGTCGACGTCGAACTTTCGCGCCGCCTCGAGCTGCTCCGAGGGGGAGAGGACCTTGTCCCAGTCGTGCAGGATGCCGGCGCAGCGGGCCGCGAAGGGGTCGACGCCGTAGGCACACGCCAGCGACTCGGCCGTCAGGGCCACCGAAAGCGAGTGCTCGAAGCGCCGGGGCCTCAGGCCGCGCATGTGCCGCTCAAGGTCCCCCTCAAGACGCGCGATCGTCTCACGACGCCCCTCGTCGTAGGACGGGCGCGGCAAGGTCCCTGACGACGCGACGTGTGACGTCATGCGTCCTCCAATGACCCGTAGCGGGTGGGTCGGGCCCCGTAGAGCGCATGCTTGTGGATGTAGCCCGTCACGACGTCCGGCGTGAGATAGCGCAGGCTCTGGCAGGCGGCGACGCGTGCCCGAAGGTAGCTGGACGAGATCGCGAGGGCCGGAACCTCAAGGTAGATGACGTCAAAGCCAAACGGGGAGCGGTCGATGGCGCGCTCGGCCCGGCCGAGGTCGTAGCCGGGCCGCGTCGCCGCGACGAGGGTTGCGAGCCGGGCGATCGTGCCGGCGTCGCGCCAGCTCACGATGTCCGCCACCGCATCGGCGCCCGTGATGAAGTAGAGCTCCACGTTGTCGGGGTACAGGTCCCTCAGGAGCCTCAGGGTGTCGGCGGTGTAAGTGACGCCCACGCGGTCCACCTCAAAGCGCGAGGCGACGAAGTGGGGGTTGTCGGAGGTCGCGAGTAGCGTCATGGCATAGCGGTGCTCGCCGAGGCTCACGTGCCTGTCCTGCTTAAACGCGGGACGGCCCGCCGGCATGAACACGACCACGTCAAGGCCGAGGTCGTCAAAGGCCTGCTCCGCCGCCACGAGGTGACCGTTGTGGATGGGGTCAAAGGTGCCGCCCATGATGCCGAGGCGGTAGGTGCGCCCTGGGTCCGCCCCCAGCGGGGGAAGGTCGCCGCGCACGGCGTCGGCGCGTGCCGCCTCGTCCTTATCGCACGTGTCCCGGTTCATGCGCCTCCTAGAAGATGAGCAGGTCGTCACGGTGGATGGCGGGCGTCGTGGCCTTGTCGGGAGAGAAGCGCCCGATGACGTCGAGCCTGAGCCCCTTGCAGCGTGAGAGGTCGTCGGACGAGTAGCGGCAGACGCCCCGCCCCACGAGGGTCCCGTCGGCGGCACGGACGTCGACGACGTCCTGCTCGAGGAAGCTCCCCTCGACGCCCCTGACGCCCACGGGCAAAACTGACGCCCCCCGCTCGAGCACGGCGCGCACGGCGCCGTCATCAATGACGACGCTGCCCCGAGGCAGCTCAGCCGTGGCGAGCCAGAGCTTGCGAGCGGACTCTCGCGTCGTCTGCGCCGCCGCCTCGATGCGCGTGCCCACCGGCCTGCCATGCACGACGTCCTCGAGCACCTGCGGCTGCCGTCCCCGGCAGATCACCATAGGCACCTTGCCTGCCAGGGCGATGCGACCCGCCCTGAGCTTCGTGCGCATGCCTCCCGTGCCCACGGACGTGCCCGCCCCGCCCGCCATGGCCTCGATCTCGGGCGTGATGGCCTCGATGCGGGTCACGAGCGGGGCGTCGGGATGGGCGGCGGGGTCGCTCGCATGCAGGCCGTCCACATCCGAGAGGATCACGTAGAGGCTCGCGTTGACCGCGCAGGCGACGATGGCGCCCAGGGTGTCGTTGTCGCCGAAGTTGAACTCGGTCACCGAGACGGTGTCGTTCTCGTTGACGAGGGGGACGGCGCCCAGTGAGAGCAGCCTTCCCAAGGTGGAGCGCGCGTTGAGGTAGCCCTGACGGTCCGCGAGGTCGCGTCGGGTGAGGAGGACCTGTCCCACCGTCATGCCGTGGCGTGAGAGGGCCTCGGCGTACACCTCGGTGAGGACGGCCTGACCGGCTGACGCGCAGGCCTGAAGGCTCGGCATGTCAGCGGGGCGCCGGGTGAATCCCAGACGCCCGAGGCCTGCGGCGACGGCCCCCGAGGAGACAATGATGACGCGATAGCCCTCGCGTGCCAGACGGGCCACCTGGTCGGCGAGGCTGCCGATGAAGGCCTCGTCAATTCCCTCTGAGGCGTCCACGAGCGTGGATGAGCCGAGCTTGACGACGATGATGCCGTCGGTGTCGATGACGTCGCTCATCTTTCGTCACCCGTGACGCCCTCGGGCTCCTCATCGTGCTCGACGCCCTCGTAGCTGAAGGCAAAATCCAGGATGCGCACCTCGTCGCCCGTCGCGCAGCCTGCGTCGGCGAGCTTGGCGTCGATGCCCGCGCGCCCGAGGCGATGCTGAAGGTACGCCACGGCCTCCTCGTTGTCCCAGTCGGTCTGGACCACCATGCGCTCGACGGCCGGGCCGCTGACGCGCCACACGTGACGGGCCTCGCGCGCAACCTCCACGCGACGGTCCCTGCGCCGGCGGTCGCGCTCGACGGCCTCCGTGAGCTCGTCGGCCGCCCCGTCGTCGACGACCGCTTCGGCCCTGAGGCGACCGACCGTTCGCGCAACCGCGCTCACGAGCTCGTCGATTCCCTGACCGGTGACGGCAGAGACCTCGAAGAGGGGCCTGCCGTCCGCATGGGCCTGAGCCCTGAGGCGAGAGAGGGCGTCGGCGATGCCCGGCATGTCGCACTTATTGGCGACGACGACCTGGGGTCGCGCCGCCAGCTCGTCGGCATAGGCGGCAAGCTCGGCGTTGATCGCACGGTAGTCCCTTACCGGGTCCCTGCCCTCGAAGCCGCCCGTCATGTCAACGACGTGCAGGATGAGGGCGCTGCGCTCGATGTGACGAAGAAACTCGTGGCCCAGGCCCCTGCCCTCGCTCGCACCCTCGATGAGGCCGGGTACGTCTGCCACGACGAAGGACGAGCCGTCCTTGGCCCTGACCATGCCGAGGTTGGGAACGAGCGTCGTGAAGGGATAGTCCGCGACCTTGGGCCTGGCCGCGCTCACCCGCGCGATGAGGGAGCTCTTGCCCACGGAGGGCATGCCCACGAGGGCGGCGTCCGCCATCAGCTTCATCTCAAGCTCTATCCAGTGCTCGAGGGCGGGCTCCCCCTTCTCGGCGAAGGCGGGGGCCCGACGCACGGAGGTCACGAAGTGTATGTTGCCCCGGCCGCCCTGGCCGCCCGGCGCGACGATGACGCGCTGGCCCGGACGGGTGAGGTCCGCGATGAGATAGGCGGGCTCCATCGTCTGGGGGTCAAGCTCGCGAACCTGCGTGCCCAGCGGGACCCTGAGGACGAGGTCCGCGCCATCGGAGCCGTGGCGGCGGGCGCCCTGCCCATGGGTGCCGCGCTCGGCGCGGAAGTGATGCTTGAAGCGGTAGTCGATGAGGGACGAGAGCTGCGCGTCGGCCACGAGCACCACGTCGCCGCCGTCGCCGCCGTCGCCGCCGTCCGGCCCGCCCTTGGGCACGTACGCCTCGCGGCGAAACGACATGCAGCCCGCGCCGCCGTCGCCGCCGCGAACATTGACGCGCGAGAGATCAGTGAAGCTGCTGGATGGCATGATCCCCTCCTTTCCGGCACCCCATCGTACTAGAAGAGGACGCCCACGACCACGAGCGCCACGGCAAGGCACAGGACGGGCACGTCGACGGGCCTGAAGGGGTATCGCTTGAGGGAGGAGTCGCGGGTCCTCAGGTAGAAGCCGCGCTCCTCGGCGGCGAGGGCCGTGTCGTCGGCCTTCCCGACCGACGAGATGAGCAGCGGGGCGATGAGGGGCAGCATGAGCATGAGCTTGCGGATGGGGTTTCTCGTGTCAAACTCCACGCCGCGAGCCGTCTGCGCCTCCATGATGCGCTCCATCTGATCGGTGAAGATGGGCACGAAGCGCAGGGCCGTCGTGAGCGTGAAGGCGTAGCGATACGGCAGACGCAGCACCTCGCAGGCGGCATTTGCGAGGTCGGAAAAGCGCGTGATGGCCAGCATGGTCATGAGCGGCAGCGCGAAGGCCACGAGCCGGAGCGCCACGTGCGTGCCGAGGGCAAGACCGTCGCTCGTCACCCAGAGCACGACGTGGTCGCCGCTGCGCACGATGAGCGTCTGGACGAGCGTCATGAAGCACGCGAGCACCAGGAAGGCGCCGAGCATCGCCAGGACGCGCCGCGCGACCCCGGCGTAGACGCCGAGCAGCACGACCAGGGCGATGAGGCCCACGAGGGCGAGGTAGGAGTCCGCGAGGAACGTGGCGACGCAGAAGGCGACCGCGAGGGCCATCTTGGAGATCGGGTTGCACCGATGCAGAAGCGTCGTCCCCCCGCTGTAGTCAAGCACGCTGGACACTATGCCACCAGACCTTCCGTGACGAGGACCACGTCCGCGACCTCGCGCGCACGTCCATAGGCGGGCGAGACGCGCTCGGAGAGCCTGCGCGCCAGACGCGCTATCTCGGGGGGCCGCACGCTCGCGGCGCGCATGACGCGCTCGTCGGCAAAGACGTCGGCCACGTCGCCGTCGGCGATGACGCGGCCGTCGGCCATGACGACGAGCCGCGTGGCGAAGTCCGACACGACCTCCATGTCATGGCAGACCATGACGACGGCGCAGCCCTGCTGGCGAGCCGCCGAGACGGCGTCCATGACGACCATGCACTCTCGGTAGTCAAGCCCGCTCGTGGGCTCGTCCAGGATGAGGACCTGGGGGTTCGTGACGACCACGGAGGCGAGGGCAACGATCTGGCGCTGCCCGCGCCCGAGCGAGAACGGCGCCGCCGACGCGGGCAGCGAGAAGTGGTCGACCGTGTCCGCCGCGCGACGGAGCGCCTCGTCCCGCGGGACGCCAAGCAGCTCGAGGCTGAAGGCGACCTCCTCCACGACGCTTCCCTTGCATATCTGACGGTCGGGGTCCTGGAAGAGCGTGGAGACATGGCGGGCGATCTCGCTGGTGCGCGTGAGGGCGGTATCGAGCCCCGTGATGCAAACCCGTCCTGACGAGGGCTTGAGCAGGCCGTTCATGAGCTTCGTCGCCGTCGTCTTGCCCGCCCCGTTCTGTCCGATGACGCAGACGAGCTCGCCGGGGCGCACGTCCAGGCTCACGTCCACGAGCGAGGCGGTGTTGCCCGGGTACGTGAACGAGACGTGCTCCAAGCTCAGGACGGCCTCAAACGCCGCCCGGAGCGTCCCAGGTCCCTGGGCGGCGCGGAAGGGCGCGACGGGGCGCGGCCGGTCGGCGGCGGCGCGTCCAACCACGCGCGAGACGAGGTCTTCCGCCTCGCCCACCGTAAGGCAGACCTCGGGCGCGCCGATGAGGCCACGGGCCACGAACTGGTTCGAGACGCGCGTGACCCGAGGCGAGTCCACTCCGATGCGACGCAGCTCGTCGCCGTGCGCCAGAACCTCGCGCGGCGTGCCGTGCAGGGCGACGCCGCCGTCGTCCATGACGGCCAGATGGTCGCAGTACTCGCTTAGCAGCGCGATCTTCTGCTCGATGACGATGACGGTCATGTCCTGTCTCGTCACGAGCTCGCGCAGGGTGTCAAAGACCGCCCGTGACGAGACGGGGTCGAGGGCGGCGGTGGGCTCGTCGAGCACCATGACGGGCGCCCTCAGGGCCAGGATCGCGGCGATGGCGACCTTCTGCTTCTGGCCGCCCGAGAGCGTGGCGATGTCCCGATGCGCGAGGTCGAGGATGCCGCAGGTCGCGAGCGCCTCCCGCACGCGGTCGGGAATCTCGTCGTGGGCCACGCCGAAGTTCTCGACCCCAAAGAGGAGCTCGTCCTCGACGTTGGCGGCGACCATCTGCGCGTCGATGTCCTGGAGGACCGACCCGACCCTGCGCGACACGTCCGTGAGCGGGACCTGGCAGGTGTCGAGCCCGTCCACGCGGCAGACGCCCCTGAACTCGCCCGCGAAGTGATGCGGCACCGCGCCCGAGAGGATGGAGGCAAGCGTCGTCTTGCCCGAGCCCGAGGGTCCGATGATGCCGAGGAGGTCGCCTCGGGGTATGGAGAGGGACAGGTCTCGCACGGCGGGGCGCTTTTCGCCCTCGTAGGTGAACGAGACCCGCTCGAGGCTCACCATGGGCGCGCCGGAATCAATGCCGGGCGCGTTGTGGTCAGTGCTGGGCACGCCGCTCCTTCCCTTCGTGCGTCGAGACGGGCCGTTCCGTAGAAGGGCCGCACGGCGACCCTTCCACGAACACCTAGCTTAGCGCTTGGCAGCCTTCTTGAGGGGCAGATAGAGGAGGGCGACGATGATCGCGTTGGCGACGGCGGTGCCGAACACGATGGGCATCATCGCGACGAAGGAGACGGGCACCGCACGGATGACGAGGGTGACGACGCCGGCAAAGATCATGCCCGACACCGCCGTGGTGAGAAACGACCCCACGAAGGGGATGACGACCTTGCCGGCCCCGCCGCGCCCCGTCAGGCGCGAGGCGAGCAGGATGATGAGGGAGGCGGGCACGTCGCACAGGTACTCCACGCCGGGTGCGGAGGTCGTGATCTGGATGACGGTGGCGGCGAGCAGGGCAATCACGATCGTCTGCCCCACCGTGGGCCGGATGATGAGGATGGCGAGGCAGTAGGCGGCGATGACGAACTCGGGCTGGATGCCCGTGGCGCCGAGGGCCTTGCCCACCGTCAGGTTGAGCACGAATCCGGCGGCGAGCAGGATGGCGACGAGCACGAGGGCGGCGACGTCGAGAGTGCCTGACTTGTTCTGGGAAGTGGTGGTGACGGTGCGGGGTTCAATGACGTCTGACATGATGCTCTCCTTCTTGGTCTGGTCGTGCGCGGGCGGATGAGCGACGAGGCGAGGCGTCCGGGAGGGGCGACAAAAAAGGGCCCCCGGTCAACCCGGGAGCCCTTGGCGTCGCATGGACGAGGGACTCGACCTACGGTCGACCAGGAGGAAGACTGTCGTGCCACCATGCCCCACGCATGACCCTGGACGCGCTCGCAAGCATGGCGACCTCCCCTCTCATCTCTGGTTCCCTATCCTGTGCGTAGCATAGGCCCATCCCGCACCCCGGGCGGCCTCAGACGCCTGGTGGTAGCCAAGTCGAAACAAAAAGGGCTCCCCGCAGGGAGCCCCGCACGCTCTGGGACGCATCTATGCCGTGCGCACGTGCACGTAGTGCTTCTTGCCCTTCGTGAACTCGACGACGCCGTCGGCGAGGGCAAAGAGCGTGTCGTCCTTGCCGCGACCGACGTTGTCGCCCGGGGTAATGTGCGTGCCGCGCTGGCGGACGATGATCTGACCGGTCTTGATGGCCTGGCCGCCGAAGATCTTGGTGCCCAGACGCTGGGAGTTGGAGTCGCGGCCGTTACGGGAGGAGCCGAGGCCTTTCTTGTGAGCCATGGTAGTACCTGCCTATCTGCTTTCGCTGGGTTGCCAAACGCTACGCGAGCTCGGGGAGCTCGGACACCTGCAGCTTGGTCAGGTTCTGACGATGGCCGCGGGTGCGGTGATAGCGCTTGCGCTTCTTGAGCTTGAAGACGAGCACCTTCTTGTCCTTGAACTGATCGACGACCTCGCAGCTGACCTTCTTGCCCTCGAGCGTGGCAGCGTCAACGACCGTCCGCGTGCCGTCATTGAGCATGAGGACGTCAAGCTGGACCGTGTCGCCAGGCTGCGCGTCGAGCTTCTCGACATCGATGATGTCGCCCTTGGCAACCTTATACTGCTTGCCACCAGTGGTAACGATTGCGTACATGATTTACCCTTCAATGATGCCGGTACGTGCAACAGCACTTAACTTTACCAGCGCAGTGCTGTGACGTCAACAAGAAAGCGGCTTCACAGCCTGGTCATTTTTCGTGCCGATCGCGAGGTGGGAGGTGGTCCGGGCCCCCGTCCGGCACGAGGGCGAACATGCGCCGACCGTCCTGCTCGTGCCACTGGGCAAGGCGCTCCACCCTCAGGGCGGGGACGTCCGCCACGCCCTGGGAGGCGAGGGCCGCCGTCACCAGGGCCCGCGGCCTCAGCGCAGCGGCGGCTCCCGTGGCGCAGCTCAGCTCGAGCGTCGTCGAGGCCCCGCTCCCGCATTGCCACCAGCCCATGAGCGTGTCTTGGAGCGAGACGCGCTTGAGCGCGTCGCCCCGACGGTAGCTGAACTCCCCGCGCCCCTCAAGCTCGGCGAGGCCGCGAGCCAGGGCGACCTCGTCCACGGGACCCAGAAAGCCCACGCGCCAGAGGCTGCGGACGAGCCAGGCCTCGAGGGACGGCAGCTCGTGAGCCACGTATCCGGCCTGGGAGGGGGCCAGCGAGGCAGGCGTCGCCCCTGCGAGGGCCGCGAGGGCGCGATCGGCCCCGACGCGCTCGGTGAGCCAGAGGTCAAAGAACTCCTCCCGTGACGAGGCCCCCACGGGCAGCGCCTGGGAAAACTGCAGGCGCATGCGGCGGGCGAAGCCCGCCCCCACGGCAAAGGGCAGGCCTGAGCGCCGCACGCAGCGGTTGACGGTGTTGATGACCTCAAGGTGACCCAGGAAGGCGAGGCGGCCGTCCTTGCGGTAGCGCACGCGCAGCCTGAACTGGTCCTGCCTCCTCGCTCCCCTACTGGGCATGGCGCTCACCCGCCAGGGCGTGGTCGACCCCAAGGACGGGACAGACGCCGCAGCCCGTGCACGCCGTCATCGTGCAGTCGGGCGTGGTGAGGCCCTCCTGGGCCCGACGCCACTCGCTTTGCAGGTAGCCCTTGGAAACGCCGGGCGAGGTGTGGTCCCAGGGCAAGGACGCGTCCACGGGCAGGGGCGTCGAGGCGATCTCGTCCAAATCGAGCCCGCACGCCCCGGCCGCGGCAACCCAGCCCTCATAGCAAAACTGGTCCATCCAGGCGTCAAAGCGACAGCCGCGCCGCCAGGCCTCCAAGATGAGCTCGAAGCCCTGCCGGCCCATCCGTGACAGGACGGCCTCCACCTGCGAGACCTCGGCGTCATGGTAGGAGATCTTGACGGCGCGGTCGCGGTTGGCCGCAAGCAGCAGCTCCTGACGGCGGCGCAGTTGTGCCAGGGGAAGCTGGCCCGCCCACTGGAAGGGCGTGTGCGCCTTGGGGACGAGGACGGCCACCGAGACGGACACCGACACCTTCGACCTGCCCGCCCTGCCGACCAGGGAGCGGCCCAGCTCGAGCACGCGCGCGGCCGTGCGCGCGATGCCCAGCACGTCCTCGTCGGTCTCCGTGGGAAGCCCCATCATGAAGTAGAGCTTCATGCGCCGCCAGCCCACCCTGAAGGCGTTGGCGGCCGCGGCGTCGATGTCCTCGTCGGTGACGTTCTTGTTGATGACGTCGCGCAGGCGCTGGCTGCCGGCCTCGGGGGCAAAGGTGAGGCCGCCGCGCTTTGACCCCGCGCCCTCCGCCGCCATGTCAACGCCGAAGGAGTCGAGCCGCTGGGAGGGTATGGACACGCGCACCCCCCGCTCCCGCAGGACGGCGTTGAGCTCATGCAGGATGGCGGCGCACTGCGAGTGGTCGGTCGTCGAGAGCGAGGTGAGCGACACCTCGTCGTGGCCCAGCTTGGTCAGGCCGTCGCAGGCGGCGGCGACCACCTGCTTTGCCGGCCGCTCGCGGACGGGCCGGTAGGTCATCCCCGCCTGACAGAAGCGACACCCCCTGCAGCAGCCCCTGAGCACCTCGATGGCCAGTCGGTCCTGCACGACGGGCAGGTAGGGAACGATCTTCTGGGGAAGGGGGTCCGACCTGTCGAGTCGGGCGAGGGAGCGCTTGAGGACGATGTGCGGCACGTCCTCGCCCGGCCTGGGGACCGCTCGGCCCCAGCGCGTGGAGCGCTCGTCCACGACCACGTCATACAGCGCGGGGACGTAGACCCCCTGGACGCGCGCGAGCGCGCGCAGGATGTCGCGACGGCACCGGCGGGCGGCCCTGCCCTCTCGCACCACGCGACACATCTCGACGAGAGCCTCCTCGCCGTCCCCGAGCAGAATGGCGTCAAAGACGGGCGCGACGGGCTCGCAGTTCCAGACGGAGGGACCTCCCGCGACGACGATCGCGTCATCCTCCGCGCGCTCGCATGACCTGAGGGGGATGCGCGCAAGGTCAAGCGCCTCGAGGATGTTGGTGCAGGCCAGCTCGTGGGCGAGTGTGAACCCCACGACGTCAAAGCTCGCGACCGGTGAGGACGTCTCAAGCGAGAGGAGCGGCACGTCGTTGGCGCGCATGAGGTCGATCAGGTCCGTCCAGGGCAGGTAGGAACGCTCGCAGGACAGGCCCTCGGCGGCGTTGACGGCGCCGTAGAGGATGGAGAGCCCCAGGTTGGGCTGACCCACCTCGTAGACGTCGGGATAGAGCAGGCAGACGTGGAAGGGGCCCTCCTGGTCCGCGCAGGCGCCCCACTCGTGGTCCAGGTAGCGCACCGGCTTCTCGACGGACCACAGCAGGGCCTCCAGCTCGGAAAAGCGGTCGCGACGCTCGAGCCTCATCGCTGATTGCCCGGAGCCGTCGGGCGCCTGAGAAGACGTCGCGCGCGCACGGCGGCGTCGGCGAGCCCCGTCGCGACGTCGCCCAAAGACGGCACGCCCGCCAGACGCTGGCCGTAGCGACGGGCGACGGCCCGCCCCGTCGCCTGCGTGCCCAGGTAGCCCACGCCCCCCTTGACAGCCCAGCCGATGCCGGGAATGGCCCCGACGATGGCGCGCGCGAGCGCACGGTAGGCAAATCCCGCCCCCAGCACCCCCGCGAGGTCGGCGACGCTCGCGATCCTGAGCTCCTCGCCGCACGCGGCGGCGATCTCGAGCGCCATCTTCGCCTGGTTCAGCGTCATCACGGGCAGGTCCGCCCCCGGTATGATCGCGACGGTGCCCACGAGGGCGTTCTCGCGCGCGCAGCGCGCGACGATGGCCTCAACCGCCCGCGCGCGGGCGAAGGGGAAGTTGGCGGCGAACGCGACGGCCTTCTCGGGCCGCGCCGCGAGCGCCCACGAGGCGATCTCGTCCAGGGCCCGCGCGGGGTCGCTCGCGACGACGTAGGTGACGAGTCCCTCGAGCTCGGGCGCAAGCCCGAGGTCGCGCTCCTCCAGGCTCGACTCGACGACCACGCAGGCGGCCACCATGGCCGACGCCGCCGCGCGCGCGGCCGCCGCGGCGGTCGTGCCGCTGGGGTCCGGAAGGATGACGCACCAGTCGGCGTCGAACGACGCCGGGTCAGGGAGGGCCGAGAGGGGACGCACCGTTATGGAGGACGTAACGAGCTGAGGCACGAAGGCGGACCGCACCGCCTGCGTGAGCGAGGCGTCGCCGCCAGAGGCCGGCGCCATGATCGTGACGTTGACGCTCCGCGTGCGATCTTGCTCGGCCCTGCGGCCCGCCCCGAACATGTCGGCGACGTCGGCGGGCGAGAACACGGACTTCTTTGCCATGGTGGCTCCTTGATGTGGGCGGCGGCGCGGGCGGGCGCCTACGCCGTCTTGGGGATGTGACGCCACACAGACTGTACCATGCCCACGGCGGTGAGCTGGGCCATCATGGAGGAGGAGCCGTAGCTGATGAACGGGAGGGGGATGCCCGTGATGGGCATGATGCCTATGCACATGCCCACGTTCTGGAGGAGCTGGAACGACCACATGGTGGCCACGCCGGCGAGCACGAGCTTGCCGAAGGGCGCCTCCACGCGCTGCGCGAGGGCGATCGTCGAGAGGATCATGACTGCGAAGAGCGCGAGCATCGCCACGGACCCCATGAAGCCAAACTCCTCCGCGAGCAGGGCGAAGACGAAGTCGGTGTGAGCCTCGGGCAAGAAGCCGCTGCCCGCCTGCGTGGCGTTGCCGACGCCCTTGCCAAAGAAGCCGCCCGAACCCACGGCGATCTTGGCCTGCTGCAGGTTATAGCCGTTGCCCGCCGGGTCGACCGAGGAGTTGACGAACACGGTGAGGCGGTTGAGCTGATAGGTCTTGAGCAGGTGCGGCAGGCCCGGCGTCATCGACGTCACGACGACGAGGGTGGCAAAGAGCACGATGAGGACGATCGTGACGATGACCCAGCTGCGCCTCGCGCCCGAGCAGATGATGATGGAGGCTCCCGTCACCAGCACGATGAGCCCCGTCCCGAGGTCGGGCTGGAGCAGGATGATGAGAAAGGGGACGACGAGGACGGCGCAGAGCTTGACGTAGTCCTTGAGCGTCTCGATGTGCCCGTTGTACTCGGCGCCCAAGGCCGCCATGAGGTAGATGGTCGCCAGCTTGGCGAACTCGGAGGGCTGGAAGGTCAAGGGAATGAAGGGCACCTTGACCCAGCCCGTGGCGCCCTTCGCCGACCAGCCCAGTCCCGGGACGAGAGGCAGCATCATGAGCGCGACGTCCGCTATGAAAAGGGCCCGCGACGCGTTGCCGAGCACGCGATAGTCATAGCGCCAGACGAGAAACGCCGCGACGAGCCCCAGGACGATGCCGACGCAGTGGCGCGGGAAGGAGGCGTCGGCAATGGTGAGCGACGCCGTCCAGATGACGAGCGCCCCGAAGGCCACGAGGCCGAGCGCCGCCAGCAGCTGCGGTCGGTAGAAGTTGGAGCGGCTGCGGGCGCTGCCTCCCGCCCGAGGGCTCCGGAGGTTCTTCTCCATGGCCTGACTCACGGCCATGCCCGCGCCCCTCACGACCGAGCCGAGCGCCTCCCCCATGTTGGTTCCCCGGGCCATGCTACCTCTCTCCGCTGGAAGTCTGCTGGGTGGACGTGTCCGGGCAGTCATAGATCTGGCCCAGGACGTCACGGACCACGAGCATGGCGCCCTCGTTGCCGTAGCCGCCGTACTCGATCGTCGCGGCTATCACGTAGCGGGGCGCGTCATAGGGCGCGTAGGCGACGAACCAGCCGTCGGGCTGGCTCTTGGCCGTCTCGGCCGAGCCCGTCTTGCCCGCCACCGTTACCGGGAGCGTCGTGAAGTGCGAGGCCTGGGCCGCCGACTCCTGATAGATGACGCCCTTGAGCGCGCGTCTGACGAGGGAGAGGTTGTCGTCCGCCTCGTTGACCTGATATGTCTCGCTGGCCTTGTAGTCGATGACCGTGCCCGCGCCCACGGCGGCGTCCACGGACTTGAGCAGGTGAGGCTTGTAGACGGTCCCGCCCATGGCGATGCCCGCGTAGACGCAGCACATCTGGAGCGGCGTCACGAGCAGGTCGCCCTGGCCGATGGCGAGGTTGGTGTCGTCTCCTCCCTTCCAGCTGCTGTCGTCCGAGCTGTAAGAGGCGTAGTAGTCCCTCTTCCAGGCAGCGTCGGGAACGCGTCCCGCCGCCTCGCCCGGCAGGTCGATGCCCTCCTTGGACCCCAGGCCCCACGAGCGGAACGTCTCCTGCATGCCCTCGGGGTCATCGGCGTAGAAGAAGCCCTTGCCGATCTCGTAGAAGACGACGTCGCAGGAGTTGACGATGCCCGTCTCGAGCGTCATGGACCCATGCCCCGACTTGTTCCAGCAGTACTGCCCCGAGCCCGTCCCGAAGCCCGTCCAGTACCCGGTGCAGACGTAGGTCGAGGCGTCCGTGGCGATGCCGTAGTTGAGCGCGGCGAAAGCGGTGAGGGGCTTGATGACCGAGCCCGAGGGGTACTGGCCGGCGATGGCGCGGTTGAGCATGGGGTTGTTGGCGGCGTCCGACGACAGGTCCGTCCAGTCGTCGTTGGCGATGCCGCCCACGAAGACGTTGGGCGAATAGGTGGGATAGCTCGCCAGGGCCAGCACGTCGCCGTTCGTGGCGTCCAGGACCACGACGGCGCCGCCGTTGCAGTCCTGCCTGCCGGCGTCGTGCAGGCGCTTGATGTGGCCCGCCAGGGACGCCTCGGCGGCGGCCTGGACGTCCTTGTCGATCGTCAGCGTGATGTCGGACCCGCTCTGGGGCTCGACCTTGCTCGACGTGCTCAGGATGTTGCCGTCCGCATCGACGTAGACGGTCTGCGTCCCCTTGATGCCCTGCAGGACGCTCTCGTACTGGTACTCGATGCCCGCCTGCCCCACCGTGTCGCCCAGCTCGTAGCTGATGGAGCCCCCCGACGCCTTGCCGAGGGCGTCCACCTGGTCGGCCGTGATGGCGCCGGTATAGCCCAGCACGTGGGCGGCCAGGCTGCCGTTGGGATAGAGCCGCTGGGTCCGTTGGGTCACCTGGACGCCCGGAAAGAGGTTCGTGTGCTCGTCGATGTAGGCGACGATGCGCCGCGACACGTCCTCGGCGACGGTCCTCATGCTCTGGGCGCCCTCGCTCGTGCTCTCGATCTTGCGCTTGACGGCCATCGCCGGCATGCCGATGAGGTTGGCGAGCAGCTTGACCTCGATGGCGTCGCCGGCGACGTCGGACTTGGCCACCACGCACAGGCTTGCCCGGTTGGAGACGAGCTCGCTGCCGTGACGGTCGAGGATGCGGCCGCGCGGCGCGACCACCGAGATGGTGCGCGTCCGGTTGCTCTCGGCCTGCGCGCTGTAGTCGTCGGCGGAGACCAGCTGCATGGACCAGAGCTTGAGGAGGAGGGCGCCTATGACGGAGCCGGCAAAGACGCTCAGGCCGAGAAGGCGGTTCTTGAAGCCCGTCTCGGCAGAGCTGTCGTTGCCGCCCGACGCGCGCGGCACCCCGCCGCCGATGTCAAAGGTAAAGCGCGTCGTCCCCCTGCCGAGCATAACAAAGGCGGCGACGAGGCAGGCGAGGATGACGAGCAGGACGATGATAACGAGGATGACGGGACTCACGAGCTCACCCTAGCGCTTTCTCAGGCCGCGTCTGCCGCCGTGCCTGCGCGCCTGCGCGCCGAGGCCCAGAAGACGAAGGGACCCGCGAGAGCGGACGTAGGCAAAGGGCAAAAACGTGAGCGAGGTCAGCAGGAAGGTGGGCAGGCTCCTCAGGAAGAGGACGTCCACGACGGAGCTCGCCTGGCCCACGAGGAGCATGGCGAGGTTGTAGGCGAAGCAGACGCCAAAGCAGACGATGAAGAACAGGATCATGGCGGCCGACGAGTCGTCCTGCAGGCGATTCCTGCTCTCCATGCCCATGACGAACGAGGCGACGGTCAGCAGGAAGGCCATCAGGCCCACCGGCCCGGTGGTGCACAGGTCAAAGACGAGGCCCGCTACAAAGCCGCACAGGACGCCCCAGCTGCCCCCGACCGTCAGCGAGATGACGGCGCAGAAGACGAGGGCGAAGTTGATGTGCCCGTTGGCAAGTGCCAGGTTGGGCGCGAGCGCTATCTGGAGCACGAGGCAGGCGAGGGCGAGCAGGGAGCTGTCGCGCCGATGCCTGTTGGTGTCATGTACCTGCATGTCTGCCCCCTCCTCCTTCTCGTCGCCCGCGGGGCGCTACGTCGCCGACGACGCGGCCGTCGTGCCCGCGGCGTCCTTGGGCCCCGTATCGGTCTCGTCGGCCGGCGGCGCGGCCTCGCTGACGACGGACGCGTCCTGCGCGTCCGCCGCGGCGATGTCGTCGGCGCTCGCCTTCTGCCCCTCCGTGAGCGAGGTGATGACCAGGACCTCCTCAAAGCTCTCGGTGGACGAGAGGGGCTCGACGACGATGCTGTAGTACAGGTCGCCCTCGCTCTTGTTGACCGACAGGACCCTGCCGATGGGAAGCCCCTTGGGGTAGACGCCGCCCAGGCCGCTCGTGACGACCGAATCGCCCACCGAGACGCTTTGGTCGGCGGAGATGAGCGTCAGGCGCAGCGTCCCGTCGGCCGACCCCGTGAGCACGCCGTGGGCGCGGCTCGACTGGATCATCGCCGACACGCTCGAGTTCTCGTCACCCAAAAGCCGCACCGTGGAGGAGGTGGCGCCGCACTCCACGATCTGCCCTATGACGCCGGTCGAGTCCGTGACGGGCATGCCCACGGCAAAGCCCGAGCTGGTCCCCTTGTCGATGACCACGGTGCGCGACCACGAGTCCGTGGAGGCCGCGATGATGCGCGCCGCCGTCGATTGAAGGTCGTAGCTGCTCTGGAGCTTGAGGAGGTCCTGGAGGCGCCCGGCCGCCTGGGCCTCCTCCCTGAGCCGCGCGTTCTCGGCCTGAAGACGCTCGTTCTGACCCCTAAGGTCCGAGAGGGTCTCCTGGCCCGCCGTGAGGTTGCCCACCACGTTGCCGATCCCCTGGAAGGGCATCGTGAGCATCGAGCCCACATAGCGGATGGGCGTCGTGACGGTCATGAAGCCGCCGCGCACGGCCGTAAAGGGGCCTGAACCGTTCTCGCGGGCGCTCATCGTGAACATGACGAGCGAGAGGGCCAGCAGAACCACGAAGAGCCTCGCACCCGAATCGGAGTCGCTTCTGCGAAGGTCGGGCATGCCCCGGCCCCCGCCTCCCCTGCGCGCCATGGCCTACAGGTTCTCGCTCTGCACGAAGGCGCCGGCGAGGGCGTTTGCCTCGAGGACCTTGGCGCAGCCGTTGACGACGTTCTCGAGGGCGGTGGGACTCACGTTGACGGGCACGCCCGTCTCGTCGCGCAGGCGCTGGTCAAGACCCCTCAGGAGGCCGCCGCCGCCCGTGAGCAGGACGCCGTAGTACATGAGGTCGCTCGCCAGGTCGGGCGGGGTGACGTCCAAGGCGTCCTTGACGGCCTTCGTGACGGCGTCAAGGGGCTTGTCCAGGGCGCGGCGAATCTCCTCGGACTCGATGCGAACGGCCTTGGGCATGCCCGAGAGGACGTCACGGCCGTTGACCTCGACGTCAAGCTCCTCGGCCAGCGGCGCGGCGGAGCCGACCTTGATCTTGATGTCCTCTGCGGTGCGCTCCCCGATGGAGAGGTTGTAGGCGTCACGGACGTGCTCGAGGATGGTCTGGTCAAACTCGTCGCCGGCCGTCCGGATGGACTGGGAGACGACGATGCCGCCCATGGCGATGACGGCCACCTCGGTCGTGCCGCCGCCGATGTCGACGACCATGGAGCCCGTCGGGTCCTCGATGGGAAGGTCGGCGCCGATGGCGGCGGCCATGGGCTCCTCGATGAGGTAGGCCTGACGCGCGCCGGCGGAGATCGTGGCCTCGAAGACGGCGCGCTTCTCGACGGAGGTGACGCCAGAGGGCACGCAGACGACGACGCGCGGCCGCGGCGACCAGGGATAGCGCCGCGTGCCGCGGGCCTTCTCGATAAAGTAGCGCAGCATGACCTCGGTGACGTCAAAGTCGGCGATGACGCCGTCCTTGAGGGGACGCTCCGCGATGATCGACCCGGGGGTCCTGCCGATCATGCGCTTCGCGTCGGCACCGACGGCGAGCACGCGGTCGGCGCTCTGGTCGATGGCGACGACGGAGGGCTCGTTGAGGACGATGCCCTGACCCCTGGCCGCCACCAGCGTGTTGGCGGTGCCGAGGTCGATGGCAAGGTCCCCGTCATATTCACCGAAGAGCGAGTCGAGAATCGACATTGGTTCTATCCAATCGCATCGGCGGGCGGCGGGCCCGCCAGGCCTAGTTCGACGTCGTGGTTGACGAGATGGTGCCGGTGGACGTGCCGACGGACGAGTCAGGGGAGACGGTGGTCGAGTCCTCGGTCCGCGAGGCGTAGGCGACCTCGACGGAGGAGACCTTCCAGCCGATGCCGTCGCGCACGAGCGTGACATGGTACTGCTGGGCCCCGCCGGCGGGAAGCGTTGCCGTGGCGGTCAGCTGCGAGCTCGTCATGGAGCGAGTCACGTCGCTGACGCCGACGGAGGACACGGTCGTGGGAAGCAGGGTCTGAATCTGCGCGCGCTGCTCGTCCGAGACGCCTGCGGCGAGATACGGCGTGACGTCGCCGCCCGAGGCGTTGGCGCTGAAGAGGCTCTCGACGACGCTGTCCTGCATGGGCCAGCCGTAGCCCCGGTAGAAGGCGAGGCCGAGGGCGCCTGCGACGAGGACGAGCAAAAGCAGCAGGATGAGGAACGCCTTGAGGCCGCGGTGCTTGTGCTTGCGGCGAATCTTGCGGTCGTGCCGGTCCTGCTCGACGAGCTCCGCCTCGGTGACGGAGAAGAAGCCCGTGTCCTCGGGAGAGGGCATGAACTCGCCCGTGGCTCCCGTGGGGTCGAGAGGGTCGACGCCGGCGCCGTAGCCGGCGGCGGCGAGGAAGGCGTCCGTCTCGGAGGGGCCGCCGCCCTGGATGGCGCGAACGGCCTTCTGGGCGGCGTCGTAGGCGGCCTGGACCTCGGGGCGCAGCTGGTAGCTGCCGTCGGCCGTCGCGTGGGCGAAGGCGTCCACGGCCTCGCTCATGCGGTTGGCGGCCACGTAGGCCAGGCCGAGGTCGCCATAGATGGCGTTCTGCCCGCCGAGCGGCTGGGAGAAGTCGAGCGCGGTGCGATAGGCCTCGACCGCGTCCACGGCACGGCCCATCTGCATGAACGACCCACCCAGCTCGCGCAGGGCGGCGGAGGGGTTGGGATTGTTCTCGTCGATGGCGGCGCTGCGATAGGCGACGCCCGCCTCGCGGACGTTGCCCAGGCGCTTGTAGGCGTCGCCCAGGGCCAGGTAGGCCTTGTAGGGCGTCGGGTAGCCCTCGTCCTTGACGGCCATCGTGAGGGATGCGACCGCCTCCTGGGGACGGTTGGCGGCCAGCAGGGCGCGACCGCGGTTGCACGCGAGCGCGCCGGCATGCCCGTAGGACCTGTCCTGGAGGGCGTCGGCGTAGCAGCGTGCGGCGTCGGCGTAGCGGCCCATCCTCATGAAGCAGTTGCCCAGCTGATGGTCCACGGCGCCTGACACCTCGCCGGGGCCCTTCGCCGCGCTGAGCTGCCGTACTGCCTCAGGCACGTCGCCGCGCTGAAGCGCGGCCTTGCCTGCGTCGAATGCCTGCTGATTCACGCTAACCTCCCAAACTAGGCGTCAGGGCCAAGAAGTCCCTAGCCCTCTATTCTAATGGAGTTGATGACGTCGCCGGCGCGAAGCCTGCCAATGACATCCATCCCCTCGCTCGTGGTCCCGAAGACGGTGTAGCCGTCGTCGAGGCCGTGCTGGGGGCCCAGGCAGAAGTAGAACTGGGAGCCCGCCGAGTTGGGCAGCTGGGAGCGCGCCATGGCGAGCGCGCCGTCAACGTGGCTGTTGCGAGGGTTGGTGCTGTACTCCTCGTGGATGCAGTAGCCGGGGCCGCCCGTCCCGGGTCGGCCGTCGGGGCCCGCCTTGCCGGCGGCGACGTCCCCAGGGTCCATCTCGCGCGTGTTGGGGCAGCCCCCCTGGATCACGAAGCCGGGCACGTAGCGATGGAACTTGAGCCCGTCATAGAAGCCGGCGCTCGCAAGCTCGCAGAAGTTGGCAACGTGGATGGGCGCGCCCGCGCCGTCCAAGCTCACGCGAATCGTGCCCTGGCTCGTGTCAAAGACGGCGATCTCGTGCCCGCTGAGCTCGTAGCCGGGCGTGTGCAGCGTATCGCCAAAAAGGCCCATGCGCAGATTCCCCCTCGTGACGGCCGCAGACCGGCTGCGGAGACATGATTTCCTCACGATATTCTATCAGCGCATCCCCTCCGTTCACATATTCGGCAGAGGACGGGGGCGCCCCGCCCGCAGCTAGCGGACCTGGGGCGCCATGGCTTCATAGGCCTGGTCAAACTGGCCCTTCCAGCTTGCCGCCGCCGAGGACGAGAGATAGCCCGCTATCTCGTCGGCGCGCGCCGCGGGGTCCTCGACCGCAAGGGCCCGACGCCAGCAGGCGTCGAGGGCGTCCATCCTGTTGCGAAGGTAGTTGCCCAGCGTCGACATGTTCTGGGCGTCGGCCGCGTAGGTGCCGGACGTGACGTCGATGTCCGCGATGGACAGGATCAAGTTCGAGATGTCAAGCGACAGCTGGTCGGCGGCGGCCTTGCCCTCGTCGCGGGCCGCCCGGTCGGCGGAGGCGGCCACGCTCGCGTAGAGGCGCTCGTTGGCGTCCACCCTGTCCCTGAGCGTACCCAGCTGCGCGTAGACGTCCGTGAGCTTGGCGAGCGTGGCCTCGTCCCCGCTCTTGACGTCACGCGCGGCGGGGGCGCGGCCGTCCTGCCCCTTCAGCTCGGTCACCACGCCGGGAAACCCCGCCATGGAGGTGTCGGCGCTCGTCTTTGCCCGCGAGTCGCTGGCGCCGGGGTCCCAGGGATGCGTGATGACGAGGGCCCCGCCCCCCACGACGACGAGGGCGGCGACGAGGGCGGCGACGAACGTCCTCAGGCGGGGCAGGTGGTCGACGGGCCCCTCCCCCGTGCCGGGGACGGGCTCGGAGGGTATGGCGCTCTCGATGCGGACGAGCGGGAGCTGCAGGGCCGCGTCGGGCATCGCCGAAGCGGGCGAGTCGTCTGCCGGCGCCGCGGGCGAGTCGTCGGAGGCTCCCGCGAAATCGAGGGCGGGGTCGGGCGCAGGCGCCGCGCGATTGCCGGACGTGATCGTCCGGGGGCGGCCGACGGGCGGGCGAGGTGGCGTCGGGACCGGAAAGCCGCAGCTGGGGCAGGCGCCGGCGCCGTCCGGCACGAGGGCGCCGCAGCGGGCGCACCAGACGCCCTGGGGGCGCGGCAGGGCAGTCGTCCTGCCCAGGTCGCAACGGCACGCTGGACAGCGCAGCGCGTCGTCAGGGACATGGGTGCCGCAGTTTGGACAAATCACGTTCCTTCTCCTTGGTGGCAGGGGCGCACGCCCGCTACGTCATCTGGTCGAGCACGTACGGGAGGATGCCACCGCGCGCGACGAACCTGCCCTCCATGGGCGTGTCGATCCTGACGCGGCACTCAAAGGCCGTCGCGCGACCGTCGTCGGCGCGCGCCACGACCCGGCAGCGCGCAGGTGCGCCCGTCGGCCGAGAGAGGTCGATGGGCCCGACGTCGATGAGCTCGTCTCCCCTGAGGCCGAGCGAGGACGCCGACTGGCCGTCCGTGAACTCGAGGGGCACGATGCCCATCTGGAC
Organism: Olsenella sp. HMSC062G07; assembly: GCF_001811895.1. Classification (NCBI taxonomy): domain Bacteria; kingdom Bacillati; phylum Actinomycetota; class Coriobacteriia; order Coriobacteriales; family Atopobiaceae; genus Olsenella; species Olsenella sp. HMSC062G07. The sequence continues at coordinate 1,011,934 of NZ_KV806951.1, forward strand.
GAGGTTGGAGCGATGTATGCGCTCGAAGCTCTCGGCGATGACCGCGCGCACGCCCAAAAGCAGGGGTCCCTTCGCCGCCCAGTCGCGGCTGGACCCCGAGCCGTACATCCTGCCGGCCACGACCACGGAGGCGACCCCCCGGGAGCGATAGTGCTCGGCGGCGTCGAAGATGGGCTTTACCCGCCCGTCGAGCTGGTCGGTGGTCCACCAGCCCCTGCGACCATCGGCCAGCGCGTTCTCGAGGCGGACGTTGGCGAAGGTGCCTCGCACCATCACGTCATGATTGCCCCGCCGGCTCCCGTAGCTGTTGAAGTCCCGCTCCGCCACGCCGTGTTCGCGCAGGTAGGCCGCAGCGGGGGCGTCCGCCACGATGGTGCCCGCGGGCGAGATGTGGTCGGTGGTCACGAAGTCGCCCAGCAGCGCCAGGATGCGCGCGCCCTCGATCGTCACCACGTCGGCGGGCCTGGCAAGCTCGAAGTAGGGCGCGCGACGGATGTAGGTTGACGCCTCGTCCCACGCGAAGGTGCTGCCCTCGGGCACCTTGATCCGTCGCCAGGTCTCAGAGCCCTCGAAGAGGCCTCGGGTCCCCTCGCGATAGAGGTCTGGCGAGAGGACCTCCGAGAGCACCCGAGACAGCTCCTCGCTCGTGGGCATGAGCTCGCGCAGCATGACGGGCCGTCCGTCCGAGGCGATGCCGACGGGCTCGTGTGACAGGTCGATGTCGAGCGTTCCCGCCAGGGCGTAGGCGACCACGAGCGCCGGCTGGCACAGGTAGTTCTGGGCGACGTCGGGCGAGATGCGCCCGTCAAAGTTGCGGTTGCCCGACAGGACGCTCGTGAGCTCCATGCGGCTCGCCTGCGCCTTGAGGCCCGCGTCGATCTCGCCCGAGTTGCCGATGCAGCTCATGCAGCCAAAGCCGCAGGTGAAGAATCCGAGCCTGAAGAGGGGCTCCGTAAGCCCGGCGCGGGCGAGGGTGAGCTCCGTGGCGTGGCTTCCCGGCGCGAAGATGCGCTTGACCCAGGGCTTGGGGCTCAGGCCCCGACGTACGGCGCGCCGGGCGAGGAGCCCCGCCGCGACCATCATGGCGGGGTCGGTCGCCGTGGTGCAGCTGGTGATGGCCGCCAGGGCGAGCGTCCCGTGGCCCAGCGAGTGGGTCGTCCCCCCCACCGTGACGTCAAAGCGGGCCGTCAGGTCGCCGTTGCCATGCTCCTCCGCCGCGCGGCGGAAGCGCTCCCTGAGCCCGGCGGGCGTGACGAGGGCGTGGGGGCGCGAGGGGCCGGCGAGGGAGGTCGTGACCCGGGCGAGGTCGAGCTTTAGGGTGCGGGCGTAGCGACGGCCCCGCCGGGTGCCGAAGACCCCCTCGGCGCGCAGGTAGGCCTTTGCGAAGTCGACGTCGCCGGCCGGCCGGCCCGTGAGCCTGAGGTAGTCGAGGGCCGCCTCGTCCACGGGGAAGAGCGTGGTCGTGCAGCCGTATTCGGGCGTCATGTTGGCGACGCAGGCGCGCTGCGTGGGCGTGAGGGCGCCGACCCCCTCCCCCGTGACCTCGACGAGCGCCCCGACGACCTTGGCGTCTCGCAGCAGCTTGGCGACCGTGAGGGCGAGGTCCATGCCCGAGACGCCGTCACCCAGGGCTCCGACGAGCCTGAGCTCGACCACGGGCGGAACGAGCAGGGAGATGGGCTGGCCCAGGGCGGCGGCCTCCGCCTCGATGCCGCCGACCCCCCAGCCCAGGACGCCGAGGCCGTTGGCCGTGGGGGTGTGGGAGTCCGTGCCCACCAGGGTGTCAAAGCAGGCAAGCTCGCCGGCGGCCAAGGCGTCGGTCCCGACGACGGTGCAGAAGCGCTCTATGTTGAGCTGGTGGCAGATGCCGCCTGCGGGAGGGACGATGTCGACGTTCTGAAAGGCCGTGCTCGCCCACTTGAGGAAGGCGAAGCGCTCCGCGTTGCGTTCGGCCTCGAGCGCCTCGTTGCGCTCGGCCGCGTCCGGCTCGCCGGCACAGTCGGCGACGACGGAGTGGTCCACCACGAGCGTGCAGGGAATGCGCGGGTTCACGCGGGAGGGGTCACCGCCGCGGGCGACCATCGCGTCGCGCATGGCGGCGACGTCAACGAAGACGGGGACGCCGGTGAAGTCCTGAAAGAGCACGCGGGCGGGCATGAACTCGATCTCCTCGCCCTGGGAGCCGGCGAGGCCCGCCTCGACGACGCGACGGGCGAAGCGCACCGCGTCGTCGTCCGTGCGGGCGCGGCGCACGCAGTTCTCAAGCAGGATGACGAGGGCACGGGGAAGCCTGTCGGCCCCCGGGATTGCGCTCACGTCGACGTAGCGACGACGGACGCCGCCCGCCTCGAGGGTCTTGGGCCTGCGTGCGTCGATGACGGCCGTGCTGAAGGTCTCGGCGCTGAGGGACTCAACGATGGATGGCATGGCGGCTCCCGTAACAATGTGAATTGTCGTCTTCTGCGCCATGATTATCACGCAACACGCACCCGCGCGGGCCACATTCGCTATAATCTCTTCTCGCATGGCCCCATAGCTCAGTGGATCAGAGCGTTCGCCTCCGGAGCGAAAGGTCGTGGGTTCGAACCCCACTGGGGTCACCAGACATGTCTGTGGCCGGCCGCGCATCAGGCGCGGCCGGCCCATTCATATGGACCGGCGCCGTCGGTGCCGACGAGGGGGCGGATGCCGCACATGATCGCCATCATCAACGAGACCGCCACGCAGGACCAGCTCGACCACTTCGTCTCGTGGATCGAGAGGCGCGGCTTCAAGACCAACGTGTCGCAGGGCGCCAGCGAGACCATCGTGGGCATCATCGGCGACACCACGCAGATCGACCCCCTCCTCCTCGAGTCGCTGGACATCGTTGACCAGGTGCGCCGCGTCTCCGAGCCCTTCAAGAAGGCAAACCGCAAGTTCCATCCCGAAGACACCGTCATAGACTGCGGCCACGGCGTCCTGGTCGGGGGCGGCAGCTTCCAGGTGATCGCCGGCCCCTGCTCCGTCGAGGGCGAGGGCCTCAGTGCCATCGCGCGCGCCGTCAAGGCGGCAGGCGCCGGGCTGCTGCGGGGAGGCGCCTACAAGCCGCGCACGAGCCCCTACTCGTACCAGGGCATGGGCGAGCGGGGCCTCGACCTTCTCATGGAGGTCGCCGGCGAGCTCGACCTCCCGGTGGTCAGCGAGGTCATGGACCCCCGCGACGTCCAGACCTTCCTCGACAAGGGCGTGGACGTCATGCAGGTGGGCGCGCGCAACTCCCAGAACTTCGCCCTGCTCAGGGAGGTTGGAAAGACGAAGGTGCCCGTCCTGCTCAAGCGCGGGTCGGGCCTCATGATCGACGAGCTGCTCATGGCGGCGGAGTACGTCATGAGCGAGGGCAACCCCAACGTCATGCTCTGCGAGCGAGGAATCCGCACCTTCGAGACGCGCACGAGGAACACCTTTGACGTCAACGCGATACCCGTCCTCCACCGCCTCTCCCACCTTCCCGTCATCGGCGACCCCAGCCATGCCACGGGACACGCCCGCTACGTGCGCCCCATCGCCTACGCGGCCGTGGCGGCAGGTGCCGACGGGCTCGAGGTCGAGGTCCATGACCATCCCAGCGAGGCCTGGTCGGACGGCGCCCAGGCGTTGACGCCTCGGCAGTTCGCCGATGCCATGCGGCGCATCGCGCTCGTCAGGGAGGCCGTCAGGGCGGACGAGGAGGGCTAGGCATGGCACAGGACGACGAGGCGCGAGCGGCGCGCGGCGGGCACGGGGAGGGCTTCGTCCCCGGACGCGTGGGGGTGGTGTGCCTTGGTCTCATAGGCGGGTCCTTTGCCCGCGCCCTGCACGCGGCGGGACGCGAGGTGTACGCGTGGGACCGCAGCGACGCCACGCTCGAGCTCGCGATGGTGGACGTCGTGGACGGCAGGCTCACCGACGAGCTGGTCCGCAGCTGCGAGCTCATCATCCTGGCGGGCTACCCCCGGGTGAGCGTTGACTGGCTGCGACGCAGGCAGGCACTCGTGGCGCCGGGCGCCGTCGTCATCGACACGGTGGGGGTCAAGCGGGCCGTCTGCGACGCCTGCCTCCCGATGGCCGCGCGCCACGACTGGCACTTCGTGGGATGCCATCCCATGGCGGGGACGCAGTTCTCGGGCTACGCGCACTCGCGCGCGAACCTGTTCAGGGGCGCCCCCATGGTCATGGTGCCCCCCGCAGGCATGGACGACGTGGAGCGCCTCGACCTTCTCGACCGCATCGAGCGCCTGCTGGCCCCCTGCGGATTCGGGCGCTTCACCGTCACCACCGCGGAGCGTCACGACGAGGTGGTCGCCTTCACCTCCCAGCTGGCCCACGTGGTCTCGAACGCCTACGTCAAGAGCCCGTCCGCCCGACAGCACGCCGGCTTCTCGGCGGGGTCGTACCGCGACCTCACCCGGGTGGCCCGCCTCAACGCGCCCATGTGGCGTGAGCTCTTCCTCGATGACGCCGACAACCTCTCGCGCGAGATCGGCACGCTCATCGACAACCTGCGACAGTACAAGGACGCCATCGACGCGCGGGACGGCGAGAGGCTCGAGCGCCTGCTTGTCGAGGGCGACCGCCTGAAGAGGGAGATCGAGGGACGATGAGCGAGACGACGATCACGGTCACGACGACGTCGAGGGACTACCTGGTGCATGTGGGAGAAGGCCTGCTCGATGAGGTCGGCGGCATCGTCAGGGACGCCTGCCCCCGCGCGACGCGGGCGCAGGTCATCTCGGACTCCAACGTGGCCCCGCTCTTTGCTGACGCCGTCGCCCGCTCGCTCGCGGACGCGGGCCTTGCCGCCACGCTGAGCGTCTTCGAGGCGGGCGAGGCCTCCAAGACCATGGGCACCCTGGCCGTCCTGCTTGAGGGGCTCGCCGCCGGAGGGCTCTCCCGCGACGACGTCGTCGTCGCCGTCGGCGGGGGCGTCACGGGCGACATGGCGGGGCTCGCGGCCTCTCTGTACCTGCGCGGCATCGACTACGTCCAGGTGCCCACCTCGCTGCTGGCCATGGTCGACTCCTCGGTGGGCGGGAAGTGCGCCGTGGACCTGTCTGCGGGCAAGAATCTCGCCGGGAGCTTCTGGCAGCCCGCGGCGGTCGTCGCCGACATGGACTGCCTGGACACCCTCACGCCCGAGCTGCTCAGGGACTCGCTGGGCGAGGTCGTCAAGTACGGCGTCCTGCGCGACCGGGAGCTCTTCGAGCGCCTGGAGGCCACGCCTCTCGACCTCGACGAGCCCGACCATGAGCTCCTCTCGTGGGTCGTGGCGCGCAACGTCAGGACGAAGCGCGACGTGATCGAGGGGGACGAGCGAGAGCACGGCGCCAGGCAGACCCTCAACCTGGGCCACACGATCGGCCATGCCGTCGAGGCGGCGAGCTCCTTTGGGCTGGGCCACGGCTCCTCGGTGGCCGTGGGCCTGTGCGCCATGGCCCGGGCGTCGGCGACGCGCGGCTGGTGCGACGCCGAGGTCCCCCGTCGCATCGAGGCCCTCGTCGCCTCCCTGGGGCTGCCCACGGACACCGACGCCGACCACCGCGCGCTCGTGGACTTTGCCACCCGCGACAAGAAGCGCCACGGCGAGACGCTAAACGTCGTGGTGCCTCGCAAGATCGGCCAGGTCGAGGTGCGCACCGTGCGCCTTGACGAGCTTGCCGAGCTCATCGACCTGGGCTGCGGGATCTGACGCCGATGGACGTGCGCATCTGCCCCCATCCCCTCTCGGGCTCGCTCGACGCCATCGCCTCCAAGTCGATGGCCCACCGGCTCCTGCTGCTCGCCGCGTTCGCGGACGCCCCCTGCGACCTGCGCTGCTCGACAAGCTCAAAGGACATCGACGCCACGGTCCGCTGCCTCGAGGCCCTCGGCGCCCGCGTCGCGCGCACGCGGCGGGGGTTCGTCGTGCAACCCGTCCGGCGTCGCGAGGGCGTCCCCGTCGTCCGCGCGGGCGCCGTGCTCGACTGCGGGGAGTCGGGCTCCACCCTACGCTTCATGCTCCCCGTGCTCGCCGCCCTGGGCACGTCCGGCTCGCTCGTCGGTCGCGGCAGGCTGGCACAACGCCCCCTCTCGCCCCTGTACGAGCGGCTCACGGAGCATGGGGTGCGGCTGGGACCCCAAGGCGAGCTGCCCCTGGCCGTGCGGGGCCGTCTGCGTGGGGGACGCTTCGAGCTTCCCGGCGACGTGTCCTCGCAGTTCGTGTCGGGTCTGCTGCTCGCATCGGCAGTCATGGGCGACCCCCTCGTCATCGCCGTGCGCAGGCCCGTGGAGTCGCTGTCGTACCTGCACATGACCATCGAGGCCCTGAGGGCCTTCGGCATCGACGTGGTCGAAGGGGACGTCAAGGACGGGAGGGAGGGGCACCTCGTCCTGAGGCCCTCCCCCGCCGCCAGTCCCGTCTCGCCCGGCGAGCTTTCCGTCGAGGGCGACTGGTCCTGCGCCGGCTTCTGGGTCGCCGCCGGGGCGCTGGGGAGAGGCGGCGTCACCGTCAGGGGCCTTACGCCCGCCAGCAGTCAGGGGGACCGTGTCATCGTCGATGTCGCCGCCGCGATGGGCGCGCGCGCGTCGTGGGCACGAGGGGCGCTCACCGTCCGCGGCGGCACCCTGCGCGCCCTCGACGTGGACGTCGCCGACATCCCCGACCTCGCCGCCCCCATCGCCGCGCAGTGCGCCTACGCGAGCGGGACCTCCCATCTGAGCGGCGCGGCACGCCTGCGCCTCAAGGAGTCGGACCGCATCGCATCCATTCGCGCGGCGCTCGCCGCGATGGGGGCCGACGTCACGGCCGAACGCGACAGTATCACCGTCCGGGGCGTCCCCGCACTCGCCGGCGGCGTCGTCGATGCCGCGAACGACCATCGCATCGCCATGATGGCCGCCGTCGCGGCCGCCTACGCGCAGGGCCCCACGACCATCCGCGGCGCCGAGTGCGTCGCCAAGTCCTATCCCGGCTTCTTCGATGACTTCCGCGAGCTCGGGGGCATCGCCGAGAACTGCAAGGAGTAGCCATGCCCTCCTCCCTTGGCACGACCCTCAGCGTCAGCGTCTTTGGCCAGTCCCACTCTCCCGCCATCGGCGGCGTCGTCGAGGGGCTGCCCTCCGGCCTCGTCATCGACCAGGGAAGGCTCGCGCGCTTCATGGCGCGTCGGGCCCCCGGCCAGGGTCCCTGGGCCACGCCGCGCAGGGAGGCCGACCGCCCGCGCTTCGTCGCCGGCCTCAACGAGCGAGGCGCGACGTGCGGGGCGCCGCTGGCCTTCGTGATCGAGAACGCCGACACGCGCTCCCGCGACTACGACGAGCTGCGCCGCCTCCCCCGCCCCGGTCACGCCGACCTCACGGCCTGGGCCAAGTGGCACGGCAACCAGGACGTCCTGGGCGGCGGGCACTTCTCCGGGCGCCTGACGGCGCCGCTGTGCGTCGCGGGGGGCGTCGCGCTCCAGCAGCTCGCCGCCAGGGGCGTGCGCGTGGCGGGGCACCTTGCGTCTGTCGCCGACGTGCGTGACGAGGGGTTCTCGACCCTCTCCGCCGAACCCGAGGGCCTCGCACGCCTTGACCGACAGATCGACGTCCTCGAGGCGCGCTGGGGCGCACAGCCGCCCACCCTCGACGCAGACGCCGGCGCGCGCATGCTCGAGGCGATCGACGAGGCTCGCAGGGACCTCGACTCGGTCGGCGGCGTCATCGAGTGCGTCGTCACAGGCCTGCCCGCAGGCATCGGCTCCCCCCCGTTCGACGGCATGGAGAACCTCCTTGCCCGCGCCCTCTTTGGCATCCCCGCCGTCAAGGGCGTCGAGTTTGGGCGTGGCTTTGCGGCGAGCGAGCTGCGCGGGAGCCAGAACAACGACCCCTACCGCATGCGCGACGGCCGGCCTCGGCCCGTCACGAACAACGCCGGCGGCATCCTGGGCGGCATCACCACCGGCGCGCCGGTCGTGGTCAGGGTGGGCGTCAAGCCCACCCCGAGCATCGCCGCTCCCCAGCGCACGGTGGACCTCGTCACGCTAGAGGACGCCGAGCTCGCGGTGCGCGGTCGCCATGACCCCTGCGTCGCCGTGAGGGCCGTCCCCGTCGTCGAGGCGCTCTGCGCTCTCACCGTCCTGGACGCCTGGCTCTCGTACCCGCCCGAGCCGGCACCCGCCGAGACCGCCCGCCACGACTGACTGGGAGACTGACGCCATGGAGCAACTCGAGGACGTCCGCGACAAGATCGACGAGATCGACCATGCCCTGCTCGACCTCATGGTGAGGCGCACGGAGCTCGCGGCGGACGTCGCCGCCTACAAGGCGGCGCACCACCTGCCCGTTCTTGACCGCGCCCGCGAGCGCCGCGTGGTCGCCGACGCCCGCCGGCGGGTGCCCGAGGGCCTGAAAAGCCATGCCGCCGCCCTGATGGAGCTCCTCATGGAGGCCTCGCGCACGCGGCAGGGCGACATACTGGGCGCGACGTCGCCCGCCGTCGAGGCCATCGACGAGGCGCTGGCCGTGGCGCCCGCGCTCTTTCCCACCGACGCGCTCGTGGTGACCCAGGGGGTCGAGGGCGCCTACCAGCAGATCGCGACCGAGCGCATCTTCAGTCACGCCCAGATCGACTACGTTGGGTCCTTTGAGGGCGTGTTTGAGGCCGTCGAGGCCGGGACCTGCGACTTTGGCATCCTGCCCCTGGAGAACAGCACGGCCGGCACCGTCAACCAGGTCTATGACCTCATGATGCGCCATGACGTCCACATCGTGCGGAGCTGTCGCGTCAAGGTGAACCACAATCTCCTCGCCAAGCCTGGAACCAGGCTCCAGGACGTCACGGACGTCTATAGCCACGAGCAGGCCATCCGTCAGTGCGAGGCGTTTCTCGCCACGCTGCCGGGCGTGCGCGTGCACGTGACGCGCAACACCGCCCTGGCTTCCAGGTTCGTGGCCCAGAGCGACGAGCCGGGCGTCTGCGCGCTGGCCTCGCGCGAGTGCGCGGAGCTCTACGGCCTCAGGGCGCTCGCCAAAAACGTCCAGGACAACGACAACAACTACACGCGCTTCGCCTGCATCGCAAAGGGTCTCACCATCTATCCCGGTGCCGACAGAAGCTCGCTCATGCTCGTGGTCCGTCACCGCCCGGGCGCCCTCTACCGGGTTTTGGGCATCTTCTTCGCCCTGGACATCAACATCACCAAGCTCGAGAGCCGTCCGATCCCCAACCGCGACTTCGAGTTCATGTTCTACTTTGACGTCGCGTGCCCCGCCGCCTCCCCCGCGTTCAGGCGGCTGGTCAAGGAGCTCGGTGACGTCTGCGAGGAGTTTCGGCACCTCGGAAGCTACGCGGAGGTCTCCTAGCATGGCCGGCGCGGGCGAGCGGCGCTTTGGGCTCCTGGGGCGCACGCTCGCGCACAGCTGGTCGCCCGCCATTCACGCGCGCCTGGGCTCCGCTCCCTACGCCCTCTTCGAGCGCGAGCCCCAGGATGTCGCTGACTTCGTGCGCAACGGCGGCTGGCGCGGCCTCAACGTCACGATACCGTACAAGCGCCGCGCCTTTGAGCTCGCGGACGAGACGAGCGCGCGGGCCCGCAGGCTGGGCGTGGCCAACACGCTGGTGAGGCGGGATGACGGGAGCATCCTGGCCGACAACACCGACCTCGCCGGCTTCGCCTGGATGCTCGACGCCTTCTGCAGGCGCGAGCTGGGCGGCGCGGCGGCGCGCGTCCTTGACGGCGAGCGCGTGCTGGTGCTGGGCTCCGGCGGGGCCAGCAAGGCCGTCGTGGCCGCCCTGACGGACGTCGGCGCCCGGGCGTGCGTCATCTCCCGCTCGGGCGCCGACGGGTACGAAGGCCTTGTTGAGCGTCACGCCGACGCCTGCCTCGTCGTCAACACGACGCCCGTGGGCATGTTTCCCGCCTGTCCGGCCTCGCCCTTGGCTGAGGGGCAGATCGAGTCCCTGGCCGGGCTTAAAGGGGTGCTCGACGTCGTGTATAACCCCCTGCGCACCGGCATCTGCCTCGCCGCCGAGCGCGCTCACGTTCCCGCGGAGTCGGGGCTCGCCATGCTTGTGGCCCAGGCCGCCCTGTCCGCCGAGCTGTTCCTCGGTCGCGCCGTCCCCGATGAGGTCATCGCCGACACCCTCGCCTGGCTCGGGCGCACGACCGCCAACGTCCTTCTCATCGGGATGCCCGGCGTGGGCAAGACGAGCGCCGGCAGGGCCCTGGCCCGCCTGGTGGGACGACCCTTCGTCGACCTTGACGACGCCGTGAACCTCCAGTGCGGCATGAGCGCCCGGGAGCTTCTCTCCCGCCACGGGGAGGACGCCTTCCGTCGCGCGGAGACCAAGGTCGCCGCCGAGCACGGCAGGCGCTCGGGCCTTGTCGTCGCCTGCGGCGGCGGCATCGTGACGCGACCCGAGAACTACCCGCTTTTGCACCAGAACGGCACCATCGTGCTCCTCAGGCGGCCCCTCTCGCAGCTTTCCCTTGCCGGCAGGCCCCTCTCCCAGGCATGCGGGCTCGAGCGGCTCGAGCACGAGCGGAGCGGGCTCTACGCGTCCTGGGCGGACGTCACGCTGGACTGCACGGGGTCCGCCGGCTCCGACGCGCGTGCGCTGCGCAGGCTGCTGGGCCTCTAGGTTTTCGTCCAGAGGCGTCCGGGCGGTCGCCCGTCGCGCCGCTCGCCCCCACCGGGCCCCTCTGCGGCGGCGCGCCCTATACTTGTTCCCATATCAACCTGTCACGGCGGCCCCGGAGTCTCACACATGACCACTGAAGACATGGCGACCGATGTCCTCGAGCACATCGGCGGCCCCGATAACCTTGTGTCCAACATGCTCTGCATGACGCGCCTGCGCCTTGCCGTCGCCGACCCCTCCCTCATCGACCGCGAGGGGCTCGTGTCCATCCCCGGCGTCCTGGGCGTCGTCGGCCGCGGCGCCAACGGCATCGAGGTCGTCTTTGGCCCCAACAAGGTCGAGGCCGTCCACCATGCGCTCTGTCGCCTGCTGGGCGTGGACCCCTACAGCACGAGGGACGCCACGCAGCGTCCTCCGGAGCCCGCACGACGCCTGAACGTCCAGGTCCTGCGCGGCGGCGAGACCCCCGCCGCAGCGGGGACGAGCCCCGCCTATGAGTCCGCCGCCCCCGCCGGTGCGGGCGGCGACGAGGTGATGGAGCTCGCGCGCCTGCTCCGGCGCAGCGAGAAAGACGCTGCCGCGCCGGCGGACGGGAGCCTGGGCGCCCCCGACGAGGCCCCGACGGCGCCCGGCGCGCAGGGCGGGGCGGGCCTGGGCCTTGGCAGGCTGCTCGTCATCAACGGCCCCAGCATCAACATGCTGGGCATACGAGAGCCGGGCATCTACGGGTCGCAGGACTTTGCCACGCTGCTCGACCTGTGCAGGCGCACGGCGGCCGACCTGGGATTTGAGGACTGCGTCTGCTACCAGTCCAACCACGAGGGCGACCTCGTGGACGCCATCCAGGACGCCTACGGCACCTACGCGGGCATCATCCTCAACCCCGGCGCCTACACGCACACGTCCATTGCCCTGCTCGACGCCCTGAGGGCGGTGGGCATCCCCGCCATCGAGGTGCACATCTCCAAGCTCGACGCCCGGGAGGAGTTCAGACAGGTGTCCTACGTGCGAAAGGCCTGTCTCGAGACGGTCATGGGCATGGGCATACAGGGGTACGCCAAGGCGATGAGGGACCTGGCGAGCCACCTGCGGCGTCAGGGAGAGGCCTAGCGGGCGCCAAGGCGGCCGCGCGGCGCGAGCCTGGCCTGAGGGCCTAGGCCGAACGGCAGCCCCAGACGGCCGCGTCGCTCACGAGCAGGTCCACGGCCACGTCATGCTCGTCAATGGGCAGAGGCGCCCCGCTGACCTGAAGCGTCCGCACGAGGCCGACCTTCGTACCCGTGAAGCGCGCGAGGAAGTTGTCGTAGTAACCCGCGCCATAGCCCACGCGGTAGCCTCGCGCATCAAAGACGAGACCGGGAACGAGGCAGATGGACCCGGCGACGAGCGTGGGGTCAAGGGGCTCGCCTTGCGTCGGCTCCAGGACGCCGCGCGCGCCAGCGGCGAGGTCGTCAAACGAGCCGACGACCACGAACTGAAGGGACACGTCACCGCCGACGCAGCGGGGCAGCGCCACCGTGCGGCCTTTGTCAAGGGCCCTGCGCAGGACGGGCGTGACGTCAATCTCGTCACGATAGGGGTAGTACCCGAGGACGGCCGTGGCGTCACGGTAGGCGGGAAGGGCCTCAAGATGACGGAGGATCTCGCCGTCAACGCGACGGCGATGCGCGGGGGTCAGCCGCCGCTGAGCCTCCGCGTACCCCTCCCTGAGCGCACTCTTGCTGGCGTCCTCCCCAGTGGAGCTTGCCATCCCAGTCTCCCTTCGCCGACACACTCCATATACAATAGCGCAACGTCCCTTGCGTTCGACCTGACAGAGACCGGCCATTGGAGGCAAAGACGTGTCATTACGCGCGCATGACGCTCGTCCGCTGACGACGATCACGGTGGACGGCCTTGCCGTCGAGCTGCACCGGGGCGGGGTACGCCGCGTCAACCTGCGCGTGCGCCCCGACGGCAGCGTGCGCATGAGCGCCCCTCCCCACGTCAGTGATGGTCAACTCGAGCGTCTGGTGCGCGAACGACGCCCGTGGATAGAGCAGCGCCAGGACCTCCTGAGGCGCCGGTCCCGCCGGGAGGAAGCGCGCTGGCGCGACGGGGGCGCGCTCACGCTGGCGGGACGCCCCCTCAGGCTGCGCGCGCGGCAGGTCGCAGGCGCGCGCAGGTCTGCTCGGATATGCCGCGACGAGCTCGTCGTCGTCACCCCGCATGACCTGACGCCCGAGGAGCTCAAGGACGCCTGCCAGCCCCTCGCCCGTCGGCTGCTGCGCGACGAGGCGACGCGCCTCATGGCCGACCTCGCCCCTCGCATGGGCGTCACCCCCCATGCGCTGCGCATCCGTCGCATGAGAAGCCGCTGGGGCTCCTGCAACGTGCGGACAGGTGACATCACCCTCGCAACGGAGCTCTGCTTTATGCCGGTGGCCTCCCTGGCCTGCGTCTGCGCCCATGAACTCTGCCATCTACTGGAGCCCAGCCACGGCCCCCGCTTCTGGGCGCTCATGGACCGCTTTGAGCCAGACTGGCAGGCGGAGCAGGCCCATCTTGACGCAAATCCTCCCCTGCGCTAGCCCGTCCGGCGGCTTTGCCGTACCATACCAGGGACCATCACACGCATAAGGAGCATCCATGCCAAACGAGGGCAGCTACGAGGCGGCGCTCAAGCGCTCAGACCAGATTCAACGAGACCTGCTCACAAATCCCGGGGCCTATCGCATGCTGACGGGCGACCGTCCCACCGGCAGGCTTCATCTGGGACATTACTTCGGGACGATCAAGGAGCGCGTGCGCCTGCAGGATCTGGGCGTCAGCACTAACGTGATCATCGCCGACTACCAGGTGATCACCGACCGTGACAGCACCGACAACATCGCCGACAACGTGTACGGCATGGTCATGGACTACCTTGCCTGCGGCATCGACCCCCACAGGACCATGATCTTCACGCATTCCGCCGTTCCGGCGGCCAACCAGCTCATGCTGCCATTTCTCTCGCTCGTCACCGAGGCCGAGATGGAACGCAACCCCACCGTCAAGGCCGAGCAGGCCGCCTCGGGCCATGCGCTCACCGGCCTTTTGCTGACCTACCCCGTCCACCAGGCCTGTGACATCCTCTTCTGCAAGGGCAACATCGTGCCTGTGGGCCGCGACCAACTGCCCCACATCGAGATCACGTCCAAGATCGCCCGGCGTTTCAACGAGCGCTACGGCAGGGTGTTTCCCGACGTCACGGGGCTTTTGACCGCAACTCCCCTCATTCCCGGCCTTGACGGCCGCAAGATGAGCAAGAGCTACGGCAACGCCATCGCGCTGAGCATGAGCGAGGCCGAGACGGCCAAGCTCATCAAGAAGTCCAGGACCGACTCCGAGCGCAACATCAGCTTTGACCCCGAAGGTCGCCCCGGCGTCTCGGCGCTGCTCACGACGGCGTCCCTCTGCACGGGCCGCAAGCCCGAGGAGATCGCCGAGGAGATCGGCATGGGCGGGGCGGGCCAGCTCAAGCGCTACGTCACCCAGGTCGTCAACGACTATCTCGCGCCCATACGCGAGAGGAGGCGTCGCTATGAGGACGACCTCGACCTCGTGAAGGACGTGCTGCGCGACGGTAACCGTCGCGCCAACGCCATCGCCGACCGGACGCTCGGCGAGGTCCGCGAGGCCATGGGCATGGTGTACTGACGCCGCGACCCTGACGGCGGGGCGCAAGCGCCGGCGGCGGGCGAGACGGACGAGCGTCAGATGCGAACATGCGAACATGCGAAAGGAGGGCGCCCACATGGGCGCCCTCCCCTTTGCGTGCTATGAGGGCCTACGCCTTAGGCGGGGATGGCCATCATGGCGATGGCGAGGATCACCATGGAGACGACGGCCACGCAGCCGACGATCTTGGCCGCAAACTTGACCCAGGTGCCGTACTCGACACGGGCCAGGGCGAGACCGCCCATGATGGCGCCGCTCGTGGGCGTGATCAGGTTGACGGCGCCGGAGGCAGCCGAGAAGACCATGACCATGACGGCGGGGTTAAAGCCAAGCTCCTGGGCAAGGGGTCCCATGATGGGCATGGAGACGGTCGCCATGCCGGACGTCGAGGGGATGAGGAAGGACAGGAAGAAGTAGAGCACGTAGGAGCCGATGGTGAACAGGACTCCCGAGGTTCCGGCCAGGGCGCCCGCGGCCCAGGTGAGGAAGAAGTTGGAGAGGCCCGTGCTGCTCATGAGGACGGAGACGCCACGGGAGACGGCGATGATGAGGACGACGGACATCATGTCGCCCGAGCCGGCCATGAACTCGTCAACGATCTCCTTCTCGGAGAGGCCTCCCACGATGCCGATGATGATGGCAAGAAGGAGGAACCAGGTGGTGGACTCGGCGAAGTACCACTGGCCGAGCGGGGTGCCCGTCAGGAACGAGGACCAGCCGGCGTTGTCGGTGACGTCGGACGTGAGCGTGCCGGCCGTGGTCTCGGGGAGCTCGAGGGCGCCGAGACCGGCGTCGTCATACTGGGCGGCGATGTCCGCGGCAACGACTTCGCTGGTCTCCTCGTGCGAGGCGGCATCGGAGACGAAGGCGTTGACGCCGAGCTTCTCCCAGGGCACGAAGCCGATGATCATGATGAGGAACGCGAGGGCGAAGATGACGAGGACGCCCTTCTGGCGACCGGTGAGGACCGCGTCCGAGCCCTCCTCATGCTTGATGCCGTACTCGGCGTTGGCGGCCTCGAGCTCGCCGGCGCTCATGAGCGTGCGGGAGGGGTCGGCCTTGACGCGCTTGGCGTACTGGATGGTGAAGAACACGGCGACGAGATAGGTGGCGATGAGCAGGACGATGCCGAGGCCGATGATGACGGCCTGGTTGACCTCGATGCCCAGCGCGGTGAGGGCGGAGGAGGCGATGCCGGTCGCGAAGGGGTTGACCGTGGAGCCCAGGCAGCCGACGCCGGCGCCGAGCAGAATCATCATCGCGCCGGTGAGGGCATCGTAGCCGGCCGCCATCATCGTGGCGGCGAGCAGGGCGTAAAAGCCCACGGTCTCCTCGCAGAAGCCGTAGGTGGAACCCAGGACCGCGAACAGGAGCATGAGGATGGGAATCAGCACGAGCTCGTTGCCGCCCATCTTCTTGACGAGGGCCTTGATGCCGGTGTTGAGGGCGTTCGTCTTGTTGACGATGCCCAGGAAGCCGCCGAGCACGATAACGAAGAGGCAGACGTCAACGGCATCGACGAACCCCCTGGCAGGTGCCATGAGGAAGTCACCGAGCGTGGCGCCCGTGACGGTCTTCTCCGCCCCGTCGAGCATGTACGTCTGACCGTTGAGGCAGATCGTGATGACGGCGACGATGGCGAGAAGAATGAAGATGATGGAGAACGAGCTGATCATTCCCCTCTTCTTCTTTGGCTGCGCTTCTTCTGTCATGGCGCAACTCCTTCCTGGCGCTTGCGCGCCCATTTGGCCTTATGGCCACAACTACCTACGAACGAATAATACCTACAAACAAAAAACTCATCCTCTCCTTAAATGTACCTAAGCAAGCAATCGAGGGAATGATTACTCCGTGAGCGTTATCCAATATACCGGCGAACGGAACCCCCAAGGGACGTAACCGTGGGCGCACCTGTGGACGCACGCCGAGAGACGGAGGGACGAGCCGTGGACATCATACTCCGCAAGCGCGCTCGACAGCAAGGCGAGACGGGCGGCGAGGGCGGACGGGCCGCCTCGCTGCGCCCGAGCCGGGCGCAGCGCTAATTCGTGCGCCGTGAGCCAGAAGGCCTGGAGAGTCCCGTGGCAAGCGAGAACATCCCCCGAAGGGCATTCGCCCGCCTTGTGACGGGCGATGAGCGGCGCGACCCTGACGGGCAGGTGCAACGCGCCTTGCGGGGTCGCCCGACCGCTCAGGCCGCGCCGTGAGCCAGCATGGCGCGACGTCATTGACAGGGACGCCCCCCTGCGCGCGCGAGGTTCCTTGCCCCTCGCCGCCGCATTGTCATGAAGGGAAGTTTCAAGTGAGTTTCATACGCTATTTATGCATATGTATTGGACATCCTTACGGATGGCCCCTTGGCGCCTTGCTACATACCCTCTCCATGTAAAATCCTCGCGCGAGGGCTGCCGCTCCAAGGCGCCTGGTCACATTTTGCCCCTGTGGGCAAAGGGCCCCCCGTGGCACGGCGCGGGGGGCCCGGATTGCCAGAACGCTTGCGAGGGGTGCTACTTCAGGGTCGCGTACATGACCGCCTTGATCGTGTGCATGCGGTTCTCGGCCTCGTCGAAGACCTTGGAGGCAGACGACTCGAAGACCTCGTTGGTGACCTCCATCTCGGTGATGCCGAACTTCTCGGCCACCTCGGCACCCTTCGTGGTGTTGGTGTCGTGGAAGGAGGGCAGGCAGTGCAGGAAGATGCAGCCGGGGTTGGCCTGGGCCATGACCTCGGAGGTGACGCGGTAGGGCTCCATGAGGGGGATGCGCTCCTTGTAGAACTCGTCGGGCATGCCCATGGAGACCCAGATGTCGGTGTAGATGCAGTCGGCGCCCGTCACGCCCTCCTTGACGTCGGAGGTCAGCTTGATGGTAGAGCCGTTCCTCTCGGCGATCTCACGGCAGGTGGCGACGAGCTCGTCGGCGGGGAAGTAGCCCTCCGGGGCGCAGGCGACGAAGTTGACGCCGAGCTTGGCGCAGACGACCATGAGGGAGTTGGCCACGTTGTTGGCGGAGTCGCCCATGAAGACCAGGGTGCGACCCTTGATGTCGTTGTTGAAGTTCTCCTTGAAGGTCAGGATGTCAGCGAGCATCTGCGTGGGGTGGAACTCGTTGGTGAGGCCGTTCCACACGGGCACGCCGGCGTAGTGGGCCAGCGCCTCGACCTTCTCCTGCTCGAAGCCGCGGTACTCGATGCCGTCATACATGCGGCCGAGGACGCGGGCGGTGTCGGCGATGGACTCCTTGTGGCCCATCTGCGAGCCGGTGGGGTCAAGGTAGGTCACGCCCATGCCCAGGTCGTAGGCGCCGACCTCAAACGAGCAACGCGTGCGCGTGGAGGTCTTCTCGAAGATGATGGCGACGTTCTTGCCCTCGAGGTAGCGGTGAGGGATGCCGGCCCTCTTCATGCGCTTGAGGTCGGCGGAGAGGTCGAGGAGATACTCGATCTCTTCGGTGGTGAAGTCAAGAAGCTTGAGGAAGTGACGTCCGCGCAGGTTTACGCCCATTGATGCAGATCCTTTCGTCATGCCGTCGTGCGGCAGCCTATCTGTACGTGCGCCAGGGGCAGCAGAGCCGCCCCTGGGTAGATCATCACGCGCTGTTACGCTTAGATGTCCTCACGAGCGAAGGGCATGCTCATGCAGCGGGGGCCGCCACGACCGCGGGAGAGCTCGGCGGAGGGCATGACGAGAAGGTCCAGGCCCTCCTTGTACAGAACGTCGTTGGTGACGGTGTTGCGCTGGTACACGCAAATCTTGCCCGGGGCGACGGCGAGGGTGTTGGAGCCGTCGTTCCACTGCTCGCGGGCGGCCGCGACGGGATCGCCGCCGCCGCACTTGATGAGCTGGACGGAGTCGATGCCCATGGCCTTGGCGAGGACGTGCTCGAGGGTGTCGTTCATCTCCTCGATCTTGATCTCGCCCTCGGTCGCGCC
This sequence comes from Olsenella sp. HMSC062G07, assembly GCF_001811895.1. Taxonomy (NCBI): domain Bacteria; kingdom Bacillati; phylum Actinomycetota; class Coriobacteriia; order Coriobacteriales; family Atopobiaceae; genus Olsenella; species Olsenella sp. HMSC062G07. Next base: position 1,030,182 of record NZ_KV806951.1, read on the forward strand.
CTTGGTGAGCTTGAAGACCTGCAGCGTGCCCATGATGCCCGGATGGATGGTGAACTTGTCCACGTCAATCTGGGTGAAGACGGTGTCGAGGTGCATGAAGGCGCGGGAGACCGGGATGTTGAAGGCGTAGATGTTCTCGATCTCGCACTCGTCGCCCTTCTCCCAGAACATGTGCTGGGCGAGCGCGTCGATGGCCGCGGCCTGCGTGCGCTGCGAGATGCCGATGGCGAGCGTGGTGGCGTTGATGTTGAGGACGTCGCCACCCTCGGTGTGGTAGGCGGAGTCACGACGGTACCAGAGGGGCGCGTCGTTGTACTCGGGGTGATCGCGGAAGATGTACTTGCCAAAGAGCGTCTCGCGGTTGCGCGTGACGGAGAACATGTGGTTGAGGTTGACGCCCTTGCCCACGATCGCGAAGGGGTCACGCGTGAAGTAGGCGTTGGGCATGGGGTCGATGAGCAGGTCGGACTCGCTGTCCTGGTCATAGCCCACGAGGTCGGCGAGGAGGTTCGAGGAGTGCGTGGGCAGGTCGATCTCGTTCTTGCGGATGCCGGCGATGCACTTCTCGACGAAGGTCTGGGTGTCCGTGATCGAGTCCATGAACTCCTTTACGACGGCACGGGTGTGCCTGCCGCGCAGGCCGGACTCGTCGAGCCACTGGTTGGTGAACTCCTCGCGGCTGCCTGCGGCGTCAAGGGCCTCGGCGACGAGCTTCTCGAGATACAGGACCTCGACGCCCTCGCCACGAAGGATCTCGGCGAACTTGTCATGCTCCTGCTGGGCGACCTCGAGGAACGGCACATCGTCAAAGAGCAGGCGACCAAGCTCGTCGGGGGGGAGGTTCAAGAGCTCCTCGCCGGGACGGTGGAGAAGGACCTTCTGAAGGGGTCCTATCTCGCTGTGGACATACAGACCGTTAGCCATGCTTCCTCCTACTCGACTGCGCCGCCGTGGCGACGCGATGGCGGTTGGCTCCCGCGGCCGGGCCTGTCACACATTGGCAAACCGCAGGGCCATAACTGACTACATTGTAAATATATCCAATAGTTTTAATCTCTACAACTGGACGTCCCACTTCTAGGGGAACGGTGCAAATCGTCCTATAAGCGGTCATATGACCACGATGCAACAGGTATACTATTCAATCTACCTGGTGTTATTCTAGGTTTAGACAGTGGTTGCCTCGACGCGTCCATGTATGAGACCCACGGACGGCTTTTGTGTCATCATCGTCAAACAATATCATATTATCCTATTTTTTTAAATTTCTATTAGTTAATCTCTATCTGTGTCAATTGCTTACACGCGGGGCGCGCCGCGGGCTGCTACTATTTAGCCTAGAGTCATCATCGACGCGAGGGGACGCGCATGGCAAAGAAGAAGGACGGCAGGAAGGGCGTCGAGGACACGACCGCCGACGGCGCCGGGCGCGGCGGCGAGACGAACGACGGCGCGACACCTTCCGACACGACCGCGACGGCGGAGGAGGTCGCCTTCCAGGGCCTTGACGCGGGTGACGGGGCCCCTGGCAAGGCGCCCGACGCGAGCGGCGACGCCAAGGACGCGGACGGCGCATACGACTTCTCGTACACGCAGAACCGGGAGGTGAGCTGGCTCAAGTTTGACGACCGGGTGCTGGACGAGGCGTTTGACGAGTCCGTGCCCCTCTTCGAGCGGCTCAAGTTCGTCTCCATCTTTGGCAGCAACCTCGACGAGTGGTTCATGATCCGCATCGGCGGCCTCTCGGACATCGCCCTGCTTAAGCGCCAGCCCCGCGACAACAAGTCCAACGAGACGCCCGCCGAGCAGATCGAGAGCGTCCTGTCCATGCTCCCTCCCCTGGTGCGCCGACGCGAGGAGGCGTTTGCCGCCATCGAGTCGCGCCTCGCCGAGAACGGCCTCGCGCGCGTGGGGGCGACGTCCTACACGGACGCCGACGGCCAAGTCGTGGCCAAGCACTTTGACCAGAACGTCCAGCCCATCCTCTCGCCCATGATCGTCAACCCCCGCCATCCCTTCCCAAACCTGCGCAACAGCCAGCTCTACGTGGTCTGCTCCCTCATGGGCGCGGGCGAGAAGGGCCTCTTGGGCATCGTCGAGGTGCCGTCGAGCCTCGAGCGCGTCGTCGAGCTGCCCTCCACCGACCGCTGCCGGCGCTACACCCTGCTCGAGGACGTGATCATCTCTCGCCTGCCCGGCTGCTTCGGCGCCTACCAGCCCGTCACCTGGGCGACCATTCGAGTGACCCGCAACGCCGACGTCGATCCCGACGGCGAGGGCGTCGAGGAGGAGGAGGACTACCGTCAGCACATGAAGAAGGTCCTCAAGAAGCGCCAGCGCCTCCAGCCGGTGCGCCTGGAGCTTCAGGGCGAGCTGGACGAGAAGCTCACCACCTTCATCACGCGCGAGCTCGCGCTGCCGCCCCTGAAGGTGACGAGGACCACGGTGCCCCTGGACCTCTCGTACGTCTTTGGGCTCGAGGACAGGATTCCCGGCTATGCGCGCCCCAAGCTCCTGCACTATCCCTTCGAGCCCCAGCAGTCGCCCATGGTCGACGCCTCCCTGCCCATGCGCAATCAGGTCAACGACCATGACGTTCTGCTCTTCTATCCGTACGAGAGCATGTCCCCCCTCCTGCGCCTCTTGCGCGAGGCGGCAGGCGATGACGACTGCATATCGATCAAGGTGACGCTGTATCGCGTCGCCCGGCAGTCGAGCCTCTGCGAGAGCCTCATCTCCGCCGTCGAGAGCGGCAAGGAGGTCACGGTCCTCATGGAGCTGCGCGCCCGCTTTGACGAGGAGAACAACATCGCCTGGGCGGACCGGCTGGAGCACGCCGGCTGCACGGTCATCTACGGCTCCGAGGGCTACAAGTGCCACTCGAAGATCTGCCAGATCACCTATCACGACAAGAGCGGCATCAGCCGCATCACCTGCCTGGGCACGGGCAACTTCAATGAGAAGACGGCCCGGCTCTACTCCGACTTCATGCTCCTCACGGCCAACGAGGACATCGGCGAGGACGGCAACACCTTCTTCAGGAACCTCTCCCTGGGCAACCTCCTGGGCAGCTACAAGCAGCTGGGCGTCGCCCCCGCAGGCCTCAAGCCCCTGGTCATGCGCGGCCTCGACCGCGAGATCAAGCGCGCGCTGCGCGGCGAGAGCGCACAGGTCTTCATGAAGATGAACTCGCTCACCGACCGCGACGTGATCGACAAGATCGCCGACGCGTGCCAGGCGGGCGTGCGCATGCTCATGATCGTCCGCGGCATCTGCTGCATCAGGGCCAACGTTCCCGGGCGCACGGACGGCCTGGTGGTCCGTCAGATCGTGGGCCGCTTCCTGGAGCACGCACGCGTCTATGCCTTTGGCGTCGATGCCGACACCATCTACCTCTCGAGCGCGGACATGATGACCAGGAACACGGAGCGCCGCGTGGAGATCGCCTATCCCGTGCTCGATCCCACCTGCCGCTCGCTCGTCATGACCTACATGAACATCCAGCTGGCGGACAACGCCAAGTCGCGCCAGCTCACCTCCGAAGGCGACTGGGAGAAGGTCGTCGCACCGCCCGATGCTCCGCACGTCGACAGCCAGGACCTTCTGCTCGCCCTCGCCTATCGCCGCTCGCGGGCGGCCCAGGGCGTGGGGGCGGAGTCTCTCTCGCCCCTGGCCGGCATCTACCCCGACATGTCACGCGACCAGATTCGCGAGCTCGTGGAGCTGCCAGGCATAGCGACCTACGAGGGCGCCACGGCGCAGCCCTCGTCGGCGACGGGCGGCAGGGAGGCCGAGGCGGACGCCTCCGCGCGCGACGCGGCGGCCCAACTCGTGCTTGGCGAGGCGCGCGGGAAGCCCGCCGGCACAGGCGACGGCGACGCCGGCAGGGGGGGCGGACGCCTCACGCGAGGCCTCGCGCTCATCGCCCAGGGCCTGCGCGTGCTCTTCTCGCCCAAGGACTAGCCCCGCAGAGGAGGCCTTCCAGTGTCGCAGGATAACGCACTCGTGCTGCACGACCTCGCCGTCGAGCGCCTGTCCTACGGCGCCGACGCCGTCGCCCACGCCAAGGACGGCCGCACCGCGTTCGTCGCCGGGGGCGTCCCGGGCGACGTCGTTGACGCCCGCGTGACGCAGGACCACGGCCGCTTCCTGCGCGCCGAGGTCCTGCGCGTGGTCAGCCCCTCCCCCGCCCGGACGGAGCCCCCCTGCCCGCTCGTGGGCGTCTGCGGCGGCTGCCCCTGGGGACGTCTGTCCCCCGAGCGCCAGCTCGACGCAAAGCGCGCCAACGTCGTGGACGCCCTCACGCGCATCGGCGGCTTCACGGCGGACGCCGCCGAGGGGCTCGTGGATAGCTGCGTGGCGCCGAGCGACCCCTGGGGCTATCGCAACAAGGTGGAGCTGGTCGTCGCACGCCAGGGCGGCAGGACGACCGTCGGCATGCACGACGTGAGCGGGCGGCAAGTCGTGCGCGTGAAGGCCTGTCCCCTCTTCGAGAGGCGCCATGCCTCGCTCGTCAAGTCCGTCTCGGGGGCGCTCAGCTACCTTGTGGGGTCACGGGACCTCGGCGTCGAGCGCCTGGGCATACGCGCCTCGGGCCGCACCGACGAGGTCGAGCTCGCGCTCTGGACCGAGCCGGGGCCCTTCCCCCGCGCCCAGGTGGCCAAGGTGCTTCAAGACGCCGCCAGGCTGACCTCCGTCGTGCGGGTGCTCACAAAGGGGCCCCGCAAGGCCCGCAGGGTCGTGGGGGTCGAGCGCCTGGCGGGCAAAGGGTCCTGGGGCGAGCGCATCGGCGACACCTCCCTGCGCGTGAGCGCGCCCTCGTTCTTCCAGGTGAACACCAAGGGCGCCGAGACGCTCGTGAAGCTGGTGCTCGAGGGCCTCTCGCCCAGCGAGGACGACGTCGCCATGGACCTCTACTGCGGGGCGGGCACCTTCACGCTGCCTTTGGCCCAGCGCGTGGCGGCGGTAGACGCCGTGGAGTCCTATGGGCCCGCCGTCCGCGACCTTAGGCGCAACCTGGAGCTTTCGGGCCTGGACAACGTCGAGGCCATAGGCGGCGACGCAGGCCGGGAGTTTCCCGACTCGAAGGCGGACCTCATCGTCGTGGACCCCCCGCGGGCGGGACTTGAGGAGGACGTGGTGACGAAGCTCTCCGAGCAGCCCGCGGGCGCGATCGCGTACGTGTCCTGCGACCCGGCCACGCTCGCGCGCGACCTCGCCCGCTTCAGGGAGCGCGGCGTCTTTGCTCCCGTGCGCGTGACGCCCGTCGACCTCTTTCCCCAGACCTTTCACGTGGAGACGGTCTGTCTGATGTCGCGGAGGGATTGAGCGTCGAACGTCAAAAGGCGGGGCTTGGGCGTCTGGGACACTCGCTGGTCACGCGGGCGACGCGCCGCCATCAGTAAGGCTACAGCGACCTTGGAGGGCAAGCATGGGAACCTTTAGGAACGAGTACGCCGTCGACGAGGACGCCATCAGGGAGTATGCGTCGTCATGGCTGCGACATGCATACTTCTCTTCGTATAGTCGGGCCTTGTGCGTCATCCTGACGCTGCTTGGCGCTCTTTTCGTCGCATGCGCGCTGACGTTTCCCCTGAGGCAGAGCTATATGACTCTAGGCGTGCTTGACCTGCTTCTTTGCGCGTCCATGTTCGCCATGTGGCGCATCAGGCTCAAAGAGGCCGTCAAGGTCACGCAGGTGAGAATCAAGCTCCTGCGCAAGGACGACCGTGTCGCCCGCTACGAGTTTCATGATGACGCATGCGTCATCGCCGCCCAGGACGGTGCCAAGACGCAGACGCTCCCTCTGTCGTCAATCAAGGATCGCTATGAGAGCGAGCGATTCTATTTCGTCGTCTTTGACGGGGCTATCGTCGTCCAGCTGAGCAAGACGGGCTTCACCTCCGGGACGTTCGAGGACTTCAAGGCGTGCATCGAGGCGTACCCGGCAAGGAGGCCCCTGCGGGCGCGTGTCGTCGGACTGTGCCTGACGTGCATCGCGGCGGCAAACATATATATGCTGTTCGAGGCGTTCCGCCCGCCCCTGCCCTGACGATGGCCCCGGAGGCCTTGCCACGTGACGCTCCCGTTCAAAGTGTACGTTGCTACGGCTAGCTTTTGCGTTTGCCCAGGATGCGAAAATCAAACGGCCGCGAAACGTACAGGTTCGCAGGCGCGTCGCCTTGGCGGCTCTGCCGAGTGCCGCTTTGCCTGCACAGACGGCGCTTTCCACTTTTTCGTCAATGTCGCTGGCGTTTTAGGGCGAGTCATAGTACAAAGGTTGAAGTGACTTGGGTACGGGACCCAGGGTTCAACGAGCGAGAGGATACATCATGAAGGCTACCGTTAACGAGGATTGCATCGGCTGCGGCGTCTGCGAGTCCACCTGCCCCGACGTCTTCGAGATCGGCGACGAGGGCATCGCGGTCGTCGTCGTTGACGAGGTCCCCGAGGACGCCGAGGACAGCGCCCAGGAGGCTCAGGACAACTGCCCCGTCTCCGCCATCACCATCGAGTAGGTCTCGCGTCGACAGAGCACGGCGAAAGCGGGCCTCTCGGGGCCTGCTTCTTTCTATGGAGAGCTTTCGTGACGCCACGAACCGACATCCCCCGCATCATCCTCGCCTCGTCGTCACCCCGTCGGCGGGAGCTTCTTGAGCGCCTCAAACTGAGCTTTGAGCAGCGGCCGGCTAACGTGGACGAGCGCCGCAGGGCAAACGAGGGCCCTCGGGACCTCGTGGCGCGCCTCGCGCATGACAAGGCCGCCGCCTGCACGGGCATGCTCGGCGACGAGCGCGCGCACGTCGTGGTGATCGCGGCCGACACCACCGTATGGACTGACGGGGGACGCGTCCTGGGCAAGCCGCGCGACGCCGAGGACGCCCGCGCGACCCTGCGCGCCCTGTCCGGCAGGGTCCATCATGTCTCGACGGGCGTCGAGCTCATATGGGAGGAGCGGCGCCGTTCGTTCGTGGAGACCACCGACGTCCGCTTTCATGAGCTTTCCGACGCGGCCGTCAGCGCCTACGTGGCGAGCGGCGAGCCGATGGACAAGGCGGGGTCCTACGGCATACAGGGACGCGGGAGTCTGCTCGTGAGCGACATACGCGGCGATTACACGAACGTGGTGGGGCTTCCCCTCTCCCGGCTCGTCCGCGAGCTCGACGAGCTCATGGGCCCCCAGGGCGCGGGCGCGAGCCTGCTGGAGCGGGCGCTGAGGGGCTGAGGGGCGCCGCGGGCCGACACACGGCCACCACGCCGCATAAGAGGACACCATCGCCGAGGAGGCATGCATGACACACCGCATCACGGACATCAACCAGGTCGAGGGCTTCTGCGCAGCCAGCGCGGAGAACGCCCGGACGGGCACGGGCTGCACGGTCATCCTGTGCCCCCAGGGCGCCGTAGGCGCCGTGGACGTGCGTGGGGGCGCTCCGGCCACGCGCGAGACGGACTTGCTGCGCCCCGAGGAGACCGTGCAGGTCCTGCACGGCGTGGTCCTCTCGGGCGGAAGCGCCTACGGCCTGGCGGCCTCCTGCGGGGTGGCCGAGGAGCTCGAGCGTCGTGGCGTGGGCCTGGACGTGGGCGTGGGCCTGGTGCCCATCGTGAGCTCCGCCTGTGTGTTTGACCTTGCCTGCGGTGAGCCGTCGCCGCGTCCCGACGCGAGCATGGGCGCGCGGGCGTGCGCGCGGGCCCTCGAGCCGGGAGCCTCCCTCACAAGCGGCAACCACGGAGCCGGCTGCGGCTGCTCGGTGGGAAAGTTCGCCGGCCCAACGCGCAGCATGAAGGGAGGCCTCGGGCAGGGCGCGGCGAGCCGGGGCAAGCTCGTGGTCGCCGCCGTCAGCGCGGTCAACGCCTGCGGCAGCGTCATCGACCCCGCCTGCGGAAGGGTGCTGGCGGGAACCTTGGACGAGACGGGGACGACGCCGCTGGACGCGAGGGCGGCGCTTGAGCTCGCCCTGGGAGCGGACCCCCTCATCCGCGGCAACACGACCGTGTCCTGCGTGGTCACGAACGCGCGCCTCACCAAGGCGCAGGCGACCAAGGTCGCCCAGATGGCGGCCGACGCCTACGCCCACGCCATCGTCCCCACGCACACCACCAACGACGGCGACACCGTCTTCGTGATGGCCCACGGCGACGTCGAGGCGAGCGTGGACTCGGTGGGCATGCTGGCCGTCACGGCTCTTGAGGAGGCCATCGTCGACGCCGTCAGGGCCGCCACGGCGGCCTATGGCCTCAAGGCCGCGCGCGACCTGGCGCCGGCGTAGGAACCGGCACGCACGGTCTCATGCGCCCGCGACGCCCGCCTTGGGCGCTCGTCGCGGGCGTTCGCCGTCGCGGGGCCGGGACGAGTCGATTGACGCCTAGTTGAACTTGAAGAGCTTCTGGGCCACCCGATAGATCCACAGCGTGGTCTTGGTGCCACCCTTGCCCGGGAGGTTGGTGCTGATGCCCACGATGCCCCGACGCGCCCGACGGTACATGCGCGGGTCGAACTCCTTGAGCTCGGCCCAGAGCGCATCGAGGTTGTCCATGGCGTCGGGCTTGTCCGACAGCCGCGAGAAGATGGAGCACACGGCCATCATCAACGTGAAGTAGCCGACCATGTAGCTGCGGAGCTTGGGACTCTCGACGTCGTCGTACAGATGGTAGGCGTGCATCATGATGCTCGTGACCCTCAGCTGCTGGTCGATGCGGCTCACCATGACGCTCTCGTTGACCGACTGGTCCTCCCGACCGATGAAGTAGCGATAGAGGTCGACGTCAAGATAGTAGAGCGTCTTGCAGCGCGGGAGCGGGACGTAGGCGTAGATGTTGTCGACGTAGAAGGTGTGGGCCGGCATGGGCACGCCGCCGTCCAACAGGACGTCCGTGCGATAGGTCAGGGAGTGCATGAGGAGGTTCTGGGCCAGGTTAAAGTGACCGATCTTCTCCCAGCCCATGATCTTGCCCTTGGGCAGGGCAAAGCCGTAGTCCACGGGCACCTGCTTGCCGTCCTCCACGTGCTCGTAGACGTAGTTGGTGACCACGAGGTCAACGCGGGTGTCCAGGCGAATGAACGCTCGGAGGCGCTCGAGCAGGGCGGCGAGGGCGCCGGCCTCGAGCCAGTCGTCGGAGTCGACGACCTTGAAGTAGACGCCGTCGGCGTTCTCGATGCCCTTGAGGACCGCCTTGCCATGCCCGCCGTTCTCTTGGTGGACGGCCTTGACGATGGTGGGATACCGTCGTTGCCACTCCTGGGCCCTGGCGAGCGTGTCGTCCTTGGCGGACCCGTCATCCACGACAATGACCTGCACGTCCTCCGCCTCGCCGCTGCCCTCGATGATGGAGGCTATGCAGTGGTCCATGTACGCGGCTGAGTTGTAGCAGGGTATGCCGAAGCTGATCGTCTTCTGCATCTATTTACTGCACCTCTGTCGTTATGTTGCCAATGTCTAGTGGCTCTGAATGATCTCGTCGGAAAGCTCGAGAGCGGAGGCGACGACCCCGTCCATGTCGTAGTAGCGGTACTCGGCAAGCCGGCCGACCACGTGGAAGTTGAGCACCCCACGGACGCGGTCGCGATAGGCCTGGTAGAGCTCGCGGTTCTTGGCGTTGCCGATGACGTAATAGGGGGTCTCACCCACGCCGGGAAGATACTCGCGCGAGTACTCGCGCAGGATGGTGGTCTTGCCCGGGACCACCTGGCCCGTCATGTTCTTGAACTCCGTGATGCGGGTGAAGTTCTCGCTCACGGTGTAGTTGACCGTGCCGACCGGCTGGAACTGGTCCATGTCGAGCGTCTCGAAGACCATGTCCACCGTGCGGTAGGGCAACGCGCCCAAATCCAGGTCAAAGAGCTCGTCAAGGGCGCCCGTGTAGATGACCTCCCCGCCATAGGGCTTGCCGCACACCTCGACCGTGCTCTCCTTGACCTTGAGGATGTCGCGCACGTCCACGTCGAGGAACACGTTGATGAGGTCGTGGTCGAGCATGTGCTCGAAGAGCGTCGTGTAGCCCTCCGCGGGCATGCCCTGATGGGGGGCCTGGGGAAAGTAGCGGTCGTCGTCTCCGACGAAGACGGGCACCCGCGAGGTGACGGCCGCGTCGATCTGGTCGGGCGTCTTGCCCCACTGCTTCATGGTGTAGTGCAGAAAGACGTTCTCGTACACATAGTCCGCGACCTCCTCGAGGTCGGGGTCGTTCTTGCGACGCAACTCCAGGATGGGGACCTTCTTGTTCTCGCCGAAGGTCGCCACGAGCTTCTGGTAGAGCTCCTCGCCCCGCTCGTCGCCAAAGGCGAGCCTCAGGCTCCGATGGTTGAAGGGAACCGGCATGAGCGTGCCATGCACGTTGGCGAGGACCTTGTGCGAGTACTCGGTCCACGAGGTGAAGCGCGAGAGAAACTCATGCACGCGCTCGTCGGCGGTGTGATAGATGTGCGGGCCGTACTTGTGGACGAGAACGCCCGCCTCGTCCTCGTAGTCGTACGCGTTGCCGGCGATGTGCGAGCGACGCTCCACGACGGCCACCTTGCTGCCACAGGCCTCGGTAAGGCGACGCGCGCACACGGCTCCGGCATACCCGGCACCGACGACGATCGCGTCGTACGACTGAGGGCTGAACCCCTCGGGAAGGCCATGGCTGATGCTCATGCTGTAGACTCCTTCAATTCTGCCGCAGCTCGCACGCGGCCCGATAAAATGCGGTGAACGCAATATCATTTACCGACGCACAGTCACCGCCAAACGATTGGCGGTCTGATTCTATCACGCGTTTGTATAATGGAGATGCGTTGGCCCAAACACCAGCATACGTTCATCTTCACTTCGAGTGGGCAGGACCCGCGCACTTATACCGTCTGTCGATTGGAGCATCCCATGAGTGAGTGGATCGAGAAGGTCAAGGACCGGGCGAAGAAGCAGAAGAAGACCATCGTCCTGCCCGAGAGCGAAGATCCCCGCGTCATCGAGGCCGCCAAGAAGGCCCTTGCGGCCGGCATCGCCAACATCGTGATCCTGGGCGATTCCGACAAGGTTGACGTCCCCGGCGCGACCGTCATCAACCCGCGCCACTCCGACAAGCATGAGGCCTACGCACAGAAGTTCGCCAAGCTGCGCGCCCGCAAGGGCGTGACGATCGTCCAGGCGCGCGAGAACATGAACGACGCCACCTACTTTGGCATGATGATGGTCAAGATGGGCGACGCCGACGGCCTGGTCTCCGGTGCCTGCCACTCCACGGCCAACACGCTGCGCCCCGCGCTTCAGATCCTGAAGACCGCCCCGGACGCCAAGCTCGTCTCGGCCTTCTTCGTGGTCTGCTCGCCCAAGCACGAGTACGGCGACAAGGGCACCCTCATCTTTGCGGACAGCGGCCTCAACATCGACCCCACCGCCGAGGAGCTCGTGGAGATCGCCGCGTCCACGGCCAAGACCTGGCGGGGCTTCATGGAGGACGAGCCTCGGATCGGCATGATGTCCTTCACCACCATGGGGTCCGCCAAGGGTGCGGTGCCTGACAAGATGCAGGAGGCCACCCGGCTCGCGAACAAGCGCTACCCCGAGCTTGAGCTTGACGGCGACCTGCAGGTTGACGCCGCGCTCGTGCCCGAGGTCGCCACCATCAAGGCGCCGCACTCGCACGTCGCCGGCAAGGTCAACATCATGATCTTCCCCGACCTGGCCTGCGGCAACATCTCCTACAAGCTCGTCCAGCGCTTTGGTGACGCGGAGGCGTACGGACCGCTGCTCCAGGGCATCGCGAAGCCCGTCAACGACCTGTCCCGCGGCTGCTCGCCCGACGACGTCGTGGGCGTCATTGCCATCACCTGCGTCCAGGCCCAGATGATGGATGCCGCCATGGCAAGGGCCGAGTCCGAGGCCTAGCCACGGCAGGCCGCCCGCACGCGCCAGCGGTGCGCGCCATGCGCCCCACAGCACGACCGGGACCCCTCCCGCCCTCGGGAGGGGTCCCGTTGTCTGAGACGCCCTCGCGCCATGCACATGCTCGAGCGTCAGGTTGGGCGACATCCCTACGACGACAACGTCCGCAGCACGTCGGCAAGGACGACGACATGGTTCATGCGCTCGTCTCTGGCGGCAAAGATCAGGGACATCCTGGGGGCAGAGGCCGCCCAACCCAAAAGTCGTCGCGCCGCACCACTGGCCGCAAGCTCGGCGCGATAGGCCGCGGAGAAGTCCTCGAAGCTCACGTCACCGCGATGCCAGGACGTCCTGAGCTCAACGCTGGGTGCCACGTCCTTGTCCCACAGGTCAAGCTGCGCCCGCTGTTTGGAGATGCCTCGTGGCCAGAGCCTGTCCACCAGCACGCGCAGCCCGTCCTGGGGACTCGGCCTCTCATACACGCGCTTGAGCGCGATGTCGGGCATGACGCATCACACTCCCCTCACGTGATGACCCGCCGTTTGACGGATTGACACGACGAGCCGATGGCGGCGCTGCTAATCGGCGTCGTGGCATTGCGGGCGTCAGCGCCCCGGGCGCGTCTCGGCCCAGACGTGCCCGCACCTGCGGCAGACGTACTGACAGATCGTGCCTCCGCCGCCGTCGCTCATGCTGCCCAGCAGCTCCACGTCATCGCTCCCGCACTGAGGGCAGTCGGGCTGCAGAAGATACGCGTCGAGCGCGTCCCCGCTGATCTCGTCGGTCGCCACGACGAACTCCTTCCCTTCCTTGCGTCGCGTCCCTGCCGACGGCGCGGCCGCGCCCGCGCCTACGGCCGGCAACGCATGACGGCGGCGGCGCGACGGCTCCGGCGTCAGGCCCGCACCTTAGTCCTACGCCTGGGGCTGAGGTCCAGCGGCGCGCACCGCGTCGGTCATGTCGGGGTACTTTGCGTTGGCGTTGTCCACAAACATCTGGGCGAGGGCGCGGGCCGCCCGGTCGTACTCCGCCTTGTCGAGCCAGGTGTCCCGCGGGTTGAGGATGCGGGGGTCAACACCGTCAACGTGCTGGGGGATGTCGACGTTGAGGACCGGGTCGTGAACGAACGTGGCGTCTTCCACGCTGCCGGAGAGCGCGGCGCTCACCATGAGGCGTGTGGACGCGAGGTCCATGCGCGCACCCGTGCCGTAGGGGCCGCCCGTCCAGCCGGTGTTGATCAGATAGACGCGCGTTCCCGAGCGTTCCATCTTGGCGCCAAACATGTCGGCGTACCACAGCGGCGAAAGGGGCATGAACGGCTCGCCAAAGAGCGTGGAGAAGGTGGGGACCGGCTGGTCGACGCCGCGCTCCGTGCCGGCCACCTTGCTGGTGAAGCCCGAGAGGAAGTGATACATGGCGCCATCCCGGCCCAGGCGTGAGATGGGCGGCAGGACGCCAAAGGAGTCGCAGGTGAGGAAGATCACCACATTGGGATAGCGTCCCTGTCCCATGACCTGGGCGTTCTTGATGTAGTCGATGGGATAGGCGGCGCGGGTGTTCTCGGTGAGCGAACCGTCGAAGAAGTCGGGCCTGCGGGTGACGGGGTCAATCACGACGTTCTCGCAGATGCTGCCAAAGCGAATGGCGTCAAAGATCTCGGGCTCCGTCACCGCGGAGATGCGAATGGCCTTGGCATAGCAGCCGCCCTCGAGGTTGAAGACGCTGTTCTCCGCCCAGCCGTGCTCGTCGTCACCGATGAGCATGCGCTGGGGGTCGGCCGAGAGGGTCGTCTTGCCCGTGCCCGAAAGGCCAAAGAACACGGCCGTCTCGCCCGTCACGGGGTCCATGTTGGCCGAGGAGTGCATGGGTAGCACGTTGTCCTCGACGGGCAGGAGGTAGTTCATGACCGAGAAGACGGCCTTCTTGATTTCGCCGGAGTACATGGTGCCCGCGACGATGATCTCGTGGGTCTCGAAGTTGATGAGGACGGCCGCCTCGGAATGCGCGTGATGCACGGATGGGTCCAGCTTGAGGCCCGGGGCAACCAGCACGCTGAAGTCCTGGGGCTCAAAGTCCGCGAGCTGACGTCGTGAGGGCCTGACGAGCAGCTGGCGGGCAAAGAGGGCCTGGCTGGCCCTCTCGCACACCACCAGGAACTTGCGACACCAGCGCCGGTCGGCGCCGGCGATGGCGTGGACGATGTACAGGTCGCGCACCTTGAGATAGTCGCAGACGGCCTGCTTGACGCGCTGGTAGTCCTCCACGGCGAACGGCTTGTTCGCGGTGCCCCACGCGATGACGTCATGGACGTCCGGCGTGTCCACGATGAAGCGGTCGTGCGGGGAGCGGCCGGTGTAGGCGCCCGTCTTGACGCAGAGGGACCCGTTGGAGGCAAGAGAGCCCTCGTTTGACCTGATGGCCTTCTCTATGAGGGTCGCGGGGGCGGCGTCAGTGAGGATGGCGCCCCGGCACTCCCCCAAGCCGCAGATCGCAAGCTGATCTTGAATCATGAGACCTCCAGATGGTATGAAATAGGCATAAGCACGCAAATTCTTAAGTAAATACGCGCAACTGTTGTCATCCTATACCAGATGCGCGAGGCCAGCCTCACGCATATGCGAGACGGTATCCTTTTTTCGGCAAAGGCCCGGGGCGGTGGCGTGTCGCCTGACAGACGCAAGGCCACCTTCGCCGGTGCGAGGGTGGCCTTGGTGACGTCCTTATGCGCTGGGCAGGCTACCTGCCGAGCAGCGCCTCCACGTCGTAGGCGATCATGAGCTCCTCGTTGGTGGGAACCACGAGCACCTTGACCTTGGAGTCCGCCGCGGAGATGAGGCGCGCCTCGTCGGAGCGGACCTTGTTGAGCTCGGGGTCGATCTTGACGCCGAGCCACGCGAGCTCCTGGGCGACCCCGGCGCGCATGGTGGCCGAGTTCTCGCCGATGCCCGCCGAGAAGGCCATGGCGTCAAAGCCCTGGAGCGACTGCGCCATCTCGGCGATGAGCTGGCCCGTGCGATAGTAGAACATGTCCAGCGCCATCTGGCAGTTGGCGTCGCCCGCGGCGGCCCCCTCCTCGATGTCGCGCGAGTCGGACGAGCGACCCGACAGGGCGAGCATGCCCGCCTGCTTGTTCATCATGGTGTCAACCTCGTCGATGGAGTAGCCGCCCTCGCGGACGAGGTAGCAGACCGTGGCGGGGTCGATGGTGCCGCAGCGCGTGCCCATGATGAGGCCGTCCAGCGGCGTGAGGCCCATGGTGGTGTCCTTGTCCCTGCCGTCCTCGATGGCCGAGAGCGACGCGCCGGAACCCAAATGGCAGCTGACGAGCTTGTGGACGTCGCCGCACAAGAACTCTCTGGTCGTGCGCCAGATGTAGCGGTGCGAGGTGCCGTGCGCCCCGTACTTGCGGATGTGAAGCCTGTCCACCACGTCGCGCGGCAGCGCGTAGCGCCAGGCCTTCTCGGGGATGTCGTAGTGGAACGAGGTGTCCGCGACGATCACGTTGCCGATGGAGGGAAACATGTTGCGACAGATCTCGATGACGTCGGCCTCGGCGTAGTTATGGAGCGGCGCCAGGGGCGCGACCTCGCGGACCCAGCCCAGGGTCTCGTCCGTCACCACCTTGGACTCGGGAAAGTACCAGCCGCCCTGGACCACGCGATGGCCGATGCCCTCGATGGCCGCAGCGTCAAAGCCGGCCTGGGCCAGAAGGTCAAAGACGTGCTTGATCGCGGTCTTGTGGTCAGGAAGCTCGACCTCGAGCTTCTGCTTGCCGCCGTCGTTCTCCTCATGCCCGATGAAGGACCCGTCGATGCCGATGCGCTCGCAGTTGCCCTTGGCGAAGACCTCCTTGCTCTTGGTGTCGAGCAGCTGGTACTTCAAAGACGAGCTGCCTGCGTTGATGACGAGAACTCTCATGACGTTCCTTTCGTTGGTTCGCTCCAGAGGAGGTGCGCGTAGCCTCACGATGTGCTACGACACGACTATCATACGCCACGCGTCGCTCCCACGACGCCTTCGAGCCTCAAGCGGGACGCACGACGCCCGTCAGGGGCGCACGGCGGCGCCCTCCCCCATGTCGGGCGAGAGCTCCCTGCCCCCCAGCAGATGGACGTGGAGATGACGTACCGTCTGACCGGCGTCATCCCCCTTGTTGGTAACGAGCCTGAAGCCGCTGGACTCGACGCCCTCGCTCCGGGCGACCTCGCCGGCGGCATGGGCGAGGGCCTCGAGCACCTTGGCGGGAACCCCGTCGAGCACGTCGTCGTAATGCTCCTTCGGGACGATCAGGACGTGCGTGGGAGCCAGGGGCGACACGTCGCGAAAGGCACAGACGAGGTCGTCCTCGTACACGTAGTCGGACTCGACCTGATGGTTGGCAATCTTGCAGAAGATACAGTCATCCCTCGTCGCCATGGGGCTCTCCTCAATCGTCGCATGCGTCATGACCGGCACGGGACGCACGTCTCCTCCAGCCGGCCCATGCAAGGGCCGGCGGGACGGGGAACGTGCCGTCCCTGGCATATCCCTAGCATATCGCAGCCACGCGACCGCAGGCGACAGACGCTCCGCGCGTCGTCAGTCGTCGAGAAAGCCGGTCGACGGCGCCGCCGAGCTGTCCTGCGCGAGGGGCTCGCCCTCGGCCGCGTCGTCCATCAGCACCGTCACCTTCTGCTCGGCGGCGGCGAGACGCTCGCGGAGGCTCTTGAGGAGCTCCACGCCACGCGTGTAGTAGCTCAGCGAGTCCTCGAGCTCGAGCTCCCCTCCCTCCAGCGCTCGCACGACCTGCTCCAGCTCGATGGACGCCTCCTTGAAGCTCATGTCCGCTATGCTGCGATCAGACGAATTCCCTGACACCTTCACTCCCATCCGCCGCGGCGCAGAGCGCCTGTCTGACAGTTTTTGTCACGTCTCGACCATGTCCGCCCTGCCCCGTGCCGTCTTTGGCCTCGCGGGGCGGCGAGGCCTCCCTACGTCTGGCTGAGCTTCCGCACGACCGCCGTCGCCGACCCGCGCCCCAGGCGCAGGCTGACCTCGTCGCCCACCAGAAGCTGGTCGGCGCCGCCCACCACCCTGCCCCGGGCGTCCCGCACGATCGCGTAGCCCCGCGAGAGCACCTTGAGCGGCGAGAGCGCCTCAAGAGAGGAGGCGGCCCGGACTACCTGGGCGTCAAAGGGCCTGAGCAGGCGCCCCGAGAGGGACCTGAGCCGCAGTGCGCGACCTTCCAGGTCCTGCCGGCGACGCGTCAGGACCCGAGGCAACGTGGCGTGCAGTCGCTCCTCGGTCATGCTCAGGGACTCCTCCCTTCCCTCGAGGCTCGCGAGGGGGCTGGCAAGGCAGCGACGGGTCGCCAGGGCGCTCACGGCGGCCGCGCGGGCGTCGAGCGACGCCCTGACGTCCTTGCGCATGAGGCGGTCCGTGGCGTCAAGGCGCGCGCCCACGTCACGCGACCAGCGCTCGAGGGTGACGCGCATCCGACGCTCGCGCTCATGGATGACCGAGACGAGCTCGTCCAGCGGGGGGGCCACGGACTCCGCCGCCGTCGAGGGCGTGGACTGGCGACGGTCGGCCACCATGTCGCAGATGGAGGTGTCCGGCTCATGGCCGATGCCCGTGACCACCGGAACGGGACAGGAGGCCACGGCGCGGGCGAGGGTCTCGTCGTTAAAGCACATGAGGTCCTCGAAGGAACCCCCGCCACGGACGAGAAGGATGACGTCGGGCCGCGCCGCGGCGGCGCGGCGAAGGGCGCGGACGATCGTGGCCGGCGCCTGGTCACCCTGCACCGAGCAGTTGGAGGCGAGAATCTCCACCAGGGGGTTCCGGCGCGCGAGCGTGCGCTTGACGTCGTCGATGACACTGCCCGAAAGCGAGGTGACGACGGCGACCCGCGTGCAGAAAGGCGGAATCGGACGCTTGCGCGCAGGGTCCATGAGACCCTCTCGCTCGAGCCTGCGCGCCAGCTCGGCGACGCGCTGACGCAGGAGGCCCTCCCCCTGCAGGCGCAGGCTCGCGGCCTTGAACGAAAGCTTGCCGCTCGCGCCGTACACGTCAAAGGACCCCGTCATCAGCAGGCTCATGCCATCCTTGAGCGTGAAGCCGCAAGCCTGGTAGATGCCACGCCACACGATGACGGACATGGACGACTGGTCGTCCTTCAGGGTGAAGTAGCAGTGGCCCGAGCGTGCGTTGGGTCCGCGAAAGCCGCTCACCTCGCCGAGGACCACCATGCTCCCCAGCCCGCTGACGGCGCCGTTTGCCCTGGACACCGCCTCCGTGACGCTCAGGGACGCCTCCGCGGAAGGCGTCGCGCCCGCCGTGAGGCCCCACTCCCGCAAAGAGGCCACGCTATTGCCTCCGGCTGGTACGACCGACCAGGTACAGCAGCTGAAGCACGGAGACGAGCGCCGCGGCCACGTAGGTGAGGGCCGCCGCGGTGAGCACCTGCCGGGCCCCCCGCTCGTCGATGCCCGTGCCGGCATGCCCCAGGTAGGCGACCGCGCGGCGCGAGGCGTCGATCTCGACGGGAAGGGTCACCAGATGAAAGACGACCGAGAGCGCAAAGAGGATGATGGCCGCCTGCGCGAGGCCGGCCAGGTCCAGCAGTAGGCCCGCGATGAGCACGATCATCCAGATCTGCTGCGCAAAGTTGACGACGGGCACCAATGCCGTGCGCATGCGGCCCGGCAGATAGCCGCGCGCCGTCTGGACCGCGTGGCCCGCCTCGTGGCAGGCGACAGCGACGGAGGCGACCGACCCGCCCTCGCAGTTCTCCTCAGAGAGATGCAGCATGTTGTCACGGGGGTCATAGAAGTCGGTGAGGTGACCTTCGACGCTGGTGATGCCCACCGCCGACGCGCCCTCGGCGTCAAGCATCCTGCGCGCGACCTCGCGACCCGTCTCCCCTGCGGTCGCCTCGACGTGAGACCACTTTCTGTAGGTTGATTGTATGTATGCCTGAGTGAACCCGCCCAGGATGACCGACGCGATGACGATGCCCCAATAGCCCAGGTCCATGCCATAGCCTACGTACATTGAACCCCTCCTTGCGCATGACGGCCGACGTGTACGGACGTTATACCCATGATCCGGCACCCGATGGCGCACGGCCCGCGTGCAGCGACGCAAAGGGCCCGCCCCCACACGCGCACCCCCACACCCTTTTGCAACGAGTCTAGCAGAGGTCCCGGACGCAAGGAAAAACGTCGCCCGCGCACCCCAGGCCGCGAGCGCGAACGGGCGCCCGCACGCAGGGGCGTCCGAAAGCGCCGCCTAGAGCAGCTCGACGCGGCCGTCCTTGACCGTCAGGCCCATTTCGCCCGCCAGAAGGCGGGAGAGCGGCCCTCCCACCAGGTCATGACGCCATCCCGACGTCGCGAGACGCGCATCCCGCCTTCCGGAGGCAAAGTCGATGAGGTCGTCCTTGGTAGCCACGAGCTGCGGGGCGATGCCCTGACGGTCGGCGACGATGCGCAGCGTCGCGTACATGAGGTCAAGGACGCCCTCCATGTCCTGGCTGGGACGCTCGTGACGGGTCTTCTGGGGGTAGTCCTGGGGATCGCAGGCCAATCCCCGGGCGACGGACGCCACGAGAGCCGCGGCGTCGCGCTCCCCGAGCGACTCCGCCCCACGGATGCGGCGAAGGCGCTCCACCGAGCGGGGCGCCCGCTTGCTCGCCTCCAGCAGCAGCTCGTCGGAGGCCACCCACTTGCGCGGCAGGTCGCGTCGCGACGCCTCCCGTTCCCTCCAGGCGCAGACCTCGCGTGCCACCGCGAGCTGACGGCGCGTGAGCGACGAGGCGCGCCGGAGATGCACGAAGGCGTCCAGGGGGTCACGGCGGTAGCGGCGGGGGTCGGCGAGCTCCTCCATCTCGGGCATCACCCAGGACAGGCGCTCCTCGCGCGAGAGGCGCCCCATCATGAGCTCATAGATGCCGGGCAGGAACCTCACGTCGTCCTCGGCATAGCTGAGCTGCTCGTCGTCAAGCGGGCGACGCGACCAGTCGGTGAGGGACTCCGCCTTGGGCAGACGGACGCCGCAGAGCTCCTCCACGAGGGCACCGTAGCCAATCTGCTGACGAAGCCCCAGGAACGCGGCGGCGAGCTGCGTGTCGAACACGGGGGCGACCTCACAGCCCAGGGAGTCCTGGATGACTTCGAGGTCCTGCGAGCAGGCATGGAAGACTTTCGTGATCGTCCGGTCGCCCAAGAGCGAGACGAGCGGCGTGAGGTCCGTGACCAGCAGCGGGTCTATGCAGGCGCCCTCGAAGGCGTCACCCCGCCCAAACCCCACCTGGACGAGGCAGAGCTTGGGATGATAGGTCCTCTCACGGATGAACTCGGTGTCAACGGCAATGACTCCAGACCTGCCCGCACGCTCGCAGAACTGGGTGAGCTTGGCTGCATCGCTAATGTACACGTGATCTCGATTCGCTTTCGACATGTCAAAAAAGAGTACCATCAAGGCGAGACGGACCCTTCTTCCGGCGAGCCAGAAGGGTCCTCGCACCCATCATGATAACAAGGAAGGCGGACCTCGCGTGCGCTACCTCATAGTTCATAACAGCCAGTCCGGCTTTGGGTCGGACGCCATCTTTGAGTTTGAGCGCTTCCTCGTGAGGCAGCGCGACGAGTGCGTGCTGCGGGTCCTGCCCGAGACGGGCGGGGCCGACGAGGCCGTCGCCGACGCGGACGACTTTGACGTGGTCGTGGCGTCGGGCGGGGACGGCACTGTGGCGAGCCTTCTATACGCGCTCAGGGGCTGCACGACACCCGTTTGCGTGTTTCCGTCGGGAACGGCCAACCTCCTCGTGACCAACCTGGGCAACGCCATGGAACCGCGGGCCCTCGCACGGGCCTGCCACGACGGCCGCTGGGCCTCGACGGACCTGGGTCAGATCGGCTGGGAGGACGAGGGCGGCCAACACCATGAGCGCGGCTTCGTCATCATGGCGGGCATCGGCTTTGACGCCCAGATCATGCGGAGCGCCCTGCCTAACAAGCGCGACATGGGCGAGGCGGCCTACTTTGCCGCCGTCCTCTCGAACATGCACCCCAAGGTCACGCACTTCACGATCGACTGCGACGGCGTGCGGTATGAGCGGGACGGCATCGCCTGCGTCGCCTGCAACACGGCCATGATGCAGGGCGGCATAGAGCTCATCCCCAATACGCGCATGGACGACGGCCTGCTTGACCTCATGGTCATACGGACGACCGAGACGGTCGGCCTCATCAGGCCCATGTTCGCCGGCCTCCTTGACCGGGCCGGCAAGAGGCTCGACCGGCCTCACCTTGAGCATCTCTGCGGCAGCGCCATCACGGTGCGCTCCGCTGATCCCCTTCCCATCCAGGCGGACGGCGAGGCCGCGCCCGGCACCGGCACCTTTGGCTTCACGGCGCGCGTGCTGCCTGGATGCAACCGGCTCATCGTTGACGGGGGGAGCTCCTACGCGCCCGCCCCGGCGTCTGCGGCCGCGAGGTAGGCCCCATGTTCGAGCCTGACGCGAGGGCGCTCCCGCTGGGCGGCGGACCACAGACGCTGCGCGTGGTGGCGGCCGTCATCTTCTTCCAGGGGCGCGTCCTGGCAGGGCGACGCGGCGGCGGCAGGCTCGCGGGCGGGTGGGAGTTTCCCGGCGGCAAGGTTGAGTCGGGAGAGTCTGACCTGGACGCCCTGCGACGCGAGATCCGCGAGGAGCTCGCCTGCGAGGTGACGGACCCAAGGCCCGTCTACGTCGTCACCTTCGACTACCCGGACTTCCGCCTGCACATGCCGTGCTTTGCCTGCGGCCTTGCCCCGGGGGACGCCCCACGCGCCCTCGTCCACACCGACCTGCTCTGGCTCTCACGAGACGAGCTCTGGGAGCCGGCGTGGCTGCCTGCCGACCGCGGCCTCATCGCCCATCTTGAGACGCATTGGGAGGAGCTGCGACGCTAGCCGTCATCTTGATTGCATCTCGTCTATCATGGAGCTGTCACCGCACACGAAAGGAAGTCCCCATGGACACCAACGCGAACACGCCTGGCCCCGTCATCGAGACCGCCTCCGCCACGACGTCGCCTGACAACGCCAACTCGGGCAGCACCGTCTACATCGTCGCAGCCATCGTCTCTTTGCTGCTCATCGGCATGTCCGTGATGCTTGCTCAGCCCGTTGAGCGCCTCGTGGAGAGCTACGCGGAGGAGTATTACGACCCTGACGTCGTCTATCTGGACCCCATGTTTGACGGGGAGTTCGAGGAATTCGGCGTATACGGCAGGTACGACGGCCGCCGCGACACGTACGAACACGGGGGCGAATCCTGGCGTCTGGACGCCTAGCGAACGTCGCGACGACGAGGGAGGCACGACCCCTCGCACACGACGGGCGACCTCTTCCGCACCAGCCCCACCGCATCAGGAGGCAGAGCGACGCATGAGCAAGGCAGACGAGACCTTCGTCCGCATGTGCGCGGACATCATCGAGCATGGCACCACCACGCAGGGCGAGCGGGTGCGCCCGCACTGGGCGGACGGCAGCCCCGCCTACACCATCAAGCGCTTTGGCGTCTGCAACCGCTATGACCTGCGCGAGGAGTTTCCCGCCCTCACGCTCAGGCGCACGGCGCTCAAGAGCTGCATGGACGAGGTCCTCTGGATCTACCAGCGAAAGTCAAGCAACGTCCATGACCTCGCCCCTCACATCTGGGACGAGTGGGCCGACGCGGACGGGTCCATCGGCAAGGCCTACGGCTATCAGGTGGGACAGGTCTCGCACTACGCCGACGGTGACTTTGACCAGATGGACCGCGTCCTCAAGGACCTGCGTGACGACCCGTACTCCCGCCGCATCATGACGAACCTTTACAACGTGCACGACCTTTCCCAGATGCACCTCTACCCCTGCGCGTACAATGCGGTCTATAACGTCACGCACGCCGCCGGCGACGAGCGTCTCACGCTCAACCTTCTGCTCGTGCAGCGCAGCCAGGACGTGCTCGCGGCCAACAACTGGAACGTCTGCCAATATGCCATCCTTTTGATGATGGTCGCGCAGTCGTCGGGGATGGTGGCCGGCGAGCTGGTGCACATGATCGCGGACGCCCACATCTACGACCGTCACGTCGACATCGTCCGCGAGCTTATCGGCAGGCCCCAGCACCCCGCCCCGCGCGTGTCACTCACCCCCGCCGTCACGGACTTCTACGCCTTCACCATCGACGACCTCATCGTCGAGGGCTACGAGCACGGCCCCCAGGTGAGGGACATCCCCATAGCCGTCTGAGTGACGGCACGAGAGGGGCGCATGCCATGAACGCCATCGTTTCCGTCACGCGCGACTGGGGCATCGGTCTCAAGGGACGCCTGCTCGTACGCAACCGTGAGGACATGCGCCACTTTGTGCGCATGACCAGCGGCGGCGTCGTCCTCATGGGACGCGCGACCTTCGAGAGCCTCCCTGGCGGTCCCCTCAAGGGGCGCAGAAACGTCATCCTCACGCATGACGCGGCCTACGAGCGGACGGGCTTCCCGCGAGCGGGCAGGCCGCAGGAGGGGACCCCAGGCGTCCTGGTCGGCGGCTACGAGGTCTACAACACGACTGACGACGCGCTCGCGGCGCTCTCGTCGGAAGATCCCAACCACGTGTGGCTCATCGGGGGGGCGAGCGTGTACCGCAGGCTGCTGCCGCTCTGCTCGCGCGCCGTCGTGACCATGAACGACATCCTGCTGCCCGCAGACGCCTACTTTCCTCGGCTGGACGAGGACCCCCGGTGGCGACTTGAGCGGACGGACGAGGGCGGCGTCACGGATGACGGGGTGCCGTTTGAGTATCGAAGCTACGTACGCCTGACCAGCTGATCTGGACATCCTTCGTCCGCACCGGGCGCGCCGAAGCGCTCACCGACGAGGGGGCGCCGGCACATGCCGGCGCCCCCTCTGCTGCGTCTCGCCCGTCCCGACGCCGCGATGACGCGCGAGACGTCAGGATGACCACGGCGGTGAGCCTACTCCGTGTCCGAGAAGTCCGCGCCGCCGTAGAGCGTGCTCAGGAAGTCCTCCATGGAGGAGTCGTCCACCTCCCACTCCCCGTCCGTCTTGATGAAGTTGAGGGTCACACTGGTCTTCTTGATGTCCGTAGAGTCGTCCAGAGCCTGATAGGTATAGGTAAAGAACTTCTGCGTGACAGCCTTCTCGCCACCGTCCGAATAGAGCGCGATGATGTCGTCCTGAGTGACCTCCTCCTCGAACTTCTGGGAGGCGACCTCGATGGCGCTGTCAAGGTTGGCGTTCTTGGTGGTGATGTCCACGGTGGCCTTGTTGCCGTTCACCTTGATCTCGCCGATGCTGTAGTCAAAATGCTTGAAGGCATGGCCGAAAAACTCATAGATGTCAACGCCGTAGGAGTCAAGCATCTGCGTGGTCTCGTCGTCCATGTCCTCCATGTAGGGAGCGAGGTTCTCCTTCGTGGGATTCTTGACCGCCTCAAGGATCTGCGTGGCTCTCTCGCGAATGGCCTTCTCGTCGTTCTGCCGGCAGGCACCCAGCGAGAAGCTCACGAGCAGGGCCAGCGTGGCGGCGAGCATGCCGGTGACGACCCGTCGGACAAAATGTGCGTTGGACATGATGAACCTCCCTGCGATGGAATCCGGGTACCTTCAGGATACCCTAAAGGTCCACCACTCGGAGCGTCGCGGATGGCACGAGTCATCTGCCTGAAAGCTGCGCCTCCAGGGCCATGACCTGCTCGTATGGGTCCCGTTCGTCGCAGACGAGCCGGTGCCAGGGGCCTCGAGGGTCGTCTCGCCAGTCGATGAGGGGACCAAATCCGCCCATGAGCGTGCGGGCGGCCGTCTCGAACGAGGGGTCGCCTCGAAGCCCCGGGTAGCGCAGGCACGACACGCCGGGATGACAGGCAAGGTAGTGTGCCACCACCTGGGCCGCGTCCGATGAGGCACGCCAGCGCCCCTCCCTGGCGGCGAGCACGCCCTCTTCGGCCTTGCCGGCAGGACGGGCACGGAGCAGGGGGCCCAGCACGCTCGTCGCGTCGCGGCACGCCCACAGCAGGCTCTCTCCCGTCCCTAGGCCCACCCAGGCAAGAGAGGCCCCCAGCCTCAGGGCCGGGCAGGCGCCCGCGCACAAGGTGAGGTCGCAGGCCAGGAGGACCCCGCGTCGCCGAGCGGCCGTCGCGTGCGCCCTGACGTCCCGGCAGGCGATGGGGACGCCCCCGAGCGGGCTCACCAGCTCAAGGTCAGGGACCGAGGCAAGGGCCGCCCGCAGCTCATCGTCGGCGACGACGAGCGCCTGGGGCCAAGACGTACGCGCGCCGCGAGACACGCCCAGGTCCTAGCCGCGTCTCTCGGCGATCTCGGCGAGGAGGTCGGCAAGAAAGTCGTCGAGGTCGCGCGCGACGGTCTCGCCGGAACGGTCGCGCACCGAGACGTTGCCCGCCTGGACCTCCCTCTCGCCCAGGACGAGCATGTAGGGGACGCGGTCGAGGGAGCGCGCCTCGCGAATCTTGTAGCCGATCTTCTCGTCGCGGTCATCCACCTTGACGCGCACGCCCGCGCCCCGCAGGCGCTCGCCCACCTCGTGGGCGTAGGCGCGGCTCTTTTCCGAGACGGGCAGCACCTTGACCTGGCAGGGGCTGAGCCAGGTGGGGAACTTGCCCTCGTACTGCTCGATGAGCATGCCGCAGAAGCGCTCGAACGACCCGAAGCCGGCACGATGGATCATGATGGGCCGCTGCTTGGAGCCGTCCGAGGCGGTGTACTCGAGCTCGAAGTTCTGGGGCAGCTGGAAGTCGAGCTGGATGGTGCCGCACTGCCAGGTGCGTCCCAGGCAGTCCTGCAGGTGGAAGTCGATCTTGGGGCCGTAGAAGGCACCGTCGCCGGGATTGAGGGTGTAGGCGACGCCCATGGACTCGAGCGCGTCCTTGAGGCCCTGCTCGGCACGCTCCCAGTCCTCGTCGGCGCCCATGGAGTCGTC
Source organism: Olsenella sp. HMSC062G07 (assembly GCF_001811895.1). Classification (NCBI taxonomy): domain Bacteria; kingdom Bacillati; phylum Actinomycetota; class Coriobacteriia; order Coriobacteriales; family Atopobiaceae; genus Olsenella; species Olsenella sp. HMSC062G07. Next base: position 1,056,013 of record NZ_KV806951.1, read on the forward strand.
GGGGCGCGTGGAGAGCTCCACCTTGTAGGGGAAGCCAAACTGCGCGTAGTAGGCCGTGATGAGATGAGCGACGTCCGTGACCTGCTCGGTGATCTGGTCGGGGCGGATGAAGAGATGGGCGTCGTCCTGGGTGAACTCGCGCACGCGGAAGAGGCCGTGGAGCGCCCCCTTGAGCTCATGGCGATGGTCAAGCCCCGCCTCGGCAAGCTTGAGAGGCAGGTCGCGATAGCTGCGCGGGCGGCTCTTGTAGATGAGGCACGCACCGGGGCAGTTCATCGGCTTGACGGCAAAGTCCTCGTCGTCGATGAGTGTGGTGTACATGTTGTCCTTGTAGTGCTCCCAGTGGCCCGAGGTCTCCCACAGCTTGCGCGAGAGGATGATGGGCGTCTGCACCTGCTCGTACCCGTAGGCGTCCTGCATCTGCTGCCAGTACTGCATGAGGGCGTTCTTGACGCGCATGCCGTTGGGAAGCCAGAACGGAAAGCCCGGGCCGGCGTCGCTCATCATGAAGAGCTCCATCTCGCGTCCGATCTTGCGGTGGTCGCGCCTCTCGGCCTCGGCAAGCAGGCGCTCATGCTCGGCAAGCTCCTCCTTGCTGCGGAAGGCCACGCCGTTCACGCGCGTGAGCATCTTGTTGTCCTTGTCGCCCTTCCAGTAGGCGCCCGAGACGCCCGTGAGCTTGAAGGCCTTGAGCCCCTTCGTGTACATGAGGTGGGGGCCGACGCACATGTCGACGTACTCGCCCTGCCGGTAGAAGGTGATGCGGGCGTCGTCGGGCAGGTCGCCGATGTGCTCGACCTTGTACTTCTCGCCGCGCTCGCGCATGTGCTCGACGGCCTGCTCGCGCGGAAGCTCATACGTCTCGAACCTGAGGTTCTCCTTGCAGATCCTGCGCATCTCGGCCTCGATGGCCGGGAGGTCCTCCTCCGAGATCCTCTGACCCTCGGGAAGGTCGATGTCATAGTAGAAGCCGTTGTCGGTGGCGGGGCCAAAGGCAAAGTCCGCCTGCGGATACAGGCGTCGCACGGCCTGGGCAAGGATGTGTGCCGCAGAGTGACGGATGACGTGCAGCTCCTGGTCCGTGGGGACCTCTTCGACATGGCCGTCGTTGAACAGTGCCTTCATGCGCAGCTACCCTCTCCTCAAGAACGCGACGATCCCGTCGCCCGCGCGCCCGCACGCGGGGCCGTCCGCCTCGTTCGGTTCATACCGCAGGTTAGTCTACACCACTGCGCCCGTCCGTAGAGGCGCTTGACACCAGGACCGGCGCGGGTGAGGCTGCGCCTCGCCGCCCGCCTGAGACCACCTCGCCGTTCTTTGCTAGAATCGAAGGTCGATGTCCCTCACGGACGGACGGTCCGCCCGCCGCACCGGCGCCCGTACGACCGACGTCTACGTCGCAAAGGACGGCCCAGCCATGAACCAGACGCTCCAGACGCAGGAGGCCGACGCCCCGTCGCGCGTCGCCGTGCTCATTCCCTGCTACAACGAGGCCCTCACGGTGGGCAAGGTCGTTGACGACTTCAGGCGCGTCCTCCCAAACGCCGACGTCTGGGTGTACGACAACAACTCCTCCGACGACACGGCGTCCATCGCCCGCGCGCACGGCGCCCTCGTGCGCCGCGAGACGCGTCAGGGCAAGGGCAACGTCGTGCGGCAGATGCTTCGTGACATCGACGCAGACTGCTACCTCTTGGTGGATGGCGACGACACCTATCCCGCCGAGGCGGCCTGCCGTCTTATCGAGCCCATCCTCAGCGGCGCGGCGGACCACGTGGTGGGCGACCGTCTCTCGAACGGCACCTACGGCAAGGAGAACGACCGGGCCTTCCACGGCTTTGGCAACGACCTCGTCCGCTGGCTCATCGGCCTTCTGTACCATTTCCAGTTCTCGGACGTGATGACCGGTTATCGGGCCCTCTCCCGCGAGTTCGCCAAGACGCTGCCCGTGCTCTCGCCCGGCTTCGAGATAGAGACCGAGCTCTCCATCCATGCCGTGGACAAGCGCTGGCGCATCGAGCAGGTGCCCATTGCGTATCGCGACCGTCCCGAGGGCTCTACCTCAAAGCTCGACACCTTCTCGGACGGGGCGAAGGTGCTCGGCATGATCGGCAGGCTGTTCAAGGACTACAAGCCGCTGGGCTTCTTCTCGCTCCTGTCGCTGTTGTCCTTGGTGGTCAGCCTCTTCCTGGGCGTGCCCGTCATCGCCGAGTTCCAGCGCACGCACCTTGTCGCGCGCTTTCCCACCGCCATCCTCGCCGTGGCGTTTGCCGGCTTTGCCGCCCTCCTTTTTGCCTGCGGGCTCATCCTGGACACCGAGGTCAAGGCGAGTCGGCGCCAGTGGGAGCTTGAGGTCATGCGCGTCTATGGCGAGAGGGCCCCGCGGCGCGACTAGCGTTTGGGTGGCCGGCGTCCGAGGACGCGCAGCAGGGTGCGGGAGGCGCGCGGCAGGGTGCGCCCGCTTCATGTTTCGTCCCCTCCGCCGTCACGCGAGCTTTCGTCTGACGAGCGGGCGCCTGGCGAGGCGCCGCGTCACTGGATGCGGGTGCGGCAGTACGGGCAGACCTTCCAGTCGGCGTTGAGGGGCCGGTGGCAGGTGGGGCAGACGTTGCGCACCTGCGTGTTGCAGATGGGGCAGACCACGAAGTCGCGATCGATGGGGGCGCCGCACTTGGGGCAGATGCCGTAGTGCGAGAGCTGGTGCTCGCGCAGGGCGATGTCAAGGTCCTGCTCCTCGCGATCGACGAGGTAGGAGCTGGGACGCAGGATGACGTAGGCCAGGAGGCCCACGACGGGGATGACCGAGATGAGCGCCCAGAGCCACCAGGGCTCGGCGCCGCGGCGCTGGGCGTCGCGGATGACGTAGACGATGGCCAGCACATACAGCATGACGACGCAGGCGACGATGAGGTACAGCACCATGCGCACCTCAGGCGTGATGAGCTGATCGATGAGTTCAGACATGAAGCGGGCGCTCCTTTGCACTACGACAGGGCTATGCGAACACTGTCATCCAAAAAGCCAGCTGAGACGACGCGAGGGCGCCGCTTTGGCAATTCTAGCAAAACTCGTTGCGCCGTGCGAAGAGCTCGCCTGCCAGCGTGATGGACCCGCAGGCGACGAACGCCTCCCGACCCATGCGTGCGAGCGCGTCATCGACGCTGGCGAACACGCCGGCGACCGACGCCGACGCCCCCTCAAAGCGCCGTGCGAGCTCGGGGGCGGCCAGGGCGCGCGCGGAGCGGGTCTGCGTGCAATAGACCCGAGGAAACGCGGGGGCGAGCAGGGCCACGATGCCGTCCACGTCCTTGTCGGCGAGCACGGCGCATAAGAGCGCAGGGCGGACGGAAGCCGTGGTCTCAAGCTCGTCCAAGGAGGCGAGGAAGGCCCTGACGGACTGGGGGTTATGACAGGCGTCGACGAGCACGGGAGGCTCGGGCCTCAGCAATGAGAAGCGCCCTGGCGTGGGGCAGGCGACGACGGACTGGTAGAGCCTGTCGGCGTCAAGCGCCCTGTCCAGGAACCGCTCGCACAGCGTGACGGCACAGGCGACGTTTGCCGCCTGATAGCTCGGCTTGAGGCAGGAGAGCTCCTCGTAGCGCCCCCGAGGCGTGGTGACGCTCAGCTCAAGGGGAAAGCCGAGGCGCCGAGGGTGCTTGGTGATGACGTAGCTGGCGTGCGGGAGACCCTCGTGCGCGCGCGGCATCCCCTCGTGCATCTCGCCCGCGGCGTCATCTGGACGCGCGGGACGCAGCAGGACGGGCTCGACCCCCTCCGACGCGCAGCGGGACAAGAAGACGTCCTCGACGCTCGCGGGCGTGGCGGTGCCCACACCCAGCACGCAGCCGCGCCCCCTCCTGATGATGGCGGCCTTCTCGCCGGCGATGGCCTCGAGCGTGTCCCCCAGGATGCGCATGTGATCAAGTCCCACGCCCGTCACGGCGACTGACTCGACGGAGCCCACGGCGCTGGTCGCGTCCCAGCGCCCGCCCATGCCGCACTCGAGCACGACCACGTCCACGCCCGCCTCGGCAAAGATGACGCAGGCGGCCGCCGTAAGGGTGTCAAACTCCGTCACGTCGTAGGGGCGCTCCCCCGCCGCGCGCCTCCGCGCGTTGACGCGTCGTGCGGCCTCGACGGCCGCGGCGATGCCGTGGGCGAACGCCTCCTCGCTCACGGGCGCGCCGTCAATCTCCATGCGCTCGGTGTAGGAGACGAGCTCAGGTGAGGTGTAGAGGGCGACCTTGAGCCCCTCTCCCCTGAGAATCGCCGCCGTGTAGCGCGCGGTGGACGTCTTGCCGTTCGTTCCCGCTATCTGGAGGGACCTGAAGCGGGCGTCGGGACCTCCCAGCTCGGCGAGAAGGTCGACGACGGTCTCGAGCAGAGGCTGGATGCCAAAGCGCAGGGCGCCGTGCAGCGTCGAGAGGGACTCCTCGAAGGAGAGGCGTGGCACGTCAAAGGGTGGCTGATACATGCTCTGCCTTTCTCCCGCCCAGGCGGCGGGGCGCGCGTGAGTCGACGGGACGTGCCCGCGTCAGCGAATCCCCAGGCCGATGAGCTTGAGGGCCTCGTCGCGCGTCTTGAGGTTGCGCCGGAAGATGCCCCGAACGGCCGAGGTCACGGTCACGGAACCCGCGCTCTTGACGCCGCGTATGCTCATGCAGGTGTGCTCGGCCTGGATGACCACGAGCACGCCCAAGGGGTCGAGCTCGCGCACCAGGGCGTCGGCCACCTGGCCCGTGAGGCGCTCCTGGAGCTGAGGCCTGCGGGCAAAGCCGCTCACGCAGCGGGCGACCTTGGAGAGGCCCGTGATGCGGCCGTCCCGCGGAATGTAGCAGACGTGGGCGTGACCCACGAAGGGCAGCAGGTGATGCTCGCACATGGAGGCGAAGGGGATGTCCTTGACGACGACCATCTCCTCGTTGCCAGGCTCATAAAACTGCTTGCGCAGATGGGAGGCGGGATCCTCGGCAAGCCCGCCGAAGATCTCCTCGCAGGCCCGCGCCACCCGGTCGGGCGTGCCCGCGAGGCCCTCGCGGTCGGGGTCCTCGCCGATGCCTATGAGCAGCTCTCGCACGGCCGCCTCGATGCGGGGCCTGTCGACGCCGCGGCCGGGGGCGCCCCCGCCTCCCGCCAGGGCGCCATCACCCGTCGCCTTCGCCTCCGAGCTCATACGACCGTCCTCTCTGCCGCCTCCACCACGTGTTTGGCAAGCATTGCCGTCGTCAGGGAGCCGACGCCCCCCGGCACGGGCGTGAGGGCCCTCACCAGGGGGGCCACCGCCTCGGCGTTGACGTCGCCCACGAGCCTCCCCCGTTCGACGTCCCAATTGATGCCCACGTCGACGACGACCTGGGTCTTTTTGGCGCACGACGCCCCAAAGGTGCCGGGATGCCCTGCGGCCACGACGACGACGTCCGCCCCCGCACAGGAGGCCGCGAGGTCGCGCGTCCGCGTGTGGCACATGGTGACGGTGGCGTCAGCCGCCTGCAACAGGAGCGAGACGGGCCTCCCGATCACGAGCGAACGTCCGATGACCGTCACGCAGGCCCCCGAGAGCTCCACGCCATGATGCTCGAGGAGGGCGAGGACCGCCTCGGCCGTGCAGGGGGCAAAGCCCACGCGCCGGTGAGAGAAGACGCCGTAGAGCGAGGCGGACGTGATGCCGTCAACGTCCTTCTCGGGTGCGAGGCGCTCGCAGGCCTCCTCCTCGTCGAGCTGTGCCGGCAGGGGACGAAACAGCAGGCAGCCATGGACCGAGGCGTCGGCGTTCACGCCATCGATGGCCTCGAGCAGGTCCTTTTGCGAGCAGTCTGCCGAAAGGCCGACGCGCTCCACCGCGATGCCCAGGGCCCCGCAGCGCTTGAGGGCGCCGCGCTCGTAGGCAAGGTCGTCCGCGCGCTCCCCCACCCGCACGATGGCGAGTCGGGGGGTCACGCCCGCCTCCTTAAGTGCGAGGACGCGCCCGGAAAGCCGCTCGCAGAGAGCGGACGCGGCAGGGGCCCCCCTCAAAAGCTCGGCCATGCTAGCCCCTTTCCCTCAGCCGCGAGAAGACGAGACGGGAGACGGACTGCGCCCGCGGCGCCCACGTGCCGAGGAGCTCGTCGCACTCCCTCTCGACCTCTGTTGCCCGCGCGCGGTCGCGCAGGGCCCGCGTGTTGACGAGGACGTTGAGCGCCGCCGACTCCAGGGCGGCGCGGGCGAGGATCGCCCCGCAGCCCACGTCGGACACGAGGAGGACGGAGCCCTTCTCGGCGAGCTCCTCCAGAAGGGGGATGACCGCCGCAGCCGCCCTCATCATCTCCAGGGGGCACAAAAGTGCGCCCTGGACGGCCCTGTCGAGGACGGCGTCACGGCTCGGGTCCTCCTTGGGGATGCCATAGGCGGCGGACAGCGGCTCGAAGGCGGCCGCGTCCTCGTCCACGAGAAGGACGAGCCTCTCGCGCAGCCGTTCGGCGTCGAGAAGGACGCGACGGACGTCGTCCTCGTGCTCCCGGTAGCGACGCTTCCCGACCGTGTAGTTTGCGACCATGGCCGCAAGCGCCGCGGAGAGGGCGCCCGCATAGGCCGCCGCCCCCCCGCCGCCGGGAACCGGGACCTTGGCGGCAAGCGCCCTGGAAAACCCATCTATCGTTCGTGTCGTCAGCGGCTCGCGCTCAGGTGACGAGCCTCTCTCTGTGCTCACGTCCGTGTCTCTCCTCACGAGGTTGAAGGTGCGCGGGCCACCTGCTCTTGGGACCCTAGAACAGCCCCACGATGCGGCCATCCTCGGTCACGTCTATGCCCTCGGCCGCAGGGACCTTAGGAAGGCCCGGCATGGTCATGATGTCGCCCGTGAGGGCGACGATGAAGCCCGCCCCCGCGGACACCCTGAGGTTGCGCACCGTGATGGTGAAGCCCTCGGGGGCGCCGAGCTTGGCGGGGTCGTCCGAGAAGGAGTACTGGGTCTTCGCGACGCAGACGGGCAGGTCGCCAAAGCCCTGGGCCTCGAGCTGGGAAAGCTGCCTTCGGGCGGCGGGGGCGAGCTCGACGCCGTCGGCGTGATAGACCTTCGTGGCGATGGCCGTGAGCTTGTCGAGGACGCTCTCGCCCAGCTCGTACGCAAAGCGCAGCTCGGAAGGCTCGTCGCAGAGCCTGACGACCTCCCGGGCAAGCGCCTCGCCGCCCTCTCCCCCCTTGGCCCATACCTCCGAGAGCGCCACCCTGACGCCGAGCTCCCCGCAGCGGCGCTCGACGAGGGCAAGCTCGGCCGCGGTGTCCGTCGGGAAGGCGTTGAGGGCCACGACGCAGGGAAGCCCGTAGACGTCGCGGATGTTAAAGACGTGCCTCAGGAGGTTGGGAAGGCCCGCCTTGAGGGCGGTGAGGTTCTCCGTCCCTAGATCCGCCTTGGTGACGCCCCCGTTGTACTTGAGGGCGCGGACCGTGGCGACGACGACCACGGCGGAGGGGGCGAGCCCGGTGGCGCGGCACTTGATGTCAAGGAACTTCTCGGCACCGAGGTCCGCGCCGAAGCCCGCCTCCGTGACGACGTAGTCGGCGAGCCTCATGGCCGTCGTCGTGGCGATGACCGAGTTGCAGCCGTGGGCGATGTTGGCAAAGGGCCCCCCGTGCACGAAGGCGGGATTGCCCTCGAGCGTCTGGACGAGGTTGGGCTTGATCGCGTCCTTGAGGAGCGCCGCCATGGCGCCCTCCGCCTTGATGTCGTGAACCGTGACGGGAGCACGGTCAAAGGTGTAGGCGACGACCATCCTGCCCAGGCGGCGCCTGAGATCCATGAGGTCACAGGCCAGGCAGAACGCGGCCATGACCTCGGAGGCGACGGTGATGTCAAAGCCGTCCTCGCGCGGCATGCCGTTGGCGACCCCGCCCAGCCCGTCGACGACGTTCCTCAGCTGGCGGTCGTTCATGTCGACGCAGCGACGCCACACGATGCGCCTTGGGTCGATACCCAAAGCGTTTCCCTGCTTGATGTGGTTGTCGAGAAGCGCGGCGCAGAGGTTGTTGGCGGCTCCGATGGCATGAAAGTCGCCCGTGAAGTGCAGGTTGATGTCCTCCATGGGAACGACCTGGGCATGGCCTCCCCCGGCGGCGCCCCCCTTCACGCCGAAGACAGGCCCGAGCGAGGGCTCCCTCAGGGCGAGCAGGGTCTGCTTGCCCAGACGGTTCAGGGCGTCGGCGAGGCCGATGGACGTCGTCGTCTTGCCCTCGCCGGCTGGCGTGGGGTTGACGGCCGTGACCAGGACGAGCCTGCCCTTCTGGGGACGGTCCGCCAGGGCATGGATGTCCACCTTGGCCTTCGTGCGCCCGTAGGGCTCGAGGAGGTCCTCAGAGAGCCCCGCCTTGGCGGCGACCTCCGCAATGGGAAGGAGCCTCGCATCCTGGGCGATCTCGATGTCCGACTTGAATTCCGCCATCACTGCTCATCCTTTCGCCTAGCCCCCGTCGGGACGTCTCCCGCAGGCGCGATGGACCTCTCATGCGCTCCCCACCATTGTGCACGCCCTGGCGCCCGATGTGCCCTACGTTTTACAACGCCGCCGATTCATGGCGCGCGCCCACGACGCCGGCGGGGTGGGGGCGACGGTCAGGGGGCGCCCATGAGCCCCGACTCCGTGGCGACGAGCTCAACGGGGCGGTCATGCGGCCCGACGACGCCGAGCGCCCGCAAATCCTCGCTCAGCTGGGCATCTCGGCACAGCCCCAGAGACCGGCCGCCGAACGCGTCGAGGAAGCGGTCGTAGTAGCCGCCGCCGTAGCCCAGGCGATAGCCCCTCGCGTCAAAGGTGAGCCCCGGAACGATGGCGACGGCGTCGGCATGAGAGGCGCCTGAGGGCGCAAGCTCCCGCGCCGTCGCAGGGTCGGGCTCCTCCACGCCCAGGGGGCCTCTCACGAGCCCGTCAAAGGAGTCCACGACAAACCAGCGCAGGTCCCTCGTGCCGGGCACGCACCAGGGAAGGGCGACCAACTTTCCACAGGACCACGAACGGGCGATGATGCCGCGGGTGCTCACCTCCGCGCCGACGGAGAGATAGGTCATGACCACCCGCGCCCGCCGCCATGCCCCCGACGAGCAGACCGTGTCGCAGACCCCCTCGTCAGCGAGCACGCGGACGTCCGGCGCAAACGAGGCGCGCGCGGCGCCGAGCGCGCGCCTGAGATTTGCCTTGCGCGTCCTCATGACCTCGTCGTCCATGGCGGGCTAACTCCCTTCGAGCATCACAACGCGGCGGCTGGCCGTCAACGTGGCGCTTCCTGCTCGCGTTGGCCGCCCTCTGGCGCAAGAGCTCGCGCCGCGCGTGCCAACGACCCTCTTTCGCAGACGGCCACGCGCGTCATCAATCGTAGCGCACGGCGCGGCGAATTCTTGGGGCAAGCGTGATGTGATCGCCCTTGGCTTGGAACACGAGAGGCGTCTCTCATGTTGAGGGGGCCCTCGACGGCACGCGCACGCAAGTCATCGGCAAGGCCTTGACAAGACAGACCGCGCGACCGGATGGGCCCGCATGCGCAAGCGAGGGGCGCGGGGCCAGCTAACCGCCACGACAACCAAGGCTTTAAGCCCATATGCGCGGGCGAGGGGCGCGGCCTTGATATAATCGATGCCGTCAGGATGACGCGCGCGGAGGTCAGAGGAGCTCTCATCATGCAAAGCGAAGTCTTTGGGACCACCCCTTCCGGCGAGCAGGTGCGATGCTGGTGCCTGAGCACCGACCGCGCCCGGGCGTGGGTCCTGGACTTTGGCGCCACCCTCCAGGGCATCGAGGTGCCCGACGCGGGGGGCTCCTATGCCGACGTCCTTTTGGGCTATGACACGCTCGAGGGCTACCTTGACGACCCCTCCTGCTTTGGGGCCACCATAGGTCCCGTGGCCAACCGCACCGACCGCGCGGAGGTCCCCCTGGGCGGCACGGTCTGGCACCTGAGCGCCAACGACGGGCCTGACGGGCGCAACAACCTCCACTCTGACCTTGACCATGGCCTGCACAAGCGCGTCTGGTCCGTCGTCTCCCAGGAGGGGTCGAGCGGCCTCACCCTCGCCTGCGAGCTTTCAGACGGAGAGCTGGGGCTACCGGGCAACCGCCGCTTCGAGGCGGCGTTCTCTCTGGCGGACGAGGGTGACGCGACCACGCTTGCCGTGCGCTACCTGTGCGAGACGGACGCTCCCACCTACGTGAACATGACGAATCACGCCTACTTCAACCTCGCGGGGCACGGCTCGGGAGACGTCCTCGGGCAGCTCGTCCGCATTGAGGCCGACGAGTACCTCCCCATGCGCGAGGACTCCGTCTCGGCGGGAGAAGTGCTCCCCGTCGCGGGGACGCCCTTTGACTTTCGCGAGGGTCGTCGCCTCGGCGCGCGCATCCACGAGGACGACGAGCAGCTC
>NZ_KV806951.1:1066496-1089578 GCF_001811895.1 Olsenella sp. HMSC062G07
CTGGGCGCAGGACCCCGCAAGCGGCAGGACCCTCTCCGTCGCCATCACCACGCCGGGCGCGCACCTCTACACGGGCAACTGGATCGACGACCCCGTCGCCAAGGACGGATGCGCCTACCATGCCCGCGCCGGTTTCGCCTTCGAGCCGGAGTACTACCCCGACTGCATCCACCACTCCAGCTGGCCGCAGCCCGTCTGCACGCCCGAGAGGCCCTTCTCCTCGACGATACGCTGGACGTTTGGGGCAAGGGACGCGGACGACGCGACAAGCTTGCGATAGCGGCTCGACGGCGGATCGCCCGGCTGACCGACTCGCACAACCGACGCTGATCGCGCGACTTTGTCCCTTGGGGAGGGCGGGCAGCCCCGACGAGCCGCCCGCCCCTCATGAGATGTTTGCCTGTAACGGGCCAGGCGAGGCCGGCGCTCCCGCGCGGCCTCCCTACGAGAGCTCCGCCACCTGCGCCTCGAGGCGCTCGATGGTCTGCTCGAGCTCGGCCTTGTGCGCGAGCTTCTTGTCCTTCACGGCAGCGGAGGCCTTGGCCATGAAGCCCTCGTTGGCCAGCAGGGCCACGAGCGACCCGTGCTCCTTCCTGGCCTTGTCGAGCTCCTTGCCCAGACGCGTCGCCTCGGCGGCCAGGTCAACGAGCCCCCCCACGGCCACGAAGGTCTCGACGCCGGCCTCGACGACGGACACGGAGCCTGACGGCTTGCGCACGTCCGGCCCCACCGTGAGCTCGCCCACGTGCCCCACGCGGCGAATGAAGTCACCCTGGGACGTCAGGGTGGCGGCGTCGGCGGCGTCGGCGCGCACGGCCACGTCAAGCACCGCCCGAGGCGAGAGCCGGTAGCGCGCGCGGATGGAGCGCACCTGCGAGATCAGGCCTCTGGCGAGCTCAAAGGCATGCTCGGCACCCTCGTTCACGAACGAGGCGTAGTCCGTGGGGTCGGGCCAGGCGGCCATCATGAGGAGGTTCGTCTCGCCCTCGCCCGCGGCCGCCGCTCGCCCAAGGGCGCTCTTTGGCAGCGCGTCCCAGACCCGCTCGGTCACGAAGGGCATGGCCGGGTGGAGCAGGCGCAGGGCCGTGTCGAGGACGAACACGAGGTTGCGCTGCACCTGGAGCTTCTCGGCGGGCGAGCCGTCCAGCAGGCGTCCCTTGCAGAGCTCGATGTACCAGTCGCACACCTCGTTCCAGAAGAACGCCTGGACGCTGCGGGCGTAGTCACCAAACTCGTAGCCCTCGAGGGTACGCGTGGAGCTCTGGACGGCCTTGGCGAGCCTGCTGAGCATCCAGGCGTCCTCGGGGGTCTCGGCCAGGGCGGGTCCCGGCTCATAGCCCGCAAGGTTCATCTGCACAAAGCGGCTGGCGTTCCAGATCTTTGTGACGAAGCCCTTGGCCTGCTCGGTGCGGGGGCTGCCCAACAGCTCGTGCGTCTTCTTGCTGAGGTCGGCGTCAAACTTGACGTCCTGGTTGGTGGTGATGAGCGTGAGCAGGTTGTAGCGCATGGCGTCGGCGCCGTACCTGCCGATGAGGTCCATGGGATCCACGCCGTTGCCCTTGGACTTGCTCATGCGGCTGCCGTCCTTGGCCAGGATGGTCGCGTAGATGTAGACGTCGTGGAAGGGAATCTCGTCCGTGAAGTAGAGGGAGCTCATGATCATGCGAGCCACCCACAGGGCGATGATGTCGCGTGCCGTCACGAGGACCTGCGTGGGATGGTGACCTTCCATCCTCTCGGGGTGGTCGGGCCAGCCCTGCGTGGCGAAGGTCCACAGCTGCGAGCTGAACCAGGTGTCGAGCACGTCCTCGTCCTGATGGACGTGACGTCCGCCGCAGTGCGGGCAGACGTCCACGTCTTCCATGAGGGCGTCCGACCAGCCGCAGTCGTCGCAGTAGAAGACGGGGATGCGGTGGCCCCACCAGAGCTGACGCGAGATGCACCAGTCCTTGAGGTTCTCCATCCAGGTGAGGTAGGTGTCGGTCCAGCGGGCGGGATGGAACGTGACCTCGCCGTCGCGCACCACCTGCATGGCGCGGTCCTTGAGCTTGTCCACGGCCACGAACCACTGCTCCGAGAGCCAGGGCTCCAGGGAGGTGTCGCAGCGGTAGCAGTGCATGACCGAGTGGTCGATGCGCTCGACCTTCTCGAGCAGCCCATGCTCCTCAAACCAGCTGACGATGGCGGCGCGCGCCTCGTCGCGTCCCATGCCGCTGAACACGCCGTAGCCCTCCACGACATGGGCCGTCTCGTCCAGGACGTTGACCTGCGCGAGGCCGTGGGCCTGTCCCATGGCGAAGTCGTTGGGGTCATGGGCGGGCGTGACCTTGACGAAACCCGTGCCAAAGCCGGCGTCCACGTGCCAGTCCGCAAAGATCTCGATCTGGCGGCCCACGATGGGAAGGAGCACCTTCTTGCCCACGAAGCGCTGCTTGTCGGGGTCGGAGGGGCTCACCGCGATGCCCGTGTCGCCGAGCATCGTCTCGGGTCGGGTGGTGGCGACGGTGATGTGGTCGATGCCGTCAACGGGCGTCTCGAGCGGGTAGCGCAGGTACCAGAGATGGCCTTCCTCGTCCTTGTACTCCGCCTCGTCGTCGCTGATGGCCGTCTTGCAGCTAGGGCACCAGTTGACAATGCGCTTGCCGCGGTAGATGAGGCCGTCGTGATACCAGTCGCAGAACACCTTGCGCACGGCGGTGGCGTACTCGGGGCTCATCGTGAACTTCTCGTCGTCAAAGTCGATGGAGCAGCCCATGCGCCTGATCTGGCTCACGATGGTGCCACCGTACTCCTCGCGCCAGTCCCAGCACTCCTTGAGGAAGCGCTCGCGCCCGATCTCGAGGCGCGAGACGCCCTCGTCCTTGAGCTTCTTGTCCACCTTGGTCTGGGTGGCGATGCCGGCGTGGTCCGTGCCCAGGATCCAACGGGTGGAACGCCCGCGCATGCGACTGAAGCGCACGTAGGCGTCCTGGATCGTGTCGTCCATGGCGTGCCCCATGTGGAGGATGCCGGTGACGTTGGGCGGCGGGATCACGACGGTGCAGTCTCCCACCCCCTTGCTGCGCTGGTAGCAACCGGCCGAAATCCAGCGCTCGATGAGCTCGGGCTCGGCGGTCTGGGGGTCGTAGGTCTTGGGCATCTCTTCCACGACGATTCGCTTTCGCTTGGGCCCCGAGGACCGGGTTGGCACTCGTGTCTTGAGCGCGCGCGACCTGGGGCGGCTTTGGGGACGTCCGCAAGACGCCCGCCTGACAGTCCCTAAGGGTACCACTGAGCGCGGGCGAGGGCTCGGAGCGCGGGGGCGGGGAACCCGCACGCCTTGCAAGGCGACGTCGAGCACGTCTCGCGCGCCGCAGCGGCGCTCACGCCCGCAGCGCGCCCCCGCAGCGGCGCTCATCTTGCGAACTGACTCGCTTTTCGCCGCAAATCACGCAAAAACTGAGTCGAGAGGCACGATGAGGGTGTAGAAAATGCAATGGTGGCGTGAAGAACGCAGTGGAGGCGTGGGGCGGCATGGGGCGAAGAACGCAATTGCCCGCCGTGCTCGGCGTCTGAGACGTTGCATGGGTCCCCGCCTTAAGCTATGAATGAGTCTCATACGCAAACGCCGCCGCGCCGCGGCGGCGCAGGGCAGGGAGTGCACCGTGACGACAGGGCAGAACAAGAAGGTCGAGAAGGTCAGGGAGACCGCGACCGACCGGCTGCGCCTCGTGATGGGCGACGACGCGCTCGCGCACGTCCAGGCCGCGCGCGTTCTTGTGGTGGGACTGGGGGGCGTGGGCTCAAACTGCGTCGAGGCGCTCGTGCGCGGGGGCGTGGGCCATCTCGTCCTCATCGATCGCGACGTCGTGATGCCCTCCAACCTCAACCGTCAGGCCGTCGCCTGGCAGAGCACCCTCGGAAAGCCAAAGGCGCAGGTCATGGAGGATCTCGTCCACGACATCAATCCCGCCTGCAAGGTTACGGCACGGCAGCGCTTTCTCTCAAAGGAGAACCTGGCGAACACGCTGACGGCACTGCCGCGCCCCGACTTCGTGGTTGACGCCATCGACACCGTGAGCCAGAAGCTCCTGTTGGCCCAGTGGTGCCAGGACCGGGGCATCAGGGAGATCAGCAGCATGGGCGGGGCAAACAGGCTCGACCCCACGCGCCTGCGCTTTACGACCATCGAGAGGACCGTCAACGACCCTCTCGCCCGGATCATGCGCAAGGAGTGCCGCAAACGGGGCATCCACGGCCTTCAGGTGCTCTATTCAGACGAGCTGCCCCGCGAGCCCCAGGGCAAGGCGGATGCGCTGGGCGAGGGTGGCTTCGTGCGCGCAGGATCGTCCATCCTAGGAACCATGAGCTACATGCCGCCCATCATGGGCCAGATGATCGCCGGGCGCGTCATTGGCGAGATTGCGGGGCTCACATGGGGCTGAGGCTTTTTGACGCCCACGTGCACCTGGACTTCTATGACAACGCCGTCGAGGTGGCCCAGAGGGCCGCGGCGCGGGGAATCGAGCTTTTTGCCGTCACCGTGACGCCCCGAGGCTACGAGGCGGCCCGTCCCCTCCTTGCCGGCTGCACCAACGTGCACCTCGCCGTGGGGCTGCATCCCTGGTGGGTCGCACGCGGGCAGGCGGATGCCGGCGACGTCGCGCGCGCCTGCGAGCTTGCCGCACGCACGCGCTTCGTGGGTGAGGTGGGCATGGATCTCTCGCCTCGACACGTGCCCGAGGACAGCGCGAAGCACCAGCGGGAGGCGTTCGCCGCCCTGTGCACGGCGGCGGCACGAGGGAGCGACGCCACCGCGCCGTCAGTCCTCTCCGTCCATGCGGTGCGGTCTGCGGGGGCCTGCCTCGACGTTCTGGACAAGACGGGCTGCCTCGAGCGATGCCGCGTCGTGTTCCACTGGTTCTCGGGCAGCTCCGACGAGCTGCACCGAGCCGTCGTCGTCGGCTGCCGCTTTAGCGTCAGCGAGATGATGCTGGCCACGCGGCGCGGGCGCGAGTACGCCCGGCAGCTCCCCCTGGACCAGCTCCTGGTCGAGACGGACCTTCCCGAGAGGGCGAATGAGGCAAACGCCGCGGACGGCGCTGAGAGCAACGCGGACCTCGCGGGCGGAGCGAACGAATCGGCCCGGGAGATCGCCCAGTCACTTGAGAGGTGCGTCTCACACATTGCGGGGCTTCGCCACATGGACGAGAGTGAGCTTGCCAGGCGACTTGCCGCCAACGCCGAGCGGCTGCTGTCCTAGGGCAAGGCAGGGGCAAGGCGGGGGCAAGGCAGAGCGTTCGAAGACGTCATGATTGCCCTCACATGCCTGAGATTATCAATGACCAAATTGTCGTTAGCCTGTCATTGTTTTTTCGCATCCTGGGCAAACGTAAAATTAATGCCCAAAATCAAGGATTCTGGGCATTAACGCAGGCGTTCGGGTGCCAGTCGCTACGTACGCAGGGGTGCCGAAAAGTGCACGGCGTCATGAGGCCCGCCCGTCAGCTCCTCGCCCGCTCCTCGTCAGCTCCTCGCCCGCCGTCAGCTCGCCTGGTGCGTGCCCACGCCCGAACCCAGGGCGCCGTGTCCGGCGGAGAGGGGCGCCGTCGCAGGCTCCCTGACGATGGTGGGCAGCGCGGCGCCGCCAATGGACGCCGGCGTCACGACGACCCGCGTGATCTCCAGATCGCTCGGCAGGTCGAACATCGTGTCCTGGAGCGTCGCCTCGCAGATGGCCCGCAGGCCGCGGGCGCCGGTGCCGCGCTCGATGGCCTGGCGGGCGATCTCGCGCAGGGCGTCCTCGGTGAACTCGAGCTTGACGCCCTCGATGGCAAACATGCGCTGATACTGCTTGACGATGGCGTTCCTGGGCTGCGTGAGGATGCTCACGAGGTCATCCTCGGTGAGGTCCTTCGTGGCGGTGATGACGGGGATGCGGCCGATGAACTCGGGAATCATGCCAAACTTGTGCAGGTCCTGCGGCATGACCTGCGCCATGAGCTCATCCTCGTTCTCCTCCGCCTTCTGGGTGAGCTCGGAGTTGAAGCCCACGCCCTTCCTGCCGATGCGGTCGGCCACGATCTTGTCGAGACCCACGAAGGCGCCGCCGCAGATGAAGAGGATGTTCTTGGTGTTGATGTGAATGAGCTCCTGCTGAGGGTGCTTGCGCCCGCCCTGGGGCGGCACGCTCGCCTCGGTGCCCTCCAAGATCTTGAGAAGCGCCTGCTGCACGCCCTCGCCCGAGACGTCGCGCGTGATGGAGAGGTTCTCGGCCTTGCGGGCGATCTTGTCAATCTCGTCCACGTACACGATGCCCACCTGCGCGCGTTCCACGTCGCCGTCGGCGGCCGTGATGAGCTTGAGGAGAATGTTTTCCACGTCCTCGCCCACGTAGCCCGCCTCGGTAAGCGTGGTGGCGTCGGCGATGCAGAACGGCACCTCGAGAAAGCGCGCGAGCGTCTGGGCCAGCAGCGTCTTGCCCGTACCCGTGGGCCCCAGAAGCAGGATGTTGCTCTTGGCGAGCTCGACGTGCTCCGTGCCCTCGGGCGCGTCGACGGGAGCGCCCTCGTCGTCGCCTGACAGGATGCGACGGTAGTGATTGTAGACGGCCACGCTCATGGCGCGCTTGGCGTCCTCCTGACCCATGACGTACTGGGAGAGCTCATCATAGATCTGATGAGGCGTGGGGAGGTTCTCTATGGGGCTGGCCGGTGCGTCAAAGGCCGCCTCGTCGATGACGTCGTCCGCGGCCGTGCGCGTCGCCTCGTCGATGATGGTGGAGCACTCCTTGACGCACTCGTCGCAGATGTACACCCCACTGCGGCTCTGGATGAGCTGCCTCACCTGGTCACGGGTCTTCCCGCAGAAGGAGCAGCGAATCTCGTCGTTGCCTCTCATGCCGCTTGATGCCATCTGAATCTCCTCAGGTACTCAGAAACGGGCTGGCCCGTCTGAAGACGGGCGGCCTTAGATACTAGCTCAATCATCGACGATGTAGCTCAATCACCGACGAGGCGTGCGACGACGAGACGTGCGGCGCGGCGGCGGGTCCAAGCCTGACGTCGACGGCGCGGTCAAGGGCGACGCGCCGGAGCCGCGGGCGAGGGCGACCTCTGGCGCGACTCCCCACTTCCTACGCAGACTGCTCGGCGCGCGAGGTGATGACCTTGTCAACGAGGCCGTACGCGCAGGCCTCCTGGGCGCGCAGGTAGTTGTCGCGCTCGGTGTCGGCGTTGATCTTCTCGACGCTTTGTCCCGTGTACTGGGAGAGCAGCTCGTTGATCCGGTTGCGAATCCATTTGGTCTCGTCGGCGACGATCTGTATGTCAGTCTGCTGGCCCTGGGCGCCGCTGGAGGGCTGGTGAATCATGATCATGGAGTTGGGCAGCGCCAGGCGCTTGCCCTTGGCGCCGGCGGCAAGGAGGACCGACGCCATGGACGCCGCCATGCCCACGCAGATCGTAGAGACGTCGGGCTTGATGAAGTTCATGGTGTCAAGGATGCCGAGACCCGCGTACACCTCGCCGCCGGGCGAGTCAATGTAGAGGGAGATGTCCTTATCGGGGTCCTGGCTCTCCAGATGCAGAAGCTGTGCGACCACAAGGTTGGCGGTGTCGCGGGTTATCTCCTCGCCGAGAAAGACGATGCGGTCGTTGAGCAGGCGCGAGTAGATGTCATAGCTGCGCTCTCCGCGCGGGGTCTGCTCCACGACGTAGGGAATGAGGGGCGTTGCCATGGGGTTGTGCATGCGGGTCTCCTTTGTGTTGAGGCGCTCCGGGGTGTTGTACCCACGGAGCGCCGTCTCAAGTCAATCCTGTCACGCCGCGTCGGCGCGCCGGGAGCATCCGCCGCAGCTGACGCGCGCGTCAAAGGTCAGCGGCCAACGTCCCTACTCCGCGTCCGTGGCCTCGTCGCCCTTCTCGGCCTCGTCACCCTGCGTCGCCCCAGCCTCGTCGTCCTTCTTAGCGCGCGCCTCGGCGATCTCGTCGACCTCTGTCACCGCGCAGTTCTCGACGAGCCACTTGACGGCCTTGGTGCGGCGGATGGACTCGCGGATGGCGGGCATCTGACCGTTCCGGGTGAACTCGTCCATGGACTTGGCGACGTCCTCCACGCCGGCACGGGCGAACTCGTCCCTCACGTCGTCCTCCGTGGCGTCAAACTCAAGGTGACGCGCGAGGGCGTCAAGCGCAAGCGACTGACGCGCGCGCTCGGCGGCCTGCTGATGGAGGTCGGCAATGAAGTCCTCGTTCTTGACCTTGCGCGCGGCGAGGTACATGTCAAGCGTCATCCCCTGACGCTGGAGCTGCTGGAGGAACTCGTTGGCAAGCTCGGAGAAGACCTGGCTCTCGTAGGCGCCGGGAACCTCCTCAAGCTGCAGGTGTCTGCCGATCTCCTCGACGACGCGATCCTCCTTGAGGTTGGGGAGGCTGGTCTTCTTGTCCTGCTCGATCTCGTCCTTGACGGCGTCACGGAACTCGGCGACGGTGTCAAAGCCAAAGCTCTTCTTGGCGAACGCGTCATCAAGCTCGGGGACGACGGACTTCTTGAGGCCCTTGAGGGTCACGGTGACGGCGAGCCTCTTCTGGTCGTCGCCCTCGCCCTGGGTCCACTCGACGTCCTTGGACTCGCCCTTCTTGAGGCCCACGATGCCGTCCACGTACTCCTTGGGCAGATGGCTGTGGGAGAGCGAGACCTGACGGTCCTCGCCGGCCAAGAAGTCGGCGCCCTCCTTGCTCACGGTGTCAACGACCACGACGTCGCCCTCGGTCGCGGCACGGTCGGCGTCGTCGTCCTCCCAGCTCGAGTGATAGTTCATGAGCTGCTCGACCTGCAGGTCGATCTCGGCCTCGGTGGCGTTCGCGGGAGGCATGTTGATGCCGGGCGCGTCGTAGGAGTCGAGCTCGCATGCAGGGGGGACCGAGACGGTGACCGTGGCGGAGAGGTCCTCATGAACGAGGCCCAGCACGGCGTCACGACCGACGATGCCGTTGATGACGGGACGCGGCGCGCGACCGCGGCGGAAGCCCTGGAAGTTGTACTTCCTGGCGACCTCCCTGTAGGCCTTGTCAATGGCCTTGTCAACCTCGGAAGCAGGCACGGTAAGCTTTGCGACCACCTGGTCGTTCTGCGGCCTCTCGGCAGTGACGATGATGTCCAACGTTCCTCCAGTGTCTAGTACGGGCGCCCTGTGAGAGGCGCCGCCAACTCTCGGCGCATGCGGCACATGGTGCGGGCGAAAGGACTCGAACCTTCACGAGGTCTCCCCCACTGGAACCTAAATCCAGCGCGTCTACCAGTTCCGCCACGCCCGCAGCGCTGCATACAACCTAGGCATGATAGCAAAAGCCGGGCCTCACGGGCGTGACGTTGACGTTCATGCGTCAAACAACAGACGCCGGCGGCACGAGGGACCCCGTGGCATGAGACGCCCCGACGCGCGCTCCCGCAGATGCACGACCGCGAGGCGCCCCGCTACGACCCCCCTCGTCGGCAGGCCCGCCTACATCAGGTCCTGCAGCGCGATGACGTCCAGTGCGTCCTTTCGCGCGGCGACGATAGCCTGCACGAGCGCCGTCGTCGCCGAGAGCGCCGTCACGCAGGTGATGCCCCGGTTGACCGCCTCCGCGCGCAGGATGGACCCATCGCCGCGCGACTCATGACCATGCGGCGTGTTGATGATGAATGCCACCTCACCGTCGGCGATCTCGTCCACGATGTTGGGATGCCCCTCGCTCACGCGCCGCACGACCTCGCAGGCAAGGCCCGCCGCCCGCAGCGTCTTGGCGGTGCCCGCCGTCGCGATGAGCTCGTAGCCCAGGCCCGCGAGCGACGTCGCCACCGGCGCGATGGCCCGTTTGTCACGGTCGCACACGCTCACGAAGACCTTTCCGCCGCGCGGGAGCCCGTAGTCGATGGCCCGGCGCGTCTTGGCGTAGGCGGCCGGGAAGCTTCGTCCTATGCCCATGACCTCGCCCGTCGACTTCATCTCGGGTCCCAAGGTCGAGTCGGCCCCGGGAAAGCGCGCCCACGGCATCACCGCCTCCTTGACCGCGAAGCGCCCGACCTCGTCCTTTTCCTCGCCAAGCTCACCCAACCCTCGCAGCTGGGCGATCGTCTCGCCGGCCATGATGCGCGCGGCGAGCTTTGCCAGGGGCACGCCCGTCGCCTTGGACGAGAAGGGCACCGTGCGGCTGGCACGCGGGTTCATCTCGATGACGAGGACCTGCTCGTCCTTCACCGCGAACTGGATGTTGAGAAGGCCGCGCACGCCCACCGCCAGCGCGAGCGTGCGCGTGATTGCGCGCACCCGTCGCACGATGCGGTCGGACAGCGAGAACGGCGGGTGGCAGCAGGCCGAGTCGCCCGAGTGGATGCCGCACTCCTCGATGTGCTCGAGGACGGACCCCACATGGCAGTCCGTGCCATCCGCCAGCGCGTCCACGTCGAGCTCGATGGCGTCCTCCAGGAAGGCGTCCAGGTAGACGGGATGGTCAGGCGAGACCTCCGTAGCCTCGGCCATGTAGGTCGCGAGATCCCCCTCGCCGTACACGATGGCCATGCCGCGGCCGCCCAGCACGTAGCTTGGACGCACGAGGAGCGGGTAGCCCAGCCGAAGGGCGACCTCCCGCGCCTCGTCGATGGTCTCCGCCGTCGAGCTGGGCGGATAAGCAACGCCCAGGCGGTCGAGCAGGCCCGAGAAGCGGTCGCGATCCTCCGCGAGGTCGATGGCGTCGGGCTGCGTCCCCATGATGGGGGCGCCCGCCTGCGCAAGGCGTCGTGCGAGGTTGATGGGCGTCTGCCCGCCGAGGGTCACGATGACGCCCACGGGCCTCTCGCACTCGATGACGTCCATGACGTCCTCAAAGGTCAGAGGCGCAAAGTACAGGCGGTCGGAGGTGTCGTAGTCCGTGGAGACCGTCTCCGGGTTGCAGTTGACCATCACGGTCTCGAAGCCTCGCGCCGTGAGTGCCATGGCGGCATGCACGCAACAGTAGTCAAACTCTATGCCCTGACCAATGCGGTTGGGCCCGGCCGAGAGGATCACCACCCGCGGGCGCGCGACCTGCCTGAACTCGGTGGTGCCTCCGGCCTCGTAGCTGAGGTAGTGATAGTTGGTGTGCGAGGCAAACTCCCCGGCGCAGGTGTCAACCGTCTTCACGAGGGGCCGTACGCCCAGCACCTCCCTGAGGGCGCGGACGGTCTCCTCGCGCTGGCCCACGAGCCAGGCCAGCTGCGCGTCAGAGAAGCCCATCTCCTTTGCGGCCATCAGGCGCTCGGACGTGAGGCCGGCGACGCCGCCCTCCCTCAGGGACCGCTCGGCGCGCACGATGTCGCCCATGCGCGCGAGGAACCAGGGGTCGATGCCCGTGAGCTCGTGGACACGACGCTCGCCCCACCCGCGCCGGAGCGCCTCGGCGACGTAGAAGATGCGCTGGGGCGTGGGTCGGCTCACCAGGTCCAGGAAGGCCGCGTCGTCCTCGACGTACTCCATGAGGCCGTCGGCGCCGAGGCCGGCATGGCCCTGCTCCAGCGAGCGGCAGGCCTTCTGGAGCGCCTCCTCGAAGGTGGACCCCATGGCCATGACCTCGCCCACCGACTTCATGCGCGTGGTGAGCGTCTCGCTCGTGCCCCTGAACTTCTCAAAGGCAAAGCGGGGAACCTTGACCACGCAGTAGTCGATGGACGGTTCAAAGCAGGCGGGCGTCGCCCCCGTGATGTCGTTCGTGATCTCGTCGAGGGTGTAGCCCACCGACAGGAGCGCCGCCATCTTGGCGATGGGAAATCCGGTCGCCTTCGAGGCGAGGGCGGAGGATCGGCTCACGCGGGGGTTCATCTCGATGACGATGACGCGACCGTCGGTGGGGTTCACGGCAAACTGCACGTTGGAGCCGCCGCAGGCGACGCCCACCCGTTCGAGCACGGCGAGCGAGTGGTCGCGCAGACGCTGAAGCTCGACGTCGGAGAGGGTCTGGCAGGGAGCCACCGTGATCGAGTCGCCCGTATGGACGCCCATGGGGTCGAGGTTCTCAATGGAGCACACGACGATGCCGTTGCCGGCGACGTCGCGCATGACCTCCATCTCGATCTCCTTCCATCCCTCGACGCTCTGCTCCACGAGCACCTCGCCGTTGGCCGAGAGCGAAAGGCCCTCGCGGGCGATGCGCAGAAGCTCGTCGCGGTCATGCGCCATGCCGCCGCCGGCGCCTCCCAGCGTGAAGGCGGGACGAATGACGACGGGGTAGCCGAGCTCGTCCGCCACCCGCTCGCAGTCCTCGAGCGAGCGGGCGATGCCCGAGCGCGCCACCTCGAGCCCGACGTCACGCATGGCAGCGGCAAAGAGCTCGCGGTCCTCCCCCACCTGAATCGAGGCAATGTCGCAGCCGATGACCTCGACGCCGTAGCGTGCGAGGACGCCGGCCTCGTCAAGCGCGACGGCACAGTTGAGGGCCGTCTGGCCGCCCATGTTGGGCAACAGCGCGTCAGGACGCTCGCGCTCGATAACCTTGGTCACGGTCTCCACCGTGATGGGCTCGACGTAGGTGCGGTCTGCCGTGTCGGGGTCGGTCATGATGGTCGCCGGGTTTGAGTTGACGAGCACGACCTCGTAGCCCTCGTCGCGCAGGGCCTTGCACGCCTGGGTGCCCGAATAGTCAAACTCGCAGGCCTGGCCGATGACGATGGGACCGGAGCCGATAATCAGGACCTTATGGATGTCAGTGCGCCTGGGCATCAGCGAGCCCTCCCCTCGCGGACGTCGACGGCGAGATAGTCGGGGTCGCCTTTAATCATGCGGACGAACGACGCAAACGCGTAGCCCGCGTCATGGGGGCCCGGGCGGGCCTCGGGGTGATACTGCAGCGAGAAGGCCGGGACGTCCAGGAACTGGATGCCCTCAGGCGTACCGTCGTTGAGGTTGACGTGGGTGAGACGAATGCGCCCGAAGCGCTCGTTGCGCACGACGGGGGCGACGCGCCTCTTGCTCCAGAAGCGCAGGTCCGACGCATGCTCGCCGACCCCGTTAGAGAGCTCGGGGTCCAGGGGGCCAAGGCTCGAGAACACGGTGCCGTAGTTGTGGTTCTGGGCGCTGATCTCGACCTTGCCCGTAAGGAGGTTCATGACCGGCTCGTTGCCTCCGTGATGCCCGTATGGGAGCTTCTCGACACTTCCGCCCGCCGCGAGTGCGAGCATCTGGTTGCCCAGGCAGATGCCAAAGACGGGAAGCTTTCCCAAGAGCTCGAAAGCGCAGGCCATGGTGGCGGGCACGCTCCTGGGGTCGCCCGGCCCGTTGGACAGAAACGCGCCGTCATAGCCGCCTGCGAGCACGTCTGCCGCCGGAGTGTCCCAGGGAAGCACGGTCGCGTCACAGCCGGCCGCGACAAGGCGCTCGGCGATGCCGCGCTTCTCGCCGCAGTCGATCACGGCAACGCGAGGCCGGCCTTGGCCGGCGGGGCACGCCGCGGCGGCAGGAAGGTCGACGGGCTTTCTGGTGGAGACGTCGGCGACGAAGTTATGCGCCGAGATGGGCTCGCTCGCGCGCACGCGGGCGACGAGGCTCCGGAGGTCGAGGTCGACGGTCGAGATCGCCGCCTTAAGGGCCCCTCCCTCGCGGATGCGCAGGGTGAGGGCGCGGGTGTCCACCCCCTGAATCGCCACGACCCCGTGCTCGCGCAGATAGTCGGGAAGGCTTCCCACGCTGCGCCAGTTGCTGGGCGAGAAGCACATGTCATGCACCACGACGCCGCGCAGCGCAGGCCCCGCGCCTTCCAGCGTCTGGTCATCGGCGGGGGCCACGCCGTAGTTGCCGATCTGGGGATAGGTAAAGGCCACGATCTGGCCGGCGTAGCTGGGGTCGCTCACGACCTCCTGATAGCCCGTCATCGAGGTGTTGAAGACGATCTCGCCGAAGGCCTCCCCCTCCGCCCCGCAACAGCGCCCGCAGAGGGTCGTTCCGTCCTCCAGGGCGAGCAGCGCCCGAGGGAGCTCGTCCGCACCGGCAAGCAGGTTCATGTGCCACCACCATCCTTTTGGTATCTCTGTACCGTCGTTAAAGGTCGGTTTCGAATTCTAGGTGGTTATAGATGCACTTTTGTGTAATTTAGAGGGCTGTTTATCGTATCGACACAGTCCTGCGGGCAAGACTCGAGCGCACGCGACGCACGGGCGCACGCCGGCGCGCCAGCCTCTTGTGCGGGCCTTTACGCAAGGCGCGGGACCTCGCGGGGGCATCCTGCCGTCCCACGAGGCCCCGCGCACACGAGCCTGGTGCCGCTGGCCTGCTAGCAGACCCCCTGGCCCATCATGGCGTCGGCAACCTTGAGGAAGCCGGCGATGTTGGCGCCAAAGACGAGGTTGCCCTCATGGCCGTACGCCTTGGCCGCCTGGGACGACGCCTGGTAGATGGAGGCCATGATGCCCTGGAGTCGCTCGTCGACCTCCTCGAAGGTCCAGGAGATGTGCCCGGCGTTCTGGCTCATCTCGAGGCCGGAGACGGCCACGCCGCCCGCGTTGGCCGCCTTGCCCGGGCAGAAGGCAACGCCGTTGTCGATGAGATACTGGGTCGCCTCCAGCGTGGTGGGCATGTTGGCGCCCTCGCCCACCACCGTGCAGCCACCGGCGACGAGCCTCTTGGCGTCCTCAAGGAGCAGGGTGTTCTCACGTGCGCAGGGAAGCGCCACGTCGCAGGGCACGCCCCACACGCCGCGACCGTCCTCGGCGTGGTGCTGCGCGGCGGGGCGATGCTCAAGGTACTTTGACAGGCTCACACCCTCGTCATGGCCCGAGCGCTTGGCGTCGTAGACGGCCTCGAGCGCCTCCACCGAGAGGCCCTCCTCGTCGTAGACCCAGCCCTTGGTGTCGGAGCACGCCACGACCTTGGCGCCAAGCTGCTCCGCCTTCTGGATGGCATAGATGGCGACGTTGCCGGAGCCGTGGACCACGACCGTCTTGCCCTCGAGGGAGTCGCCGCGGTCCGCGAGGAGGTTCTGCACGAAGTAGACCAGGCCATAGCCCGTGGCCTGCGTGCGGGCGAGCGAGCCGCCAAAGCTGAGCCCCTTGCCGGTGAGCACGCCGGACCACTCGTTGCGCAGGCGCCTGTACTGGCCAAACAGGTAGCCCACCTCACGACCTCCCACGCCAAGGTCTCCGGCGGGAACGTCCGTGTCAGGGCCGATGTGACGGGCGAGCTCGGTCATGAACGACTGGCAGAAGCGCATGATCTCATTGTTGGACTTGCCCTTGGGGTCAAAGTCGGAGCCGCCCTTGCCGCCGCCCATGGGAAGCGTCGTGAGGGAGTTCTTGAAGATCTGCTCAAAACCCAGGAACTTGAGCATGCCAAGCGTCACCGTGGGGTTAAAGCGCAGACCGCCCTTGTAGGGTCCGATCGCCGAGTTAAACTCGACGCGGTAGCCGCGGTTCACCTGGACCTTGCCGGCATCATCGATCCAGGGGACGCGGAAGATGATGACGCGCTCCGGCTCGACAAGGCGCTCAAGCAGGGCGGCCTCCTCAAACTCCGGATGGGCGTCGAGGGCGGGCTGCAGCGTCGCGAGCACCTCGTCGGCTGCCTGGAGGAACTCGGGCTGGTCCGCGTAGCGCTCCTTGAGTCCTGCCATGACCCTCTGGGAATAGTTCATCGGTTCTCCTCTCGCGTTGACTGCCCGGGCGTCAGTCCGCCGCAGCTGACGTTTCCATGCCTGAAACATAGAGAACTTGCCCGAGAAAGGCGGCGGCGGGCGAGGCGGCGTAACAATCTGTACATCGTGTACGCCGCCGCGATAATTACGTGCAACATCGTTGCCTTGGCATGGAAGCTCGCGTATACTTTCTGAGCGGCCCCGGGGTGTGGCGCAGCTTGGTAGCGCATCTGCTTTGGGAGCAGAGGGTCGCTGGTTCGAATCCAGTCACCCCGACCATCGCGGCGGTAGTTCAATTGGTAGAGCAGCAGCCTTCCAAGCTGCTTGTTGCGGGTTCGAGTCCCGTCCGCCGCTCCAAGAATTCGCAGGTCACCGCCATAATCGACGGTGACCTGCTTTTTGCTCGCCGCTGAGCCCCCCTAAACACAAGGCGTGCCATATCCCAAATCGTCAAGGATATGGCGTACAGCGAAACCGGGATTTCCAGGGTGCTTCGCAATATCTGCGTAGAGCAGCTGGGCGGCGGGTGCCTTTTATCCAGGGAAGCGGAGGAAAGGGACCGGACGCTTGCGGAAAACGGCCTAAAAAGTGCGCGGCGCTCCTCCAAAGCGGGGCCTACGACGTGGTGATACTCGACGAGATTAACATTGCGCTTCACCTGCATCTTCTGACCGTTTCGGCTGTTCTGGAAGCGCTGAAAGGCCGCGCGCCGGGGACGGAAGTGGTTCTGACAGGCCGGTACGCCCCCAAGGAGCTGATCGACATGGCGGATCTCGTGACCGAAATAAAGGAGATCAAGCACTATTACCAGCAGGGAGTGCTTTCAAGAAAGGGGATAGACTGCTAAAAAGGGCGAAAGAAAAAGAAGGCGGGAGAGGGGTTCAAGATGCAATGACGCTTTTTCCTATCCCGCGCTCGCACTTGTTACATATCAGGCAAGTCCTTTTCGTTACAAAAGTGGAAAAAATCGGTATAATTGAAAAAAGCGGTATAAATGACTCAGCTTAGGAGGTGGCATAAAAGCAGTATAATTGACTCGGCTTAGGGGGTGGCGTATGAAGATACGGATGAAAGCGGCGGCCCTTCTGCTCACTTGCATGATGCTTCTGTCCCTGATGTCCTTCGGCTGCGCTGAGACGCCGAAGGAAAGCGGGCAAAAGGACGGTCAAGGTTCGACGGCGTCTGACCCGCTCGGGATAGCCGGGTCGGCCGACGAGGCCCTTCAAGACTGGTCGATCTATGACAAGCTGATCGACGAGATTCGTTCCGAGCAAGATTCCCAAAAACGAATCATTCTCATGCACAAAGCCGAGGATATCCTCATGGATACGGGCGCCATCTGCCCGCTTTTTTCCTGGAATGCCCGCGGCTACTACTGGAAAACGCCTCTCAATGGCTTCTATTTTCCCCCGCTTATTGGACCGATTTTTACGCATACAACCGGGACAGCCGACGGCATTCTCAGGGTTCGGCAACATCCGTTCAGCACCCTCGATCCGGATCTGCTGGAGGACGTCTCCCAGCGCTCTATCCTTCTCCACCTGTTCGCAGGCCTTTGTGAGATCGATGAGAACAATTGCCTCAAGCCGGATCTGGCCGAGAATATCGAGATCAGCGAGGATGGGCTGACATGGACGTTCACCCTCAAACCGGATCTCAAGTGGTCAAATGGCGACAAGCTGGACGCCAACGACTTTGTCTATGCCTGGAAGCGGGGCGCCGACAAAACGATTGGAAACCCCTATAGCAGCTTGTTTTCATCAATCGAGGGCTATCCGGATCGATTGAATATTAAAGCTTCCGAAGACGGCCGGACGCTGACGGTTAAGCTGGTTCGGTTTTGCCCCTATTTTCTCATGCTGACGGCCATGCCCGCCTTTGTCCCCCTGCCGCAGAAGGTCATCGAGGCGGCTGAACAGCAATCTGGCGATCCGTTTGCGTGGACTGAGACCGGGACGATGGTCACCAACGGACCTTTTAAGGTGAAGAGCTGGGAGCCGAACGTCTTACTCGATATGGTGCGCAACGAAAACTATCACCGAGCCAATGAAGTCACGCTGGATGAGCTGATTGTTCATTGTGAGGCGGTGGATAGCTCCTTTTACCAAAAGTACATAGACGGCGAATATGATTTTATCGAATTCAGGGGGCAAGGCGACTATTCGCAGCTACCGCCCTATGAAGAGCATCATAGCGTTCCATGGGCATTGGGCGCTGTCTATCTCAGCTTTAATATCAACAATCAGGAGCTCTTCGGCAAGATGACGCCGCAGGAAGCAAAAACGCTGCGTCAAGCCCTTTGCCTCCTGATCGACCGCAAAGCCCTTGCGGCCGCGGCAATAGGCTCAGAGGATGATGCCTCTTCCACGCTAATTCCGCCGGGCGTTTCGGATGGAAGTGGAAACGGGGAACAATTCCGATCGAACAGCGAGGACTACCGCTATCCGATCCAGGATCCTCCGGGCTATTACCCGCTGAAGTCCGATTTTACGCGCGCCAAAGAGCTTCTTCAATCTTTGGGCTATCGTTTCACGGACGAGGGAAAGCTCTCGCCGGAGACACCGCTGCATCTGAAATTCACTGCCTTGGAGGTGGCTAAAGATTTTCTCCCGAACGTTGTGGAGCAGTTTGAGTCCTATGGCATCAGCTGCGAAACAGAGTACTGCAATTTTGAAACGTACATGAAACAACGTCAGGAAGGCGACTTTATGGTCTCCCTCTCACAATGGGGCATGGATTACAACGATCCGCTGAACCTGCTCGAGAACTATACGTCGGACAGCACACATAACGAGTGCGGCTTTGGCAGGTAAAAAGCGTCTTGGCTTGCGGCCGCCGTGCTGTCACGGCGGCCGCTTTATATAGGCGTGGATGAGGTTGTTATTGATGAAGAGAACGGATGGACTGTCTATACCGAGGACGGCGAACCTTCGGCGCAGTGGGAGGTTCAGGTAGCTGTGACCGATGACGGGTGTGAAGTTCTGGCTTATTAGCATGAAGCGATATATGAGCAGTTGTTCGGAAATACCAGAGGATCAGTACGTTAAAAGCCATATAAATGTTGCCGTAGTATCAAGGAGGTATCAAAATGAAGAAAGTTGTAAAAAAAGTTCTACTTTTATCGATATTGTTTACCGCTGTTCTCCTTATATTCACTGGATGCAAAGGAAATAGTGATAATAAAGATCAGCCCGGAAACGAAAATAAGGAAATTGAGACGGAAGTGAGTAACGGAATCGAACATAAGGAAATTGAGACGGAAGTGAGTAAGGCGGACGTATTCAAGGCTTACAAGGCTAAGATACAGGAGAAGCGTGCCGACATAGAGGCATTCAGCTGGCAGGACGGTTCCAGTGAATTCGAGCCGAAGGAACAGAGACCGATCGCCTTCTTCGATATCAACGGTGACGGTATCGAGGAGATGTTCTATATGGCTGTCGATGGTAGTGAATATCAGGCGGAACTTAATATCTACACTTACGAAGACGGCGAGGCCAAGAATATCGAATATTCTTCTTCATATGTGGACTTTTCAACCGGTAGAGTTATGACAGATGACGCTCTTACGAATACCCCCGCCGCAGGAGGCATGAATTTCGCAGTGTATATGAGTAAGGACGGTAAGACTCTGAACATGTACAGTTCTTCTGTCGATGAGTTCCTGTCGACTTATGTGGAAGAGTATTCGGTCAGCGGGAAAAAGCTGATAAACGGTACATTCCTCGCGGACAACCGTGACATGACCGGTCAATACGGCGATATGTATAATTTTTCGTATGAAGACGGGGAGGAGGTCTCGGGAGAACGAATGCAGGGATTGCTCAGGGCTAATTTCGCGGATATCGGTACCGTGATAATATGCAGCAACATGACAGGCGAGGATGGCGGTGACGACAATACCATCTGGGGGCAGTTCAGCGAGGACGATGCTTTGATGATGACTATCGATGACGCTCTGGCTTATGCCGATATACAGATAGGATAAGATGTTTGGATGCAAGGCGGTTCATCCGTCGGAATGATCCAAAAGCTGTAAGCAGAGACAGATCATGGATTTTTGTTTAGTATTTAATGAGAGCGGCAGATAGCGCTCCGTTCGCCGAGGCGAACGGAGCGCAGCCCGCGCCTGTCCCCAGGCGCGGGCGTGTCAGGCTTCCAGGATTGATGAGCCTGACATCTCCGCTTTTTGTAATGTTTGCCGCGTGAGTATGCCCATAGCATACAGCTCTGCAACTCTGCTCCCGCGCCATGTCTCGCTTTAGGAATTATCAATTATGGCACGTCAATTGCGGGGAACACGTCAGGTGGCAACTCTTCCAAGTCGTCTGCATCCGCCCACACCATCCTGTCGTCCGCTTCTGTGTCGGTAAGCTCAACAAGGTGGATGGCGTCCGTCTTCCTGTCGTCGAATTCGACAACGGTGCCAATTCGATTGGTGGACTTGAATGCATCGGACTCGATACCGGGGGGCTTTGGTAGCGGCATGCTTCACCTCGTCTCGGGCAACGAAAAAGCCGCCCAGTCGGACGGCTCTGCGCGAGCTGCGGGTTCCTACCGCTTTCTCCTCTATCAAGGCGTACTCGTATGTGCATTTGTACTAGTTCTCGCGTGAATTAATCTTCCCACATCCTACGCACTCTCTCAACCATTCGCGCTTCATCAGGAGTGAGCAATGCCTTGCTTTACCAGTTCTTCGGTACCCCCATCGAGCATCGCGTAGAACTCGTTGTATGACTTACGCACCTCTTCTGGGACTCCACCCTTAAGGTGATAGCCCCTGTCATCATCAAAGAGTGCAGAGTTGATTCCTTCGTCCGCTGGAATTGTATACCATGCACGATTTCTCATAAACAGAGGTTCATCGAATGTCATTTTCATCACTCCTTAAGAAATCCTATGAGTTCCCAAGTAGTCGTTCATTGCTCTCCCGTACGCATTCGGAGCACCAAGCTGTGAATATGCAAAGCTCTCAGCGAAAAACTCGTGAGCATTATAGTGCCCATAGCCCGACATCATGCTTCCGCTTCCACCATAGCGACCAATCGCTATCTCCTCAATTTCACGTTTTGCTGTGCCTGCAAACTTTCGCTCGCTACCGGTATACCCATTTCTAACGGCTTGGGTATACAGCGCATTCTGTACAAGGTGCCCATATTCGTGGGTGATTGTGTAATTAGCCCTGCTTGTTAGCCTACCATCAGTTGGCATTTTGAAGCCGCTGTTTTCTTCCCGCTCGTGTGCATGCGCCAACGCCACAACGTTAGATGCATTTCTTCTATGGAGCACTAGCACAGCCTGTCCATTACCTGCAGAGCTAGCCGCTGCATAGAAGCCTTTGCCATCTGCGCCAAGTAATTGCGTCGGCACCGCATGTAACGCACCGTACTTTTGCTCCAATGAGTGCACTTGTTGCATATAGGAGCTCATAGACTGAGTTTTAATCTCATCTGTACCATATACTCCAGAGAAGCCTGCGTTGCGCGCAATCTCAATCACATCGCGCCGCGAGTCTGGAGCACCGCCAATGTTTGACAGGTGGGCGTTAGTATCAGCACCAAGGAGTTTCACTCTTTCTTTCATTGCCCCTGCGGTCGCGCTATAGCTGCCCCTACCGCCTATGGAACCCCCCCCAGCCTTGTACTCGACGACCTCGCAGCCGCCGAAGTCGAATCCGATGTTCTTGCCGTACAGCAGCACCAACGACGGCTCAAGGCGTCTCATCGCCTCGCGCATCCCGTCGCGCCAGACATCACGGGCGCCCCTGCCGCGCGCCACGCCCACGGTTGAGGTGGCCACGGTGGATTGCCTCGGAATTCCCTTGAAGCAGAATTTGTAGCTCGACGGCTGCGCCCACGAGAGCGTTGGCACGACGGTTATTCCGTTCTGCTCCCAGTAGCGCCCGAGCGCCGCCGAGCGATAGCGATTCCACTCCTGCATCGCGTCGGGCATGTCCATGTACAGGCTGAAGTCAGGCGTGAGGACGCACTGGTAGGGCCTCAGAGCGTCAATGTATGCGCCGGGACGCTGCCATACGCGCTCGAACTGGTAGTCGTCTATGAAGAAGTGGCAGCCTAGGTCGGCCTTGTCTGCCGCCCTGGTGGTCTTCGCGTAGTTGAAGCCCTGGAGGTCTCGCGTGACCACAGGTAGCTTTTGCGGTCATTCCCGAAGCTGTAGAGCAGCGACAAAACGGTGTCGTCATCCTTCGCCGCGTTAAACTCCTCGCGGGCCGGCACGAAGTCGTAGTCGGCGAACTTGCCGTCAATCGCGTCAAGGAACACCTGCGGCACGTCGTTGGTGTCGTTGGCCACGAACTCGTCCCACTTGCCGGACAGCATCGCGGCGTGCGTCACGACGCACCCTCCCGCGAACAGGTCAACGAGCGTGTGCGACGGGTGGAGCACATCCACAACCCACCTGGCAACGCTGTTCTTGCTCCCCTTGTAGGGGACCCCGTATCTCGTCACGACACCCCCAGTCGGCATGGAAAAGGCCCCACCGGTCACGGCAGGGCCAAGAAAATGGTCAAAATATTTCGCAGAAATATAAGAATTATCCTAGACATTATATAGGAATAATCCTATAATATAGCCATCAGGGCGGAGGGAGGTGGTTGAATTGGACTATCTGATGGACTTCCTGATTGCCCTCGCAGCAACGACACTAGGAACATTGATTGCGGAGAGCGAAAGCCCCGCCAAGGCTCTGGAAGGCATCTTAGGCGGGACTAGATAGGGCGGGGGCTTCGGCCCCCCCTTCTCCTCCCATTATAGGAGACTAGGAGGAAATAATGCGGTACGTAATCCTGTTCCTTGTCGTTCTCGTGACGTCAGTCGTAGTCAACCTCGTAATCCATAGGAGACACTAATGGCCGTATCAGACGCCCAGAAGAGGGCAGACGCGAAGTACAAGCGCGAGAGGACCAAGACGGCGGTCGTACGCTTCTACCCCGCCGAGGAGGAGCTGTGGGGGTGGCTGTCGGCACAGCCAAACAAGCAGGGGTACGTCAAGCGGCTCATCCGCGAGGACATGGAGCGCCACCGCTAGCGCACGGCCCCTATGACGTCACGGTTGTGCCTCATGCACCACGCGGCCTCCTTGGGCGTGACCTCGCAGGCGCATGTGGTCGTACCTGCGTGTGCGCCGGCCCGGGAGCCTGAGCGGGAGGGGAACGCCCGTCTCGCACAGGGCGCGAAGCATCGCCCGGCTCATGGTCGTGTCGTGGCGGGACGCTATGTCCGCCATCTGCTGGTACGTCATCGGTCGACGCGCTCCGTCTTTCTGGTCTCGGCGGCGGCGGGCATCCGGGCGCGCGAACAGGGAGAGCGCCGGGGCGTCAGCTTCGGAGAGGTCGCGCCCGGCGGTCAGCTCATCCCACTTTGCGGACTTGAAGGGGTCGGACTCGATGCCGGGGGGCTTTGGCAGCGGCATGTCTCACCTCGTCTCGGGCAACGAAAAAGCCGCCCAG
>NZ_KV806951.1:1089678-1091654 GCF_001811895.1 Olsenella sp. HMSC062G07
TCGGGCAACGAAAAAGCCGCCCAGTCGGACGGCTTCGAACGGCTCAATTGTCTCTAGTTTCTAGATTTCGGGAATCTTGCTCATCACGCAGCGCTCGACGATGGTCTCGCACACCTTCTTGAGCAGCGGGTATGACAGGTCTAGCCCCGCGTCTTCGAGCGTCTTGGCCATCAACGCCCACGCGCAGTCGTCCTCGATGTCGCGCAGGAACGCGGCCCCCTCCCTGGTCAAGCCCTTGGCGGTGCCGTTGTTGTACGACGGTTCGAACTCCATGCTCGACTCGACGAGCCCCTCTTGCCGCAGACGGGACAGCTCGCCACGAACCGCTGAAGCGTCGCCGAACCGCTGGAAGTCGACGAGGTTCAAATCGCCATCGGAACAGCCGATGAACACCAGCATGTTTCTCATCAGGTTGT
The DNA here is from genome assembly GCF_001811895.1 of Olsenella sp. HMSC062G07. Classification (NCBI taxonomy): domain Bacteria; kingdom Bacillati; phylum Actinomycetota; class Coriobacteriia; order Coriobacteriales; family Atopobiaceae; genus Olsenella; species Olsenella sp. HMSC062G07. The sequence goes on from NZ_KV806951.1 coordinate 1,090,095, forward strand.
AATCGCGCATCGCGCACCCCCATCAAGCTAGAAAGCCGCCCCGAAGGACGGCTCTTCGCGGCGGTGGGATTTGGACCCACATCACCCTATCAAGTGCCTCTAGATTTGTCCCTCGGATATAACCTTGCCGACGTCTTCTGCATCGGCGCTGAGATTGAAGAAGATCGGAGCATAGTTAAGCGCGGCATAGTCAGATTTTCTGATGACAACAGGACTGTAGTCGCCTCCGACTCGCTCTATTCCGTCTTCGTGGGAGAACACGTAATAGTCCCTATACTCTTCGTAGTAATTTATCTCGTGAGGGTACTTCTCTTTGGCTATCTCCAGTGCCTTCTGGAATGATGTCCCCATCGCTTACACCTTCTGCCTGGTAAACGCATTCTTGGCGTACTCAGTAAATTGCTGATTGTCGATGCGGGTAATTCTTGCATTCGATACTTTTTTCAGAGTAACGCCGCTATACCGCCTGTTTGTCTGCGGGTCTACGTAGAATATTTTACCATTGCTGTTCTCAGAAATAAAAACGTGCCCCTTGCGGCCCTTGCTAACGCGGACAATCGCGCGTGCGCCGTCGCCATACTCACGCATCTGGCTTTCAAGTTTGCGAGACGACCTTCCAACATCAATAGTCTTTGGGTTTGACAGGCCGCGGAGGTAATCCCCACCATACGGGAGCAAATCGCCTGAGTACGTCGGGAGTGCTGTAACGTCGTATCCCCTACGTCGTGCCTCATATGTGAGGACGCACCTCTGGCAATTTGAAGAGTACGCATCATATTCAGCGTTGTAATGGGGATTTGCGCCTGCGGAGGCTTTCGCCGGTGACAGAGGCTTGCCTTTTCCCCAAGCGCTTCTGACAGAGTACTAGGGATTCGTGGTCCAATAACGTTTTCTTCTGCGCCCCCGTTACCCCCACCCGGATGAGGTTCGTACATTCCCCCGCTGGATGACCACGAACCCCTACCGCCCATGGAACCCACCCGCCTTGTACTCGATTACCTCTGCGTCCCCGAAGTCGAAGTCGATGCGGCTGCCGTAGAGGAGCACGCGCGGCGGCTCCAGGCGCCGCATGGCCTCGCGCATGCCGTCGCGCCAGACCTCACGAGCGCCCTTGTCCCGCGCCACGCCCACGGTGGAGACTGCGACCGTCGAATGCCTCGGGACGCCCCTGAAGCAGAACCGGTAGCTCGACGGCTGCGCCCACGAGAGCGTCGGCACGACCGTGACGCCGTGGTTGTCCCAGTACCAGCCCAGCGCCGCCGAGCGGTAGCGGTTCCACTCCTGCATCGCGTCGGGCATGTCCATGTACAGGCTGAAGTCGGGCGTGAGGACGAACCTATAGGGCTTCAGCACGTCCAGATACGCGCCGGGCCGCTGCCACACGCGCTCGAACTGGTAGTCGTCTATGAAGAAGTGGCACCCGAGGTCGGCCTTGTCGGCGGCGTCGGTACTCTTTGCGTAATTGAAGCCCTGGAGCTCGCGCGCCCCCTCCGCCCGCTGAGGCGGAAGCGGCGGAAAGCCGTCGCGCCCGCAGTCGAAGCGGCTCACGACGCGCCAGAA
>NZ_KV806951.1:1091754-1103996 GCF_001811895.1 Olsenella sp. HMSC062G07
GCCGCTCACCGGCCATGAAAACACAGCTCACCGCCATATCTGACGGTGAACTGTTTGTGTGTATAATATGGCTGGCAACACTATCTGAAAGGTAGCAAATGGTGTTGTGCAAGTGTTATATACTTTTTGGTATGTTTTTTGCATTAGCAGGAGTATTAACAAGTCTGTTGAATGTAGGCCAGTTAAGGAGCGTGCCATGCAGCGTCAAAGGTTCTCGAATCGTGCACAGATGATCATCACCGGCGTGGCCGCCACGGGAATCGCCTTCGCCATCTCTGGGCCGGTCATGGCCCTCGCGGAGACGACCGACCCCGCCGTGGCGCCCGAGCCCGCAGCCGTCGTCCAGCCTGCCCCCGCCGAGCAGGTCGCTCCCGAAGAGGCGCCTGACGCCACTCCCGTCGCGGCGGAGGACGCCACCGCAGACGAGAGCGCGCAGCCTGCCAGCCCCGCGCCCGCAGCGCCCGCAGCGCCCGTCGCACGCATCGCCGCAGACCCGACAGACAGCTCCGTCGTCCTTACCGGCGACATGAAGATAAATGACGACACCTCTCATGTCTCCTTCCCCGAGTCAAACGCCGGCGATACCGTGTCCGTCCAGGCTGACCTCCTGGTTCAGCCCATCAAGGACCAGATTCAGGGCATCGCCGACGACTATGCCGCCCAGCTTCAGAACCATGGCGTAACGTACGGCGACATCAAGCTCACGGACGAGAAGGGGAAGCCCGGCGTCACGAGCAGCTTCACCGCCGAGTTCACCCTGCCCGAAGGCATGAAGTTTGGCACGGGCGAGACCGTCCTCATGGGCAGCAAGATGTACAAGATCGTGAAGGTCGTCACCTCCGGCAACGTGCGCACCGTCACGATGGAGCTTGACAACCCCGGCCAGTACGCCACGTTCCAGGACCTCTATGACACACTGATCAACAAGGAGTCCTCAAACCTCAGCCTCACCTTTGACGCCGTGACGGTGGACCCCGGCCTGCACACCATCACGGGCACCATCACGGGCAAGTTCTTCAGCACCGCCACGGTCACCCTCTACGGTCGCTCTGTATCCCATGAGTTCAAGTTTGACTGGACCGCTAAGCAGGATTCGAACACCTGGGACAAGGCCAACGGCTCCTACGACCCCGACACCATCACAGTCACCGTCAAGACGAACGCTCCCAAGCACGAGGAGAAGACTGAGGAGAAGACCGAGGACACGAAGGAAGTCGCAAAGCCCAAGCACATGGCCAAGGAGATTCCGCAGACCTCTGACGCCTCGACCGGCCCGGCGGCCCTGCTCGCCCTTGCCTCCGCTGGCATCCTGTCGCTGTTCGGCGCCACCAAGCTGCGCAAGCAGGACTAGCGTCTCTGGCACGTCATATTAGCTGTTCTGACGAGAGGGGCGCCGTGGCAGCCGCTGCGGCGCCTCTCGTTTTGCAAAAACACTGAGGCGGGCACGCGGCGGCGCGCTCAAGGTTATGCAATGTAGCCCCTTTTGTTATGCAACGTCACCCCTTTTCGAGCGCTCCGCCCTCCCGCGCTCCTTGCCCCTCTTAGATGACCCACTCCCCTACAATGGGCACATGACATCCCCCATCGTTTGACGGGAGCACCCATGGCTCACCTCAGGCTCGGCCGGACCCTCGTGCTTGCCAACCCAACCGCCCGCAGCGGCAAGGGAGCGGCCGCCGCCGCCTTTGTCCAGCGCTTCTTTGAGTCCTACGCCTCCATCACCACCTCGTTTGACCTCGTTTTGACTGAGCGCCGAGGGCACGCCACGCAGCTCGCGACAAAGACTCAGGACGTTGACACCCTTGTCGTCCTAGGGGGCGACGGCATCATCCACGAGGCCGTGGGCGGCGTCATGACCCTTCCGCGTCATAGCCGTCCCACCCTCGCCGTCATTCCCATGGGCTCGGGTAACGACTTTGCGCGCACCCTGCACACCGCCGTAAACGACGCCGAGACGGCTCTCGCGCAGATCATCTCGGGAAAACGTCGCCATATTGACCTCGGGTTGGTCACAAGCGACGCGGGCGAGGCCGCCTACGTGGCGCAGACGTTGTCGTTTGGGCTCGATGCCGCCATCGCACTTGACACCACCAGACGGCGCGAGGCCAACACGCGACAGAGGGGGTCGGCCCTCTTTGCCACCTCTGGCCTCAAGATATTCTCGTCGGGGTCGCAAGGGTACCCTGCGCGCCTCTCCATCGACGGGGGCACACCCCAGGAGCTGCAGACCCTGGTGATGGCCATCCAGAACGGCCCCAGCTACGGAGGCGGCTTTCGCGTCTGCCCTGACGCCGTTCCCACGGACGGCCTGCTTGACATCTGTTACAACGTGCTCGTCCCCAGCACGCCACGCTTGCTGGCCCTCTTTGCCCTCGCGCGCGTGGGCAAACATGCATCCTCTTCCGCCGTGCGCCTTGGTCGCCTGACACGTGCCCACGTGGAGTTCGTGGGAGAGGAGCCCCCCTGTCAGGTGGACGGCGAGCCGCTTTTGGGCCGCAGTTTTGACGTAAGGGTGCTGCCTGACGCCCTTGACGTCATCGCCCCCGCCATCTGCCCCTGGTAGCGCCCTTCCCTGCCCGACGCGCAAAAGTGCGGGGCACCCGGACGTTCCGGATGCCCCGTCGCATGACGTTTCACGGCGTTCGTGCGCTTGCGCGACGGCCTGACGACCTGGGCCCGGCAACTTGGCCTGGCGGTCTGGACCCGGCGCGCGGTCGCCGGCCTCTACTTGGCAGCCGCCTGGAGTGCCGCCTTGACCTCGGCGGCCGTCTTGAGCGTCATGACCTTTGCGGTGAGGGCGTCCGCCTCCTCCTTGGTCCACTCGCTGATCGTGCGACGCGTCGCCAGGATGGACGGCGCGCTCACCGAGAACTCGCCCAGGCCAAACGACAGCAGCACGGGAATGAGCAGCGGGTCAGCAGCAGCCTCGCCGCACATGCCCACCAGGATGCCCTTCTTGTTGCCCTCCTCGATGATACGCTTGAGCGAGCGCAGCACGGCAGGCTGGTAGACCTCGTAGAGATAGGCCACGCGGTCGTTGCCGCGGTCGGCGCACATGGTGTAGCCGATGAGGTCGTTGGTGCCGATGGAGAAGAAGTCGCACTCCGCGGCCAGGTCGTCGGCGATGAGCGAGGCGGCGGGCGTCTCGATCATGGTGCCGACCTCGATGTCCTTGTTATACGAGACTCCACGCTGGTCAAGGTCAAGCTTGCACTCCTCGATGAGCGCCTTGGCCTTGCGGACCTCCTCAAGGGAGGTCACCAGGGGCAGCATGATCTTGATGTCGCCAAAGGCGGAGGCGCGCAGCAGGGCCGTGAGCTGGACCTTGTACTGGTCGGGGTTGTTCAGGCAGTAGCGCACCGCACGGAACCCCATGAAGGGGTTCTCCTCCTTCCGGAGATTGAGGTACGGGATCTCCTTGTCGCCGCCCACGTCGAGCGTGCGAATGATGATGGGCTGACCCTTGAGGCGCAGGGCGACCTTCTGATAGGCGGCGAACTGCTCGTCCTCGCTCGGAAGCTCCTTGGCGTCCATGAAGAGGAACTCTGAGCGGAAGAGCCCCACGCCCTCGGCATCGTGCTCGGCGGCGACGTTGGCGTCGTCGGGGTTTCCTATGTTGGCCACGAGGAGCTTCTCGTCGCCGTCGGCCGTGACGGTCCTCTTGCCGCGATACGCCTCAAGGGCCGCCTTGTCCTCCGCGTAGGCGCGCGCCTTGCCCCGATAGAGCTCAAGCTCCTCCTTGGTGGGCGTGACGATGACGGAGCCGGCGGCGCCGTCCACGATGACCATGTCGCCGGTCTTGATGTTCTTGGTTACGTTGGCGACCGAGAGGACGGCGGGAATCTCCAGCGCGCGGGCGATGATGGCGGAGTGGGACGTGCGACCGCCCGTCTCGGTGACGATGCCCGCCACATTCTCCTTGTCGATGTCGGCGGTCATCGAGGGGGTGAGCTCGGACACGACGACGATCGAGTTCTCGGGCAGCGTCGAGAGGTCCACCACCTGCTTGCCCAGGAGGTCGGCGAGCAGGCCGGTCTTGACGTCGGCGACGTCGGCGGCGCGCTCGCGGAAGAGCTCGTCCTCCATCTGGGAGAACATCGTGTAGTACTGGTCATAGGCCTCGCTCACGGCCTGCTCGGCGCACATGCCGGCGTCGATGGAGCCGCTGACCATCTCCTTGATGCCCTCGTCCTGGGCAAACTCGATGTGGGCGCCCATGATGAGTGCGGCCTCCTCGCCGATGGAGACGACCATGCGCTCAATCTGCGCGTTGGTCTGCTCGACGAACTTGGCCAGAGCCGCCTCGTAGCGCTCCTTCTCCTTCTGGGCGTCCTTTGGGCTGGTCGGGGTGAACGAAAGATCTGGCGCTACGGCCACCTGCGCGACGCCGATGCCGAAGCCGTCGGATGCGTTGACTCCTTTGTACATGGGACCCTCCTGTCGAAGATTGCATGGAACGCCGTACGTGTCGTGCTATGAGCGCGATCTTGCGGGACCGCGATGATGCCCGTGCGGAGCCCTACCTCCCCTGTCCTTCGATGACCTTGGTGAGGGCGGCGTAGACCTTGTCGATGGTGGGGCGCTTGGCGATGCTCTTGCTCGCGGCGGTCGCCGTGCCGCAAGCAGAGGCAAAGCGCAGCGCCTCCTCGTACGTCGCGCCCTCCTGCGTCTTCGCCACGAACCCCGCGACCATGGAGTCGCCGGCACCCGTGGCGTTGACCAGGCGAATCTTTGCGGTGGGAACGATGTGGACCTCGCCGTTCTCGTCAAGGAGGAGAGACCCATGGCCGCCGCAGGAGACGATCACGTTCTGCGCTCCGCGCTTCTGCAGCTCCTGGGCGTACGGCACGCACTCCTCAGGGGTCTCGGGGCGGGCGTCAAAGATGCGACCGACCTCGTGGTTGTTGGGCTTGATGAGGAAGGGGCGAGACGGGAGCGACTCGAGCAGGAGGTTGCCGGGCGCGTCAACGACGAAGCGCACGCCGCGACCCTCAAGGCGCTTCATGATGACGTCGTACATGTCCTCGGGCAGGGACTTGGGAATGGAGCCCGTGAGCACGAGCGTGTCGCCCGTGCCGATGTAGTCGATGCGCTCGAGCAGCTCGTCCACCTTCCTCTCGGAGATGCGGGGGCCCATGCCGTTGACCATGGTCATGACGATTCCGTTGAGCTTGACGTTGATGCGCGTGAATCCGTGGTCCAGGCGGACGAAGTTTGAGGCCACGCCGTTCTTCTGCATCGTCTTGACCAGATAGTCGCCCGTGAAGCCGGCCACGATGCCAAAGGCGATGTTGGCGACCTTGATCTCGTTGAGGAGCGTGGAGACGTTGATGCCGTTGCCGCCGACGTAGAGCTCCTCGGTGGACGAACGGTTGGTAAAGCCCATGTCAAGCGTGAGGGGATGCATCACATAGTCGATGGCAGGATTTAGCGTGACGGTGTAAATCAACGTGAGCTCCTTCCGAGGACAGCATACATGCAATTATGCTCCACCCAAGGGTAGCGTATCATCCACAAGAGCGGAAACGTTGGCCAGGTCTCGCGTAGCGGCAGCATCGGGGCGACCGGCGTTTCGATCCAGGGCTGCCAACGTTTCGATCCAGGGCGACCGGCGTTCAGGCGCCACAAAAACCCGCCCGTCCCTAGGGGCGGGCGGGCGCTCACGTGTGGTGCTCCCTAGGCGATTCGAACGCCTGACCTACGGTTTAGAAGACCGACGCTCTATCCAGCTGAGCTAAGGGAGCGAGCGTCGTCATCATAGCACGAAGCAACCGAACTCTGACGCACGGGACGGCCGTCCCCCGCGCATGACCTTGGCGTCATCCCTCACGGTCGCCCCTCGACACGTGGGGCGCCGTCATGCCACGGACGACACGATCAGCTGCATGTGACCCTCAAGCTGCAGGGACCCATGGCCTGCGGGGACGACGAAGTGATCGCCCTTCTCGACCTCGTGACCGGAGGCAACCCCCTCGCCCTCGATGACGCTCGCGCAGTAAAAGCGCTGCGGCGCCAGCATGGCGGTCGCGCCGTCCACGCGCACGCGCCACACCTTGTAGCGCGGGCAGGACTCCAGCAGCGTGACGCCGCCCAGCTCGGGCCTCGTGATGGTGCCGGAGGTGATGGGCGGCAGGGCGTAGTCGATGACGTCGAGCGCCTGGGACAGGTGAAGCTCCCGCCTGGTACCGTCGTCCTGGACGCGGTCGTAGTCATAGACGCGATAGGTGACGTCGGAGGACTGCTGGGTCTCGAGGATGAGCGTTCCCCCCTTGATGGCATGGAGGGTCCCCGGGGCAATCTGGAAGAAGTCGCCCGCATGCACGGGAAGCTCGTTGACCAGCTCCCCCCAGCGACCCTCGTCCATGAGCCGCGCGCACTCCTCGCGCGAGACGGCGCGCTGCCCCACGACGATCGTGGTGCCAGGCTCGGCGTGCAGCACGTACCAGCACTCCATCTTGCCCAGGGAGCCTCCCTCGTGCCTTGCCGCGTAGACGTCATCGGGGTGGACCTGGATGGAGAGGTCCTCGTTGGCGTCGATGATCTTCACGAGCAGGGGAAACTGGCCCTCCGGCGTCCCCCCAAAGAGCTCGGGGTGCTCGTCCCACAGCTTTGAGAGGAGACGGCCCGCAAAGGCGCCGATCTTCACCTGGCAGTCGCCGTGAGGGTGGGCCGAGATGGCCCAGCACTCCCCGATGGGGCCTGCGGGCAAGTCGTAGCCAAAGTCAGTCTCAAGTCGGCGTCCGCCCCAGATCTTCTCATGGAAGACGGGCTCCATGAAGATGAGGTCTCGCAAGGGGTCCCTCTCCTGGTTGTCGCCAAACAGCTCGCTGTTCATGGTCTGCCTCCAAACGTCGTGGTCGCCGGGATCCGGACGACAGGGTCACATGCGCTGCGAACGTGGCCCAAACGCCCCACGCCTGCCGTCCCGGTACACGCTATCGTAAATGGCGATGATGGTCTTTGCGTCGGTGATGAGACCCCTCCCGACGGCGGCAAGGGCGACGTCGAGCGGGACCCAGCACACGTCCACGAACTCCCCCTCGTCAGGATGGGCCACCGGAGCGCCGTCCGACTCGCCTGCGGTCGTGGGCGCGTGCGGCCCCACCGCCCTGAACACGCGGGTCGTCTCGTCGCTGAAGCCGGGGGAGCCCACCGAGGTCGCCACGAGCTCCAACGAGCGCGCCGTAAGGCCCGTCTCCTCAAAGAGCTCCCGCGCCGCGCAGGCGCGCGGGTCCTCGTTCGGGTCAAGCTTGCCGGCCGGGATCTCCAAAGTCATGGCGGCAAGGGCCACGCGCCACTGGCGCACGAGGCAGATGCGGCCGTCACGCACCACGCAGACGCCCGCGCCCCCATGGTGTCGCGCGACCTCGCGAACGGACGGGCTGCCGTCCGGCAGGGACACGTCAAGGAGCTCCGCCGAGAAGATCGACCCCTCCCAGGCGGTCCGACGTCGCGCGACCTCCTCCCTGAGTCGCTCGTCAGGAGCAAGAAGCCCGCGCAGGCGCGCCAGGCCCGCCTCGACGTCGCCTCTGTTTTTTGTCAGGTCGCCCATGAGCTCACCTCCATGATTCCCGTCATGCCAGAAATGCCCGCGTCGCACGGCCTCACGTCAAATCGATGCTCAGCCTGATGTCATCCAGCAGCGCCGCCGTGCAGATGGAGTCTTCCAGCGTCATGAGGGGGGACTCCGTCATACCCTCGCGCATCAGGGACGTGAAGTGGCGTATCTCCCCGTGGAAGTCATCCACCTCATAGGGCGTCTCGATGCGCCGAGGCTGTTTGCCCCAGAGTGCCAGGGAGGCCGCCTGCGGGCGATGGAGGTCCTCCACGACCAACGTGCCGAGGCTGCCCACCACCGTAAGCGCACGAGGCGTTGCGCGATCAAACGCGCACTCCAGCCGCAGGTCGGTGCTTCCCCACTCCAGGCGCGCGTCCACGTAGACGTCGATGGCGTCCACGCGGCGGCAGTCGACGTGCCTAAGGCGGGGCTTCTCGCCCAGGATTTCCTCGATCCACGAGGCGCAGTAGACGCCGCAGTCCAACAGCACGCCCGACCCCGGGCCGGGCGTCAGATGATAGCTGCCCGTGCCGCGCAGGCTGGCGAGGACGTCGTTGCAGAGCGACGCGCTCACATACGAGATGTCGCCTAACTCGTCAAGGGCGTCGAGCAAGGCCTCATGAAGGGGCACGAAGCGGGGCTTCATGGCCTCCATGAACAGGACGCCCCGCCCACGCGCCAGGCTGGCCACGCGGGACATGTCCGCGGCCGTGAGCATGGCGGGCTTCTCGCACAGGACCGCCTTGCCCGCCTCGATGGCCCTGAGGGCCCAGGGCAGGTGCAGCGCATGGGGAAGCGACAGGTAGATGGCATCAATGTCGGGGTCGGCGAGCAGCGCTTCATGGCTGCCGTAGGCACGGGCGCCCGGCGCGCAGGGCTCCTCGGCAAGAAACCCCTGCGCCCGCTCGCGCGTGCGTCGGCTCGCGGCGACGAGCTCGGCTCCCTCGACCTTCGAGAGGCTTCGGGCAAAACGGCGCGCGATGGTGCCGGCGCCGAGGATGCCAAAGCGAATCATGGGACAGGTCCTTTCGTGGCCGGCTGCGACGGCGCGGCGCCATCGGTCCCCGAGGGGCATGCGGGAGGAGACGCTCACCTGCATCCTACGACAACGCGCAGGCAAGGTCACGTGCGCCGCGGCAGAGGGGCCCTACCCGGGCGACGCCCCCAGCCGCTCGGCCCTGCACGTCCTGCTTACGGCTCTCCGTAGCCAAAGCACGACATCGGAGCCAAAGCACGACATCGTAGCCAAAGCACGACATTTGTTTCAAAAAGTCGGCGGAAAAGGCTCTATTTTGAAACGTTCGTCGTGTTTTGGCTAAGGGGGCGCACGTTTCGGCACGGCATCGCAGACAACGACGCACGGCGCCGCCACAACTCGCGCGGGGCACCGTCATAACTCGACGCAAGGCGCCGTCATAACTCGACGCAAGGTGCCGTCACACCTTGACACTTCTGTGAAGATGGGTCCTCATGGCGCGCCCTGACAGACTGACTTCCCCGTCATGGGTAGAATGAACATTGTTCATGTCGTGGGACGCGGAGCTAGGAAAAGCCCCCACGACCAGGACCCCGCGCCCTCCCGGACAAGACGCCTGTGGCCTTCTTGTGCGCCGTACGCTGCAGTGCGTGCAAGCTCTTGCATGTGCCCAGCTCAGATCGGCCGTTATGGAGCAATCCGCGACCCGAGGCCCTGTTGTTTTGCATCTGTCTCGCTCGTTTGCAAAGGAGTGCCCATGATCACGAACCAGCACGACGCCGCCAACGTCCCCGACAGGTACACGCCCTCTGTTGCCGACGTCGCCGAGGCCGTCTTTGACATCCTCTACCTGACGTTTGACCTCGTGGCCGGCATCGTGTTTTTTGCGGGCGCGGCAGGGCGTCCCGTCTTTGTGCTCTTTGGCCTGCTCACCTTCCTTCTGGGGGCGGGAGACGCCTTTCATCTGGTGCCTCGCATCATGCGGGCCCTGCGTGGCAGCGACGAGCGCACGAAGGCGCGCCTGGGCCTGGGCCTGCAGGTGTCGTCCATCACGATGACGGCCTTCTACGTGCTGCTGTACTACATCTGGCGCGCGCTCTTTCCCCAGATGTCGCTTCCCCTTGCCGCGCCCGTCATCATCTGGGTGACGGCGCTGGCGCGCATCGCCGTATGCCTGAGCCCAAGCAACAACTGGCAGCATGCCGAGGGCAACGTTCGCCTGTCCGCGCTGCGAAACGGGATCTTTGCGCTGACGGGCCTGGTTCTCATCGCCCTCTTTGCCCTCAGCGGCAACGCGGGCGGCCTGGGCCTGTGGCGCATGTCCCTTGCCATCGCGATCAGCTTTGCCTGCTACGTGCCCGTGACGATTTGGAGCCGCAGCCATCCGCAGGTGGGTATGCTCATGATTCCCAAGACCTGCGCCTACGTCTGGATGATCGCCATGGGGCTGCAGCTCATGGTGCGCATGGCCTGAAGACGGCTCAGGACAAGGACCGCCATCGCATGATGAGAAATGTGGAGCGTCAGCCTAAGACGACACCCTGAGGGCAATATCAGGTATCGTTAGGACTTCGCACCCTCAGCTTCCGTGCCCGAACGCCACGTGCGGCACTGAGACGCGCGGGCGCGGACCCTGCGACATGCCCAGCGTCTGCGCCGCCCGCCATCCAAGCCTTTGAGATTGGGATTTGCATGAACAACCAGCCTACCGCCACAGCCGACCGTGGCCACGGGGCACCTTCCCTCAGCTTTGCCTCACTCGGCCTCTCGGACGAGATGCTCGCCACCGTGGACGACCTTGGCTACGAGCGTCCCTCGCCCGTGCAGGCGGCGTCGATTCCCCTGGTGCTCGCCGGACGCGACGTCATGGCGGCAGCCCAGACCGGCACGGGAAAGACGGCGGCCTTCCTACTGCCCACGCTCGACCGGCTCCCCCCCGCCTCGACCGGTCCCGCCCCCAGCGTGCTGGTGATCACGCCCACGCGCGAGCTTGCCCAGCAGATTGACGAGACCGCGCGCGTCATCTGCGCTCGCAGCTCCCACACCACGGCCGTCCTCGTGGGCGGCGTGAGCTATGGCCCGCAGCGCCGCGCCCTGCATGAGGGATGCGACCTGTTGGTGGCGACACCGGGGCGCCTCATAGACCTCATCGACCAGGGCGACGCTGACCTCTCGCATGTTCAGGTCCTCGTGCTTGACGAGGCTGACCGCATGCTCGACATGGGCTTTCTGCCCTCGGTCCGGCGCATCGTGGGACGCTGCCCCGCGCAGCGGCAGACCCTGCTCTTCTCCGCGACGCTCTCGGACGACGTGCTGAGGACCACGAGCTCGCTCGTGCGCAACCCCGTGCGCGTGGAGATCGCCCCAAAGGGAACGGCGGCCGAAAACGTGCAGCAATACGCCCTGGCCGTCGCCCCCAAGGCCAAGAACGACCTTCTTGCCCAGCTGCTCAGGCAGGAAGGCAGCGCCCGCGTGATCGTCTTCTGCCGCGGCAAGCATCGTGCTGACGGCATCTGCCGCCGTCTGCGCAAGCGAGGCTTCTCGTGCGCGCCCATCCATGGCAATCGTAACCAGAACCAGCGCGAGCGCGCGCTGGCGGCCTTCCGCGCCGGCGAGATTGACGTCCTTGTGGCGACGGACGTGCTGGCGCGCGGCATCGACATCCCCGAGGTCTCCTACGTCGTGAACTTTGACGTGCCGGGCGACGCCGAGGACTACATCCATCGCATCGGCCGCACCGGTCGCGCCGGCATGGCGGGATGGGCGCTGACGCTGGTGACCGAGGACGACTATCTTGACCTCCGCGACGCCGAGCAGCTCATGGAACGCGTGGTGCCTGACTTCCCCCGCGCCGCCGCGCTCGACGCGGGTGACGCCGCGCTCAGGACCTTCCTGGACCCGCGACGCGACCCCGCGGAGAGGCTTCCCGGCAAGAAGGCGCGCAAGAAGATGGCCGAGAGGCGCCTGGCAAAGCGCGAGGACGCGGCCTCAGGCGACGGCGGGGAGGCGGGCGGGGCGCGTGCGACGGCCCCCCGCGTCGGGCGAGCCTTCGCCGACCGCCAGGCCCAGGGCACACTCGGCAAGAAGAGGGGTGAGCGTCACCCGCACGGCACCGCGAAGGCAGGCTCGAACAAGCCCGCAAAGGGGGCAAGGGGAGGATCCGCCGCACGGGCGAAGGACAAGACCGCCTCAGGGCGCGACGCGACGCCGCCGCGCAAGGGCGCGGACGGGACGAGAAAGGCCCGGCGCAGGTCGGACGTGTCGTCACATCGCCATGTCAGGGCAGGGTACGGACCCGGCAACAAGCCGTCAGGGCTTCCCCGCCCCACCGGCAGGCGCCGCCCCGGCGACCGCGGCAAGGCCCGCTAGGCACCCGGACGCCGGCCATCCGGCCGGCAACGTCAATCGCCCCGCCGAGGCGCCGGACGGCCGGCGCCCTCAGCTCGGACGTGGACGCGTCGTCAGCCCGCCACGGGGCCGCGCCTACCTCCCGCAGCGGGCGCGACAGCTGGGACAGGCGGCCATGCCGCCAAGCGCCGTTTCGCGCAGCTCGAAGGGAAGGCTCTGCCCCACCCTGCGCATGGCCTCGACCGTCTCATCAAGCGGCGCCGTCGCCCTGACGCCCGCCAGGGCCATCTGAGCCGCCACGAGCGCGTTCGTGGCGCCGGCGGCGTTGCGCTTTTGGCAGGGGTCCTCCACCAGCCCCCC
>NZ_KV806951.1:1104096-1197552 GCF_001811895.1 Olsenella sp. HMSC062G07
CCCCCCACGGGGTCGCAGACGAGCCCGAGCATGGTGGTGAGGGCGATGGACGCGGCCGTGAGACAGCTCTCGGGGTCCCCTCCCAGCAGTTGGGTCGCCGCGGCGGCGGCCATGGCGCTCGCCGTCCCCATCTCCGCCTGACAGCCACCCTCGGCACCGGAGACCGTCGCGTTGCGCGAGACCACATAGCCCACGGCGGCGGCGCACGCAAGGGCGTCGCGCAGGGCCGAAGCGCCGAGCTCCAGACTCTCGTCCAGGGCCATGAGCACGCCCGGAAGGACGCCGCAGGAGCCGGCCGTGGGGGCGGCGACGATGCGCCCCATGGAAGCGTTTGTCTCGAGCGCGGCCATGGCATACGCGGCGGCGCGGGAGGGGACGTTGTCGAACACCGCCCCCAGCGCCGACCCGCGGCCGAGCGCGAAGGTGACGGCACGTGCCTCGCCACCGATGAGGCCTCCCATGGAGCTGACCTCACCTTCCAGGGCCGCGCCGGCGGAGCGAGCCATGACGCTCATGACTCTGTCGAGGTAGCGCACGACCGCGCCGCGCGAGCCGCCGCGCAGGGCCTGGAGGATCTCCTCCCTATAGAGGAAGGCCTCCCCCAGCCCCAGGTCGCGCTCGCGGGCGAGGGCGAGCAGAGACGCCGCGTCGGGAACGTCCACGCTGGGGTAGAGGCGCTCGGCCTCGCCCGCGTCCAGGGACTCGGAAGCGTCCGACAGGGCGGCAGGCGCGCCCTGCGCCGCCATGAAGATGATGCGGCGCACCTCGGGATGGGCGATGATCTCGTCCTTGACCGCCTCCGATACGTCCTCGTCAACCTCAAGCACGTTAAACGCCTCGCCGCCCCTGCGCGAGCGGCAGAGGTTGACGGAGCCGATGTTGATGCCCTCTCGACCCAGCACGCCCGTGATGAAGCCGAGCACGCCGGGGACGTCATGCTGAAAGACGATGAACGAGTTGTGGTCCCCGGCAATCTCGACGCGATTGCCATCTATCCTCGTCAGGCGCGCCTGGCCGCCCCCGACGGACTCACCGCGCGCCACGACCGTCTGGCCCAAGGCGTCCGTCATGCTCACGTCGACGGTGTTGGGATGGTCCACCTTGGTCTCGAGGTCAAGACGGAACGACACGTCCAGGCCGGCCGTGCGGGCCAGGACGAAGGAGTCCCTGATGCGCATGTCGTCGGGGGCCAGCCCCAAGAGGCCCGCCACGAGGGCGCGGTCCGTGCCGTGCCCGCGATACGTACGCGCGAAGGAGCCAAAGAGCGTGAAGCTCGCGCTGCGAGGGGCACTGTCAAGAAGCTGTCGCGCCATGGATGCAATGCGCAGCGCACCGGCGGTATGCGAGGACGAGGGTCCCACCATGATGGGGCCAAGCACGTCCTCAAGCCTGAGGTCAGCCATGTCGTCCTCCTGCACGAAAACGGGGCCGAAGACCCCGCCCATAGACGTCCTGCCCGCCATGACGCGCCCATCGTACGCCAGAGGCCCGTCGAGCGACGCCGGCGAGACCGACCGTCACGCCATCGCCAGAAGACGCCCGCGACGAGGACGGCACAGCGCCCGGCCCCGTTGACGAGGGGTCGGGCGCGACGCCGAGGGCGGGCTGGGAAGTGGTGCGCATCCGCCCGAAGCCGTCAGGCGTGATACTCGTAGAAGCCCTTGCCCGCGTTGACGCCCGTCTCGCCGGCGTCAATCTTCTCCTTGAGCAGCTTCACGATGCGATGCTCCACTGTGGAGGGGTCTTTGGCCTTGGGGTTCATGGAGGCGATGTTGTAGGCCGTCACGAGGCCGACGACGTCAAGGATGCGGAAGGGGCCGGCGGGCGCGCCCGTGCCGAGGGTCCAGGCGCGATCGATGTCCTCGACGCTGCCCACCCCGTTGGCCCATAGGTACTGCGCGGCGCTTAGGAGGGGGACGAGCATGGAGTTAAGCAGATAGCCCGGCTGCTCCTTGAGCACGCGCAGGGGAATCATGCGGATGGCCGCGGTAAACTCGACGACCTCCTCAAAGTGCGCCTTGTCGGTGCCTGCATGCGCCATGACCTCGCCGGTGGGGTTGCGCCAGATCTCGTTGGCAAAGTGCAGGGCGAGGAACTTCTCGGGCCTGCCCGTGGCGGCGGCGAAGCTGCTGGGCAGGAGCGTGGACGAGTTGGTGACGACGACCGTCTTCTGAGGCAGGTGGCGCGCAAGCTCCGTATAGAAGTCAGTCTTGGCCTTTGGGTCCTCTGCCACGGCCTCGATGACGAGATCGGCGTCGCCAAAGGCCTCGTCCCAGCTGGTCGTGAGCCTCAGGTTGGCGTAGGCGGCCTCGACGCGCTCCTTGGCGGCGTCGCAGGCCTCGGGCGTCACATCCTCCTTGGCGAGGAGCCCGTAGGCATAGGCGGCGGGATCGGTCTTCATGGCCTCGAGGGTGTCGAGGTAGATGGTGCGCAGACGGTCGATCTTGGGCCGAGCGCGACCGACGGAGGCTTCGGAGCGCAGCCAGATGGTGACATTGAAGCCCTGATAGGCGCTCTGGAAGGCAATCTGACTCCCCAGGATTCCCCCGCCGGCAACAGTGATGTTAGAAAAGCCCATGAGAAGGACTCCTTTCTGGGACGCATGCGCGTCCGTCAACGTGCCGACCACGGCAGGTCCGCGGTCACGGCTTGAGGCAAGTATCCCCAAACGCCGCGCCCGTCATGCCCTGGCGGGGCCGGCGGCGCGCCTCCGCCCGGACGTCGACCCAGGCCCGAAAGCGGCTCGGACCCGCGTGATGTGCCACAAGCTCAGCGCGCGGCGGCGGCCCTCGACGTCACGACGCGCTCAACCACGAGACCGAGGGCGAAGCCCGTCACGGCAGGCAGGACCCACCCCATCGAGAGGTCGGCCAGGGGCAGCTGGTCAAGCAGAGGAAGCTCGAGCTCGTGCGCAAAGCCGTCCCTGAGCGCCACGGCGACGGAATCGATGGCGCACAGGCCCACGGCAAGACGCCACGCCCAGGCGTTGCCGCCATCGCGCTGGACGAGCCCCATGACCGCGATGCAGATCGCGACCGGATAGAGGGCGGACAGAAGGGGCACCGAGTATCCCAGGATGGTCGTGAGGCCAAAGTTGGACAGCCCGAGCGAGACGAGCGTGATCGCGACCGCCCACTGCCGATAGCTCAGCCTGTCGTAGCGCTCGGCAAAGTACGCGCCGATGGAGCAGATGAGGCCGATGCAAACGTTAAGGCAGGCCAGCGCGAAGATGACGGCGACGAGCACGGAGCCGACGCCCCCAAACTCGATCGCCGCCGCGGCGGCGATGACGGCGGCGCCGTTGGCCGCGTCGGGCATGACCGAGCCCATGGAAAATCCCAGGTAGGAAAGACCGCAGTAGATGAGCGCGAGGATGACGCCCGCCACGGCGCCGGAACGGATGACCTGGCGCGCCACGTCCGTGGGATCGCTCAACCCAAGCTCGCGCACGTTAAGAGCGATGACCAGCCCAAACGCCAGCGAGGCGAGCACGTCCATCGTCTGGTAGCCGCAGACGAAGCCCGCGACGCCGGCGTTGGCGACATAGCCCTTCCCCACCGCGGGGGCGACCGTGCCGGGAGGGGACACGACGCAGGCGCCCACCAACAGCACGATGAGCGCCACGAGGGAGGGGCCGGACAGTCTGCCCATGAGCTCGGTCAGGCGGCTGGGCCTGAGGGCGAGCGCGAACGCGAGCGCGAAGAACGCCACCGAGAAGGCGGTGAGCGCCAGCGGGGCGTTCCCGGCGTCGCCCAGCAGGGGGCGCACCATCTCGAAGGAGGTCGTCGCCGTGCGCGGGATGGCCAGGAAGGGGCCGATGGCAAGGTAGACCGCGGCGGCAAAGACCTCTGAGAAGATCGGGTTGATGCGATCGACGAGGTCGCGGACCGTGCCCGAGAGCGCGATCGCGGCGATGGTGAGGACAGGCAGTCCCACGGCGGAAATCAGGAAGCCCAGCGTCGCCAGCGGAGTCTGGGAGGCGGCCTGAACGCCCAGGAGCGGCGCGAGGATGAGGTTGCCCGCCCCAAAGAACATCGAGAAGAGCGTCACGCCCACGACGAGGCCGCCCCTAAGACCGAGCGACCTTGCGGCAGCGCCCTGCCCATCAGCGTCGCGACGAGGCGCACCGCACGCTCGCGCCGCTCCCGCGGATGTCCCGCCCTCTCCCCGTCCCGTCACGTGACCACTCCCTCGTCCTGGATGACATCTTTATCGTCCTATCGTTATACCAGAGTCGGCATGCCGGGGTCGCGCTGGCGGCCATGCCACGAAGACGGACCGCAAGGCTCGCGAGGGCCTCCCGCGAGAACCTTCTGTGAAAAAAGTACGGTGCTGTACGAAACAGGTCATTAGGTACCTTGACAATTGACGCGTTCGACCGTAGGCTGCTTTCGCGCCGCATGTCCGAGCGACCGGCCGAATGACCGGCACGCACCCCGTGCGCGACGACACGACGAGCGGCGCACGACTCGCAGGAAGGAAGCGCGCCATTGAGCAACGAACCGTCATCGACGACCGCACGTGACCGCGAGCCCCTGGTCCCCACGCTCGAGCAGCGCGCGCTGCACTGCCTAGGATACTTTGGGCACTACCTGCACGTCCACGCCGGCGGCAGATGCGGCAAGCAGCGCATCCTCGCCAAGCTGCTCACCCACGGCGGCCGCCTCACCCAGCGCGAGCTGCAGGAGCTCTTCCCCATCAGCGCCGCCGCCCTCTCGGAGGTCCTCAGCAAGCTCGAGGCCGAGGGGCTCATCAGCCGCACGCGCTCTGAGCGGGACCGCCGACAGCTCGTCATCGAGCTGACTGATGCCGGCGCGCAGAGCGCGACGACGGTCACCGAGGGTCGCCGCCTGTTCGAGAGTCGCTGCCTCGCCGCCCTTGCCGACGACGAGAAGGAGGCGTTCGTCTCGATGCTCGAACGCGTCTCCCGCGACTGGAGGGGCACCGCGCCCCAGGTCGCCGACAGGCCGAGGCGCGCGCAGGGCGCGCGCGAGGTCGCACGATGAGCGCGCGTCGCGGCCAGAACGACGTCCGAGCCGACGGGACGGTCGTCGCGGGCCCCGACGGGGCGTCGCTGAGCTACGGGCAGATCTTCTCGACGCTGGGGGCGAGCGTCAGGGAGTTCATGCGCCCGACGCTGCTCACGCCCGTGCTGGTCGTGGGCGAGGTCGCGATCGAGTGCGTCATTCCGTTCATCACGGCCCAGCTCATCGACCAGCTCCAGGCGGGCGCTGGCATGGAGGTCATCGCGCGCTACAGCCTCATCCTCGTCGCCCTCGCCGTCATTTCGCTCGCCTGCGGCGCCGGGGCGGGCGTCACCTGCTCGATCGCCGCGACGGGCTTTGCCCGCAACCTCCGCAGCGACCTGTTCAGGGCCATCCAGGGCTTCTCGTTCTCGAACATCGACCGCTTCTCCACGAGCTCCTTGGTGACGCGCCTCACCACCGACACCAACAACGTGCAGCTCGCCTACATGATGATCATCCGCACCGCCATTCGTGCGCCCATGCTGATCGTCTTCGCCATCGTCATGGCCTTTCTCACGGGAGGTGCCATGGCGATCATCTACGTCATCGTGTCTTTGCTGCTGGGGGTGGGCGTCTTTGGCGTCGCTCTCAAGGTCATGCCCCTGTTTCGCCGAGTCTTCAAGAAGTACGACGCGCTCAACGACTTTGTCGAGGAGAACGTCAGCGGCATCCGCGTTGTCAAGTCGTTCGTGCGCGAGGACTACGAGTGCAAGCGCTTTCGGCAGACCTCCCTGGACCTGCGTCACGACTTTTTGCACATCGAGCGCATCTTCGCCTTGAACGCCCCGATGATGACCCTCGCCATCGACGTCATCTACACGTTCGTCATCTATTTCGGGTCGATGGCGATCGTGTCCTCCGCCGGCAGGGCCATGCAGGTGGGGCAGATGTCCGCGCTCATCACCTACGGCTTCTCCATGCTCATAAGCCTCATGATGCTCTCCATGATCTTCGTGATGGTCACCATGTCGGAGGAGAGCTCCAGGCGCATCTGCGAGGTGCTGGTCGAGACGCCGGACATCAAAAACCCAGACCACCCCCGCTACACCGTGCTTGACGGCTCGGTGGACTTTGACCACGTGAGCTTTGCCTATGACAGGGACGCGGAGCGACCGGCCCTGGACGACATCGACCTCCACATACGAAGCGGCGAGGTCATCGGCATCATAGGCGGCACCGGCTCGTCAAAGTCGACGCTCATCCAGCTCATCAGTCGGCTCTATGACGTCAGCGACGGCACCGTCAAGGTGGGCGGGCGCGACGTGCGCGAGTACGACCTGGACACCCTGCGGGGCGAGGTTGCCGTCGTGCTTCAGCGCAACGTGCTCTTCTCGGGCACCATCCGGGAGAACCTGCTCTGGGGCGACCCCGACGCCACGGACGAGGAGCTCATCGAGGCCGCCAGGCTCGCTCAGGCCGACGAGTTCGTCCAGCGCATGCCCAAGAAGTACGACACGTACGTCGAGCAGGGGGGCACCAATGTCTCCGGCGGGCAGAAGCAGCGCCTCTGCATAGCACGCGCCCTGCTCAGGCGCCCCAAGGTCCTCGTCCTCGACGACTCGACCAGCGCCGTGGACACCAAGACCGACAAGCTCATCCGACAGGGTCTCATGACCTTCGTCCCCCAGACGACCAAGATCATCATCGCACAGCGCACGAGCTCCGTGGAAGACGCGGACCGCATCGTGGTCATGCGTGACGGGCGCATCGACGCCATCGGCACCCACGAGGAGCTGCTTCGCGCCAACGACATCTACCGCGAGACCTACACCTCGCAGAACAAGCAGTCCCATGACCTCAAGATGGGCGCCATGGCGGGCGTCGAGGACCCTGGTCAGGGACAGGGAGGGTCCCATGAGTAAGAACGTCTCCAACAAGGGCAAGTCGGAGGGGCAGTTCGTCTCCGATGAGCGCGCCAACCTCAACCTCGGCGACAAGCGCGGGCGGGGCGCCGGCAGGCCCATGGCCACCCTGAGACGCACCCTCAGGCTCGTCTTTGGCTACTTTCCCGTGCATGTCACCGCCATGGCCGCGTGCATCCTCGTCGCGGCAATCCTGACGTCGCTCCCCTCCGTCTTCATGCAGAGGGCCCTCGAGATCGTGTCCAGGTACTGGGCGGCGGGCGACTGGGCGGGTGCAGAGCGGGAGATCGCCCCCCTCGTCCTTAGGCTCATAGGCGTCTACGTGGTCGCCTTCTCCTGCACCACCATACAGACGCAGCTGGGCGCCGTCGTCACCCAGGGCACCCTCATGAAGGTCCGCAACCAGATGTTTGACCACATGGAGAAGCTGCCGATCAGCTACTTTGACACCACCAAGCACGGCGACATCATGTCGCACTACACGAACGACGTCGATACGCTGCGCCAGCTCATCAGCCAGGCGCTCCCCAACCTTCTCTCGATGTTCCTGCAGATGGCGTCGACGCTGGCCGTCATGGCATGGTTTTCGCTGCCGCTTTCGCTCGTGGTGCTCGTCTTTGTGGCCGTGATGGGGTGGCTCGTGCGCTTCATGGGCGGGCGCTCGGCGCGCTTCTTCCTGGCGCAGCAGGTCTCGCTCGCCAAGGCCGAGGGCTTCGCCGAAGAGGCCATGAACGGGCAGAAGGTCATCAAGGTCTTCTCGCACGAGCCGGCCATGCAGGCGGGGTTTGACGTCGTCAACGAGGAGCTGTTCCAGGCGGCGAAGAACGCCAACATCTACGGCAACAGCCTGGGGCCCATTCTCATGAACCTTGGCAACCTCGCCTATGTGCTCGTGGCGCTCTGCGGCGGCCTGTTCCTGGCGGTGGGACTTCCCAACCCCTCCCTCAGCGGCATGACGCTGTCCATCGACATCGTCGTTCCCTACCTCAACCTCACCAAGCGCTTCGCAGGCTCCATCGGACAGGTGTCGCAGCAGATCAACTTCGTGGTCATGGGCCTGGCCGGCGCCGAGCGCATCTTTGCCCTGCTCGACCGTGACGTCGAGGCTGACGACGGCTACGTCACGCTCGTGCGTGAGGACGACGGGCGCGAAGGCGACGGGCACGGAAGCGTGCATGACGGCACGGGCTGGGCCTGGAGGCATCCGCATCGGGCAAAGGGCACGACCACGCTCGTCCCGCTTCAGGGGGAGGTGGTCCTTGACCACGTTGACTTTGGCTACAGCCCGGACCACATCGTGCTGCACGACACATCGCTCTACGCGCTGCCCGGGCAGAAGGTCGCCTTCGTTGGCGCGACGGGCGCGGGCAAGACGACGATCACCAACCTCATCAACCGCTTCTACGACATCGATGACGGCAAGATTCGCTACGACGGCATCAACATCAACAAAATAAGGAAGGCCGACCTGCGCCGCTCGCTGGGCATCGTCCTGCAGGACGTGAACCTCTTCACGGGCACGGTCATGGACAACATCCGCTATGGCCGCCTCGACGCGACGGACGAGGAATGCCAGGCGGCCGCCCGTCTTGCGGGGGCGGATAGCTTCATCGAGCGCCTGCCCCAGGGCTACCGGACCCTTCTCACCGATAACGCCTCCCAGCTTTCCCAGGGTCAGCGACAGCTTCTGTCCATTGCGCGAGCTGCCGTGGCCAATCCGCCGGTCATGATCTTGGACGAGGCCACGAGTTCCATCGACACGCGCACGGAGCAGATCGTGCAACGCGGCATGGACGCCCTCATGCAAGGGCGCACCACCTTCGTGATCGCTCACCGACTTTCGACCGTGCGCAACTCCGACGTCATCATCGTACTTGACCACGGGCGCATCATAGAGCGTGGCACGCACGATGAGCTCATCGCCCAGGGGGGCACCTACTACCAGCTCTATACCGGAGCGTTCGAGCTCGAATGACGGGTGGCGGCGGCGCGTGACGGTCGCGTGACGGGAGGCGCACCGAACCTGCGATGCTAATGCATATAATGTCCATGATAATTCTATAAAATGAATACTGCTTCATGGGCTTGCCGCGTCGGGCCGAGACCACGGCGCCGCGGCGAGTCCGCTTAGCCAAAACACGACACTTATATCAGAATATCCCCCCAAAGCTCCAAATTTTTGATATATCGGTCGTGTTTTGGCTAAGCGACGCCCATGCATACGTTTGTCGGGAGGTATGGTGTCACCAGGCGAGTCCCAAGGAGGCGCCATGAGCGAACGCGTAGCGAACGAGCTGCGACTCATGATCGAGGAGGCTGAGCAGGAGGAGCGGTGCCTGGTCGCAGACAGCCAGCGCGATCGCTTGCGGCTGTGTCGACTCGTGCGTCAGAATCGCATGACGTCTCCCCTGCGCGGCCTCTACTGCCCGACGGAGCTCTGGGACCGTCTGAACCCCGCCCAACGATGCCGCCGCATCGTGCGAGCGCTCGCCCGTCAGCACCCCTACCTCCCGTTTTGCCATGTAACCGCCGCGCTCATATGGGACCTGCCCGTCAGCTGGCAGCTGCTGGGGCAGGTTCACGCCCTGCGTTCCACCGGCGGTCGCAGGCAGGGGCCAGCATCCTCGATTAGGTGGCACCAGCGCAGCGATGCGCAGGTCACGAACCATGACGGCGTGCGCGTCACGTCGCTTGACCAGACCGTCGTCGACTGCCTCTGCTCGCTCGACTTCACCGAGGGCCTCGTCGTGGCGGATGGGTATCTGCGTCGAACGGGGACGACGCGACGTCAGCTTCAGAACCTCCTCAAGGACCTTGGGCACGGCGTCAAGGGCGTCCCTCAGGCGCGTCTGACCGCCTCCTTCGCTGACGGGCGTTCCGAGAGCGGTGGCGAGTCCGCCTTGCGGGCGACGATTGTCAAGCTGGGCTTTCCCGTCCCGACGCCGCAGCTCGTCATCAAGGATCCCATCGACCCCTCCCGAAGCTTTCGCCTTGACCTCGTGGTCAGAAACGCCGCAGGCGTGCTGGTGGACATCGAGCTCGACGGTCGCGACAAGTACCTCGATCCCAGCCTGACCGGCGGTGCCGACCCCGAGGAGGTCCGCCGCGCGGAGCGACTCCGCGAGTCACGCGTCACGGCCTATGGCATCGAGGTCGCCCGGTTCTCCGGGTCCGACGCCCGTGACGCAGCCCGCGTGGGACGCGTGCTCGCAGCCTTTGGCGTCGCGAAGGGCATTCCGCCGCAGACTCAGGCGCGCAATCGGACGCGCGGGCGGGCGCGGGGACTGCGCTGGCGTCAGCTTCGCCTCGGGCCGCATGAGCTATGGTACAAGGTGATCGACATGCGCCGCAGGCGTCGCCCGCAGGCAGGCCGGCGCCTTCCCTTCCAGCAAAGCGAGGTCTTATGCCCATGAGCACGCACGCCCTTCCCACGTCGCCCGCGATGACGCGTCGCAGCCTCGTCCTTTCGGCTGCCGGGGCCGCCTCGCTGGCCCTTGCCGGCTGCTCTGCGTCCGCTGCGGCGCCTACCGTGGACGACACTTCCGACACGCTCTCCGGCACCCTCACCAAGGCGCTCGACAACGGCTTTGACACGGGTCTTCACCATGCCGCGCTGGAGGTCGAGGGACACGGGACCCTCACGCTGGAGCTCAACGCCAGCAACGCCCCCATTACGGTCAGCAACTTTGCCGACCTGGTCACTCGAGGCTTTTACGACGGTCTCACGTTCCATCGCATCATCAAGGGCTTCATGGCGCAGGGCGGCGATCCCAAGGGGGACGGCACCGGAGGCTCGGGTCGAACCATCATGGGAGAGTTCGGCGCCAACGGCGTCGTCAACGCCATCCGGCACGAGCGCGGAGTCATCAGCATGGCGCGCTCGAGCGAGAACGACTCGGCAAGCTCCCAGTTCTTCATCGTCCAACAGGACGCCAGCTCGCTCGACGGGAACTATGCCGCCTTCGGGAGGGTGACCGACGGCATGGACGTCATCGACGACATCTGCGAGACCACCCCCGTCACGGATAACAACGGGACGGTGGCGCCCGACCGGCAGCCCAAGATCAGCTCCATTCGCATGCTCGACTAGCCGGTCTGACGTGGCCAAGCCGCCGTCCGGCCATCCGAGCGGCGGCGCGCGCCGGCAAAACTCTCAAGCAGCACTTAAGGATTTTTGTCGAAGGTACACATTTGGCAGTACCATCAGACAGCAATCGTGCGCCTTGGACGCCGTGCCAGACGCCGGATGACAGCTATCCACGTCACCCTGGAGGAGCATGCCCTCACTCAATCGGACACCCCGTCTCGCGTCGGCCCTCGCCGCCTTACTCCTGCTCGCCCTGCTTGCCATGGGAGCCTCCCCCGCCCTCGCGGAGGGTGACCTCGAAGACCTCCAGAACAGAGCGATCGCGGCAAGCGCCGCCTACCAGCAAGCCCAGGACCGCGTCGACGCCCTCAACGACCAGATCGCCGAGAATCAGTCGCGCATCGACCAAATCGAGGCGACGCTCCCCCAGCAGCGCGAGCGGGCGTCGCTCGCCATGCGCTCCCAGTACCGGCTGCAGGAGAACGGCCCCGGCCTCGTGAGTCTCATACTGAGCGCCGACACGCTGGGCGAGCTGATCGAGCAGGTCACCTACCTCGACACCATCGCCAACTATCAGACGGACGCCATCGCCGAGCTCAAGAACTCCGAAGCCGAGCTCGACCGCACGAAGGCGACGCTCGAGGCACAGAAGACCGACGCCGAGAGACAGGCAGCAAGCGCCAGGCAGGCCTATGACGAGGCCGAGTCGGCAAGCCAGGCGGCCCGGAGAAAGGCCGTCGAGCATGCCGCCAGCGCGCAGGCCGCCTATGAGGCGCAGCGGGCGGCAGGAACGGTGAGCGACCCCTCGACCACGGCCGTCAACGACAGCCTCTCGTCCGACGGCGGAACGGGGACGTCCCCGATGCGCCCCGCGAATGCGGGCACGGGCTCATCCTCCGGGTCGAGCCAGGGCTCGAACGCCGAGACGCCGTACACGTACGTGCTCGCCTCCATGTACGGCGTGGGCGACGGCCTCATGTACGGCGTCACGGCTTCGGGAGACATCGTGACCCCCACCTCCATGGCCGTAGCCATGAAGACGATGCCCCTGGGCACGATCATCGAGATCACCTATCGAGGTAGGACCGTCCGCGCCGAGGTCAACGACCGCGGTCCCTATGCCGGCAACCGCCAGATTGACCTTCAGCCCGCCGTCGCGGCGGCACTAGGGTTTGACGGGGTCGGCACGGTGGGCTATCGCGTCGTCGGCTAGGCCGGACGAGAGGTCCGGTCGCACGAGGCGCCGATCGCAAGGACCGGCGCGGGAGCCAGAGCTGCGGGGCGCTAGCGGCGGCGACGCCGGTCCTCGGCGATGATCTGGCTCACGATCCAGAGGCCCAGCGCGAGGGCGACAAGGTAGCCGATGAGCCCGATGATGGGAATCCCAAAGATGACAGGCTTGATGCGGGCATAGTAGATCACCGACGAGCCGATGAAGAGGCCGGCTATCACGATGCCCATCGTAAGGCGGTCCGCCGCGTGGGCGATGTCGCTCATGGGGTCGGTGGTCCCCGGAAGGTCGAGGTTCATGCGCAGCTGCCCGCGCGTGAGCATGCGCAGGGTCTCGGAGGCCTCCGGCACGGCGCGCACGAGACTCCTCGTCGCCTTGAGCGCGTCCTGCGCGAAGTCCCGGATGTCGTCGCGCGTCTGGGAGACGGGATCGCGATGGGCGCGAATGTGGTCGCGGATGATCTCGACCATGGAGACGTCGGGAATGAGCGCGTTCGCGACGCCCTCGAGGGTGACGAGCGACCTGCCCAGCATGATCACCGAGCCCGGCAGCTCGACGCCGTCCTTGCGTGCCATCGAGATGAGGGCGTTGATGAAGGCGGCCACATCGAGCTCGGACAGATCGGCCGTGCCAAACTCGTCCATGATGTGGTCGAGGTCGGCCAGCAGGTGGGGGTGATCGACGTCTCCCAGCTCCCCGACGGAGAAGCGCAGCAGACCCTCCTTGAGCCGCGCGACGTCGTGGCCTGCAACGGCAAAGACCATCTCCTGCAAGGCGAGCCGGTCATGGGACGAGAGGCGTCCCATGATTCCCAGGTCGAGGTAGATGATCTTGCCCTTTTGGACGACGAGGTTTCCGGGATGGGGGTCGGCGTGGAAGAAGCCGTCGTCGAGCATCTGCTGGGCGTAGTTGTCCACCAGCTTCGTGCCGACCTCGCGCAGGTCGTAGCCCGCCTCCCTGAGCGCGTCCACGTCGTCTATGGGAATGCCTTCCATGTACTCCATGACCACAACGTGCTCGGTGCAATAGCGCGGGATGGGCCGGGGGCTGCCGACGAACCGGCAGTCCGCGTTGTTGCGCCTGAACTCCTCCAGACTGCGCGCCTCCACCTGAAAGTCCGTCTCCTCAAGGAACGACTGCCAGAGCTCGTCCATCACGGATTGCAGGTCGAGAAACTGCTCCTCGCCCATGACGCGGGCGGCGCGGGCGGCAAGCGAGCGCATGATGGAGATGTCCTGTGCCATGATTTCCTGCACGTGCGGGCGCTGCACCTTGACGGCGACGAGCTCTCCCGAGGCGAGACGAGCCTTGTGGACCTGCGCCACGGACGCCGAGCCCAAGGGCACGTCGTCAATGGCGTCAAAGATGTCCTCAAGGGGCTGGTCGTACTCGGCGCGCAGCGTATCAAGGAGAAGGTCGCGCCCCATGGGCTCGACGCTCGTGCGCAGCTTGGCGAGCTCCTCGCAAAAGCTCTGCGGCAGGATCTCGGAGCGCATCGAGAGTATCTGCCCGGCCTTGACGAAGGTTGGCCCCAGCTCCTCGAGCAGCTGGCGCAGGGTGAGGGGCGTCAGGCCGCGAAGCAGGTCGTAATGGCTGGCTATGGACAGAATCTCCCACAGGCGCGCAAGCTTGCTCGCCCGTGAGATCCGGTATCGACCCGCCCCCTTGAGACCGCCGCCAAGCAGCCCGATCGTCTCGTCATGCGTGCCGCCTTGGGCGCCGGCGTCCGACCGCGACCGCCCCTCGGCGGCCTCGGCCGGCACGTCAGACATGGATGACTCCCTAGTCGCTGTCGTCGTCGTCCGGGTCCTCGACCTCGGGCTCGTCCGACGCCTCCTCAGGGTCGGCGCCGACGTCCTGGGCGTCCAGCTCGTCAGACATCTGGCGGAGCTTGTCGAGCCAGGCGGCGCGCTCCTCGGCGCCCATGCTCTTGAGCTTGGCGCGCATGAGGGCGTCCGAGCCGTCCTGCGAGGCGTCATGCACCTTCCGCATGAGCTCCTCGTTGAGGGCCTTGCCCTGCTCGACCGTCAGCTCGCCCTTCTTGACGAGGTCCTCCACGATCTTCTGCGAACGCTCCGCGCCCATGGCGAGCGCGCCGACGCCGGCCAGGAAGACCTTGCGGACGCCCTCTCCCACATCATCGAAGTTTGCCATGCGGACCCCTTTCATGCGCCGTTTCTGCCGCTGGGGCGGCATCCCTACATGCTGCTCTCATGCCCCATTTGCCACGGCTTCAGTCCGAGAGGGCGATGACGGCCGCAGACGGCGACAGACGTCGTCGCACGGGCGGCGTCAGCACGGACCTCCCAGGAGCAGCCGGCCCAGCGCCTCGACCGAGCCCACCACGGCGACGGCACCCGCCCTTTCGAGCTCCCCGGGCGCAGCGGTGTCACCGTACTCGACGCCCACGCACGGGATCGAGCACGCGTGCGCCGCCTCCACGTCAAAGCGCCGGTCGCCGACCATGACCACGTCGCTCGACGTCATGCCCAGCGCGTCCACGGCCCGGGCGAGAACCTGGGCCTTTGAGAACCCCTCGTCGGAGGTCTTGCCCAGAACGAGATCAAAGAGGTCGATCACGCCGTTGTCGGTGAGGCCCGCGCGCAGGAGCTCCACTCGCTTCGAGCTGGCCGTGGTGAGGATCCTGCCGTCGGCCTTGAGCGCGACGAGCAGCTCTCGCACCCCCGCAAACAGAGGCCAGCCGTCAGGCCCCAGGTTGTGATAGATCGCGCGATACTCGCGGGTGACCTCGACGGACTCCTCCTCGCTGAGGCCGAACACGAGCTGAAAGGCCTGCGGGAAGGGAGGGCCCACGATGTCGCCCACGCGCGTCAGCTCGTCATCGCCCACGCCGTGACGGCGCAGGACCGTGCTGGCCACCCCGACGATGCCCGCCCTGGTGTCCGCCAGCGTCCCGTCAAAGTCAAAGGCGACGACGCGGCGGGCGGCAAGATCCGCCCTCACGTCCGTGCGCTCCGCCATGGTCCAACCCCCTTCGCGGTCCCGCGTCCGCGCGGCCGGCGCTGCGGCCCGCACGCGTGACCAAACGGGAAATTATCATTTTCCCATGATAGCTCGAAGCTATGCTTGACGTACCGGCAGGCACCGCGAGGCGTCCCGGGCAACGTGCGGTCATCGTCACAGATGTGGAGGACGTCCCATGCGAGCAGAGCCCATCAGCTGCCTTCGTCCCGCCCCGAGCAAGGCGGCCTCGTTTGCGAGCCTTCCCTATGACGTGTTCGACCGCTCCCAGGCGCGATCCTACGTGACCTCGCACCCCACGTCCTTCCTCAGGATCGACCGGCCCGAGACCAACTTTGCGCCCGAGCAGGACATGTACGCGCCCGAGGTCTATGCCAAGGCGGCCGAGCTCCTCCGGGCGCGGGCGCAGGACGGCACCCTGCTCGACGACAGGGTGCCCTGTTACTACCTCTACCGTCTTGAGCAGGGCGGGCGAGCCCAGACCGGCGTCGTCTGCGCCTGCGCCGTCGACGAGTACCAAGACGGCACGATTCGCCGCCACGAGAACACCACGGCGGCCAAGGAGGAGGACCGCGTCAAGCACATTCGCGCCACGGGAGCCCAGACGGGGCCCATCTTCCTCACCTATCCCGACAACGTCGCCCTGGACGCCTTGGTCAAGGCGGCCAGCTGCGCCACGCCGCTCTACGACTTCACGGATGGGCAGGGCGTGCGGCAGACGGTGTGGCGCGTCGCGCGCCCTGCCGCCGTCGAGGCCTTCAGGGCCACCTTCGCCACCGTCCCGCATGCCTACGTGGCCGACGGTCATCACCGCGCCGCAAGCGCGGTGCGCGTGGGCGTCGAGAGGCGACGGGCACGGACGGACGACGGCGAGCGGGCGAGCGACCTCTTTCTCGCCGTGCTCTTCCCCGCCAGCCAGCTCAAGGTCCTCGCCTACAACCGCGTGGTCGTTGGCCTCAACGGTCACTCCCCCCGGCAGCTCATGGACCTCATGCGCCAGGCCGGGCACGTCGTCGGCACGTCCGCGCCCGTCGCGTCCGTGCCCAGCGAGCACGGACGGGTGGGCATGTATCTTGACGGCGCCTGGCATGAGCTTGAGCTCTCGCAGGCCGACGTCAACCCGGCGGACCCCGTGTCCCGTCTTGACGCGCAGGTCCTCCAGGAGAGCGTGCTCGCGCCCCTCCTGGGCATCGACGACCCCCGCACCAGCGAGCGCATTCGCTTTGTGGGCGGCATCGAGGGCAGCGGCCGCCTCGAGGAGCTGGCCGGTCCCGAGGGCGTGGCGTTCTCGCTGTACCCCACCTCGGTCGACGAGCTCATGGTCGTGTCCGACGCCGGGCTGCTCATGCCGCCCAAGTCGACCTGGTTTGAGCCAAAGCTCAGAAGCGGCCTGTTCATCCGGTGCATCTGACTTCGTCCGACTCACCTGGCACGCCTCGGCCGTACCGCCTCGGCCGTACCCTGAAGGCCGGCATGGCCGTGTCCGCGAGCCATTTTGCGGAGTCGCCACCTTGCGTCAGAGGCGGTCGCATGATAGGGTTCAACCACGTTTACTTTTCTGGCACAGCCGCCCGTCACGCGCAGGGTCATACGCGACGAGCCATGACGGTGCGGCGGAATCGAGCGTCGATGGCAGCCAACACGCAGGGACACACAGGCGACTCTCGTCATCCGAGGGGTACCGCGCGGCATTTCTCGGGTGCCGCGCAGGCAGGGAAACCTGGCATGGCACCGTCGACGCACGCACACCCCACCAGGACGCACGGCCGGGCCACGCCCCGACGTGACGCGCAGGAGGCCTACTACATCCCCGCGTCAAGCTACGACGGGGCGTCCGAGAAGGGCTCGCGCAGGGCGGCCGGACGAGGAGGCTCCAAGCTCCCCCTCGTCGTGGCCCTGGTCGTCATGGCGCTCATCGCGGCGGGCGGGGCCTACGTCTGGCTCACCCGCCCCGTCTCGCTCACGCTTAACGACCAAGAGGTCGAGGCCCGACCCGGCACGACCCTCTCCGCGCTCATGGCCGACAACGGCGTCTCGGTCAAGGCGGGCAACTTTGTCTCGGTCGGCGGGACCGTCCTCGAGGAGGGCGGCGGACGTCCGCTCAACGCCACCGTCAACGGCACCGAGCTCACGGACGAGCAGGCGGGCGCCTACCGCGTCGCCAAGGGCGACGAGGTGACCGTCACAGACGGCGACGACGTGATCGAGCAGTACACGGCCGAGACCGCCACGCAGCAGCCCGCGCTCACGATGGACGGCGTCGAGGGCCCGCTGGCCTACGTCGCGCAGTGGGGGCAGGTCGGCGAGGTCGAGACCCGCACCGGCTCGGTCTCGGGCGAGACGGCCCAGGTCACGACGAAGGAGAAGAAGGACTGCGTCATCAAGCTGCACTACCCCAAGCCTGACGGGGGCGAGAAGCTCGTGGCCCTGACGTTTGACGACGGCCCCTCCCAATACACGCAGGCATACCTTGACATACTCAAGAGGTACGACGCCAAGGCCACCTTCTTCGAGCTGGGTCAGAACGTCCAAGGCTTGCCCAACGTCGCCAAGGCGGTCGTGGACGACGGGCATCAGGTGGCCTGCCACTCGCATACGCATCCCTTGCTCACGAAGCTCGACGCCGCGGGCGTGCAGGGCGAGCTGAGTCAGGGATTTGAGGCCATCAAGAACGCCACGGGCGTCGAGACGACGGTCCTGAGACCCCCCTACGGAGAGTTCAAGGAGTCCACCTGGCTGCGGTCCAACGGCCTTCTGTCGCTCTCCGTGTACTGGACCCAGGATTCCGAGGACTGGAGGCGACCCGGCGTTGACGCGATCGTCTCCAAGGCGACGGCCGGGGTGGTGCCGGGATCCATCATCCTCATGCATGACGGGGGCGGTCCTCGCGAGCAGGACCTGGAGGCGCTGCCCAAGATCATCGAGGCGCTCCAGGCGCGGGGATACAAGTTCGTGACCCTCAACGAGCTCATGCAATCCGACGGCTCCATCCCGCAGGACATCAAGAGCGGCAACGCCAGGCCTCCCGCAGACACGGTCTGGCCTACGGAGCTCGGCGACGCCTAGCGACGGGGGCTTGGGTATAAGGGTCACATGAAGCGTCCCGCTCTGCCACCTATGACCCGGAGTCCCATGTCACGTCATGCGCCAACATCACCCTTTTCGCAGGAGGGCCCGTCGGCTCGCCAGTCGTTGTCGCTGGCGCTGGTCGAGCTTGTGACGGGAGTCGCCTTCGCCGTGAGCGTGGCCTCTGCGGTCGGCGGGGGCGGCGTCGCATGGATCGTGGCATCGGCGTTGGGATGTGCGTGCCTCATTCTGCTCGAGCTGTTCAGAAGCGGCGTCCGCGAGCGGTCGTCTGCCGCCTCGCGCCTTGTCCCTTCCGACGCGGACGACGCGGATGACGGCTCGGCGCACCCGGATGCCGGGGTCGCCGGGCACGCGGCGCCAGGGCTTTGTCCCAAGGGCACGGACGCGCAGGACGGGCGCCCCTGGCAGGATGACGGCTCGTCGCCAGCCGACGTCACGACGACGGCCCAGTCCCAGTTCGACCTGGAATCCCTCGCCGCGCAGCTCGCGCGAAGTGACGACCCCCTCGCCGAGCTCAAGCTCTTTGTCAAAGACATACGGGCGCGCGAGGCGGCGCCGGCTGGTGCCGAGGACGTCGGATCCCGTCCCGTCGGGGAGGTGCCGACGCCCACGGCGGGGGCGTCGCTGGCGATGCCGGCGCAGGCGGGAGCGTCTCGTCCGACGCCTCGCCTCTCCCCCTCGCCGATGGAGCTCTTTGCCGCGCGCCGCCTCGAGGAGGCCGGTCTCTTCAAGGACGACGTCGAGCTGCCACAGCTCAAGATCGTCCTGCTGGGCAGGTCGGGCCTCTTCTACCTGCGCATGGCGCCAGGTCCCGTCGCCTATCTCGCCCGGCTGCGCGTCCTGGGCCTTGAGGCGGCCCTCAACCAGCTGGTCTTCTGCTCAAAGTACCTCGAGTCGTCAGCGAGCGAGGAGGACTGCTACGAGGCCAACGAGCTGGTCCTGAGGCACATCTGCGCCCAGGCCAGGCCCATCGACGAGGCGGGCGAGCTCTTGGAGGGCGAGGTGCCCGACGGCGAGTGGGCGACCCGGCGTCAGATCTCGAACGCCATCGAGTCGCTCGTGCTCCCCTATCGCCTGGAGGCCTCGTTCAGGACCAACGTGGCGGACGGCAACGTCGCCATCGAGTTCGCCATGACGCCCGACCGTGTCTTTCCGGCCTCGATGCTCGTGGACCAGCTGGGCGTCGTGACAAGCTCCCGCGAGATGCGCCGCAAGGCCGCCTCCGCCTACGCCCAGCGCCTTGCAATCCTGCTCGCAGCCGAGGCGTTCCGGGCCTCGACGAAGGTGCGACATGTATGGGTCGCGGCCACGCTTGACACCGCCAACCGCCACTGGTGCTACCTCTCCGTTGACTTTGACCGCGGGCGCTTCTCCCAGATCGACCTGGCGCACGACCTTACCAGGGTCAGCGACTTCGAGCGCGTGTACCGGCGCTTCGTTCCCGTGATCCGACGCGAGCGGGGCATGCTGAGACCCGTCGAGCAGTCGTTCTCGCTCAACGAGGCGCGCTTCTGCCCGCCCCGCCGCCATGAGTCGCCCTCGCTCTCCTCCCGCAGGCTCCCGCCCCGCCAGGCGCACGACCTTGGCTGTCAGAGCGTCTACGGCCTCGCGATCCAGGAGGCGGACAAGCGTTCCCTGATCGCCACCGACATCCTGCGACGTCTCGCGAGCCATGACGTCGACAAGGACGCCACCGCGCGAAACGTGGGCACGATCCTTGAGCTTGCGGGCGACGACCCTGACCCCGACGTCCGCAGCGCCGCAGAGCGCACCGTGCGCGGGCTCATCGACGGGAGGCTGCCAAACGAGCCGCTGGCCATCGCCGAGGAGTTCGTCAGCGGGGATGCCCTCTCGCGCGCGGCCGCAGCCGGGCGCGAGAGCCTCGCACGCCATGACCCTCGAGCCGCCCTCGAACGCTGCGAGCGCGCGCTCGGCGAGGTTGACGGTAGAGGGCTCTATGACGACGCGGAGGGCATCGAGTGGCGCTACTTTGGCAGCTACGTTGACCGGGCTCTCTACAACCGCCTGTTTGCCCCGCCCGAGACGTCGATCATGCTCGTCCCCGACGGCTACTTTGAGTGTCATCTCATCTGCTCGAGCGCGCGGCTCGCCCTAGGTGACAGCGACGAGGCCTGCCGTCACGCGCGCAGGCTCGTCGAGCTGGCCCCGCTCGACCATCGCGGCTTCCTCCATCTGGTGCGCTGCCTGGAGGAGAAGGGCGACACGGACGAGGCCATCGAGGCGCTCAAGGTGCTGCTCCTTCGCGCCCACGACCTGGAGGGCCTGGGCATCGGCTACTACCGCATGGCCTCCTTCCAATGGCAGAAGGGCAACATCCTCGCCGCCCAGGCCGCCTATCACAGTTCGATCGCCGCGTTCAGGGGCTCGTTTCCCCTGGCGGCCCTGGAGCTGGCGGCGCTTGCCGCCCAGCACCCCGACACCTTTCGCCAGGACCTGAGTCACGACGAGACCACCTCGCTGCTGGAGGGTGCCGGCATTCCCGTCGCCCCCACAAAGCAGATGACCGCGTCGTTCCTCTCGTGCATGCGCGCCTCGGTGGACGCCGAGGTCTTTCCCGTCGCCCGAAGCTTCGTCAGCACCCTGGTCACGCTCCATCCGGACGACGTCCTCATCGGCGTCATGCGCTCGCTCGAGGGTGAGCCCGACGCCTGACGCCTAGCGTCTGACGCCCTGTCGTTCGGCGGACGTTCGTCGGCGCGCGGGGGCAGCGCCGCGCGCCGGTGAAGTCGTAAGATCAGCCCTCGGCCGTGACCGGACAATGAGACCGGTGAATATGACGGGGCGCGACCGAAAAGAGACGTCCCCGTCGCGCCCCAGGCACCCAGCCTCGTCCCAGACCCATATCTTCGCGGCCAAAAGCGCGCGGAATGCATGCGCGTCGCGCAGGCCGGGACGGCGCGCCGCTAGAAGTCGAGCGCCATGAGCTTGCCCAGGGAGACGATGTAGATCTCCAGGGCACGCTTGAACTGCTCCTCCGAGAAGCCCTCGTCCGCCGAGTGCTCGGCGCCCACCCAGTCCGGCAAAGGGAAGGCCGGGTCGTTGGGCCCGAAGGCGCCGCCAGCCTTGAAGTGACGGGCATAGGTGCCGCCGCCGATGGTGAAGGGCTCGGCCTTGCGGCCGGTGTACTCGTTGTACGTGCCCACGCAGGCACGAATGGCATCGGAGCTGGGGTCCGTTGACCAGGGGACCATGTCAAGGTCGACCGTGAGCTCGCAGTGATGCGCGCGGCACAGCGCCCCCACGCGCTCGGTGATCTGCTCGCTGGTGATGGAGGTGGGATAGCGCGAGTCGATGGTCTGCTCAAAGTGGCCATCGACCGTGCGCATCGTGCCGCCGATGCAGGTCAGTGGGTCAAAGAGCTCGTCGGACGCGGCGATGCCCAGCGTCGAGCCGTCCGTCGAGCCAAAGACGAGCGCCTCGAGCTCGAGGAAGTCCCGCTCAGCCTCGGAACAGAGCCCATGCTCAAGCAGGTAGGAAACGAGAAGTCCGATGGCGTTGACGGACCCCTGCGGCGTCGAGGCGTGCGCACCGACGCCGTGGGCGGTCAGTCGCACGAGGCCGTCCGTGGCGTCCTCGACGTCGATGCGATCGGTGGCGGGCAGCTTTGAGGACTGCGCCCTGACGAGCGCCGTAGCCTCGCCCGCCACGGCGTTGCCCACCGTGCCGCCCTCGAAGCTGACGATGACGTCGGCTATGGCCTTGGAGCGTATGGTGGCGGAGTAGCCGCCCTTCTCGCCGCAGATGAGCGGGAAGTTCGCGTCGGGCGAGAAGCAGAACTCGGGCTGGGGGAAGTGCTCGAGATACCACTCCACGTCGGCCATCTCGGTCTCCTCGTTGTTTCCGATGATGACGCGCAGCGTGTAGGGCAAGGGCTCACCCGTACGACGCACCTGGTCTGCATAATATTTGGCAGCGTAGAGCGAGAGGACGAACGGCCCCTTGTCGTCCAGGACGCCCCTGCCGATCAGCATCCCGTCCTTACGCGTCAGCGTGAACGGGTCGTAGGTCCAGCCGGTGCCCTCGGGGACCACGTCGGTATGGGCGATCATCGCGATCTGACGCTTGCTGACGCCCGGCAGGTCCGCATAGCCAATGTGGCCGTCGCAGTCATGGGCGTCCAGGCCCAGACGACCGGCGATGTCGACGGCGGCCTTGAGCGCGCGATAGGACTCCGGGCCGTAGGGCTTGCCCTCCTCGGCCTGGCTCAGGTCTTCAACGGAGCGAATGGAGACGAGCGTTCCCAGGTCACGCACCGCGTCCTCCCAAATGGAATCGACGTAGGCGCGCACCTGGTCCTTGATGTCGGGGTCGGTCATTGCGTTCCCTTCTCGCTGGGATGTGTCGTGACAGAGGTCCTCCTGAGGATATCAGACGTCATGCCACAGGCGCGCAACCCCTCGACCAGCGGGCCGGAGGGGCTGACTCTGATAGACTGGTGGGACGACAACGCGGTCGTGACATGAGAGAGGAGCCTCGTGACGCCATCGACAGGACAAGACGTTCGTCATCTCTGGCCCCCCACCTTCAAGGCCGCCATCTTTGACTTTGACGGCACGATCGCAACGACCGCCCCCCTCTGGCATGAGGTGGACAGGGCGTTTCTGGGAGCGCGCGGCATCGCGATGGACGTCGAGTATTCGCGCCGGCTCAACATCCTGGGCTTTGCGGCGGGCGCCCGCTACACCATCGAGCGCTACGGGCTGCCCGAATCCGTGGAGGACGTCTGCCTTGAATGGGAGCGGATGGCAAGGGCCCTGTACGAGACGAAAGCGACGCTGCGCCCCGGCGCGTACGCATACATCCGAGCCCTGAGGGACCGGGGCGTCCCCGTCGCCCTTGCCACCACCAACGGACGCGGCGTGCTCGACGCCATGCGCTCCGTTGACCTGGACGAGATCTTTGACGTGCGCGTCCATGCGGGCGAGCTGGGCGTGACCAAGGACGCGCCCGACATCTACCTCAAGGCGGCCGAGCTCCTCCAGGCCAGTCCCTCCTCGTGCATCGTCTTTGAGGACATCCTGGCGGCGGCCCGCTCGGCAAGGCGCGCGGGTGCGCTCGTGTGCGGCGTGCGCTCGGGCGACGCCAACCAGGACCCCCATGAGCTGCGTAGCAACACCGACCTCTGGCTCGACGACTGGCGTGACATAGCTCCCGTGGGAAAGTGCGCATGAGCACCGCGAGTGTTGACAGCCCACGCCGGAATTGCGATACTACCCCTTGTGCACCGCGCACGGGGATGTAGCTCAGCTGGGAGAGCGCAGCGTTCGCAACGCTGAGGCCGAGGGTTCGAACCCCTTCATCTCCACCATGACTCTGACGCGGACGCGCCCTTTGGGCGCGTCCGTCTTTTTCCCTCCCGAGAGGAACGCCGTGGGACTCAAGGCGGACTGCGTCAACATGCTCGGCAGGTTCTGCGGGCCCCGTGACGTTTTTGCCCTGACGCAAGACAGGCTGCGCGAGTCTCTGGGCGTCCCGCGCGCTGACGTCATGGTCCTCTTTGGCGGGAGCATCCTCGCGGGGGCGGACGTCCTCGCCCATGCG
Source organism: Olsenella sp. HMSC062G07 (assembly GCF_001811895.1). Classification (NCBI taxonomy): domain Bacteria; kingdom Bacillati; phylum Actinomycetota; class Coriobacteriia; order Coriobacteriales; family Atopobiaceae; genus Olsenella; species Olsenella sp. HMSC062G07. The sequence continues at coordinate 1,127,935 of NZ_KV806951.1, forward strand.
GTGCGGGAAGACGTCGCGCACGCCTACGCCATCGTCGGAGGCGCTGGCCACACCACCGAGGCGCTGCGCCGGCGCGTTCAGACGGAACGTCCCGACATCACGACCGCCGGGCGTTGCGAGGCGGAGATCTTTGATCGCTACCTGGCCGCCGTCTACGGGCTTCATGCCGACCTGCTCGAGACCGCATCGACCAACTGCGGCAATAACGTCACCAACCTCCTCGCGCTCCTCAAGGCCCGGGACGTTCCCCACGACAGCCTCATCATCTGCCAGGACGCCACCATGCAGCGCCGGATGGCCGCCGGCCTCGCCCTGCATGCCCCTCAGGTGAGGGTCGTCAACTTTGCGGCCTACGACGCGCACATCGTCGAACGCGACGGCGAGCTTGCCTATGCGCGAGAGCCGCACGGCAGCTGGGACATAGAGCGATACGTCAGCCTGCTCATGGGGGAGATACCCCGCCTGCATGACACGACAGAAGGCTATGGGCCGACCGGCAGGGGCTTCATCGCCCACGTGGACGTGCCCGACGAGGTACTTGGCGCCTTCGAGACGCTCAGGGACGAGTTCGGCGTCCGCGCACGCGTCGCGGACCCGCGCTTTGCCTCCCGGGCGGGATGCCGGTAGCGCCTGATCCTCGCCCCCTCGTGCACGAGGCCCCCGGACATGCGTCCGGGGGCCCTGGTCATGCGCTGATGGTGGTCGCAGGCCTACATGACCTCAGGGGCGTTGACGCCGATGAGCCTGAGGGCCACCTCGAGGTTGATGCGCACGGCGTCGCAGGCGGCAAGGCGGGCACGCGAGAGCGCGGCGTCCACCGGGCGCCCCTCGCTGGGAAGCACCTGGCAGTTGGCGTAGAAGCCATGATAGGCGCTCGCCAGCTCCTCGCAGAAGTGCGTGATGCGGAACGGGGCGCGGTCGCGGGCGCAGCCGGCGATGAGCTCGGGGAACTCTGAGACCTTGCGGGCCAGGGCGGCCTCGGTGGGGTCGGTGAGCAGCGAAAGGTCGCAGTCATCGCCGATGGCGCGCCGCGCGACCTCGTCCATGCCCAGCCGCAGGGCCTCATCCTCAGAGACGCCGGCGGCCTTGCGCAGGATGGAGCAGATGCGCGCGTGAGCGTACTGCACGTAATAGACCGGGTTGGAGTTGTCCTTCTGCTTGACGGCCTCGATGTCGAAGTCGATGGTCTGGTTGGACGAGCGGCTGATGAGCGTGTAGCGCGTTGCGTCTACGCCCGCCTCCTCGATGAGCTCGTCAAAGGTGACCATCGTGCCCTTGCGCTTGGACATGCGGACCGGCTCGCCGTTGCGCAGGAGGTTCACGAACTGGCCCAGCAGGACCTCATACTTGCCGGGATAGCCGAAGGCGTCCGCGACGGACTGGACGCGCTTGATGTACCCATGGTGGTCGGCGCCCCAGATGTTGATCTCGTAGTCCACGCGCTCGAACTTGTCGAGGCAGTAGGCCACGTCGGAGGCGAAGTAGGTGTACTCGCCGTTGCTCTTGATGAGCACGCGGTCCTTGTCGTCGCCAAAGGCCGTCGACTTGAACCAGAGGGCGCCGTCCTCGGAGGTGTAGACGTAGCCCTTCTCGCGGAGGTTCTGGAAGGCGCGGTCGATGGGCGTGGAGCCGTCCTCGCCCTTCTGGTAGAAGCTGCGCTCGCTCTTCCACTCGTCAAAGTCGCAGCGAACCGTGTGGCAGGTGGCCTTGATGCGGTCGAGCATGGCCTGATAGGAGCGCTCACGGAACTCGGAGTCACGCACCTCGGGGCTGACGGACACCCACGCGTCGCCGTCCTTGGCATAGAACTCCTTGGCGATGTCGATGATGTAATCCCCGCCATAGGAGTTGCCGCCCAGCGCCTCGTTGAAGGCGTCCATGTAGGGGTGCAGCTCAGGATGCGCGTCAAGGTCGTCGTCCACGTAGCGCTCGCGGTCGGCGAGCAGCTCCGCCGCAGCCTCGTCCAAGCTCAGGCCCTGCTTCTTGATGACCTCGTCAAGCTGCAGGTACCTGAGGGCGACGGAATGGCCGAAGACGTCCATCTGGCTGCCATGGTCGTTGATGTAGTACTCGCGCTGGACCTTGAAGTTGGCATGCTCGAGCACGTTGCAGAGCGAGTCGCCGATGGCGGCCCAGCGGCCGTGGCCCACGTGCAGGGGGCCGGTGGGGTTGGCCGAGATGAACTCGACCTGGAGGCTCAGCCCGTCGCCCACGTTGACCTTGCCCCAGTCGGCACCGGCGGCGCGAATGGTGCGAAACACCTCGTTGTTGGCGGAGGCGCTCAGGTAGAAGTTGATGAAGCCGGGGCCGGCGACCTCACACGTGGCCACGGCGTCGCTGGGAGGCAGGTGCTTGACGATGGCCGCGGCAATCTTGGCGGGGGCCAGGTGGGCAAGACGGGCGGAGCGCATCGCCACGGTGCTCGACCAGTCGCCGTTCGTCGTGTCGGCGGGTCGCTCCAGCCCGCAGTCATCCACTTCGAATGGGGGAAGGTCGCCCGCCTGCTGGGCGGCGCGGATGGCTTCCCTGACCAGATTTTCGAGCGTATCGGGCATCGCTTGCTCCTTCGTTTGACGAACGCGACGCGCGTGGCGCGCCACTCCATAGACCTTCTGCATTGTATCAGAGACCAGGACGCGGCAGCCCATCGTGAGGCGCCGGGAGCCGCCCTATTCGCGCCGTGAGCCGCTGTGCTCGCGCAGGGCGAGCTCACGCCTCACGCGGGCAAGCCCCTCCTCGATGCCCACCGGGTATATCTGCGGGTTGAGAAAGCGTCGCACGGCGGGGTCCAGGTGCATGAGCGCGTCGCGACAGCGCGTGCGGGCGGCCTCGATGCCCTCGCCCTCGCCCACCGCACGCCCCTCGCGCACGAGCTCCACGAGAAGCTCATGGGCCTCATACCCCGCGAGGTCGAAGCTCGCGAGGTCGTCCACCGCGTCGACCATGAGGGTTCCGCCCATGTCGTAGGCGTCGTCGACGATCATGTCGCCCACCGGGCAGCCCGAGGCGTCAACGTAGCGCCTGACGTGCTGGATGCCGGGGATGGTGCGCTTGTAGGACATCTCCGAGAGCTTCATGACGGGCTCCCAGACCGCCGACGCCGCCGGGCGCGTGGCCGAGAGCTTGTAGACGCCTCCCAGCGACGGCTGCGGGTCACAGGTGGCGAGCTTCGTTCCCACCCCGAAGGAGTCGATGGGCGCCCCCTGGGCAAAGAGCGACTGAATCGTGTACTCGTCGAGGTCGTTTGACGCCGAGATCTTCACAAAGGGCAGACCCGCCTCGTCAAAGGCCCGTCGCGTCTCCTTGGAGAGCTTGGCGAGGTCCCCCGAGTCGATGCGCACGGCGGCCAGATGCTCGCCGGCCTCCTCCATCTCGCGGGCGACGACGACGGCGTTCTTGATGCCCTGGTGCACGTCGTACGTGTCAAGGAGCAGGACGCAGTTCTTGGGGCTCGAGGCGGCGAAGGCGCGGAAGGCGTCGAGCTCGGTGGGAAACGCCATCACCCAGGAATGGGCGTGCGTGCCAAAGACGGGAATGCCGTAGATCTTGCCGGCGAGCACGTTTGAGGTGGACGACGCGCCGCCCACATAGGACGCGCGGGCGACCGCGAGGCCCCCGTCAGGGCCCTGGGCGCGCCTGAGGCCAAAGTCGGACACGGGGTGGCCCTCGGCGGCGTACACGACGCGCGACGCCTTCGTGGCGACGAGCGTCTGGAAGTTGACGAGGTTGAGCAGGGCCGTCTCGAGGAGCTGGCAGTCGATGATGGGACCCTCGACGCGCACGAGGGGCTCGCGCGGGAAGGCGAGCTCGCCCTCGGCGACGGACCAGACGCTCACGCGCAGGTGAAAGTCGCGCAGATAGTCAAGGAAGCCCCGCTTGAACAGGGGGCCGCCGGACGGCGCCTCGAGCGAGGCAAGATAGGCGATGGACGCCTCGTCAAACACGAAGTTATGGACGAGGTCCGCGATCTGCCCCATGCCGCAGGCGACGGCGTAGCCCCCGCCGAAGGGGTTGTCACGGAAGAAGACCGTGAAGCAGCCATGGACGTCGAGCATGCCCGACTCCCAGAAGCCCTGGGCCATCGTCAGCTCGTACAGGTCGGTGTTGAGCGCCACGTCATGCGGCGTGGTGGTGTCTGTCAATGCCATGGGCGCGGGCCCTCTCTCGTGGCGTCATGACCGTCAGGCGGTCGTTACGGACACCAGCGTAGCACGTCGGGACGCACGGGACGTGACGGGCGGTCCCTCAGGGGACGTCCGCGCGCCTCAGTGGTTGAGGAGCATCATGAGCAGGAGGGCCAATGCGACGATCAGGATCGCGCCCAGCACGACCTTCTGCCCCAACGGCATGTTGAGCTCGTCGTCGGGCTCCATGAGCCTCGCGTTGCGTCGGCGCAGCTCGCGGATGCGCTCGTCCTTCGCGGCCTCGGCGCGCTCCTCCTTGAGCTGCTGAAGCTCGAGGCGCTCCTTGCGAGCGCGCTCGGCGTCAAGGCGTCTCGCCCGCTCGGCGCGCAGCCTCTGGAGCTCCGCGCGCTCCTCGTCCGAGAGCGGGCCTGCGTCCGGCATGTCACTCATGGCTGCCCCCATCCTGTCCGACGTCTTGTCGTCCCAGCTCCGCCCCGCGCACGCCCGTCGCGTCAAAGGCGGGGACGAAGCTCTCCGAGACCGTGCCGCCCTGCTGCCACCATAGGCGCTCAAAGCCCAGGTCGTCGGCATGGTCAAGAACGCGCTCGTACTCCTCGTCCGTCACCGCGCGCCCGAGGTCTCCCCCCTCGCGGCGGCAGCGCTCGTTGGGAGTGTATTGGTTCATGACCGAAAGGTCCAGCTCGTTGCCGCCGAGCGCCCAGACGCGATCGAGCACCCTGAGCGAGTCGTCCGTCTGCCCGGGCATCACCAGGTGGCGCACGATGACGCCCTGGAGCATGCGCCCGTCCTCGCCAAGTCGCCGGCCCCCGCGCTCCCTGAGCCCCGCGAGCATCCGAAGGAGGGCCCGCTCGGCGACGAGGGGGTAGTCGGCGGCGTGCGAGAGACGGCCCGCCAGCTCGCGGGACGCGTACTTGAAGTCCGTGAGCCAGACGTCCACGACGTCCGACATCAGCGAGACGACCTTTTCCGTCTCGTAGCCCGAGGTGTTGCACACCACGGGCAGGCTCATCCCCGCCGCGCGGGCGGCGCGCACGGCGAGCTTGACCTGAGGCGCAAAGTGCAGGGGCGTCACCAGGTTGATGTTGAGCGCGCCCTGAGCCTCGAGCTCGAGCATCATGGCCGCCAACCGCTCGCAGGACACCTCGAGGCCAAAGCCCTCCTGGGAGATGCCGTGATTCTGGCAGAAGACGCAGCGCAAGGGGCAGCCTGTGAAGAAGATGGCGCCGGAGCCCGCCTCGCCCGAGATGGGCGGTTCCTCCCAGAAGTGCAGGGCGCAGCGAGCCACGCGCAGGCGCGAGGTCGCGCCGCAGACGCCGCGCTCCCCCGCCAGACGCCGCGCGCCGCAGCGCCGCGGGCAGAGCCGGCAGCGCTCATACGGCTCGAGGGACGCGAGCTCGTCATCCATTGCGACGGCCGTCTTGGGCATGCAGGCGCATGAGTCGCGCGATCGACACGATGTAGATCTTGAGGGCACGCCTGAGCGTTCCTTCGCCGATGGCCTCGTCGGCCCCATGCTCGGGGCCCGCCCACGAGGGCAGGGGGTCCGCGGGCTCATGTGGCCCAAAGGCGCAGGCCCTCATGAACTTGCGGGCGTAGGTGCCGCCGCCGATGACCTTGGCGCGAGACGTCGTGCCTCTGAACTCGTCATAGGTGTCGAGCAGGCAGCGCAGCTCGGGACTCTCGGGGTCGATGTGGAAGGGCGGCTTCACACCGACGACGACGAAGCTGGCGCCGCGCGCCTGGGCCTGCCGTGCGAGCGCCCGCTCGAGGGCGTGCGCGTCGATGGCGTCGGGGTAGCGGCAGTCACAGGTCTGCACGAGATGCCCCCCTTCCGTGCGAAGCGTCCCGCCGATGAGCGTGAGGGAGCCAAAGCGGTCGTTCGAGCAGGCGACCCCCAGGGAGGAGCCGTCAAAGCCCTGGGCGCACAGTCTGAGCTCGAGCTCGGCAAAGGGCACGAGCCCCTCGGGAACGACGCCCGCGTCAAGCAGGTACGCCCACAAGAGGCCGATGGCGTTGAGCGTGCCCTCGGGGAGCGAGGCGTGCCCGCCGACGCCCCGGGCGACCACGCGCGAGCGACCGTCGCCCAGGTCCGTGACATCGATGCGCTCGCGACCGGAAAGGTCTGCCGCCCTCTTCCTCACGACCGCCTCGGCGCGCCCGCAGACGGCGTTGGGCACGGTGCCGCCGTCCATGCTCTCGATGGGCGCGTCATGCCCGCCCACCGTGGCGACGGAGCAAAAGCGACCCTGAAAGACGCCCTTCTCGCCGCAGATGAGCGGGAAGTCGGCGTCGGGCGTAAAGAGGAACTCGGGCTGGGGGTGACGCTCGAGATAGTAGGCGACGTCACGCATGCTCGTCTCCTCCTCCGAGCCCACGATGGCTCGGAGGGTGAGCGGCAGGCGCTCGCCCGTGCGTAGCGCCCGCCGGACGAAGAAGTGCGCGGCATAGAGGCTGAGCACGAGGGGCCCCTTGTCGTCCAGCACGCCGCGGCCCACGAGGCATCCGTCCTTGCGCGTCACGTCAAAGGGGTCGAACGTCCAGCCCCGGCCCTCGGGCACGACGTCGGCGTGGCAGATGGTGGCCAGATAGCGCTCGGAGCGGCCGGGCAGGTCGGCATAGCCGATGCGGCCCTCGCAGTCATGGGCCTCAAGGCCCAGGCGCTCGGCGATCGCGAGGGCCTGACGAAGCGCCCGGTGGCAGGCGGGACCCCAGGGGTCTGCGGCCGTGGCATGCGAGAGGTCCTCGACGGAGCGGATCCTCACCAGGGAGCGTATGTCCTCGACGACGTCCTCCCACACCTCATCGACGTACTCGTCGACCTCTTGTTTGAGCCGCTCGTCAGCCATGCACCAACTCCTTGTCGCTCGCCTGGGACCTCACGCGCCGAAGTCGCCCCGCTCGCCGCCTGCGTATGCAAAAGGGAGGCCACGATGGGGCCTCCCCTTCAGAATGCTCTTGGTGTAAGAGACTTAGATCTTCTTGACGTTGGAAGCCTGAAGCTTGCCGTTCTGACCCTGCGTGATGTCAAACTCGACAGCCTGGCCCTCGTCCAGCGTCTTGAAGCCGTCCATCTTGACCTCGGAGTAGTGGACGAACAGGTCGTCGCCGTCCTCGCGAGAGATGAAGCCGTAGCCCTTGTCGGGATTGAACCACTTGACAGTACCCTGTGCCATGTCGTGCCTTTCTTTCTTGCCCCGAGGGGCAGAACGCTGCGCCTAAGCGCGATACATGTGACCGTAGGCCACGAGTGTCATTCTAGCCTAAGAGAGGCCCGTCGGGGCCAACAATCTGAGGAGAACTCAGAAGGTCCGGCCGAGACGGTCGCGAGGCGCCCCCTTGAGCGCGTATGCTAGGCTGACGCACAGGAGTCATCGTGGTGCTCATTGGAGGTGGTTCGCATGTGGTCCTCGTTCGTCGTGGCCTCCCTGGCGCTCTGCGCCTTTCTGCTGCTCCCCGGCTATCTGGTCCTGCGCGGCCTGGGCGCCACGCGCTCGTGGTCCGTGTGCCTCTCCCCCCTCGTAAGCCTGTCGCTGCTCGCGCTCGTGGGCCAGGCGCTCGCGCTGGCAGGCGTCACGGCGCCTGCGGGGCTCGTCCTGGGCGGCTCGACGCTTATTGGGCTCTTGACGCTCGCCTGCCTGCACGAGAGGGGGCCCGCGCTCTGCCTTCCCGCCCTGGCAACGACCTTGCCCCCGCTATATGCCCTGGCCGGCGGCCTTCTCGGCTGGAACCTCCTCATCCTGAGGCTGGGGTCGCCCGACGTGGTGTTTCAGGCCTATGACGTCACCTGGCACCTTGATCTCATCCAGGCGATGGCCGACTCGGGACGCCTCTCCTCCCTGGGCGCGAGCCCCTACCTTTCGGCCGCCGACGCGGCCATAGCCCCCATCTCGACCTCGGGGTTCTACCCTGCGGCATGGCACGTGCTCTGCGCCCTGGTCTGCCAGGCCACGGGCGTCGCGACGCCCATGGTGATCAATGCCTCCATGTTCGTCATCGCCTGCCTTGGCTTTCCCTTGTCGGCGCTCGCCCTCATCTCGACGATCTTTCCCGGTAACGCGATCGCCCCTCGTGCGGGGCTCCTCTGCTGCCTTGCCTTTGTGTCCTTTCCCTGGAACATGCTCACCTTTGGGCCCCTGTACGCCAACGTCGCCGGCTTTGCCCTCATGCCGAGCGCCATGGCGCTCTTCGTCCACCTCGTCTCGAAGGGACCGGGCGCCGGTGAGAGACTCCGAGCGGCGGCGCTGCTGACGCTCTGCGTGGCCGGCCTCGCCTTGTGCCACCCCAACACCCTGTTTGCCTGTGCGGTCCTGCTCGCCCCCCATTGCGTGTCGCGCATCTGGGACGTCTGCGAGGATGCGGGCCTGCCGCGACCCCAACGGCTCCTGTGCTGCGCCGCCTTCGCGGGCGTCTTCGCGGGCGTCTGGCTCGTCTGCTATCACCTTCCCGCGTTTCAGGCCACCGTGAGCCACAGGTGGCCTCCCTTCTCCTGGACCTTTCAGGAGCTCGTCAACATCCTCGTCCTGTCGTACAACTTTGGCTTTGACAGCGAGGTCGCCTGCCAGCCCCTCCTGGCCGCCCTCGTAGTCGCCGGGTTCGTGCGCTGCCTGCACCGGCGCCCGTATCGCTGGCTGTGCGCCTCATATGCCGCCGCCTGTCTCATCATGTTCGTCAGCGCCACGCGTTCGGGACCGATCAAGCAGCTGCTCGCCGGCTTCTGGTACACCGACCCCATGCGCCTCGCCGCCCTTTGCGCCATCGCCGCCATTCCCCTTGCGACCCAGGGCCTCGTCTGGGTCCGAGAGGTCGCGCTGCGCGCGGCCGACGCCTACGGGCGCGTCGCCGGCAGGCCGGCGCACCCTCGCCGCGTCGTCGCCGTCCTGGCGGCCGGCTTCGCCATCATTACCTTCATGCCCAGCTTCAATCTTGCGGGCCTGCGCCTGCAGCTGAGTCCTGAGGAGATGCAGAGGCACAAGGACGACGAGCGCAAGGACTGGCCCAAGAGCGTTCGCACGACCTTTGGGGACTACCGGTCAAACGCCGTCGCGACCTACGCCTTTGACACCCCCCTCGACAAGCAGGAGCAGGCGCTGCTCGTGACGGTCGCCGAGCGCGTCCCCACGGGGTCCCTCGTCATCAACGACCCCATGGACGGGAGCTTCTTGGCCTACGGCGCCCATGGCATACGCGTCCTGTATCGCACCTTCACCGGCTTTGGCTCGTCGGCCGAGTCGCCCGAGAGCGAGGTCATCCGCACGCGCCTGGCCGCCTATGCCACCGACCAGGACGTCCAGGAGGCGGTGCGGCGCCTTGACGCGCGCTACGTCCTCGTCCTGCGCGGGACGGAGGAGACGAGCGGCTTCGTCGACCTGAGGGACGACTACGACGAGTCGCTGTTTCTTGGCATACGCTCCATAGGCCCACAGACGCCGGGGTTTGTCTGCGTCGTCAGCTCCGAGGCGGGTGCGCTCTACGAGATCGTCAGGTAGGCGTCATGCCGTGCTAGACTATCGACGTCAACGTGAGACGAAAGGGTCATGTACATGAGAGTGCTTGCCGTGGTCCCGGCCTTCAACGAGGAGCAGTGCCTCTTCGCGACCGTGGACATGCTTGCGCAAGCCTGTCCGGACGTTGACTGCCTCATCGTCAACGATGGCTCGCGGGACCGCACGGCGCAGGTGGCTCGCCGCTGCGCGGCGCGCGTCGCGAACCTGCCGGTGAACACGGGCCTCACCTCCGCGTTCAAGACGGGGATGAAGTACGCCCAACGTCACGGGTATGACGCTGTGGTGCAGTTTGACGCCGACGGTCAGCATCTGCCCCGCTACATCCCGCAGCTGGCGGCCGCCCTCGAGGAGGGCGGCGCGCATGTCGCCATAGCCTCGCGCTACCTTGACGGCAGCGTGAGGCCAACCGGGGCGCGAGGTGCGGGCTCGCGCCTGATCACCCTGCTCATACGAATCACGACGGGCGCCGTCATCACGGACCCGACCAGCGGCATGCGCATGTACGACCGACAGATGATACGCCTCTTCGCCCAGGGCTTCGACTGCGCCCCCGAGCCTGACACCATCGCGCTCGTCGCGCGCGAACAGGGCGCCGTCGTCGAGATACAGGCCTCCATGCGAGAGCGTCAGGGCGGCGAGAGCTACCTCAAGCTGGGCAACGTGCTCAAGTACATGGCCCGTACCTGCCTGTCCATCATCATGCTCCGCTTTCTTAGATAGGTGTCCCGCATGCTCCCCCTTCAGCTCAGGCTTCTGCTGGTCCTCGGCGCCCTGCTTGCGTTTGTCGTCGTCTCCAACCGCGTGAGGAGGGAGCGTATCCTGGTGGAGGACGCCATCTTCTGGATGGTGCTCGCCGCCGTGCTGGTGGTGCTGGCCATTTTTCCCCAGATAGCGGTGATGGCGTCGCAGGCGCTCGGCTTCATGTCCGCGAGCAACTTCATCTTTTTGGCCGTGATCGTCCTCTTGCTCTGGAAGGCCTTCACCAACGCCAGCGAGATCTCGAGGCTCAAGGACAAGGTCAACGAGCTCGCGCAGGAGATCGCCCTCGAACGCCTCGAACACGAGGAAGCGAGGGCGCAGGCGTCAGAGGAGCCCCGCGAGGAAGAGGACCCTCAGGGCGAGCTCGCCCGCTAGCGTCTGCCGCAAACGCAGCGGCGTCAACGCCTTGGTCAGACGCCCGCCTCTGAGCGCCCGCTTTAGCAGGTCCCTGCGCCGGGCGTCCATGCGCCCGCCAAAGGCCGCCTCAAGCTTGCCCAGCTGCCTCGTCACGTCGTCGAGCTGCCCCCTCTGCAAGAAGGTTCGCACCCGATAGCGCAGCAGCCGCAGCCCCCCCGACCCCGTCGGGCTGGCGTTGGACCCCGTTCGCCGGTACTCGAGCGTCGAGACGTCATCGTACGTCAGCTCGCCCACCGCCGTGGCGACGAGCGCGATCCACCAGTCATGGCAGTACACGTCGTCGGGCCCCGCCTCGACCACCAGGTCGACGAGCCTCCGATTGAGGACCATCGTGTTGCCCGAGCCGCGATTCTCGAAGAGCATCTTGGGAAAGTCGACGCCGATGCGATTGAGCCGCGAGCGGCCCTGCGGCCGCATGTCGGCGTCGCAGAAGGTGTACTCGGAGCAGTACAGGCGCGGCAGGTCACGGCCCTTGGCTTCGAGGACGTCCAGGGCGCGCGAGAGCTTGTCGGCATGCCAGACGTCATCCTGGTCACAGAGGGCCACGTACTCCACCGATCGAGGGACGCGCGAGAGGGCGTCCAAAAACGACCGGGTGACCCCCAGGTTCTCGCCCTCGACAAGCTCGACTTTCCCCGCGCTCGCGTAGGGCCTCAGCAGCTCGAGCGTCCCGTCCGAGGATCCGTCGTCGCGCACGAGGACCGACAAGGCGCCCACGTCCTGCCCGAGCACGCTCTCAAGCTGCTCGACAAGATGGTCGGCCCCGTTATACGTTGACATGACGACGGCGACGCTCGGTCCGCTCACTGGCATGAAGGGTCCTCCCAAGGTCGTTCTTCCGCCTGCACACGCTACCATAGGGACGATTGTGATTGTACGACGGGAGCAAACCACACGGGAGGGTCGGACGGATGGCACACGACGCACCACCAAAGCTGAGCATCGTCGTCCCCTGCTACAAGACCGAGCGCTACCTGAGGCGCTGCCTTGACTCCTTGCTGGCGCAGACGCTCGACGGCATAGAGGTCATCGGCGTCAACGACGGTTCGCCTGACGGCTGCCTGGCAGTGCTGCGCGACTACGAGCGGCGGCGCCCGGACGTCATCAGGGTCGTCGACAAGGCCAACGGAGGACTCTGGGCGGCGCGTTGGAGCGGCACCGAGGTCGCACGCGGGACCTATGTCACCTACGTTGACAGCGATGACTTCGTCGAACCGACGTTTGCCGAGAGCCTCCATGCGACCGCCCTGCGCGAAGGTGCCGACGTCGTCGTCTGCGGCTTCAGGCGCGTGGCCGAGGAGGACGGCAGGGTCCTCTCCGTCGAGATGGCCGATCCGCTGCCCCCCTTTCTCGCACGCCACGAGCCAGGGCGTCTCGTGGGCATCAACCCCGCCGCCTGGAACAAGTGCTTTAGCGCCGAGCTTCTCAGACGCATGGGCCGGCTCGAGGAGCCGCCCGCCATCCTCGAGGACGTCATGCTCAGCCAGCTGGCCTATCTCGCGTCGAGGCGCCCGGTGGCGTTTACCGGCGACGCCCCTTACAACTACCTGATCAGGCGTGGCTCCATGATCAACAGCGTGACGCCAGCTCAAGTTCAGAGCGTCCGGGTAGCCCTGCTTGAGGTCAGGGAGCTCTTTGAGAGGGGCGGGGCCTCAGAGGGCCTCCTGGCGTCCCTGGACGCCACGGCCTTCCTGCACCTGGGCGTCTCCATGTCCTTCAGGCTCTCCTGCGGCGACGGGCGCACCCTCAGGGAGGGTCTGCGTGTCACGACGGGCTATCTTGACGAGCACTTTCCCACCTGGCGAAGGTCTCCCTACATGAGCCTGCACGCCGCCCTCACGCAGGGGTCGGCGGCGCGCAAGCTCTGGCTCGCACGCCTATTCTACAAGGCGGGTCTCATGGGACCCTTCCTGACGGCCTATCGCCTCCTGCTGCGCCTGTCGGGCAGAGACCTCAAATGGTAGGTCGGCGGAGGCCCTGCGCCGTCGCAGCGGGCGCCCCTAGAAGATGCTGACCGTCGATCCCACCGTCACGTTGTCGTGCATCCACTTGATCCTGCCCTTGTCTTCGACGGTGATGCAGCCGGAGCCGACGTAGCCGTAGTGGAAGCCCTGTCCCTCGTCATACCCCCTGCCGGGCACCTCTCTCATGTGAGAGGAGCTGGGACGTTCCCACCAGTCCTCCATGTAGCCCACATACCAGTCGTTGACGTCATCGCAGTCGGGCCACTTCCAGTAGCCGCGAGCCGTGATGTACACCTTGAAGGTCCCCGTGAAGGTATTTCCGCCCGTCCGTATGTCCATAGAGTTGGCGAGCACCCACGAGCCGCCCGAACGGAAGAAGACCGTCGCCCGTCCGCGCGCCTTGTCCGCCAGGACGACCCAGGGCGTCGAGCTGCCGACCTCGGTCGCACGCGCACGCATCTGCGCGACGTACGACGGGTCGCCCCAGACGTCCGCCACCTCGGTGATGCGCGAGAAGGTGGTCCTTGCCAAATTCCAGGAGAAGCTCGGGCCCGCCGCCGGGTCACACGTGGACACGACGGTCGGGACGCCGTTCGCCGCGACGGGCCGTGACGTCGTCAACGCGAGCGTGCCCGAGCCGAGGGCCGAGACCACCTCGACGCCTCCCGAGGGGGCGACGACGAAGCGCCAGAGCTGCGCCTTGGTGCCGTTGGCGGTGTACTGCTGCACGACGGTCCCGCTTGCGGCCGACGCCCCGCGCACGTCGAGAGCGAGGTTGGAGCTGGCGTTGGTGATGGTGTAGAAGCCGTTGCCCGCAGCCTTGACCACCCACTTCTGGGCCCCGCTGTCATTGAAGCCATAGGTCTGAAGCGCCTGGTAGCTCGCGGCCGTGCCGCCGGGAACGTCAAGGACCTGGCCGGGGGCGCTGCGGTTGTAGAGCACATAGGTGCCCTCCCCCACCAGCGCGGCGGGGACGAGCTTCCACAGCCGCTCCCCGGACTCCTTTGCCCGAAGGCTCACGACGGCCCCTCGGCGGGCGCCGTCCGAGGCGGCGAGGACCCTGCCCGTGACGGCATTTCTCAACACGTAGCCACCCCTGCCCACCTGGACCTTCCAGCGGGCCGTCTCGGCGGGCGCGGCAAGGCTGGCGAGGGCGCCGCCCTCGTCGGCAAGATAGCGTCCCGAGTTGGCGCTCCTGAGGGTATGGGTGCCGTCCTTGCAGTCGACAAGCTCCCAGGTCTGCGCGAGGGTGCCGTTGGCCTCCCACACCTGAACCGTGGCGTCCTGGGCCATGGAGGCGCCGCGCACGTCGAGGACGCCGTCCTCGTTGGCGACGCTGCCGATCCGATAGGTGCCCGAGAACGAGAGCGTGGTCGGCGTCAGGGACCATCCCTGCGCCCTGCTGCCGTTGGCGTCCCAGAGCTGCACCGCGGACCCCTGCCCGGCGTGGGCCCCCGGCACGTCGATGGCCCTCCCGGAGACGACCGAGGTGATGACGTAGCTGCCGTCGGACGCGCGGCGGACGGCCCAGGCCTGGGCACGGGCGCCGTTGGCGTCATACTGCTGCAGCCGCACGCCGTTTGAGCCCTGGGCGCCGGGCACGTCCAGCGACTTGGCAGACCCGGCCGCAAGCAGGGTGTAGAAGCCCGTGCGCTCGTCCCACGAGAGGGACCACGTCTGGGAGGCGGTGCCGTTGGGCGACCAGAGCTGAATCGCCGCGCCGTTGGCGGCAGACCCGTTCCGCACGTCGAGCACCCTGTCAGGGCTCAGGGAGCTCGCGATCGTGTAGAGGCCGTCATCGAGGGCGCGCTCCACCTTACAGAGGCGCCAGCTCTGGGCCTTCGTGCCGTTGGCGGCATAGGCCCAGACGTTCGCCCCGCTCCTGGGGCTCGCCCCCGCGACGTCCAAAGCAAGGCGCCCGTCAAGCGCCGAGACGATTGCGTACGTGCCGTCGTCACGTCGCACGAAGTCCCACAGCTGGGCCTTCGTGCCGTTTGCCTCGTATATCTGGACGTTCGTGCCGGACATTGCCCGACCGCCCGCGACGTCAAGGGACACGCCCGTAAGGGAGTTCACGATGGCGTAGTGCCCGTCCACGCGCGTGACGCGCCAGTACTGCGCGAAGGTGCCGTTGGCCTCCCACGTCTGGACGTTCGCGCCGTTTGAGGTCCGCGCGGCCGCGATGTCGAGCGCGTTGCCCGACAGCGCTGAGGTGATGGCATAGACGCCATCCTCGACCTGGGCATACTCAGTGGCGCGGACCGTCTGGGGGAGCCAGGCGCAGACGAGAAGAAGCGTGAGGGCAGCCGCGCGGCACAGCGCCGAGCGGACCATTCCCCCCATCAGACGGCGTAGCTGGCTGGCGCGCATGCGGACATCCCCTCTCGCTGGGCAACGAATCGCTTGCCCTCATGATAGGGCAGCGGCGCGGCTCTCGGCGCAGGACACGCAAACGCCAGAAGCTCGACGTCAGGACCCAAAGGGACAAGACCGGGGTCGCAGCGGGCGACCCTAGAGCGTGACGCCCCTGCCCGCCAGCGCGCGCACGCCCAGAATGGCGTACCAGCGCGGAACGGAAAGCAGGTAGCGCAGGGCGTGCGGCTCGCGGGCGAGCTCCCTCAGGGAGTCGGCGAGCGACGCGACGCGCACCCTTCCCACGCTCCACTTGAGCAGCAGTCGGTAATACGTGCGGCGGGCGGCGTCGACCGCCTCGGGGTTGCCGGACGCGAGGGCGTAGTCCACGAGCGTCTGGCCAAAGAGGACCTCGTTGCGCGCGTAGGTCTCGCTGACCTTGACCTGGGCCGAGTAGCTCGTGCCGCCGTGCGTCACGTGACGATATGCCCCCCAGGCCTCCTGGAACACCTTGACCTTGCCCACCGTCAGCAGGATGAAGGCGTTGCGGCGGTCCTCGGGATAGGAGTCGAAGCGCTTGAACGACAGGAAGCGCTCCTTCTGCGCAAGATAGGGCCTCATCCTCACCACCGAGGTGCTCGTCTGGCCCGGCATGGTGCACAGGAAGTTCTCCCGGAAGGAGTAGTCGTCCGCCAGGCAGTCGGGATAGCGCTCGCCGTTGGGCAGGGAGTCCTCTCCCACCACCGTGCAGTGATGGTAACAGGCCACGTACTCGGGATGCGCCTCCAGGAAGTCAACCTGCTCCTGAAGCTTCCCCTCGTAGGTCCAGAAGTCGTCGCCCTCGCAGATTGCCAGGTACCTGCCCCTACAGCGTGCAATAAGGTCCGTGTTGTTGGCGTCTCCCAGGTTGTGCTCGCGATAGAGGAAGTGGAAGTTGTCCGGGAACTCCGGCTCGATGCGCCGCATGACCTCGCGCGAGTCGTCGGGGGAGCAGTCCTCGCCGACCCACACCTCAAAGGGATGGTCGCAGCGCTGCATGAGGATGCCCCGCAGACAGCGCTCGACATAGGGGCCGTGATTGTAGACGGTCACGATGACGGAGATGACGGGCGCATCCAACGGGAGTGCTCCTTTCACGACGACGCGACCCTCGCTAGCGCCCGCACGCGACGATGACGTCACAGATGCGGTCCACGTCCTCAAGGGCAAGGTCGGCGTACAGCGGCAGCGTCAGCACGCGCGCGGCGACGTGCTGGGCATGGGGCGTGAGGTCAGAGTCGAACCTCCCCTGGTAGCACGCGAAGTCGCTGATGAGGGGATAGAAGTACTTGCGCGAGAAGACGCCCTGGCGCCGCAGGGCCGCGAAGACGTCGTCGCGCGTGGCGCCGAAGCGCCCCTCCTCGAAGACGGCGGGGAGGTAGGCGTAGTTTGAGGAGACGCCGGACGCGGGCCGATGGACCCGTATGCCGTCCACGGCCTCCAGGCGCTCCCAGTAGCGCTGCGCCACGAGACGCCTCTTCTCGATCTCCCCGGGAAGATGACGCAGGTTGCAGAGCCCCATGGCGGCGCAGAACTCGTTCATCTTGGCGTTGCCGCCCACGAACTCGACGTTCTCCTCGTCTGCGATGCCAAAGTTCTTCCACCGGTTGAGCTTGGTCTTGAGCTGGGGGTCCTTGAAGCATACCGCGCCGCCCTCGATGGTGTTGAACACCTTGGTCGCGTGGAACGAGAACATGGACGCGTCGCCGAAGGACGCCACGGGGCGCCCGTTCACCCTGACCCCGAAGGCATGGGCCGCATCATAGATGAGACGCAGCCCGTGCCGCTCGGCTATGTCGGCGAGCGCGTCGTCGTCACAGGGGTTCCCGTAGACGTGGACCGGCAGGATGGCGCAGGTCTCACCGTCCACCAGACGCTCGACCTCGGCGGGGTCAAGGGTGTAGTCATCCGGGCGGATGTCGGCGAACACGGGCTTGAGGCCCTTGCGGACGATGGCGTGGGTCGTCGAGGCAAAGCTGTAGGGCGTCGTGATGACCTTTCCCGAGAGCCCCATGGCCTCGAGGACGCACTCCAGGGCCTGATGGCCGTTGACGAACAGGGCGAGGTCGGCGACGCCCAGGTACTCCTCGAGCCTACGCTCCAGCTCCTGGTGCTTGACGCCCATGTTGGTGAGCCACCGCGACTCCCAGAGCGGGGCTATCTCCGAGACGTACTCCTCGAAGGGCGGCATCGATGATCGCGTCACGAGGATGGGGTCGATGTCCATGCTGGCTCCCGTCGCTTGTCGTAACGGTGGCGCGCCCGGCCACCTTGCAGATGGTGCAGTGCTCATAGTAACCCTTCCTCCCCTGCTCGCGCGGACGGGCGGTGCCGCCGAGGCGCGCGGGCGGCGCGTTCGGCATGACGGACGTCAGGAAGGCGGCCGCGACGCCCCGTCAGACTCCCAGCGCATAGATGACGATCCCCCCGATGATGAGACACAGGGCCAGCACCTGGCGGCGGGTGAGGCGCTCCTTGAAGATCGTCACGCCAAAGCCCGTCACGTAGAGGTAGCCCGTCGCGTCGAGGATGGGGCCCATGGAGAGGGGGATCACCTTATACGCGAGGGTGGAGAGCAAGGTCGCCAGGACGAAGAGCGCATAGGCGGTGATGACGAGCGGGTTCAGGTACTCCCGACTGCGCGATGCGTGCCCCCGTATGGCGGACTTCTTGAGCAGGACCTGCGAGACGCCGCTCACGAAGACGCCCAGGAGGGCGAGGGCCGCATACGGGGCGACGCCGCTCATGGGCGCTCGCCCCCGCCTGCGGTGGAGTACAGCACGACCCCGACAAGGACGACGAGGGCGCCGACGACCTTCTGCCAGCCGATCGTCTCCCCAAAGAGCGACGCCCCCCAGACGATGCCCCAGATGACGGTCACGGCGCGGTTCGCGTATGCCACGGTGAGGGGGAGGCGCTTGATCACCTGCTGCCATCCGACGGCGTAGACGGCGAGCACGCCGACCATGCCCGCGTACCATAGCAGGAAGCCCGGACTCATGAACGCGTGACGGGCCGCCAGCTTGCTCATGATGCCGCTGAGCGAGAAGACGGCAAGCAGCAGGTGCAGGGACAAAAGCGTCCCCGCCCTGCCCGACACGCGCGCGAGAGGCCTCGTCATAGGGCTTCCCCGCCAAGCGCCCGCACCCTGTCACGCCTCGTCTGAACCGTCATGAGCCCACGACCTTCCCGCCCCCGAAGGGGCCGTCACCACTTCTCTCATGATACTTGATGGAGGCGTCCCGCACGAGGCGGCCTCCCCTTGGCCCGCGCCTGCGCCTGACTCCTTGATGGCCGGCCTGCCAAGGGGTATCGTGTGCCCAGACGGCCGGGCGGATGCGAGGTGGGAACGTGGACATGACGCAGCGTGAGATCGGCGGCTACTTTGAGCTCGAGCGCTTCTCGGGGCACGAGTATCACGAGGGCGCCCTGGCGCTCAACTGCGCGAGGTCCTGCCTCGCCTACCTCGTGGAGGCGCGCGCCATCACGTCCATGTGGGTCCCCCGCTACCTCTGCGGCTCCGTCGAGGCGACCCTGCTTTCCCTGGGCGTCAGGGTGCGACCGTACGACGTCGCGGCGGACCTGCGCCCCGACTACGAAACCGTCGACATGTCAGAGAACGACTACCTCTATCTGGTGGACTACTACGGGCAGCTCCTTGACCAGGACATACGGGAGGCGGCGGGGCGCTGCGACGGGAGGATCGTCGTCGATGAGGTCATGGCCTTCTTCCGCAGGCCCCTCCCCCATCTTGACACGCTCTACTCCTGCCGAAAGTTCTTTGGCGTCGCCGACGGGGCCTATCTGTACACGGACGCGCACGTTGGGCGCGAGCTGCCCAGCTGTCAGTCACACGACAAGATGGGCTTCGTGCTGGCCCGCTGCGAGCTGCCCGCCAACGACTACTATCCCGAGTCCGCGGCCAACAACAAGCGCTTTGTGAGCGAGCCGGTGAGCTGGATGAGCCCCATCACCCACAACATCCTGCGTGCCGTGGACTACGCGGACGTAGCGACGAGGCGGCAGGAGAACTTCGATCATCTGGCGAAGCGACTCGACGGCATGAACGAGCTTGCCGTGCGCTCGACCTATGGCGCCTTCATGTATCCCCTCCTCATCGAGGGGGGCGCCGCGCTACGCAGGCGCCTGCAAAAGCAGAGGCTCTACGTCTCGACGCTCTGGGGCAACGCGACGGAGCTGCCGGGCGTCGCCGGGCGATACGCCAAAGACATCCTGCCTTTGCCCGTGGACCAGCGTTACACGACAGATGACATGGACTATGAGTGCGAGCTGATCGCGAGGGCGCTCGCGAGCGACCGTCAAGCCCCCGCGGCCTCGCGCCACCACGCATGTCGCTCGACGTCGTCGAGAAACGCGGGACGTCCCTCGCGCGAGAAGTAGATGAAGTAGTTCGTGTCGTACACGTGATTGTGCTCGAGCGACCTGAGGCCCCCGGGGACCTCGTGCCTCTCATAGCACCAGGGCTCGTCCTGGCACCGGTCAAAGACGTCCCGGAGCTCCTTGGTCTGCTCGGTCACGAAGCAGATGCCCGCGGCGTTCGCCTCGAAGGAGCTCGCGTCCGGCAGCTCGAAGTCATCGAGCGCTATCTGGATCATACCGGTGACGTAGGGATAGCCGGTGCTCAGCTCCGTCAGGGGGTGCGAGATATGGTCCCCGCCGGGGCGGGCGTTGAACTCGATGAGGTACAGGTCGTCGCCGCACAGCTTGACCTCCGTGTGGCAGCAGCCGTTTGAGACGCCCACCGCCGAGAGGGCGCGCGCCAGGACGTCCTCAATGCGCGATCGCTGGGCGGCCGAGAGGCGCGCCGGCTGATGATGTCCCAGCTCCACGCAGTGGGGAGCGCCCGAGCTCCATTTTCCCGTCACCTGGATGATGCGGTGCTCGCCATGGTAGGAGAGGCTCTCGACCGAATACTCCTGTCCCTCGGGCACGAACTCCTCGACGATGATGTCGGATGACGCCTTCTTCTCCTGGCGCGCGTAGGCCAGGGCGTCGGCGAGGGAGGCGTCGTCCGTGACCACCGTGACCCCGCGCTTACCCCCCTCCGAGGTGGGCTTGACGATGGCGGGATAGGATAGGCCCCAGTTCCCCATGTCCGCCGGCTCGTCCGCCTTGACGAGACGATAGCGCGGCTGACAGAGGCCCTCGACGTCACGCACGGCCTCGCGGTTGCGATGCTTGTCGGTGAGGACGCGCGCGACCTCGACATCGTGGCCGTTGAGACCCAGCGCATGGGCCACGGCCGCCGCGGGGTGGATCGTCAGCTCGGTGGTGGCGACGACGCCGTCGATGCCCAGGTCGCGACAGATGCGGGCGATCCGGTGATGCTCGGTGACGGAGACGTCGTGAAAGACGTCAACCGCGTCTCGGGCCTGGGCCCCCCGCGCCCACGCGAAGCAGTGCGTCTCGATGCCCAGCTCACGCGCCCTCTGAGCGAAGACGCACGCCATGGGCCCCGCTCCGATGATGGCCAGCCTCCGCATCCGTCCTCCTTGGTCGCGTCTTCATCATGCGTCCGGCCCACCGCGAGCCGCCCGCGAGGGTCCGGGGTCTAGCGGACGAGCGCGTTGCGCCGCCTGATCTGGTCCTCGTCCATCGCCTCGATGGCCTCGACCTTGTCCCTGAAGTAGCCCCGGAGGAAGTCGTCCTTGTAGAAGGGCTGGAAGTACTGGAGGTACTTGCTGCCCGAGTGCGAGTTGATCTCGATGACCTTGGGGCCCTTGTCGCTGATGCACACGTCGTAACCAAGGTACTCGAGCGGGTTGAGGCGCTCGGACATCTCAAGGACCATGTCGCAGACCTCCTGCCAGCCATCCAGCACGCCCTCGGCTAGCACGCCGGTGTCAGGCGAGCGGGGCGCGTCCACGACCCGGTTGGCGTAGAGGATCGTCCCTCTGCCAAAGTGCCCCGTCTTCCAGTCAAACCACACGTTGTAGTTGCCGCAGTCGCCGTTGGCGGGATAGCGGTAGTTGGACTTGCTGTCGTCGGTGCCGGCGTCCATCGCGATGCGGAAGTACGAGGCGCCGATGACGGGCTCGACGCCCGAGGGGTTGAACACCATGATGCGCAGGTTGTTGATGACGGGGCTGATCTTGGCCATCTGGGTGCTGGGATGAAGGAACTCCGTAAAGACGAAGTTGGGGTTGGCGTGCAGGAAGCTTATGACGCCGTCCGCGCTGGAGGGGCGATTGTCGATGAAGTAGTCGCCGTCATGCCAGGCGAGCTTGTGGAAGCCCACCGTGCGCGAGCCGTTGCAGGGCTTGCAGGCAAACTCGCCGACAGCCCTCAGGGTATCAAGAAACGCCTCGTCGCCGGGCCTCGCGCCGCTCCCGTACAGCGGGAGGGGGCCCTGAGGGGTCGAGTAGTAATAATAGTCGGGGAGATAGGCGTCAAGGCTGCTTCCCTGCATCATGTACTTGAGGGTGAGCTTGTCGTTGATCCAGATGCGCTGCCAGGCGTTGAGCGGCCACACGCGGTGGTAGTCATAGTCCGACATGTAGTCGTCCTTGTTGGCCTCGTCAAGGTCGTAGACGTAGGCCTCCTTGGCAAAGAAGCCATAGGAGTGGGCCCAGGCGCAGTAGTCCGGGTCGAACATGCCGTCCTCAAACGTGCCCTTCTCGGACGTCTTGGGCGGCTCGATCTCCTCCTTGAGGATGCTCAGGTACTCCTCGGCTCGCGGACGCGCGAAGCCGTCCCTGAGAAGCGCGCCGAGCTCGTTCGTCACGTGTCCGTTGATTGCCATGTCCTCTTCCTTCTGTCATCTACCGTCTGTCATGGGCCGACGCCCGCTGCCGCCGAGGCACGCCCAAGCGGCGCCTCGGCATGACCCTCCTCAGAGATTGACCTTGTCGCGAACGATGAACTGCGGGGTCGAGTTGATGGACAAGACGATGTTGCCCAGGTACTCTCCTATGACCCCCAGCGTGAGCAGCACCAGGCCGAAGAAAAAGAGCAGGACGCAGATCGTGGAGGCCCATCCCGCCATCATGCCGGGATTCAGGACCTTGCGCACGACGGTGACGACGCCCGCGAAGAACCCGACGCCGGCGGTGATGACGCCGACGGCCGACACGATCCGCAGGGGCACCACCGTGTAGTTGAAGTAGGCGAGCCAGAGCCTGACCAGCTTCGCGAGCGTGTAGCCCGATGACCCGTACGCGCGCTGATGGTGCTCGATCGTGACGTTGGCCACGCGCCTCGTCATTCGCGTGAAGAGGGCGTCAACGTTGGGGTTGTAGTTGGCGTAGCGGATGACCTGGTCCTTGACCTGGGAGCTGATGACCCAGAAGTTGCTCGCGCGGATACCCTCGGGACGCCCCAGCAGCTTGTTGGAGGTGACCTTGTTGAGCCAGCTCGTAAAGCGCTTGAGGCTGCCGTTCAACGACTCGCGGTAGCAGCCGTAGACGAGGTCGAACCCCTCCTCCATCCTCTTGATCAGGGCAGGTATCTGCGAGGGGTGGGTCTGAAGGTCGTCGTCCATGCCCAGGACGTAGTCCCCCTGGGCAAAGTGCATGGCGCACATGAGGCCGTTATGCTGGCCAAAGTTGCGCATGAGGCTCGCCCCGCGGACGTTGGGGTGCTCGTCGGCGAGCTGCCGGATGACCTCGAACGTCCGGTCGGACGAGCAGTCGTCCACGAGGACGAACTCGCAGTCGTAGCCGTCCATCCGCGCGAACTCGGCCATCGACAGCTCGACGACCTCACGGATGGTCCTCTCGGAGTTATAGCACGAGATGACCACCGACACGAGCCGCGACGGGCCCCGTCCCTCACGCGCATCCGTCGTAGAAATCACTTGCACGCCCCCGTGTTTAGTCGATGTGAACCAAGACGAGCTCCCCTATTCTATCAAGCAGGCCCTCCATCTCGGCCGTTGACGAGAAGCGCAGGAAGAGGACGCCAAGCGCCTTGCTCGCGTCGCCGAGGGCGCCCACGTGCGACCCCTCGGCGACGTAGTCCACGCGCCGATAGAGGTGCGCCAGCAGCTCGCTCGACAGCTCCACGCCCCGGTAGATGCCCGGACGCTGCGCATGGAGCATGTAGGTGGCATAGGCGCCCGGGGCGCTGACCCCGTCAAACGAGAGCTCCATGGTCTCGCCCATCGCAAAGCGGACGTTTGCCTCGACGAGGTCCACCCCCGCAATGTCGGAGAGCTGGTTGGGGAGCATGTTGCCCCCCGCGCGGGCGGCGAGCTCCAGAAAGTGGGGAACGTCATGGCGGTCAAAGATGATCTCGACGTTCATCTCGCCGAAGCGAACGCCCAGGCTCGTGACGAGCGCCTGAATCTGGGCCTTGGCGGCGTCGAGCTGGGCGGGGGCAAGCCCCGAGGGCCATCGCTCGCCCACCGGCACGAGCCCGCCGATGCCCCGGTCGCGCAGGCAGCTCATGAGCCCCCAGAACCTGACCGTGCCGTCGACGACGAAGACGTCCCCCCCGACGACGCGAGGAAAGCCCGCCTCGATGTACTCCTCAAGGAGAAGCAGGCCGTTGCGCGAGAACCCCGCGGCGTCGGCCAGGGCGTCGGCGACCAGGCTGGGGCTCAGGGACCGCAGGACGTGGACGCCCTTGGAGCCGGACGAGTCCGTGGGCTTGAGCACCACGGGAAGCCTCATCCCCTCGGCCGCTCGCAGAAGCTCGTCGACGGAGACACTTGCGGCCAGGCGAGCGTGGCGGGGGCAGGGAAACCCATGGTCGGCAAGATACGCCCTGAAGAGATGCTTCTCGCTCAGCACCTCGACCGCGGCCAGGGGGTTCGTGGGAAGATCGAGACTCTCCCCCACATAGGCCGCCGTGGCGGCCGCGACGTCCGTCCCGAACGCCAGCACGCCCGAGACGCCCTCGTCTTGGGCGACGCGCAGCATGGCCTGCCGGTCGGTCGTGCTCAGCTGGTAGAACACGTCGGCGCTGAACTGTCCCGGGTTATCGGGGAGATAGTCGCACAGCACCGTGCGATAGCCAAGCCTCTTGGCCGTCTCGATGGCGGGAACCTGGTGGCGCGACCCCCCAAGCAGGAGGATTGAGGGTCCGTCGGGCTTAGCCATAGAAGCCCCCCACGGCGTCCACGACGCGCCGGGCGTCCTCTCGCCTGAGCCCATAGTACAGGGGCAGGCGCACGAGGCGGTCGGACTCGGTCGTGGTGCAGTTGTCCTCGCCCGCAAAGCGCCCAAAGCGCAGGCCCGCCGGCGAGCTGTGCAGCGGGACGTAGTGGAAGACGGCCTGGATGTTTTTGGCCTTGAGGTGGGCTATGAGGGAGCTGCGCTCGTCGAGGTCGGCGCACTTGAGATAGAACATGTGCGCGTTGTGCACGCAGCCGTCAGGCACGGTCGGCAGCTCGATCTTGCCCGCGTCCCTGAGGGGCGTCAGCTGGTCATAGTAGAACCGCCAGCTCGCCAGCCGGTCGTCGTTGATGGCGTCGGCCTGCTCGAGCTGGGCCCACAGATAGGCGGCGTTGAGGTCGCTCGGCAGGTAGGAGCTGCCGCGATCCACCCAGGTGTACTTGTCCACCTGGCCGCGGAAGAAGCGCTGGCGGTTGGTGCCCTTCTCGCGGATGATCTCGGCGCGGTCGATGTGCTCGGGGTTGTTGATGAGAATCGCCCCGCCCTCGCCCATGGAGTAGTTCTTGGTCTCGTGGAACGAGTAGCACCCAAAGTCCCCGATGGTGCCCAGGGCCCTGCCCTTGTAGCTGCTCATGACGCCCTGGGCGGCGTCCTCGACGACCATGAGGTGGTGACGGCGGGCGATGCGCAGGATCTCATCCATCTCGCAGGCCACCCCGGCATAGTGCACGGGCACGATGACGCGCGTGCGCTCGGTAACGGCGGCCTCTATGACGCTCTCGTCGATGTTCATGGTGTCGGGGCGAACGTCCACGAAGACGAGGCGCGCGCCCACGGCCTGGAAGGCCGTGGCCGTGGACGAGAAGGTATAGCTCGGCAGGATCACCTCGTCGCCGGGCGCGAGGTCGCAGAGAACGGCCGCCATCTCGAGGGCCGAGGTTCCGCTCGTGGTGAGCAGCACCTTCTCGGCACGAAAGCGCTCCTCCATCCACGCGTGGCACTTGCGCGAGAACGGCCCGTCTCCGCAGATCTTGTGGTTTGCCTCCACCGCCTCGCGGATGTAGCCGAGCTCCGTCCCCACGAACGGGGGGATGTTGAAGTTGATGGTAGGAGCCTCTTCGGCCATGCCGCCTCCAGACGGTCGGGTGCCGCATAACCCTTACACTATAGCGCAGAGAGTCATGCCGGCCGCGCATGCAGGTCCGCCGTCGCAAAAGGAGGCACATGGAAGCGTCGCTCTTGTCCTATCTGATTGGCATCCTCATGACGGGCGGACTCGCCGCGGCCGTCCTTTTTCGCTGTGCTGACCGACTCATGACGGCGTCGGGGCGCGTCACGCGCGCGGAGGCGGCCGTCCTGGGGGTCGTGGTCCTTGCCGGCGTCTGGGTCGTCTACGGGAGGTTTCTCGTGGGGGCACGGCTGTTTGCCTACTATGACGTGGGCTCCGACACCTCCGAGCAGTACGTGCCCTACTACCTGAGCCTGCTGAGGTCGATCAGGGACGGCTCTCTGGGCCTGTGGAACGCCGACTACGGCCTGGGCACCAGCTTCATGTCCTACCAGAGCTGGACTCTTGACCCGTTCAACCTGGTCCTGCTCCCGCTGTGCCTGGCGTTTGGCGACGGCCTGCTCGGCGGTGCCCTCGCGATCGTCCAGGCCCTCAAGGTGGTCTGCTGCGCCTTCCTCTTTGACCGGCTGCTGTGCGGCTACTGCCGCCTCCCTCTGTCGCGGGTCCTGGGGGCGTCACTCTTTGCCTTCTGCGGCTACCTGGTCCTGTGGGGGCAGCATTACTGGCTCGGCACCGTGCTCGTGATGGCGACCCTGCTCACTCTCCTGCTTGAGCTCCTCATGCGGCGCTGGAGCGTCCCCCGCTTTTTGGGGGTCACCTGCGCCGTCGCGGCGACGGTCATGATGAGCACGTACTCGGGATTCATGGTGATGCTCTATGCCAGCGCCTACGCCGCGCTGAGGCTGCCCTGCGTCATGGACGCCGCGTCCCCGGCCACGTACGCGAGATGCTTCGGCAGGCTGGCCGCACCCGTCATCTGCGGCCTGCTCATGTCCATGCTGACGGTCGTCCCCTATGCCACGCTGCTTCTGGGTGAGTCGGCGCGCGTGAGCGGGACGAGCACCCTGGCCTCACGGGCCATGGGCTACCTTGGCGCCTTCGTCCCCGTGCGCTGGGTGCTGCCCGTCCTGAGCCGCCTTCTGGGGTCCACGCTCATCAGCGCCGGGTCGGACATCCCTCCCTCAGTCATACCCCCCACCGCAGGGTTCGGCTACGTCAACGTGTACGAGTTCGTCCAAATGGGCTTCTCCGGCTTTTCCGTCATGCTCCTGGGGCAGTTCTTCCATTGGGAGCTCACGGGGGCGGAGAGGCGCGAGAGGGCGCTCGCCGGCATCGCCGCGCTCATCTGCGCCTTGTACTGCCTTAACTTCTTTCTCCCGGCGCTCTCGAACCTCTTCGTCGAGCCCAAGTATCGTAGCTCCTTCGCGCTTGCCATCCCCCTGTGCCTGGCCATGGCGGTCGGATGGGAGCGGCGCGTCGCGCTGGGCGGTCCGTCTCGCCCGACGCTGCTTGCGACGGGCGGACTCACCCTCGTCGTCATCGGGTGGTCCCTGGCGCATACGGTTGACGGCCACGTCACCTGCCTCGTCTATCTTGTGAGCATCGCCGGCGGCATCGCCCTCCTGCTTTGCCTGGGTCGAACGGGGGCCAGACGGAACGTGGCGCTCGTCCTGCTCTGCGCCCTCGCGTTGTTCGGCAGCGTGACCGACGCCTTCATGGCCACCAATCACAGGGCGACGGGCCTGCCCGACCGCTTTCCGGCGGCGGTGAGCCCCGGACGCGACGAGGACACGCGTGCGGCCCTCGCCTGGGTCAGGGCGCAGGGAGACGGCTTCGTGCGGGTTGAGAAGCGCTACCGCGACTGGACGCGCCTCAACGACGCGCTCGTGCAGGGGTATGCCGGCGTGTCCTCGTATAACTCCACCCTCGACAGCGACGTCATTGACTTCTACCGACAGCTGTGGCCTCGCGTCCTCGTGGGCGAGAGCGCCTACCAGGAGTTCCTCGCCGACCCCGACCAGCCGGCGCTTTTGAGGCTGCTGGGCGTGCGCTACCTTCTCTCCCACGACGACCTGGCAGGGCCCGCATACGACCAGAGGGCCCAATTTGGCTCGGTGCGCGTCTATGAGGTGCTGGGAGCGGCGTGTCCCCTGTCGGTGCGGCGGGGAGTCGTGCGGGAGTCTGACGCGGCCCTCATGGACGCCGAGGGGCGCAGGGAGCTTCTTGCGGCGAGCGTCATCGTCCCTGACGAGGTGGCCGACTCATTGGAGCGACAGGCCCGCCCGACGGGGCAGCAGGAGCTGGGCGGCCACACGGTTGGCGGCCCCGACGGCCCCATCGCCTATGACCCCGCTCCCGCACGGCTGTGCCTTGCCGGCGCGGACCGGCTGAGCGGCACGGCCGACGCTGACGTCGACGGGTCCGTGGCCTGCCTGAGCGTGCCGCATACCCTGGGATGGAGGGTGAGCGTGGACGGCCGTGAGGTGCCGACCTTCCGCGTGAACTACGGCTTCGTGGGGTTTACCCTGACGGCGGGACATCATCAGGTCGAGGCGCGCTACGAGGCGCCCAACGCCTCTCTGGGCGTGGTCCTGGCAGGCATGGGCGTCTGCCTCGCGGCCGCCTGCTGCGTGGTTGGGCTCATAACCGGAGGTCGCAGGTTCAAATCCTGTCCCAGCGACCAAATGCAGGTAGGAGACGGTAAACGTCTCCGGCCTTTTTCATCCGGATAGCAACCATGTATTTTATTCTGTCGCTTATCGCAATCCTGTCTCGATGGTTCGAGAATCCTCAGAAGCGTTTATCAGCCCAAAGCACTCGTACTGCCTGTCGTCCGTCAAGGGACCAACACCCGCCCATCTATGACCAGCCACGGGCCACAAGCGTGGTGTGCTAACGGACAACGGCTGCCCGAACGCCGCCCAACCACGGTCCATCCGTGTACCGTCTATGTCCCACATAGCGAAAATCCAGCAAGCTATGGCCCGTCTGTGTGTCGCAACTGGTCCATACATCGCCCACCACGGGACCATAAACGGTACACGATCAGCCGCGTCCGCGTCCAACCGCCTACATCTCAATCTGGTCTTGGCCGTCGGGCGTGTCCCCGACGATTTCTACGTCGGGATTCCACTCGCCGACCTTCTTCGCCCATTACTTGCGGTCGTCCGCTCCCGCAACATCGACCTCACGGTCATCCTGTAGAGCCTCTCGCAGATTCAAGAGGTCTACAGTCAGGAGACCGCAAACACCGTACGCGACAACTGCGCCACGACGGTCTTCCTCGCAGGCGGGCAGGACTACGCGACCGCCCGCCAGCTTGCGGAGGAAGCGCACCATCACGGTCCAGTCGGAGACGGTCCACGCGGGGAGCGTCCCGGATGTCTCCTACCAGTACTCGCAGAAGGACCAGGAGGTCTTCGAGGCATCCGAGCTCGCGCATATGGACGCGGGGCATGCCGTCGTCTGAATGGGGTCCGAATACCCCGTCGAGGACGCGAAGAGCGGGGTCTTCGAGCACAGGAACTACGACCCCGCCTACATATTCGACCCCGACGACCTGACCGCGCGGCACCACGAGTTCGACTTCCCGGACTGGAGGGCGAACGGGTCCCCACTAGAGAGGGACGCGGAGCCGTGGAGGCGCTCGCTCGAAACGAGGCAGGACGCCGCCCACGTGCGGATGCCAGTCGTCGACGCAGAGGACGACGTCTGCGTAGCGGAGGAGGCCCTCGCCAAGGCGAAGACCCGCGCCACCGCACGCAGGGCGGAACGGGAGCTCGAGGAGAGGAGGGCGACCCTCCGCCGCAGCCTCGCCGAGCGCGAGAGGGCGCTCGCAGGGATGGGGGCGATCCTCTCCGTGGAGGGCTACGACGCGGAGGGCACGCTGCCCTCGATCCTCAACACCATCTCGCAGGGCGTCTTCTTCATAGGCACCGCGATCATGGGATGGGGTTTCGTGTAAATCAGCGTCGCAGTCTTCAGCGACACCAAGGGCGGGAGCGTCCAGATCGTCTCCGCCTTCCAGGCCATCGTTGCCGGCGCGATCATCACGGTCGCCTTCGCCATCTTCGGCGGGCTACCTCCCAGGGGAAGGAGGGACTATGCCGTTTCCAAGGCTTACGCTGCCTACCGCAGGAAGAGGAGCTTCGAGCGATGGCCCTCGGTTTGACCTGGGCAGGAGATGCCTGGTATGCCATGAGCAGATCGGACCCGGGAACCGCTACTGCACCGCCTGCGGGAACGAGCTCTCCGTCGACGTGAGCGACGTCTACGAGGAGGGCCGTCGAGGTGTACGGCCTCGGCGACGCGGACCCCCTCCCCGGGGCCGGGCAGGAGACCGAGGAGGCGACCGCGGGAAATCCCGAGGGCATCGCGGCCCGCATCAGGGCAGCGCTCTCGCCGGGCGCGGCGGACGACGATGACGAGGTCTCGGACAAAGAGGGCATGGAGCGGTTCCGCGCCCGCGACAAGACCCTCGCCTCCGCCATGGACGAGAATAGGAGGGCCCGCAGGCGCGCCAAGGGGGTCTACGAGGCAATTAGCTTCGACCTCATGTACGGCGACGGGATCTGCGAGGTCGAGGAGGGCCTCATCTCCCAGACGCTCTCGCTCGAGGACGTGAGCTACCAAACCGACCGCGCCATCGCGTCGATCGAGCAGCTCCATGACAGGGCTGAAAAGGAAGGTGAATAAAATGGCTTACACAAACAGTTCTTTAGTGGCCTACAAGAGGCTCTCCCCGAACCACTCGGGTCAGAGGACACACGCGATCGACCGCGTCTCGCCCCACTGCGTGGTGGGTCAATGCACAGCCGAGGGGCTCGGCGACTGGTTCGCGAAAAGCTCGACGCAGGCATCGTCGAACTACGGCATCGACAAGAACGGGCGCGTCGGCCTCTACGTGGAGGAGAAGAACCGCTCGTGGTGCACCTCCTCCAACGCCAACGACCAGCGTGCCGTCACCATCGAATGCGCATCCGACACGGCAGAGCCCTACTGGATGAACGACAAGGTCTACGCCACGCTCATCAAGCTCTGTGCGGACATCTGCAGGCGAAACGGCAAGAAGAAGCTCCTGTGGTTCTCAGACAAGAACAAGACGCTGAACTACACGCCGAAAGCAGACGAGATGGTCATCACCGTCCACAGGTGGTTCGCCAACAAGTCGTGCCCCGGCAACTGGCTCTACGCACGCCTCGACGACCTCGCCTCTCAGGTGACCAAGCAGCTCGGCGGCACCACGGCAAATACGACGACGGCAGCGCCTGCGAAGCCGCAGGCCTCTGCCGCCTCGAATGCGAAGGTGCCCTTCCTCGTGAAGGTCTCCATCACCGACCTCAACATCAGGAAAGGCGCTGGCACCAACTATGCCCGCACCGGCAGGTTCACCGGCGTCGGCGTCTTCACCATCGTGGAGGTCAAGTCCGGGCAGGGGTCTGCCGCCGGATGGGGACGGCTGAAATCCGGCGCTGGCTGGATCAGCCTCGACTACACAAAGCGCATATAGACATGAAAAGGCCTGCGGTTTCAGCAATGATTCCCGCAGGCCTTTTTCGATTATTACTGGTTTAGCCTACCTCTTACTTTACTTCCTCGAACATATCCTTGCTCACTCCGCATATGGGGCAGCACCAATCATCCGGCAGGTCTTCAAAAGCCGTTCCCGGGGCAATGCCGCTGTCCGGATCGCCCTTTTCCGGGTCATAGATATACCCGCAAGGGCCACACTGATACTTTGCGGCCTTGCCATCTGGAACATTCTCCGTTTCACCCTCAGCTTCCTTGCTGCCAATGAGGGCGGTTACCAAAGCAGGGATGCTCGAAAAATCCTCATCCTCCGGATTCCACTGGGAACGGACATTCTCTTCGATCACGTCAAATCCTGCGCCCTTTAACTGCTCCTGTAGGAGCTTCACGGACTCGCCGCTCCAACCGTAGCACCCGAAGGCAGCGGCCTTTTTATTCTTAAACTTCAGCTGCTTTAGGAACTCCATCCATCCGGCTACGCTGGACAAAATGCTGTTGCTTACTGTCGGAGAGCCGACTGCAATCGCCTTGGACTTGAATATCTCTGTCATGATCTCGTTCTTATCGGCTTTTGCGATATTGAAAACCTTCACTACCGTATCAGGACTCTGACGATGGATTTCCTCCGCTATCTTGTGGGCTATCTTCGTTGTCCCCTCCCACATGGTGTCATAAGCGATCGTCACCTGATCTTCCTGATACGCATTTGCCCATGCAGCGTACTTTTCTACAATCTGCAACGGGTTTTCTCTCCAGATAGCGCCGTGGGACGGGGCGATCATGTCGAAGGTCAAATTGAATCCGTCGATCTCCGCAAGCTTCTTTGCCAAAATCGGTGCAAATGGGTTCAGGATGTTGGCGAAATATTTCATCGCTTCTTTATTCAGCAGGCACTGATCCGCCTTGTCATTGAACAGCTCTTCCACCGCGTAATGCTGGCCGAATGCGTCGTTGGAGAACAGGATGTTGTCTCCGGTCAAGTATGTCGCCATAGAGTCCGGCCAATGGAGCATGCGCATCTCTACGAATACCAACTTCTTGCCGTTTCCGATCTCCACAGAATCGCCGGTCTTTACAACATGAAAGTTCCAGCCCCGTTTCCCATACTGACCCTCGATGCTCTTGACAGCATTTACCGTGCAATAGATCGGCGTGTCGGGAATCTCTTCCATCAGAGCTGTGAGCGAACCCGAATGGTCGCACTCTCCGTGGTTCGCCACAATAAAGTCGATTCTGCTTAAATCGATTTCCTTCTTGAGGTTTTCTACAAAATCGAACCTGTGAGGCGTCCAGACGGTATCAATCAAAACCGTTTTTTCTTCTTCAATCAGATAGGCATTCTGACTCGACCCGTTCATGATCGAATAGTCATCCCCGTGGAAGCTTTCCAACTCCCAGTCAATATGGCCTATCCAGCTGACATTTCCTTTTACATGTTTTCTCACTGTGTGTACCTCCATCATTCCAGCGTAAGCAAAAGACCCATTTTGAACTTTCCGTTCGCCTTCACCGAGTGGAGTCCACCTTGTGCGAAATGGAATTGCTCCCCGGCATTAATAGGATGGTCTTTTCCCTCATAACCGATTACGGCCTTGCCATCGAGCGCGAACACGATCGCCTCACCGGGTGCCGCATGTTCTGAAAGCCCCGTACCTTCGTCAAACGCCATGACGACAAATTTCATCTTGTCGTTTTGGACGATGTCCATATTGACGATCTTTCCGTCCTGATAGGGGATGATCTCGGCCAGATTGAAAACCTCTCCTGCTTTTATTATTTCGTTCACTATGTCCTCCTTTTGAATGGCTATCTCCGTGTAAACCGCACCTGTGTCCGTTCTGATCCCTACGGGTGTATCCGCATCGGTGAAAATGCTGTCAGCGGATTTCGCTCTGACGGCATCCCCTGCTGCCCCATACACCTCCACAACCCCCGAATGGATCAAAAGCAGCTTGTGATAAGGATAGATTTCTGCGCTTATATCGGTGTTCTTAGCCATCGAAAAATGCACGATCGCATTCTTGCCGCTATGCACTTCCTTTGAGACCGTGCATCTGGGTACTGGTGCGTTTTCTTTTGCGATAGAGAAAACCTCTCTGGCTGCTTCTTTCATGGCAGCACCTAGTTGTGCGAGCCGATGAGGTCGGTAAGCCCTTTAATGATCTCATCTGCATCCATGCCGGACTTACCGCTCATGTCTGCGATGGTGGCCTTCTTCGCCATGATCTTGCCGATGGGTGAATTTAGCATCTTGAACTTCTCATTCACCTTTACAATCTCATCTTTCAGCCACGGGTATTCCGCGAGCAAATCCGCCAGTTTCGTCTCTTTCGTGATATTCATCGTTAACAACCTCCTGTTTCTTTCATTTCACCGGGCTTCTTATCTGAGAACTTCTCCTTCAGCGTCTGGTTGATCTCATCTCTGGCCTTGCCCTGCTTCTCCATCTGTTTGATGGTCTTGTAGGCTTGAAAGAGCGGGGACGGGGCAATCTCCGAGCTGAAATATCCGATGCCCATGTTCCACGCGAACTGCTCGAATACGTCGTCGAGGGCGCGGGAGTCGAGTCCGTTTTTATACGCCTTGAGAAGCTCTCGCATCGCCTGGCGTTTTCTTCCCGCTCCCACAGCGTTGGCAAGGGAGAGCAGAAGACGCGTGTTATAGTCGAGGAAGCGACCTTCGTCATTCCACGTTAGATCCCAGAACTCCACCGCCACCTGACCAAGCTTTTCGTCGATCAGCGGGTAGTTCGTAATCACAGCAGGTCTTTCCGGAATGTCTTCCACGCTACCCTTGGCTTCCACCCGATAGAAATATGCGTGGTATTCGTTGCCTGAAACTTTCTCCGTGTGATGTTCGTACCCAAGAATCGCCATTGCCTCGTAGAGCGGAATCGGCTCGAAGGTCTGGATGACCTCCATACCGCTTCCAGCGGGTAGGCTCGCCGCTTGCTTCTTCAAGCCGTCGAGGAAGTTTCCTGCAACGCCTCGTACATCGACTTTCTTGAACTCCTGCGTTATTTCTTCCCAGTCTGTGTAACTCATGTTGTACCTCCTTGTCTTTCAGCTTTCTGACCTCAATCTATCAGCCATTCCGTGCTTTGTATGTGGTTATAATCACGTATTTGAAATCAATCGAGAATTTTTCCGTCACGAGATATCGTCACGACCCGCCACGGAATGAACTTTCCGCTTGCCTGCAGGGCGTTCTTCGTCGCCATCTCCAGCCCGCCGCAGCAGGGAACCTCCATGCGCACGATGGTCACTTCCCTGATGTCGTTGTTCTTGATGATTTCCGTGAGCTTTTCCGAGTAGTCGATGTCATCGAGCTTCGGGCAGCCGATAAGGGTGACGCGGCCGCGCATGAACTCCTCGTGCATGTTGGCATAGGCATATGCCGTGCAGTCGGCAGCGATCAGGAGCTTCGCCCCATCGAAGAAGGGAGCCTCGGTGGGAACCAGCTTGATCTGGCATGGCCATTGGGCAAGCCGGGGTATCGGTTTGGCATAAGCCTCCATCTGGGCTGCGGGACTCTCCTCGGCGCGTGCTGCAAGCTGCATGGAGCGCGATCCGGGACACCCACCATGCGGCATACTCCCGCCTTCCTCTTTCATCTTCGCCATCATCAGTTTTCTTCTCTCGTTCTCATCTTCCACCTGCATGATTTCCTCTACCGTCATCTTCATTGCCTCGTTCTTGGCTTCTTCCTGTGTTCTCTTCACGGCGGCATCGTCGTATTCGGGTGCTTCGCGTTCCTCGAAGGTGATGGCTCCCGTAGGGCAGTTCGGCAGGCAGTCGCCGAAACCGTCGCAGAAGTTCTCGCGCACCAGCTTCGCCTTGCCGTCTACTATGTCGATCGCCCCTTCGTGGCATGCGGTAGCGCAAAGTCCGCACCCATTGCATTTCTCCTCATCGATGTGAATGATCTTCCGTATCATCGCCTGACCTCCGGTTTTGCTTGTGTTTCTAATGAGACTTTAGTATGATGTGAAGAGAAAGTATGTGGTTATAACCACGGAATTTCAAAAAAGTGAGAATACATATATGGACATCAATCTCGTGAAGGACGCCATGATCTTTCGTGGCATGAACGGCAAAGAAATCCAGACGGCACTGGAGCGTCTGTGCGCATCGGAGAAGAAATACAGAAAAGGCAGCACGATCCTTCACGCCGGGGAGGCTACCAGTCAAATGGGCTTGGTGCTCGAGGGCAGCGTCACAATCGAGAACAACGACATCTGGGGGAACAAGACGATCCTAAGCCATGTGGGACGCGGCCAGTTCTTCGCAGAGACCTACGGCCTTCTTGCAGATGAGCCGCTTCTTGTGGATGTGGTGGCAAACGAGGATTGTCGCGTTCTGTTCCTGCGCATCGGAGCCTTGCGCTCCATGGTTTCTGATCGATCTGTCTGGACATCAAAGATCGTCACGAATCTTCTGACGATCTCCGCGCACAAGAACCTGATGCTGTCCGGCAGAAGCTTCCACACCGCTCCGAAAACCATCCGCGAACGCGTCATGTCCTATCTGAACAGCGTATCGATCCAAAGGGGAAAGACGGAGTTTGACATCCCCTTCGACCGCCAGCAGATGGCTGACTATCTGAACCTTGAGAGAACTGCTCTCTCAAAGGAACTGCGCAAAATGAAGGACGATAGGCTGATCGATTTCCATAAGAACCACTTCGTGCTCCAAAAGACCTACTGATCGTAGCCAATTTCTGAACTTTCCCTCTCCTTTAAGCATTCATGCCTGCGGGTGTCTTCGGATACCTGCAGGCTCTTTTTTTGTTTCCCCCCCTCAAAACCCCCTCCGAATGTCCGTATGGTGAAGGAGGCACATCCCATGACCAACGAACAGATAAAGCGGATCGAACGGCTCCGGGCGGACGGGTGCGGCTACGCGAGGATCGCTAAGATGCTCTCGCTCTCGAAGAACACCGTGAAGTCCTATTGCCAGCGCCACGGCCTCTCCGGCGGCACCGCCAACAAGGAATCGGACGCTCCGCAGTCTTTCTGCAAGGAATGCGGGACGCCCATCTCGCAGACGCCCGGTCGCAAGGAGGCCAAGTTCTGCTCGGATGCCTGCCGCAACTCGTGGTGGAACTCCCATCGGGACATGGTGAACCGCAGGGCTGTCTACGAGTACACCTGCCCCGCCTGCGGCAGGCCGTTTTCAGCATACGGCAACGCCCACCGCAAGTACTGCTCGCACGCCTGCTACATACAAGACCGCTTCGGAGGCCGCCATGAATGACGAGAGATTCGAGGCGGAGAAAGCCTACGAGGCGTCGCTTCGCGTGGCAAGGGAAATGCTGGAGGCTGGCATTATCACCAAGGAGGATTTCAAGGAGATGAGAAAGATTCTCATCGAGGAACACACCCCGGTCTGCGGCGGCATCTTCGCCATATAAAGCTTGCTATTTACCCCGTTCAGAGTGATGTATGTAAGCGGAAAGGAGAACGAGAATATGGCCACAATCACGAAGATCGAGCGATCCGTTCCGCGCATCAAGAAGCGTCTGAACGTCGCGGCCTACTGCCGCGTGTCCGTGGAGATGGAGCGAACCATGAAGTCCTTCTCCGCGCAGGTGAGCTACTACAACGACCTCATCCAGAGAAACCCCGAGTGGCGATTCGCGGGCATCTACTCAGACGGCGGCCTTACCGGGACGAGCGAGAAACGCGCAGGCCTCCAAGACATGCTGCGCGACTGCGAGGACGGGAAGATCGACATCATACTCACCAAGTCTATAAGCCGCTTTGCGAGGAACACGGTCGACCTCCTCAAGACCGTGAGGCACCTGAAGGAACTGGGCGTTTCGGTTCGCTTCGAGAAGGAGAACATCGACTCGCTCACGGCAGACGGCGAGCTGATGCTGACGCTTCTGGCATCGTTTGCGCAAGAAGAGGTCACGAGCCTGTCCACCAACGCCAAGTGGGCTGTGAAGAAGAAGTTCGAGCAGGGCATCCCCAACGGCAAGTTCCGCGTCTTCGGATACGTCTGGGAGGGCGACCATCTGGTCATCGTTCCAGAGGAGGCGAAGGTCGTGCGGCGCATCTTCCAGAACTTCCTCGACGGCAAATCGAGGCTTGAGACCGAGCGCGAGCTCAACGGCGAGGGCATCACCACGAGGAGCGGCAGCAAGTGGATGGACTCGAACATCAAGGTCATCCTGACAAACATCACCTACACGGGAAACCTCCTCCTGCAAAAGGAGTACATCGACGACCCCATCACCAAGAAGCGAAGGAAGAACAGAGGCGAGCTGCCGCAGTACTTCGTGGAAGACACCCACGAGGCGATCATAGACATGGAGACCTTCCAATACGTGCAGGACGAGATGGCACGCAGGCGGGCGCTCGGCGCTCTCGCGAACAAGTCGCTCAACGTCACCTGCTTCACCGGCAAGGTGAAGTGCGGCCTGTGCGGCCAGAGCTTCATGCACAGCACGAGGAAGAACCGCGCCAAGGTCACGCAGCTCGGCGAGCGTTACGCCTTCTGGAGCTGCGGCACCAAGAAGAAGAAAGGCGGTCGATGCAAGAGCCGAAGCATCCGCGACGACGTGCTCCGAGCGGAATGCGCGAAGGCTCTCGACATGGAGGGGTTCGACGACGAGGCCTTCTTGGAGCGCGTCGAGAAAATCGTCGTGTCAGGCGATACCGAGCTCACCTTCCACCTGAAGGACGGAACCGCCATCGTCCACGAATGGGAGCGCACCGGCCACCGGGACTGCTGGACGGACGAGTACCGCGCCATCGTCTCCGAGCGGCGCAGGAGCACGCCCATGACGCGATCCGACATCGGCTGCTTCTCCACCAAGATCAAGTGCACGCGCTGCGGGTGCAACTTCCGCAAGGCGACGCAGAAAAGCCAGTCGAAGAAAGGGGGCACGCACATCTACTGGAGATGCGCGTCGAAAGACCCGGAGTGTCCGTCCATAGGGCTTCGGGAGGACTACCTCAAGCCGCTGGCGGCAGAAGTCCTCGGCCTATCCGAGTTCGACGACGCTCTCTTCGAGGAGCAGATCGAGCGCATAGGCATCGACCCGCCCACCCGGCTCACCTTCTGCTTCAAGGATAGCAGGAAGGTCGAACGCGAGTGGACGGTACCGAGGCGACACGGCACCCCGTGGACAGACGAGCAGCGTGCGAAGTTCAGGAAGTCCGTCAAGGGCACGTTCACGCCCGAGCGGCGAAAGCAGATGAGCGAGAACATGAAGCGGATCAGGAAGGAGCGTGGAGACAATTGGCGAAGAAGAAAGTAACGGCGATCCCCGCCACCCTGAAACGCTACACGTCCTCTCCCATAGGGAGCAAGGAAAAGCGCAAGGTCGCAGGATACGCCCGCGTCTCCACCGACAAGGACGACCAGTTCACGAGCTACGAAGCACAGATCGACTACTACACCAACTACATCAAGCAGCACAGCGACTGGGAGTTCGTGAAGGTCTACACCGACGAGGGCATCACCGGAACCTCCACCAAACGACGCGAGGGGTTCAAGTCTATGGTGGCCGACGCGCTCGACGGCAAGATAGACCTCATCGTCACGAAGTCGGTGAACCGCTTCGCCCGAAACACCATCGACAGCCTGACCACGATCCGCGAGCTCAAGGAGAACGGAACCGAGGTCTACTTTGAGAAGGAGAACATCTGGACGTTCGACTCGAAAGGCGAGCTTCTCATCACCATCATGAGCTCGCTCGCGCAGGAGGAGAGCCGTTCCATATCCGAGAACTGCACGTGGGGTCAGCGCAAGTGGTTTGCGGACGGCAAGGTCACCGTGCCCTTCTCGCACTTCCTCGGCTATGACCGTGGCGAGGACGGCAACCTCGTGGTCAACGAGCAGGAGGCCGTCACCGTGAAGAGGATCTACGCCCTCTTCCTCAAGGGCATGACGCCATACGGCATAGCGAAGAAGCTCATGGAGGAAGGTCGCAAGGCACCTGCTGGCGGATACCGGTGAAACGCGGGAAGCGTCAGAAGCATCCTGAAGAACGAGAAATACAAAGGCGACGCCCTTTTGCAGAAGAGCTACATCGAGGACTTCCTGACCAAGAAGCAGGTCGTCAACAACGGCGAGATACCGCAGTACTACGTGGAGAACAACCACGAGGCCATCATCGACCCGGAGGTCTTCGACATGGTGCAGCGCGAGCTTGCAAGGCGCACCCCCGGCAGAAGCAGGCATAGCGGCGTGCACCTCTTCTCCGGTCGCATCGTCTGCGGCGTCTGCGGCAGCACCTTCGGCTCTAAGGTTTGGCACTCCAACAGCAAGTACAGGCGCGTCATCTGGCAGTGCAACCACAAGTACGAGGGCGACGAGGTTTGCGGCAACACGCACCTGACCGACACGCAGGTCGAGGAGGCGTTCCTCTCCGCAGTCAACAAGCTGCTGGAAAACCGAGACACCATCCACCGAGACTTCCAGAAGATCAAGAAGAAGCTCTACTCCACGGCAGGCCTCGAGAAGGAGCGCGTGTCCTTGGAGGAAGAGATGAACGTGGCTTCCGGGCTCATCGACCAGCTGATCGCGGAGAACGCCCGCAAGGCGCAAGATCAGGCCGAGTACCAGCGCCGCTACGACGAGTTGGTCAGCCGCTTCGAGGCCGCAAAGAACAATCTTGCACAGGTCGCATCAGAGATCGAGCGCAGGACGCTCGTGCGCGAGACGATCGAGACCTTCCTCACCGATCTGGAGAAGCAGGACAAGGCCATCACCTCGTTCGACGAGGAGACCTTCTGCAGCCTCGTGGATCACATCACCGTCTATGGCGCGGACGACATCCGCGCCACCTTCAAGAACGGATCTGAAATCAAGGCATAAGAAAACTCCCCAAACCATCACGGTCTCGGGGAGTCTTTTACTCTTCGTCGTCTGGAAGAGGCTCTCTATCCGGCGGACATATCTTAGGCAATACCTCGAGAAAGTGCCTGCCTATCGCTTCCGGATCGTATCCATTCGACTCGCACACGAAGCGCAGACCGTCCGGTGTCAGGATGCGCCCGTTGTTTTTGTCTTTTAGATATCTCTCATATTCTAAGTACTACTTATCCGTGATCTTCTTCATACGTAAAACTGGAAATTGTTTACTTAGAAACTGTCACCTTAATCGCACCCAAACAATGGATTCTTACGACACGGTTATTGTCGGTTTCGGATATCTTCTGTAACTGCTCCAAAAAAGGCCTGACGAACTCTGGTCTGCGTTTACCGAGAACACGGAAGATTTCAGGTGCTTCCATCCTAACCTTGTCATCCACATCGTACAAAAGTTCAGCGAATATCGTCATATAGTTCTCGTAAACATCAGGCGTGTTCGTAGCAATGTTTTCTGATGCCCAGATAAAGCTCAGCCTGACCTTTGCATCTTCGTCAGAAGCAAATTGAAACAGGCTTGTCCAATACGGTTCGATGACTCGATAGTCGCTCCGGCCGATCCTACCAAGCGCATTGACCGCCCGCTCCCGCAAAAGCGGTATCGGACTGTCGCAGAAGGAAGCTATTGTAAGAACTGCATCCTGCACTAACTGAGGATATACAAGTCCCATCTCTCCAAGCAGCCAGAGAGCCTTTGCCTTTATTTTTTCGGATTCATGGGTAAGAAGAGACGAAACATACGGAATACTCTCTTCCCACTTGTTCCTGTTCTTTGTCAATACTCCAAGCTCTTTATAAAGTTCCGATTCGTTCAATCCATCACCCCCTCAACTTCCGATTTGCGCCCCTCTTGAAGGAGATGCACCCCCTTATGCAGCAAGCCTCGGGAAATCGTTGAATTGTATCAATCTCTGCAAAGTGCTTTCCTCAACCTCCTCATCCCCATGGCGGTCTCCTGGCACCTGCAGCCCTTCGACAAGGCCAAGGCGATCGAGATGTCCCGCGTCCAGGCGGGATGGATCCAGAAGGAGGTCATCAACGAGCAGCGGAGGGTCATCAGGGGCGGCTACGACTACGATCTCCTCTCGCCCAACCTCGCGGAGGCGAGGGACGAGAACGCGCGTGCTCGACCTCCTCATGCACCTGAGCCAGAGGTCCTACTACTTCAGCGGGCTCGTCTTCACCTACGCGGACACGAAGGCAAGGCTCCACGAGCGGGCGCAGCAAATCATCTCCGCCGCGCAGGCGGAGGGCATCGAGCTCGAGACGTACACCCTGCGCCAGCAGGAGGGTCTGAACTCGGTGCTGTCGCTCGGGCACAACCACTGCGACATCTACCGCGACCTCATGATGAGGGAGCTCTCCATCCTCGTTCCCTTCACGACACTCGAGCTCGACATGGAGGGCGGGTCTACCACGGCCAGAACGCCCTCTCGGGCAACCTCGTCATCTGCAACCGCGAGGCCCTCATGAGCCCGCACGGGTTCGTCTGCGAGATGTCGGGCTCGGGGAAGGGACCTTCTCTCTCGTACGGTGGCGCCAAGAGTGGAAGAAACGTCGGAATTGTGACTATTGTATCCCGAGAGGTCGCGGGGTCTCCCCCGCGTGCTGGACGGGCAGTGAAGCTATGTCCAGCGCATGCTTTTCCCATCACCCGGCGCGTCCTCCGCGGGTGAGAGGCGAGCCACTAGGCTAGGTGGTTAATGTACATACCCATGCAAAACATGTGTATGTTGCATGGGTATGTACATTAACTACGGGACTTGCTGCACTCAAAAGACGAGTGCTCCATCACAAAAGCTTGGCGGAATACCAACCTAGGGTACGTCTAGCCTTGAAAAGCACCCCCAGCGTTTCTCCTGTTTTCTTGACATCATCAACCCGAAGATAAATGTGCTATGTCATCATAGAACAGAAAATGATCTTTGCATCCAAGGAGCGTACACGATGAGTTCCCAACCCGACCTGCTCTATGCCCAAATCGAGCACGATCTTCGCCAGAGGATCATCTCAGGCGACCTCTCGATTGGCGAGAAGATCCCCACAGAAATTGAGCTCTGCGAGAAGTACTCGGTGAGCCGTATCACCGTGCGTCGGGCCATCCAGAACCTCGTCGACGAGGGCATCCTCTACCGTCTTCGAGGACGCGGTACATTTGTCTCAGCTCCAAAGCGCGAGATCCGCAAGGGAATGAAGAGCCATTTCGGCTACCACGCCTTCTCAGAGAATGGCCCGACACCATGCCGCTTCCTCGAGAAGCGTCTACTAGCAGCCGACGAAAAGCTCGCGCGCAAGCTTGACATCGGCGTCGGAGAAGAGGTTCAGCTCGTCAAGCGCCTTATGTTCGAGGACAACCTGCCCATCGGCATCGATGAGGTCTACATCCCCGTTTCGGTCATCCCCGACTTCCTTGACGCCATACGTGAGGACGTGCATCTCTACGAGCTGCTCGAGGACCACTACACCATCCAGGTGGGTGTGGAGGAGATCAAGATCGATGTGACCATTGCTCGCGAGGACGAGGCGAAGCTGCTCTCATGCATCAGCGGGGCGCCGCTCTTCCTGCTCGACAAGACCATGTGCGCCAAGGACGGTACCCTCGTGCACTACTCGCGTTCGCTCCTTCGCGGCGATCGTGCAAGCTTTGTCTTCTCCATCCAGGACGGTTGCATCCTCGAGGGCTGATTCAGTAAACAACGGCACATGCAGAGGCGGGGACGGTGAAGAGATGCCGCCCCGCCTGCTATTCCCCACAGGGAGGATATGGAGCTTATCCGAGTGCAGATATTCCCAGCGCGTTCGCTGCGCGCATG
This sequence comes from Olsenella sp. HMSC062G07, assembly GCF_001811895.1. NCBI lineage: Bacteria > Bacillati > Actinomycetota > Coriobacteriia > Coriobacteriales > Atopobiaceae > Olsenella > Olsenella sp. HMSC062G07. The sequence continues at coordinate 1,170,485 of NZ_KV806951.1, forward strand.
AGGCTGACCACGCCGGCGACATCATGGATATCTGCGGGGCTCGCCAACCATGATTCCGCCGCGAGCGCAGCCTTGGCGATCTTCTCGAGGTCATCCTGCGAGGGGTCGAGACCGAGCGCTTCGAAGGTGATGGGGAGTCCGCAGGCGACGCACAGGTCGAGCACGCGGCCGATCTCGTCATCTGGATAGTCCTCTGCGATGAGCAGACACAGCGTGCCGAACGCCACGCGCTCTCCGTGCATCGCGCGTTCTCCCTCTGGGATGGCGGTGATCGCGTTGCCGACAGCATGAGCTATGGAGCAACCCCACGTTCTCGAAACCTATGCCGGAGAGCAGGACATTGGCCTCGACCACGTTCTCGAAGGCAGGCGTCGGTGCCTTGGCGTCGCAGGCGACGAGCGCCGCGAGACCGTCGCGGAAGAGCGTATCGGCGCAGGCGCGCGCGATTGCGCGGCCGGCAAGGGTCGTCCTTCCCTGCTCGGTGTCGCACCACACGTAGTTGGCGTGGCCCATGCGCTCGTTCGAGAGGCCCTCGTAGTAGGTGGAGAGCGCGTCCCCGATTCCCGCGACGAGGAACCTGCGCGGGGCGGCTGAGATGACCTTCGTATCCACGAGCACGAGGTCGGGATTGGCCCGGTGGATGACGATCTCGTTCATCTCCCCCTCGTCGGAATAGAGGATCGACATGGCGCTCGTCGGCGCATCGGTAGATGCGATGGTAGGGCACACGATCAGCGCGATGCACCTCTCCGAAGCGATCATCTTGGCAACGTCGATGACCTTCCCACCGCCCACAGCGATGATGACATCAGCAGAGCCGATGCGCGCGGAAACCTCTTCGATGGAGCGGTGGCTGATTTCCCCTTCGAAGAGGACGGTCTGGTAGGCGCCATCCTCATATCCTGCGTAGAGAACGGGTGCGAGCAGGCCCTGCACGAACGAATCGACGAGGAACAGATGGTCTGAACCGAACCTGTCGGCATAGCGGCGCACGTTCGCGAGCACCCCGGGCCCTTGGATGTAATGGCCCACCGAACCCCAACTACGCATTGCAAACGCCTCTTTCCTGACATGCCATGGACTTGAGCATGGCGAGATCGACGGTTACATTCTGGGCACCCGACATGAGGGCGCGCTCCACATCGCCCGGGGTCTTGAGCGATGCCGCACACACCATGCAATCGATGCCGTGCTTATCAAACGCCTGCCTGATGGCGCGCACGACGCCGATGCCGTCGCCTCCGCACTTATCGAGGCGGCTCACATACACGGCGACGCAAACCGCTCCTGCCGCAGCGGCGAGGAGAGCCTGGTTCACATCGAACACCGCCGTGCACGATGCCCTGATGCCGAGATTCTTGAGCTCCGGGATGGCCTTGTACCCCTCGGGGCAGGCGGGGATCTTCACAAGCGTGTTGCCAGAAATCTCGCTCACGATGCGCCGCGCATCCTCCACCATCTCCTCGCAGGTATCTCCCAACACCTCGAGGTAGAACGGCATCTCGTCACCGATGGCCGAGCGTATCTCTCGGGAGCGCGAGAGGAAGGTCGCTTGGCCACCCGCAAGATCCTTCGCGGCGACCGAGGGATTGTCGGCATAGCAGTTGACGGGGAAGAGTGTCGAGGCCTCACGGATCTCATCGATGTCGAACGTTACCAAGCAGAATTCGAGCATGGAGGTTGCTCCTTCAAAGGGTGGCCCCGTCCTCAGGGGGTGCAGACGGGGCCTACTTGAGGGAATGTGCGGTTCTTAGGAAGCCATGTTGGCGATGCGGACGCCGACGCCGAACAGTCCCTCCCAGTCGGATTTGAACGTCTCGAGCGTCCCCGCCGTCATGGGATGCACGGCCATCTGCTCGAGAAGGTCGAGGTTGAGGGCGATGTTGTCGGCACCCGCCTCGATGGCGCGCTCCACCTCGCCCGCACTCTTAATAGAGGCAGCACTCACGATGCAGCCGATACCATGGTCGAGGAACGCCTGCTTGATGCGGCGGACTGTCTCGATGCCGTTGCCGCCGTTGCGGTCGAGCCTGCTCACGTACACCGCCACGTACTCTGCGCCGGCGAGGGCGGCGAGCATGGCCTGGTTGAACGTGAAGACCGCCGTGCATGAGGTGCGGATTCCCTCGGCCTTGAGCGCGGAGATGGCCTTGTAGCCCTCAGGGCAGGCGGGAATCTTCACGAGCGTGTTGCCGGGGACGGTTGCCACCATGGCGCGGGCATCCTCCACTAGCTCCTCGGCCGTGTCGCCCATGGCCTCGAGGAAGAAGGGCATCTCGTCGCCGATGACCTCGCGGATGTCGCGGGCGTTCTGAATGAACGACTTTCCCGTGCCCTTGAGGCAGTTGACCGCGATGGTAGGGTTCATGCTGTAGCAACCCAGGGGATACACCTTACTGGCAGCCTTCACCATCTCAAGGTCGCCGGTGTCAAGGCAGAATTCAAGCATGCTTCACTCCTAACCGAAGATTCCGAGCAGTCCGGCGACGACGCCGATGACCATGATGCCGATGACTTGGGTGAGCACGGGCACGCCCTTCTTGTTGAGCGCGTAGAGCACGCCGAGCGCGCACACGGGCAGCAGGCGCGGGAAGATGGAATCGAAGGTCTCCTGCAGGGAGAACAGCGTGCCGTTGATGTCGAACGCGATGGGCGTGGTAAGGCTCACGTTGGTCGCCACCATGGCGCCGATCACCATGAGGCCCACGATGGAGAGCGCGGTGGTGAGCTTGTGCATGACGTCGGCATCGGAGATCTGCCCGATGACGTTGGCGCCGAGGCCGTAGCCGTACTTCACGCCGAGCCAGCGGAGGGCGATGGTGGGGACGTTGTAGATGAGCAGGAACAGGAGCGGGCCGGCAAGTGAGCCGCTCATGCAGAGGCCCGCAGAGATGCCGGTGGCGATGATGCGCAGCGTTCCCGCGATGAGGGAGTCGCCGATGCCGGCGAGCGGCCCCATGAGCGCGACCTTCATCGAGGAGATGGAGGAGGTATCGAAATCCTCGTTGTTGGCGTTCTCCTCCTCCATGGCGGCGGCGATGCCTTCGATGAGGGGCTGCATGGTGGTCTGGCAGTTGTAGAACTCAAGATGGCGCTTGTACGCGGCGATGCGGTCCTCGCGGTTGTCGTAGAGCTTCTTGATGGTGGGGATCATCGCGAACGCAAAGGACATGTGCTGCTGGCGCTCGAAGTGCCAGGCGTGGCTCGTGGTGAAGGTGCGCCAGAAGATGCTGTTGAGCTCTTTCTGGGTGAGCTTCTTCTCGTTAGAATTCGTTGTCATCGTCAACCTCCGCAGCTACGATCTGGGAATCCTTGGGAATGAAGATGTGGGCCATGTACAGCACGCCGACGATCACGACGGCGAAGCAGACGATGCCTAGGGTGGGCACACCGAGGTAAGCGGCCAGGAGGAAGCCGAGCAGCAGAAAGACCGCGGTCTTCTTGGATGCGATCATGGTGATGAGCTGCGCGAAGCCGACGGCGGGGAGGATGCCCGTGGCAATGGTGATGCCGGTGGTGAGCCAGGCGGGGATGGCGGCCACGAATGCCGAGACCGTGTCGCCGCCGAACATGAAGGCCACGAAGGCGATCACGGCGAAAGCGGTATCGAAGATGAAGCCGTTGGCGAGGAAGATCATGGTGATGCCGCGGTCGTTGTCATCCTCTGCGTAGCGATCCGCAGAGCGGGCCATGATGGGCGTGATGACGCCGTAGAACAGGTTCACAATGAACGCCGAGAGCACGGCGGCGGGCATAGCGATGGTGATGGCGGCGTCGATGCCGTTGCCCGTGGTGATTGCGAACGCGGTGCCGAGCACCGAGCCCACAATCATGTCGGGCGGGATGGAGGCGCCGATGGCCTGCATGCCCATGAACACGAGCTCGAGAGAGAAACCGATGATGGTGCCGGTAGCGGCGTCGCCGAGAGCGAGGCCGACCAGGGCACCGAGGACGATCGGGCGGCCGAGCATGGCGGTACCAACGAAGTAGTCGGCCTTGCCGATGAACACGATGAGCCCTATGAGAAGCGCTTGGAATGCCATTGCTTCCCCTTTCTTGCTGAGCTGTTTCCTACAGGTCGGATTCGGAGATTACGAGTTTCTTATCCTTTGCGACTTGCCTGACTTCCACCTCGATTCCGTCGCAAATGAGCCCGCGCACGAGCTCGCGCTCCTCGTTGTTCAAATGGATGGCGATGCCGAGCGTTTTGGTGGTGTCCTCCTTCTTCTCGGTCCCGCCGAGGTTCAGCGAGCCGATGCCGCATGCGCGCGCGATGCGCTCGGCATCCGCGACGCAACCCGCGACGATGAGAAGGTCGTACTTGTCTGTGACGCCGCTCGTGATGGCGGCAATCGAATCGTCTACACTCTTGATGACGAGTTTCACGCCCACAGGCTTCGCGAGGCGCATGGTCTTCATGCGGATCTCGTCCTTCGCAACGGAATCCGAGACGACAAGGATGGCGTTGGCACCGAGCGTATGGCACCACGAGAACGCCACCTGGCCGTGCAGCAGCCGATGGTCCACTCTCAGCAGCTTGATCATCGTTCCTCCCCTAACGTGCGCTCTCGGCGCGGTCTATTCCGCCAAGACACCTCTCAAATAGCGCCTTGGTCTCTTCCATGTAGATTTCTGGGTCGCGGAAGCTCATGGGATGGACGTACTCCATCGAGAAGCCCCCCGCATAGCCGTTTGCCGCGAACACTGCGAGGTCGGAGGCCATGTCACGCGATCCATGGCCCCAGGGCATATGGCCGGTGGGGGTGCCGTCGACGAAGTGGCAATGCACGAGATCCCGACCGAATGCATCGAACCACTGGTCGATGGTCTCCCCCACGTTCCCCATCGCGCCGAAGTCCAGCGTGAGCTTGAGATTCTCGCGATTCACGCGGTCCTTGAGGGCGACGACGTCCGCGATGGTGGGGGCAACCTGGGAGGAGACGGTCCAGATGCTCTCGAGCGCCAACGTGATGCCGCGGGGGGCGGCGTAGTCTGCGAGATGGGCGAGCATTTCCGCGCTGCGGGCGCGGGCGTCTTCGACGGGCTCGTCGTAGTAGTTCCAGCCCGGGGTCACCAGCACGAGGGGCGAGCCGACGAGCGCCGCAAGATCGATGACCCGCTCGAAATAGGCACGCGTGTTGGCGACGAGGAGCTCCCCACGCGCGGCTATGTTGTTCGGCTTGGGGTTGTTCTGCTCCCCGCAGATGCAAGCAAGCCTCACGCCGTACTCCCCTATGAGCGCCTGCAGCCGGGCGGGATCCTCGCTGTACTGCGCGTTGATGAGGAAGTGCTGCGGGCAGAGCCAGAGCTCCGCGGAGGTGAAGCCGTGCTCCGCGCAGGCGGCGAAGAAGGCTTCGAGGCCGTAATAGCGCCAGTTGATGTTCATGGGATAGAGGTTTGCGGCTTCCATCTCAGAAGTCCTCTGCTTCCTCGGCGGATGCTTCAAGATCGTTGCAGAGGAGGATGACCTCGCGGCACTCCCCAATTGCTTCCTCGATATCCTGCACGTCCAGCTCGTCGGACGAGAGCAGCTGGATGAGCAGGGGCATGTTCATACCGCACACGAGGAAGAACTCGTGGTGGGCAAGGGCTGCCATGAACTCGTTGTTCACCGAGCCGCCGAAGATGTCCGTCACCACGACGACTGTCTCACCAGGAACAAACGTGGCAAGCAGGTCCTCAACCTGGTCTTGGGCCGAAACATTAGGATCGATGTAGGCGCAGAGGGTTTCGACATTGTCGAGCTGCCCGAGGATGATCTGGAGGGTATCCTTCATCCCTTCGGCGAGACGACCATGCGATGCTAGGACGAAACGGGCCACTGGAACTCCTTTTGTTATACGTTGTCTTATAACAATATTTGAGATGATGATATTACAACGTATAACAAAATCAAGCGGTAATTTGTTCTATTTGTCTCATCCCAAATACTATCTTGTTATCGCCAAAGCGACCTAATCTCATCAAGCTCTTTTTCTAGCCCCTTTACAAGGAACTTGCGAGCCGTATCGTTCTTCTGCATCCCGTGCTTCGCCGCATAGAGCGCTATCGCCTGGAACGTGTCCTCGTCAATCGGGATGTTGATAGTCCTCGGATACCTCTCCTTGACCGCACCCCTCTTAACCGCATGCCCTGCAAGCGCGCTCCTCCTGCCGAGAGCGGTCTCGAGCGGGTCGTTCTTAGCCATGCGATTCCCCTTACGCCTGTTATGGACGTTATGCCTGTTATGCCTACTGGAGGCCGATCTCCGCGAGGTAGGCGGAGACGAGCCCCCGGTAGTCCTCGTGGACCGTCGACGATGAGGCGAAGATCCTCTCCCTGTCGACGCGGGAGTTGAGCCTCTCGTCCACGGTGTCGAGCCTCTCGTCAGCAGCGACAATATCACCGAAGTCTCCAGCATCCTGGATGCAGTCGGAGACGTTATCCTCCGTGGGCTTCGCCTGGAGGAGCATGTCGCCCGAACCGCGGCGCTCCTTGTTTGCGCCGACGTGGAGGCTGAGGTTGCCAGGCTAGGCGTCCATATCGACCATGAGGACGCGAAAGCCCCTCGCAGTTAGCTCGACTGCGAAGGCCTCGACGGTCGTCGATTTGGCGATGTCGCCCTTCTGGTTCGAGAACGCGACGGTGCGGGCCATACGGGCTCCTTTCGTACGGCCGGCGCTGAAATTGTTAGGAATGTTACGCCCGTCATATCCCTTACGGGCGTTACACCCTTTATGCATCACAACATCGGCGGCGGAAACGAAACTCCCGCACTATGATCATCAAGAACGGTCATATGTTCAGCAGCGAGTCGATTCGATTCATCCCGGCGCGCTTCGACTTCTCTTCGTGAGCCTTCTCTGAACCCCGTTCTCCTGACACGAGATGGCTGCCTTCCATTCGCCACGATCCTTCGTGACAGAGCCTTGGCTGAGGTTCCTCATACTTCCCCCGATTCATGTCCATAGCTTTCAGCACCCTGGGTGCTGAAAGGATGCTGAGAACGCTCTCCCACTGACAAACGAACTATCTGTCCATCTGAAGATAAAAATAGCGTTTTTGCACGTCAGAGGGTGATTTTACCGAATTATTTTCGTAGAGATTCAGCTATGTTCTAGGCACATAAAGCCGCTCAGGCTCAGGCGGCGTGAGGGCGCACACTGACGGAAAGGCGCCCCCTCAAAAGGAGGCGCCTTCTCGTGACGCTGACAAGCTGCCGCTGCCTGGTAGCTACGCCGTCGACCTAGTAGCTGTACACCTTTGACCCTATCGGACAGGTGTTGTAGAGCCATTTCGCCTGGTCGAACCAGAGTCGCACGCAGCCGTGCGTCTCGGCCCTGCCGATGGTGGTGTCATAGGGGGCGCCGGGCGTGTACGGGTCACCGTAGTTGCGGTAGAAGCCGGCGGAATGGAAGCGCTGCCCCTCGCCGTCAGGGCTTCCGCTGGGAACGTAGAACTCCGACCAGTAGAAGTAGTCGGGGTCGTTGCCCATGAAGTACCCCTTCTTGAGGATCTCAAAGCTGCCCCGGGCCGTGATGCCAAACGTCGGATCGCTGTGCTTGGTGGTGCCCACGCTGCACAGCCAGTCCTGCACGGGCTCCCAGTTGCCGGCCGACCCCTTGAACACGATCGTGCGGCAGTTCCAGTTGTCGATGCACAGAAGGTAGTTCGTCTTGCTGGTCGTGTAACGGATGGCCTGGAAGGCGCTGTAGGCGACGTTGGTGAAGGCGCGCGAGCTGCCATCCCGATAGAAGTAGTGCCAGGTGCCGTTCTGCGAGACCCAACCATACCCGATCGTCTTCTTGAGCGTCCAGCGCTGCGATGCGAGACCCTCGCGCGGCTGCGCCTGGAACGCCGTACGCCCCGCGGCCACCTCAAGGGCCTTGCCGGAGTTGACGTTGACAAAGCGAACGCCGCCGCCGTCGACGATCTCGGCGCGCCAGAGCTGGGCGTTGGAGTGATTGAGATACCACTGCTGAACGCGCGCGCCGTCAAGGGACGAGGCCGAGTCAACGTCGAGGACCTTGCCTGAGGCAAAGTTCTTGATGAGGTAGCCCTCGCCCGAGGGCACGAGGTAGAACTTCTGCGCCAGCGAGTCGTTGCCCGCGTAGGCCTGGAGGTCGGCGCCGGCGGCCGAGGAGCCGCCCCTCACGTCAAGGACGAGGTTTGCGCCCAGGCCAGAGCGAAACTCGTAGAGGCCGCCCGCAAGGAGCCGCTCGGGCATGAAGAGGAAGTGCTGGGTCACGGACCCGCTGGCGTCCCGCAGGGCCAGCTTCGCACCGTTCGAGCTGCCCTCGGCGCCCAGGCTCATGACGAGGTCCGCCGAGGTCGACAGGAGGGAGAAGTACCTCCCGTTCCACACGGGCCTCCAGAGATTCTCGACGCCAGGCGTCGTGAGGGAGCTTCCCACCTGGAGGACGGAGCTCCCGCGAGCGGTGAGCCATCCTCCCGACGCGGCCGTGCGCAGGCGATAGGCGCCCGTCTCGGCGTCATAGACAACCTGGAAGCGCTGCGCCAGCGACCCGTTGGAGACGTAGATCTGCGCCTGCGCGCCGCTTGCCGAGGAGCCGTTCGTGATGTCCACGACCCGGCCCGTGTTAGAGAGGGGGCGAATGGAGTAGACGCCCTCGGTGAGGATGCTCGAGGGAATGAGCCAGAACCTCTGGGCGGCCGTTCCGTTTGCGTCATAGACCTGCAGGTTGGAGCCATTGCCGATCACGCCTCCGCTGATGTCCAGCACAAGGCCGTTGGCCTTGCTCACGAGGGTGTAGGAGACGCCATCCGCGTTGAGCCGCAGTGCCCACTTTTGCGCGTCTGACCCGTTGGCCTGCCACTGACGAACGTTGGTCGAGGGAACGACGTTGCCGTCGGCCACGTCAAGGACCTTGCCCGTCCCGATGACCGTGATGGTGTAAAAGCCGCTTCCGTCGTCCTTGAGATAGAGCCGCTGCGCGCCCGAGTCGTTCCTGGCATACAGGCGCGCGTTGGCGCCGTTGCCCAGGGAGCCGGCCTCGATGTCAGCCACGTGGCGCGAGCTCGCGCCCCCGCCTGCCAGCAGGTAGGCGCCGTCCAGCCCGCGCACGCCAGGCTCAATCGAGGGGTCGGGCGAGAGAAGGTAGAAGAGCTGCGCCCTGGTGCCGTTGGCCGTGTAGGCCTGGACGTTGGTGCCGTTGGCCGTGCCCGCCCACATGAGGTCGAGGACGAGGTCGGCACGTAGCTTCGAGACGAGCAGGTAGGCATCATCGCGCCTGACGAGCTTCCATAGCTGCGCGTCGGTGCCGTTCGCATGCCAGAGGCCAACGTTGACGCCGTCGCGCAGCCCAGCCGCCTGCACGTCAAGGACCTGGCTGGTTCCTGCACGCGCCACCGTGTAGTAGTCGCCGACACGGCTGAGCGTCCATCTCTGCGTCCCTGACATGGTGCTCTGGTACGTCTGGACGTTGGTCCCGTCCGCAGAGCCGCCGCCGGCGGAATCAATCACCTGCACCAGACTGTTGGCGGAGCGGATGATGTAGGTGCCCGCCTTGTCGGTGACGGCCGGGCCGGCCGCGAGGTTGGCTGTCGCCTCGAGCCAGAACCACTGGCCCTCCCCCTCGTTAGCTACGAGCGTCTGAAGCCCCGCTCCTGCCGTGCCCGCTAGGGCGTCGGCGACGCCCAACGCGAGGCCGCTGGCCTTGTTGACAAGGCCGTAGGAGCCGTTCGCATTACGCACGAGCGCCCAGCGCTGCTGGGCCGACCCGCAATCAAAGGCCAGTTGGACCCGCGTGCCCGGCACGACGCTGCCGTAACGTGCCTCGAGCACCTTGCCCGACTCGATGGCGTAGACGGCGTAGTAGCCCTTGGCGTCACGCTTGAGATACAGGCGCTGGGAGGGGGACCCGTCCTTGTCGAGCAGGCGGACGTCAGAGGAGCCTGCCCTGCCGACGACGACCGAGCCTAGGGACGAGGGGCCCGAAATCAGCTGGTAGGAGCCGTCCGTTCCGGGAAGCGTCGCGCCCGGGGCGACCGTCACGGTCGCGGGCAGGAAGAGGAAGCCTTGGGACGCGGTGCCGTTGGCGGTGTAGATCTGCACGTTCGTACCGTTGGCGGTACGGCCTCCCGCAAGGTCGAGGACGAGGTCGCGACGCAGCCTCGAGACGACCTGATAGCTACCGCCCATCTTCACGATGGTCCAGAGCTGGGCGTCAGTGCCGTTGTCGTCCCATATCTGGACGTTTGCGCCGGCCCTCGCCGAGGCGGCAGACACGTCGAGCACCTTGCTCGTCCCCACCAGGCCGATGGTGTAGCAGCCACTGTCCTCGTGGAAGGTGAGCCTCCACCGCTGGGCGGGGCTCATGTTGCTCTCGTACGCTTGCACGTTGGTCCCGTCGGACGTGGACCCGGCGGTCACGTCGAGGACCTTTCGGCCGCCGTTGACCGACTCGATGACGTACTCCCCCTCCGCGACGGGAGGGACGGAGGGTCCCGGCTCGGAAGGGGGCTCTAGCGGGCTGGCAGGCGCAGGGGAGGCATCCGGCTGCTGGGGCGCCGCCTTGGGCTCACCGGCGGCGGAGCCGTTCGAGACAGACTCCCCTGCGGACGAGGGCGGCTGGACGGCGTCCTGCGGGGCGTCCTGCGGGGCGTCCTGCGGGGCGGCCTGCCCGGACGGGGACGGTTCGTCCTCGGTCCTCGCAGAGGCCTCAGGCGCCAGTGCCGACGTCTCGCTCGCCGCAGGCTGCTCGGGGGATGGCGGCAGGACGACACCCAGAGCACCGGCGGACTCACGCGTGATCACGGCGTCGGCAGGTGTCGCGAAGGCGGGCCGGGGGGCGATAAGCACGGCACACAGGAGCGTCGAGGCGGCAAGGACGGACAGGGGCGCCCTCATCGCGCGAACGTGGCGAGCTTGCATGGAAACCAGATCCTCTCATGGGTCTCGTCTGCGGGACCTCACCGAAAGCCAGCGCCTCAGGGGGTCTAGGACGCATTTTACCTGAAACCAAGAGGAGCACGCAAAGGCTGCGAGGGCACCGGCGCTCACCCCGCGTGACCCAGGCGCCCCTCCAGCTCCCGGGGAATCACGCCCGGCTCGACGGTGAAGGAGGCCTCCACCGCCTGGGCCTGGCTGAGCCTGAGCTCCCTGAGATCGTCGTCACCCAGGCACCCGTAGGCGTCGGAGAGCTGACGGAGCGAGAAGGCCACATAGCCTGCGACCGCGTCCCCCACGCCCGAAAGGAGCATCATCGTGACGAGCGAGTCCGGGGTGAGCGCGAGGGCCACTTCGGGGTCGAGGTCAAGCAGGCCGGCAATGCCCTCCTCGACCGTTGCGACGTCGCCGCGCGTGGGATGGCGCCTCAGCGCCCCAAGCGCACGGGCGACCGTCTCGACGAACTGGGAGATGACCTCAAGCAGATAGTCATGCTGCAACATGCTTCCTCCTCGTCGGGGCGCCGCGGCCCCCGGTCGAGACGCCCGTCATGCCGTGCCGTCCGGCGGCACGGCGACGCCCAGATGCTCGAAGGCAAGCGCCGTCGCCTGCCGACCCTGGGGCGTGCGCACAAGGAGCCCCTGCTGAAGCAGGTAGGGCTCATAGACGTCCTCAAGCGTCGACGGGTCCTCGCCCACGGCCGAGGCGATGGTGGACAGCCCCACCGGACGACCCCTAAAGGTCTTGGTCAGCGCCACGAGGATGCGCGCGTCCATCCAGTCGAGGCCCATCTCGTCAATCTCAAAGAACGAGAGGGCCCGCGCGGCCACCTCCCAGCTGATGAGGCCGTCGGCCTTCACCTGGGCATAGTCGCGCACACGCTTGAGCAGGCGATTGGCCAGCCGCGGCGTGCCCCGTGAGCGGCTCGCTATCTCCGAGGCGCCCCGGGCGTCCACCTGCACGCCCAGAAGGCGGGCTGAGCGGCAGACGATCTGTGACAGCTCGTCGATCGTGTAGTAGTCAAGGCGGTACGAGATGCCGAAGCGGTCGCGCAGAGGGCCCGTGAGCAGGCCCGTGCGCGTCGTGGCGCCCACGAGGGTGAAGCGCGGCAGATCAAGGCGAATGGAGCGGGCGGCAGGCCCCTTGCCGATGACGATGTCAAGGCAGAAGTCCTCCATGGCGGGATAGAGGACCTCCTCCACCTGATGGTTGAGGCGGTGGATCTCGTCGACGAAGAGGACGTCGCCCTCCTCGAGGTTGGTGAGGATGGCCGCGAGGTCGCCGGTGCGCGAGATGGCCGGCCCCGACGTCGTCTTGAGGCGGGCGCCCATCTCGTTGGCCAGGACGCCGGCGAGCGTGGTCTTGCCCAGGCCAGGAGGGCCCGAAAAGAGCACGTGGTCAAGGCTCTCGCCCCGCTCCTTGGCCGCGGCGATGAGGACGCGCAGGTTGGCCCTGACGCGCTCCTGGCCGCAGTAGTCATCCAGCGTCTTGGGCCTCAGGCCCCGCTCGACCTCCAGGTCGTCGGCCGTGAGCTCGCCCGTCACGCCGCGGGAGCCGCCCCGGCCGCGCGACGACGGGCTCTCGGACGCAAAGAGGTCCTCGTCAGCCGCCTCCCACATCAGGCGCCACCTCCCAGACGACGCAGGGCGCCGGCGACGAGGCGCTCGACCGAGGAGCCGGCGGCGTCCGCGTCGGCCAGGGCCAGCTCGCATTCCTGCTGGGTGAACCCAAGCGACAGCAGGGCGGAGGTGGCCTCAGCCACCAGGGCCTCGGCACCGCCGGGGCGCGAGGGAGCGGGCGCGTCCTGGCCCTGCGCCCCGACGAGGCCGCGCAGGGTGACGTCCTTGGCGAAGACGCCCTCAAGCTCCACGAGCAGCCGCTGCGCCTTGCGTTTGCCCACGCCGGGGACCTGTGCCATACGCTCGGCGTCCTGGAGGGCGACCGTGGAGGCAAGGGCGGCCGGCGTGAGGGTGGAGAGCACGGAGAGCGCGAGCTTGGGGCCGACGCCCGAGACGGCGATGAGACGATCGAAGACGGCGCGCTCCTCGCGCGTCGCGAAGCCGAAGAGCTCCAGGGAGCTCTCCTTGACGAGGAGCCTGGCCAAGAGCGTGACGCTGGCGGTTCCCGCCGGCGGGAGCTGTGCCGCCGTGTTGGCGGAGACTCCCAGCTCAAAGCCGACGCCGCCGACGTCGATGAGGGCCATGGGGGGCACGAGCTCGACAAGGGTACCCGTCAGCTGGGCGATCATTGGCTGTTTCTCCTACTCTGACGTACGTGGCTGAAAGCCGCGCGGTCGCGCCCGCCGCCCGCCACGTGCGTCGCGGTCGCGGCGGCGGTGACGTCACGGGCCAGCGCGCGCTCGAGGCGACGCTGCGCCTGCTCCTGCTCGAGCATCTGGACGGCGGCCGCGTCGCGGCGGCGCCGCCGGGTGAGGGCGAGGTTGGCATGGCAGATGGCGGCCGCCAGCGCGTCAGCGCAGTGGTCGGGACGAGGGTCGTGGTCAAGGCCCAGGACGGTGCGCACCATGAAGATGACCTGGCGCTTGTCTGCCGACCCGGTGCCCACCACCGCCTGCTTGATCTGCATGGGGGTGTACTCGCCCAGCTCAAGGCCCGCCTTGGCGCAGGCGACGATGGCGGCGCCGCGCGCCTGGGCGGTCGCCATGGCGGACCTGCTGTTCTCGCCAAAGAAGACCTTCTCTATGGCCAGCTGCGAGGGGGCGTAGGTCGCAACGATGCGGGATATCTCGTCAAAGACCCTTCCCAGACGCACGTCGATGGCGAGCGAGGCGTCCGTGCTCACGCAGCCGTAGGCCCGCGCGCGGCAGGTGGAGCCGCGCGTCTCGATGACGCCCCATCCCGTGTGTGCCAGGCCGGGGTCTATGCCTAGGACGATCATGCCACTGTCCCACCTTGCCCGATGTGATAGAACGTTCGTTCTAACTATAGCATAGCGCCGCTCAGTTCTCCGAGAAGGGAGGTCCCCAGAGCATCACGCCGCCCGCGGGCCTGTCCCCGGCCTTGCCGGCCCGCCGGGCACCGAGCCACTCCTGAAGGCCCTCCAGGTTCTGGCGCGGCAGAAGCCCGCTGTTGGCAAGGTCGCCCAGAAGCGTCATGACCTCGGAGAGCTGCCCCGCGACATCCGCCGCGGAGGGCCCTGCCTCCGGCGGCGCCGGCGCGTCGCCACCTGCGGCTCCCATGAGCGCCTCCTTGGACAGCCGGGCCAAGTCGTCACGAAGCGCCTGGTCACCCAGGGAGCCGTCGGGCCGCCACGCCAGGCCCAGCGACGTGCGGCTGTCGGCCAGGGGCGCCGAGCTCGTTGCGATGACGAGCGGCGTCCCCACGCGCCAGGGTTCCGCCTCGTCGAGCGCCTCGAGAACCCGGCTCACGTACGCGGGGGAGCGACCGGTGACGGCCGACACGTCGCGCAGGCCGTGACGCCCCTCGAGGTGCTCGAGCAGGATCGCGTCGATGGCAAAGACCGTCTCCTCGACCGACGGCCCGAGGAGCGTCAGTCCCGGCAGGTCCGGCAGGTCGACGCGGGTGAGCTGGGCCTTTCCCAGGACGGGAGAGATGGTGTTGCGCAGGCGCGCGAGGTCGAGGACGTCGGAGCGATAGACGTCCCCCAACGGCAGCGCGAACGCGGCCGTGGGCAGCTGCGACCTCAGCCCCAGCGCCAGGTCAGTCTTGTCCCGCGACGACAGCACCAGGCCGTCGAGCTCGCGGGCCCAGGCGGCGAGCCGGGCCTGCGCGATGCCCTCCTGGAGCGCCTCGTCGCCCTGGGCGGCGCGAACGAGGGCGTCGTCGAGCTCCTGGACGTCAAGGCGCAGGCGGCCGGCGAGCTCGCGGGACCTTCGCGCGTCCTCATCGCGTCGCGCGGACACGAGGACGTGCACCCTCGTCGGCCCGAGGGCGTCGGTCGCGAGCAGGGCGAGCAGGGAGGCGGACAGGGTCCCGTCAAGCCCGAGGACGACGGGGCGGCCTCCCCCGTACTTGCCCACCATGTCGTGAAGGCCCAGGGTGAGCACCTGCCACAGATGGAAGGTCTGGTCAAAGAGGACGTTGCCGCGGCTGGGGTCAACGGGGGCGCGCTCGTCAAGCGAGCAGAGCACGAGACCCTCCTCGAAGGCGGGACCGCACGCGACGAGCGTGCCGGCGGGCGAGAGGACGAAGCTCGAGCCGCCAAAGACGCGCTCTCCGTACAGGCCCACCCCGCCGACGCCGCAGAGCCAGCAGGCCATGTCCCGGGCGTCCTGGACGAAGCCGCCCTCGACGACGGCGGCCCCCAGGGCGCTTGCGGGGTCGTCCACGCAGAACCCCTGGTCGTCCAGGTACACGACGACCGTGGCGTCCTTCTCGCGACCTCTCAGCCGATCGAGGTCGTCCGGCGACGTCGCCACGGCGACGCGCTCCCCGGCGATGTCGAAGAGGGGCGGCCCCTCCTTCGTTGCCAGCTCGTCGCGCGGGGCGTCGTCCCGCTTTGCCAGGAGGTCGGCCAGGCTCCCCGACATCCCCAGGAGCCTGACCGAACCGTCCTTCAGCAGCACGGGCTCCTGGACGCCCGCGTCCTCGACGCCGACGAGCACCGAGACCAGGCAGGGACAGGCCACGTCGGCGGAGAGGGAGGCCAAGGTCGCCACCAGGTCCCTGAGGAAGCCCACCTGGTCCGCCTCCCTCACGAGCTCGTAGCCCGTGAGGGCGCAGGACGGCAGGACCAGGAGGTCGGCACCGTCCTTGGCGGCCATCCGGGCATAGGTGCGGATGCGCGCCGCGCTGCGCTCGAGGTCGCCGGGGCGCGTGTTCGTCTGCGCGATGCCAAGCTTCATGTTCGTCTCCCCTCAGGTGCCCTCACAGGCCCCACGGCGCGGGCGGGCGCGGCCCTACGCATACGCGACGCGCCCCTCCCTGCCGACGAAGTCCTCGACCTCGGCCAGGAGGATGGCGTTGCGGGCGTCGACCTTGGTCGGGAGCAGGAGCCGCATGAGGTCGCCGGCGTCGCTCTCGACGAGGAGCTCCACCCGGTCGAGCCCCGCGTACCGCACGAGTATGGACTGAAAGAGCTCCATGCGCTCCTGAGAGAGGAGCCGCGCGCTGACGCAGACCTCAAAGACCTTGGGCCTGTTCGTCCTGTCCGAGAGCTCCAGGCTCTCGACCGAGCTCGCGATGAGCTGGTCTCCCCTGTCGCCGCGCTCGAGCTTGCCAACGACCTTGATGAAGACGTCACCCACGCGCTCGCCCGTCTGGGGGTCGACCTGGCCCTCGAGCGCGGCGGCGCACTCCTTGTACGCCTTGGGGAACACGACGACGGAGATCTCGCCCTCCATGTCCTCGAGGGTGACGATGGCCATCTGGTCGCCCTTCTTGGTGACCTTCTTGGCCACGCCGCCGGTGGGAACCATGCCCGCCAGGCTGAAGGAGCTCCCCTCGGGCACCTTGAAGGTCGTGGTGGTGGACCCGTCCGCGGCGTTGACGACCTCCTCGGACTCTGAGAGCTCGCTGATGGCGTAATCGCGCGCCTTCGAGAGCGCGTACTCATAGGGCGCGAGCGGGTGGTCCGAGACGTAGAGGCCGAGCACCTCGTGCTCCTGGGCGAGCTTGGTGTGGCGGTCCCACTCGTCAGCGGGATCCGGCGGCGGCACCTCCTCGTCGAAGCCCGATCCCGCGACGTCCGCGAGCAGGTCGAAGAACGAGCTCTGCCCCGACGCGCGGTCCTTCTGGCGGCGGGCGGCCGCGTCGACGATGTTCATGGGGTCGCCCTTGTCCACGAAGCCGAGCAGCTGCTTGCGCGGGTATCCCGTGGAGTCGAAGGCGCCGGCCTTGATGAGCGCCTCGACGACGCGACGATTCGCCTGGCTGCCGTCCAGGCGGTCCACGAAGTCATGGAGGCTCCTGAAGGGGCCGCCGCGCTCGCGCTCGCGCATGATGACCTCGCCGACGCCGGCGCCGACGCCCCGGATGCCCGCAAAGCCAAAGCGCACGCCCTCTCGCGTGGCGGTGAAGTCGCGGCCGGACTCGTTGATGTCAGGCGGCAGGACCTCTATGCCCTCGCGGCGGCAGGCAGTGACGTAGTGCACGATCTTCTCGGTCTTGCCCATGTAGGAGGTGAGCACGGAGGCCATGAACTCCTTGGGGAAGTGCGCCTTGAGCCAGGCCGTCTGCATGACGAGGATGGCGTAGCCCGCCGAGTGGGACTTGTTGAACGCGTAGGAGGCAAACTCCAGGACGTCGTCCCAGATCTTCTGGGCGACGTCGCGCTCGTAGCCGTTGCCCTGCGCCCCGTTCATCCAGTGGTCGTAGGTGGTCTCGTCCCTGCCGTCGTCCCAGTGAAAGACGGTGGAGGTCAAAAGCTTGATCTTCTTCTTGGCCACCGGCTTGCGAATGCGCGAGTCGCTCTCACCGGCCGAGAAGCCGCTCATCTTGACCGAGATCTGCATGACCTGCTCCTGGTACACGATCGTGCCGTAGGTCTCGTCCAGGATGCTCGAGAGGCGGTCGTCGTAGAAGACGACGGGCTCCTTGCCGTTCATGCGGTTGATGTAGCTCGTGACCATGCCGGCGCCCAGCGGGCCGGGGCGGTACAGGGCGATGAGTGCCACGATCTGCTTGTACTCGCGAGGCTGCATGTTCTTGATGGTGGCCGTCATGCCGGCGGACTCCACCTGAAAGACGCCCGCCGTATGGCCCGAGCCCAGAAGCTCGTAGATCTTGGGGTCCGAGAAGTCGATGAGGTCCACGTCTATGTCGACGCCGCGCGCGGACGGCTTGAGGCAGGCCCTCACGGCCTCGGGCATGGCTGCGACGTCCTGGGGGCCGGGGTGGGCGGCGCGGATGTTGTCGAGTGCCTTGTTGATGACCGTCAGGGTGCGCAGACCCAGGAAGTCCATCTTGAGCAGGCCCATGTCCGCCACGGAGTGACCCTCGTACTGGGTGATCGTGACGTTGCCCTTGGTGTCGAGCTTCGTGGGCACGTGGTCGGTGACGGGCGTGGGCGCGATGAGGGTCGCGCAGGCATGCACGCCCTCGCCGCGGGTCATGCCCTCTATGGAGAGGGCCGCGTCAATGATCTGATGCGCGACCTGGTCCTCACGGTAGGCCCGCTCAAAGTCCGGGGAGTACTGGTCGGGCCGCCTCTCGTTCTTGTGGAGCGCGTTTTCCAGGGAGAGCTTGGGGTCGTTGGAGAGCATCTTTGACAGCCGCTGCCCCACGTAGACGGGCTGCCCCAGCACGCGGGCGGCGTCGTTGATGGCCTGCTTGGCCTTGATCGTGGAATAGGTGATGACCTTGCAGACGTGGTCCTCGCCGTACACCTCGCGGACGTGCGCGAGGACGTCCTGCAGGTGCTCGTCGTCAAAGTCCATGTCGATGTCGGGCATCTCGGAGCGTTGGGGCGAGAGAAAGCGTTCGAACATGAGACCGTTCTCAAGGGGGTCGAAGGTCGTGATGTTCAAGGCGTAGGCGACGATGGCGCCCGCGGCCGACCCGCGGCCCGGCCCCACGCCGATGCCGTTGTCCTTGGCCCACTGGACGTAGTCCTGGACGATGAGGAAGTAGTTCGCGAAGCCCTTGTCGCAGATGACCTGATACTCGTATTCAAAGCGCTCCCGGACGTTGACGCCGTTGATCGTGACGTCACGCCAGTCGTCGCCGTAGCGCTTCGCCAGGCCGCGCTCGCATTCCGCACGAAAGCGCTCCTCGGCGGTCTCCCCCGGTCGCAGGCCGGGAAACGAGGGCAGGTACATGCTGGACCAGTCGAGCTCGTAGTCGCACTTGTCAGCCACCTCGACGGTGTTGTCCACAGCCTCGGGCAGCCACGAGAAGAGCTCGCGCATCTCCTGCTCGCTCTTGAGGTAGTACTCGCTGCCCCGCATGCGCATGCGCTTGGGGTCGTCGAGCGTCGTCGCCTTGCCGATGCAGGAGAGGAGGTCCTGCGTGGGGGCGTCGTCGCGAACGAGGTAGTGGAAGTCGTTGGTGGCGACCACCTTGATGCCAAGCTCGCGTCCCAGCCTGACCAGCTGCTCGTCAAGGCGGCGGTCGTCCCAGCCGCCCTCGAAGACGTTGCCGTGGTCCTGGACCTCAAGGTAGAAGTCGTCCCCGAAGAGCTCCTTGAAGGTGAGGGCCCACTGGCGCGCCTCGTCAGGCCGGCCCGACACCACGCACTGGGGAATGACGCCCTGCACGCAGGCGCTGAGGCAGATGACGCCCTCGTGGTACTTTCGCAGCATGGGCAGGGTCGTGTGGGGCTTCCCGTAGTACATCATCTCGTGGCCGGCGGCCTCGGACATGCACTTGAGCAGGTTGTGGTAGCCCGTCTCGTTCTTGGCGAGCAGGATCAGGTGGTAGCGACGCTCGCGCGTGCCGCGCTCCACGTGATCGCCCGTGATGAAGTAGGCCTCGCAGCCAAAGATGGGCTTGATCTTGAGGGGCGGGCGGTTTGCCCGGACCGCCCCAAGGTCGTGGGAGGAAGACTCCCAGACCTCGCAGTCCGAGGCCCACTGGGCGTGGGCTTGGTCATGGCGGGGGGCGTCCTGCGGGTCGGCCTCAGGCTCCGTGAGCTCCCAGGACTTCTGGAAGCACTCGAGGTCGCGCTTCCACTGGCGCATGGCGAGCGCCTCCTCGTTGTACCTGCGGCATTCGAGGTCGAGGTTGGGGATCCCAAACATGTAGCCGTGGTCCGTCAGCGCGACCGCCGGCATGCCGAGCTCGACCGCCCTGCCCACGATGTCCGAGATGCGCGCCGCGCCGTCCAGGATCGAGAAGTCCGAATGGCTGTGAAGGTGTACGAATGCCATGCCGCCCCTTGCCTTGATGTCCGCCCGCTAGAGCATAGCCCAACCCCGCACGCCCCCGCGACCCAAACGACCCGGCTACGCCGCATCCGCGAAAGTCCCCAAGCGCCGGGCGGCGGCACGCCTGTGGCCAGGCTCCCCGCACACGCGTTGTTGCGCCGCTAGATGACGGGCGGGTTGTCCCTGTCAAACACATAGCGGGCAACCAGGGGATCGCCGCTGCCGTCGTCCACCTCCACGCAGGCAAAGCGGCAGTCCACCTCGTCAAAGCCCACGGACATCAGCACGTGCGCATAAAAGTTTGCCTGCATCAGGTGGCGGGAGGACACCTGCGCGGCCGAGAGGCCCCTGTCGCCCGTCTTGTAGTCAACGAGAAGCGCGCACGACGAGCCCTCGTCCGTCGCCAGCAGGTCTATGGCCCCCTCCACGTACTTTCCGTGGCGCGAGGTCACCGGAAGGAAAAATGGCACCTCCGCGCGCACCAGCCCGTGGGTGAGGACCTCCGCCCTCAGGCGCGACTCGCACCACCGCTCCAGCGCCGCGTCCAGGCGCGCGGCGGAACGACGCGAGAGGCCCCAGTAGGTCTTTGCGCGCTCGATGCGGGCGGGGGTGGGCCTCTGCGCACCCGACTCCACCATGGCTTGGGCAAGCTCGTGGAAGGCGGACCCCAGGCTGGTCGCACGGTCGGCGTCGTCGGTCTGCGGGGCGTCGTCGGCCTGCAAGGCATCCCCAGGCGCGGATGGGGAGGGCTGTTGGGGAACATGCGTGGGCGGTGCGGCCATATCGACGGCGGGCAGGCTGCCGGCATCGGGCTCCACCCCCATTTGCGCATGCGCCGAGGAGTAGCTGAAGATGCCCTCGCGGACAGACCACGTCTCGATTCTCCCGACGGTGGGGTCGGCCTCAACCTCGTAGAGGCCAAAGGGCGCATTGGAAGCCTCGCCAGAACCCTCGCCGCCATCCGTCGGGACCGTCTCGCCCTGCCGCGCGAGCGACCGGAACAGCGCGGCGGAATCGTTGGGAAGCGGCCCGTCCACGAGCGTTCCCGACGAGTCGGCGCTCACGACGCGGTCGGCCCCCGTGCCCTCCGCCATGGTAGAGACAACGCGCAGGCGCGCGGGTTCGGAGCCGCCGTAGTCCAGGGGATGTACGCCGGGAGACGGCAGGGCGTCGCCAACGAGCGCGCCGAGCACGCCGGCGGCAAGCTCGGGCTTAACGGACTCCTTGGAGACCGTGACGCCCAGCCCCAGCACGAGGGCCTCTCTCGCGCGCGTGAGCGCGACGTAGAGGAGGCGCGCCTTCTCGCCCGCAGCAGCGTCCTTCGACTGAGCCGAGAGCCAGCAGAGGCACTCGGACAGGGACTCGGGCCGCTCATCCACCGGAATGTCGTCCAGCTTTCCCAAGCCCTTGGGCTTCAGGCACACCCCCACGCCGCCACCCGGAAGGCGGAAGGAGACAACCGGACCCCCGTCCGCCCTGCTTGACCAGCATTCCGCCACCGCGACGATGGGAAACTCAAGGCCCTTTGAGGCGTGTATTGTCATGACCCGCACACTGCGCCGCTCTCCCCCCAAAAGGGTCGCCGGCGGCACCTTTGCGGTCTGGAGCCACAGGTCAAACTCGCTCGCGGCACGCGCGGGGCCCAGCCCCAGCTCCGACGTAAGGTCGCGGACGTGGCGAACTGCGGCGAGCACGTTGGCCTCCTCGGCGCGGCCATCCTCTCCCCGGCGCTCCAGGCGCGCAAGCCAGCCGGACTCCCGCACCACCTGCATGCACACGTCCGCCACGGGCATCCTGCGCATGGCCAGCCGCGCGCGCATGAGCACGTCGTGGGCCAGGCGCAGTCGCCCCGACGCGGGCTCTGGCCCCAGCAGGTCCATGGTCTCGATTCCGCGGTCGATGGCCCGCTTGGTGGGCGCGTCGAGCGTCCTCTGCACCCGGGTGCCCAGCTGCACGAAGTCGTTGGCGTCCAGCTCAAACAGGGGGGAGGTAAGGAGCGGGAACAGCCCGGACTGCGTGTCGTGCGGGTTGGCAAGGGTGTGCAGCAGCGCCGCCATGGTGCCTGCCGCGCGCGTGGCCTTAAACGTTGACCCACCCGTGACCACGCAGTCGATGCCACGGGCCCTGAGCGCGTCAATGTAGAGGGCCGCGTTGGTGGTGACCCCCAGGAGCAGTGCCATGTCTCCTGGCTGCTCGCCGTGATCCACGTGCTCGCGAAGCCGATCCGCGATGGCTACCGCCATGACCGAGGCGTTGGCCCGCGCCGTCGTGGAGGCGCCCTCCACGAGCTCCACGTCAATGCGCGGGAGGTCACGGGCACGGTACGCATCGCTGCGCCGGGGGTCTGCGTCCAGATGCATGAAGCCCCTGACAACTCCCGCAGGGCCGCCACAGGTGGCGTCCACAAACGAGAGGATGTCGGAGTGGCTGCGATAGTTGACGTCCAGCCTGATGCGCTCGTCCTCCTGCACGTCCTTCCCACGGGCCCGAAACACGCTCACGTCGGCGCCGCGGAAGCCGTAGATGGACTGCTGGGCGTCGCCCACGGTTGCCAGGTGCCGCTCCCCCTCGCCCGAGAGCAGGCGGATGAGCTCGAGCTGCCTTGAGTCGGTGTCCTGGAACTCGTCCACCATCACCAGGCGGAAGCGGCCCGCGTAGTCTGCGGCAATGGCATCGTTGTCACGCACGGCCGCAAGGGCAAGCGCCACCAAATCGTCCGTGTCCAGCAGCGACTGGGAGGCCTTGAGCTTTATGAAGCGGTCGTCCACCTGCCGGGCAAGGGAGACGAGCCTGCCCGCGAGCGGACGCACCCTCGCGAGGGCCGCCTGCGCCCTGGCGAGGGCGAGGGCCTCCTTTGCGTCGGGGATCAGCTCTGCGATCGCATTGCTCCTGCGGGGAAGGCCGACGCCGCCCAGCGCCTCGAGCGCCGCCTCTGGGGTGCGCGCCCCGGGGGACAGGGCCTCGTACGCCTCGAGCACGCGCGTGGAGAGCGCGATCGTCTCCAGCGCCTTCGCCGTCACGCCGCTCTGTGCCCCGATCGCTTTCAGCGACCCCAGCAGGCGCCCCATGCAGCCGTCCAGCTCGTCATCGCCGACGAGCTCGAGCGACTCAAAGCCCCGGGGGGCGGAGTGCGCGGCGTCCATAATCGCATCGACGATGCCCATTACGCCGCCGGGCATCGATGCCGCCGCGGAACCCAGGCCGTACTCGGCGATCGCGTCAAGGAGGAGCGAGTCTCCCCCCTGTCGGATGGCGGAGCTCGCCACCTCCTCCAGCGCCTGGTCCATGAGCGACTTCGCCTCGTTTTTCGAGGCCACGCGAAAACGGGGGTCCAGCCCCAGGTCGAGCGCGTGCCTTTTGAGGATGCGCGTGCACATGCCATGGATGGTGCTTATCCAGGCAGAGTCAACCTGCAGCGCCGCCTCGCCCATGCCCGCGGCCCGCAGGGTGGAGCGCACACGCTCCTTGATCTCCCGCGCGGCGGCCTGCGTGAAGGTGATCACGAGCACCTGCGAGAGGTCATCAAGAAACGCGGCGCCCCCCTCCCCGGAGCCCGCAGAGAGAGCCCACGCGATGCGGCGCGTGAGGGTAAAGGTCTTGCCCGAGCCCGCCCCGGCCTCCACGAACAGCGGGCGGTCCAGCGTCCTCACGATGCCCCGCTGGCTGTCATTGAGGCCGGAGAGGTCGATTCCGCTCATTGAGAGATCCTCCTGTCGCAGTTCATGACCGGGCAGTACGAGCAGGCCCGCTCGTCCTTGGGGTGGGCCTCAATGTTTCCGTCGAGAAGCTCGCCCACCTTCTCGCGGATGGCCCGCTCGGTGGCATCGAGGAAGGCGCCCATGCCGCTTTCGCCCTCCATGCCATACGTTGCGGAGTCGTCCACCGTGAGCGCCCGAGCGGCCTTCTCCCTGCGCGGAGCGCGGGATCCCAGCACGTTCTCAAGCGCGTTTGCGCCCACCGCCCCGGCGATGGCGTGGTCCCCCTTGGTGCCCAGGTACACCGCCGCAGTGACCCTGAGGTCCGGGCGGCGCCGACGCACCACCTGGGCGTAGATGAGCGACTGCACGCGGCGTGGCAGGGAAAACGACGAGTCGTCGGGCTGCAACACGTTGTGCTCCTGTGCGAATCCCTTGGGAGACTTGTGCTTGTAGTCAATTACCACGGCCTGGCCGTGCCGATCCACGTCCACCCGGTCGATGGTGCCCGTGAGATAGGCGCCCGCGTACTCCACCAGGTCGTCTTTCCTGCCAAAGTTCCACTCAAAGTAGCGCGGCTCATAGCCCAAAAACAGCCCCGCCTCAAAGTCGAGCGCCGAGAGCAGGTCTTCCCTGAGGGTGCGCAGGAGGTCCCGGTCCGCCGCAGTGTGAGGAACAAAGGCCTGGTAGCGCGAGTGCTTGCCCTCCCGTATCAGCTGGCGGCGCAGCTCCTCGTCAAAGGTGTGCAAGAGAATCTGCCGGACCAGCTCCCGCGTTGCCCCGTCCCCCTCCAAGAGGCGTGAGCCGGCAATGCCAACCGTTGGCGCATCCTCGGGGTCAAAGCCCTCGCCCAGGGCGTCGGACGCCTCGAGCGCGCGGCACAGGAGCTCACGGTGCGTCAGCTCCATGACCCGGTGGGCAAAGGTGCCCGTCTCCATGGGCGAGAACCCCGCGTCAAAGTCCTGCAGCCTCAGGCGACGCAGGCTGAACCACTTGTACGGACACTCCAAATACGACTCTATCTGCGAGGCGGAGAGCAGCGGACGCCCGTCCAGCAGGTCGTCCCTTCCCTCGGGCGGAACAACCACGAGGGCCCTGTTTGCCGCCCCGATCCTGCCTGCCGGTGAGGGACGCTCCTCGCCACGCGGCACGGAGGGCTCCCCCGACGGGGCCGCGTTGGCATCTGCCGCGCCATCACCCAGCTCCTCTACGGCAAGCCCCACGTCGCGGGGATCACGCATTGAGTCCACGCCGTAGCAGGCAAGGAGCTCGCTCAGCATGACCGAGGGATAGCGATTCTTTCCCTGGGGGTCAAACGAGCAGCGCTGCGCCACCAGAAAGCGCGAGGGAAGCGCCACGAGGGCCGCAAAGTCCGCGCGCGCCGCCAGCATGGGGTCTGCCTTGGGCTCCACGCCCAACCGGTCCAGGATGGCGGTGACCACGTCGTCCCCATTGCCCACCGGCGCCTCCTCGGAGGTCTGCGAGCAGAGGACGGCCGCGTCCACGCTGCCCGGCGCCAAAAAGGATGCCAGGTGGCCCGAGAGAATCGTTACCTGCGCGCCTGCCCCAGCGACCTCAATGCGTGGGCGCGCCACCACGCTCGCCTCGCCCAGGGCGTCGCGCGCGAGGGAGACGAGGCGCGCGAGGGAGACGCCGCCCCGCGCCTCTGGGTCCGCCGTGACGCCAAGCGACCTCAGGGCCCGCGCAACCTCAATTACCGCAGCCAGGGCGCCGCTTGCGAGCGACTCCGCCAGGGCGTCCGCGCCGGCGGTATGGACCTGGCGCATCTCGCCCGCGTCATCGACGACGTAGTCTGCCAGCTCGTCAGCTACCTGTCCGGCGGCATAGGGCGCAAGGAGCCGCGCCGCAGCCGAAGCCAGCCTGCCGCGAAGCAGCTCGCGCGTGGCGGCGGCGATCTCCGGGCTCGTGCGGCGGGGGCTTAGGAGCGTGTCGAGCACGTCACGTGGCGTAAGCAGGCGGTCTGCCCTCCAGGCACGGTCGAGCGAGAGGGCCTTTGGCACGGGCACGTGAGAGATCTCGCTGCGCAGGAAGTCGCACAGGGCTCGTGGAGGCCACCACGACATGTCACCCAGCCCAACCAGCGTTTCCCCTTCCATGCCCTGCGAGTCTGGCCACCTTTGGGCAAGCTCCGAGAGCAGGGCCACCGACTCCGCAAACTCAAGGAACGCCCTGCCCGCCTCGGTTGACAAGACGCGCTCGGCAAGCTGGGCGCGCACACCCACGCCCCGGGCCACGAGCTTGGGCGCAAGCTCCCTCCAGGCCCGCGAGCCGTCCGCCGCCGCGACAACCACGGAGCGGCAGCCCCTGTCGGCCAGGGAGCGGACGCACCGTGCCACGGACTCCCCCTCGGCCAGGGGCCCCGCCGGCTGAAGGAGCGAGACGGCACCGGTGGCACTCACCAACCTCTCCCGGGCGCCATAGAGCGTGGAGAGCAGCGCACCCAGCTCATGGGAGCGCCCAGGCTGCGCACAAGCGCTGACGTCCTCTCGACGTGGCTCGCGCAGAACGATGCCGCGCTCCCGCGCAGCCCGGCATAGCAGGTCCAGATTCTCTCCAAACCCCTCGGCCGCAACGCGGTTGGGGCAGCGTGCCACAACCGTGACGTTGCCGTGGGCGGCAAGCCCCAGCGCAAGCTCGCGCAGCGTCCTCGGGAGCGTCCGGAAGCCGTCAAAGACCACGGGCACGGGCGTCACGCCCTGCTCCTGCAGCACGTCCGCCAGGCGCGCCATGGCCTCGCAGCCCTCCACAAACCCGTGGGCGTGAATCATGCGGGCGTAGTCTTCCACCAGGAGGAGCGCGGCGCCCTCCGCGCCCGTGAGGCCATCCCTGGCAGGCGCGAGGCCGTCATTTTTCGAAGAGAGCCAAGGCAGCGCACGTGAGGCGAGGGAGCACAGGACGTCCACCGTCCCGGCGTTGGCGCCCATGCCGCCAAGCCTATCTGGGCCTGCCTGGGCAAGGGTGCGCTGCATTGCCGCAGTGCGCGTGGTGGAGTCAATCACCCTCGTTCCATCTCCCCAGACCTCCCAGCGCTCCCGCGCCCATGCCGCGGGGGTGGAAACCATCAGCCCCAGGGGCGAGAGTCCCCCCTCGGCAAGGGAGGTGCTCGCATCCACCTGCCGTTGGAAGTTGGGAACCAGCAGCACCGCGCGGCCGCCGGCGTGCAGGGCCTCCCCAAGTACCTCGCGTGCGCACGAGCACACAACCGTCTCTTCCCTCGTCCAGACTATGGTGAGCGACATGACACTCCCTGCCGTTGGTGGGTGTGGCGCGTCGTGCGCCACACAAGAAGCTACGTGCAATATGGTAGCGCGTGCCCCAGACACACCTGCCGTACACGCGGGGCATGCGTAACGCACGGGCGCACGCGGGCGGATATCGCATGGGCGGATATTCTTGATGTACGCAGGAAGTGCACGGGAGGGCGGGGCGCTGGCGGTCTCGGGCGGCGACAGGCGCATTCCAGCGGGCGGGGCGGGACGGCAATATTCTCAGCCGTGCAGTATGCGGTATGCGATCTTCGCGGCCTCTCAATTCCCCAGGTGATACAATCTTCGACACGGTTCTCGGCATCTACGAGCAGGTCTTCGCGGCCTCTCAATTCCCCAGGTGATACAATGTCTCCGCACCCGTATCCGCTTTTGCGCCTGTCTTCGCGGCCTCTCAATTCCCCAGGTGATAC
>NZ_KV806951.1:1197652-1197879 GCF_001811895.1 Olsenella sp. HMSC062G07
TCGCGGCCTCTCAATTCCCCAGGTGATACAATCCATACCGTGGTCCCGTCTACCAGGCGATAGTCTTCGCGGCCTCTCAATTCCCCAGGTGATACAATAGTGCCATGGTAGTTCCTTTCTGTTGGTTTAGTCTTCGCGGCCTCTCAATTCCCCAGGTGATACAATCCCTGGGGGTGGCGGATCTCTTGCTCGGAGGTCTTCGCGGCCTCTCAATTCCCCAGGTGATA
>NZ_KV806951.1:1197979-1198269 GCF_001811895.1 Olsenella sp. HMSC062G07
GCGGCCTCTCAATTCCCCAGGTGATACAATTGTGAGACGAGGCGAGGCGCATGAGACACGGTCTTCGCGGCCTCTCAATTCCCCAGGTGATACAATGAGGTGCGCGAGGACACGACAACCTTTGTGGTCTTCGCGGCCTCTCAATTCCCCAGGTGATACAATTGTGGCACAAATAACGACACGCGCCACGGAGTCTTCGCGGCCTCTCAATTCCCCAGGTGATACAATGACTTGTAGAGCGGGTGTTGAAGTGGGAGAGTCTTCGCGGCCTCTCAATTCCCCAGGTGATA
>NZ_KV806951.1:1198369-1249192 GCF_001811895.1 Olsenella sp. HMSC062G07
CGCGGCCTCTCAATTCCCCAGGTGATACAATTACTCGAACATGAGTCCGCTGGCCCCACTGGTCTTCGCGGCCTCTCAATTCCCCAGGTGATACAATTACCTATGTCGGTACCTATGTCGGGAGAAAGTCTTCGCGGCCTCTCAATTCCCCAGGTGATACAATGACAATTGTCCCGACTCCTGTCCCGACAATGTCTTCGCGGCCTCTCAATTCCCCAGGTGATACAATGAACCGCCAAGAAAGCCCCTCTAACGAGGGGATTTCTTGGCTATCCGCTCAGAAAAATGCTTGCTGCTCATAGAACTGCCTGTCATTTTCTCGTTTTTCAAAAATCCTGTGACAGCGTATTTGGCGCCAGTCAAAGGTTTGCCCGCCGACGCAAAGCATCGACGGGCTGACCTTTCGGGTGACTGTCACAGACAGTCCCCTTGTCTACGCGGTACTCTCAACTCCCCAGATGATACAGTTTCCGCGTGATGCAGTAATTATATCCTAAGACGGGTGATCAAAACGCCAAAGAGGACAATCTGCCTACAAAGCCCCGCAAAAGTATCGGTCAGGCAGGGCTCCCTCCAAGTTGAACGTGCCGGGCAAACAACCAAGATTCCCTTGGAAGACATGTGGGTCCTCATAATAGAGACCCATCGGGCGCAAGTTTCCACCTCTGCCCTCTCAACCCTCGTTGACAGCGGAATTGGCGTGCTAATCTGTGCCGACAATCACATGCCCAACGGCCTGCTCCTGCCATTGGGCGCACATTCTAGGCACGCCGCAATTGTCGAAGACCAGCTGGCCATCTCAAAGCCGCTTTCCAAGCAGCTTTGGCAAAAGATAGTAGTTCAAAAAATCAAGAATCAGGCACGCGTGCTTGAGCTTCAGGGCACGGATGCCTCTTCCGTTGCAAAGTTTTCCAGCTGCGTTCGCTCTGGGGATACCGACAACCGCGAGGCAGCGGCGGCCCAAGCGTACTTTAGGCTCCTTAAGGAAGGATATACAAGAAGGTCAGGGCCCCTTACCGGCGCGCTTGACTATGGCTACGCAATCTTGAGGGCAGGCATCGCCCGGGAGGCTGTGTCCGGCGGCTGGCTCATCTCTCGGGGCATACACCACCACAACGCCTACAACGCCTTCAACCTGGTAGATGACCTCATTGAACCCTTCCGTCCCGTCATAGACCTCATGGTTGTCCAAAGGCACCTTGACGGCACCCTCTCTCCGGAAAAGCGCGCCCAGCTTGCCCAGGTGTTTGAGGTGCTGGTTGAGGTAAGCCACACAAAGATGAACGTTCAAACCGCAATCCAGGAGGAGCTCAGTGGACTGAGGCGCTCCGTCGTAGAAGCAGATGCCTCCAAGATGAGCCTGCCAAAGATACTGCCCCTGGAAACTGCCGTGTTGGAGTAGGAGAAGGGGTGGGGACCCCCGATCGGAGAGATATGACATCCTTTCACTTCTTTGTTCGGATTCTTGCAGGCCCAGGAACGGCAATCTTTGAACTGCCAGTTCCCAGAGGGCTTCAATGATGCTTGTTGCCTCCCCACCCAGGGAAAGCGTCAGCGACCTTTGTTTGTTTGGCCGCCTCTCCAATACGACGTAACCGGCGGCGCCTGTTTGGACTATCCCACCTATCCCGCAATGGGAACGGCCTGAAAAGCCCACTTTAGTTGTGCCTTATACGAATGAGGAGGCCGGATAGAAGTTATCCGACCTCCTCTTTTTTGTTGTGCGGGGCTGGGAGCCAGCTTGGCTCGCTAGTGCGAGGACTCCCCTTCCCGGTAACCTTTCTCTAGAACGTCATGGTTACTGTTGAGGCCTTTTTGTACGCCTGGCCGCAACAAGAACAAGGGAACCGAGGCCAAACAGGGCCATGGCGCCGGCAATGCCAGCATCATCGCCTGTTTTTGGCAGTGCCGCCTCGCTCTTCGTTGACCCACCCGTTGTTCGCTGTTGCGGCGCCTCAGGAGCAGGCTTCTCCACATTGGTCTTTGCAGGGTTGGGCGTCTCCGGAGTGGGCTTGTCCGGGTTAGGACGCTCAAGTGACGTTTCCGTATAGGTGTTGGTAAAGGTAGGCTCATTGCCCGTTACCACGGCCTCCAGGTTACCGGCCCCATTTTTCTGGACAAGAACCGTCAAGGTCTTCTGGGTCTGGTCATAGGCCCATCCTGGCGCCTCCCCCGCGACCTCATTCACGGTAAACCGGAAGCTACCTTCCTTTGTGAAGGTGATGGCGTCAAAGGCAACCTTTTGGCTTGTCCCATCCTTTATCCCATTGACGGTGCTATTTGTTTGCGGGGCAACCATGTCGCAGCCGGCCGGATTGGCGGGGTCTGCCGCCAAGCAGAAGGTGAAGTTTTCTGTGGCATCTTTTCCTACCACCTTCTTGAAAACAGCGAACGCCTTCTCCCCCTCCAGAGTCACCGGTTTGGGATCGGTTGCAGGCGGGGTCTTCTTTTTATTAGCCACCAGAATGCTTTGGGCCTTATAGCCCACTGCGACCAAGCTGTCCTGTTTGAGGATGTCGTAGCCTTCCGGCGCCGCAGTCTCGCTCACAAGGTAATAGCCCTTATTCAGGTTGAGAGAAAGGGCTTTTCCTTCCTTGGTCAGCTTTCCATCCTGGTTTGTGACCAAACCCTCCAGGGCCGTCCCGTCCCTGTCCGTGGCCATCTGGCCCTTAGCGCCTTGGGCGTCGGACTTATAGATGGTAAACGTTGCGCCGGCAAGGGGCCTGTCTTTTAGAGGATTGCCATTTTGGTCCGCTTCCACCTTGGTAAATCCCGTCGCCGGAATGATCATCTCTGCACCGATGGTTCCCAGTTTCACTTCTCCCTTTATTGGGTTGTCGGGAGAGCCCGAATCCGTCATCTTGGTCTTTTCGCTTTGTATTGACGTGCAGTGCTCATCCCTCGGTTTGCAATTGGGGATTTTCTGGGCATAGTAGGTGGCATAGTTCTTATAAATTGGATTGTTATCCGCGTTTAGCTCGGGGGACGGATTCTTGATGCTCAGTCGATAGACAAAGGTTAGGTAGCCGCCCTTGTTTACGTACGCGCTCTTGTAGTCGGAAAGGGTTATCTTAAAGCCTTTGCCCACCTTCTTATTCAGTCCGCCGGCCTCTTCAATCTTCTTTTCCTCTTCCGCAGTCAGCTTTGCACCCAGCGGTTTTTTAAATAAGACTTCCTTAGGTACCGTCGCCTTATCCATGCTTTGCAAGACCTTGTTTTCCACGTCATCCCGATAGAATTCCAAGGTCTTTTCCGTCCAGGCGGATACTCCGGCCTGGTTTTGTGCCAGAGGCTCTTTGGTCACAAAATAAACGTCGTAGGCTTTTATTTTTGTCCCATTGGCCGTTACTTGCGAAGAGGTATAGGTTCCATTGGGATCGGTGTTGTCGTTGGAGAAAATTTTCTTGTCCAGGTCGCTGTGATTTGCCGTGTCATAGATGCTGAGAAGTCCGTCAAAGCCCAGGTTGACATCCGGCGTGTCATAGATCACATATTCGTTGGGGGAACGAAGCTCGGTGTCAATCGTGATGTTAAACAGGAACTCCCCATTGCCCAGTTTCCCTTTTTGGTTATAGACGCCTCGGGCCTTGATAAATTTTCTGTTTTACATCCTAGGGGCTCGATTTTTTACGGTATATTTCAGGGTTTTCCCGGCTCGTCTTGGCCGTCAATCTGAAGCCTATAGGCAAACGTGACCTGATCCTCGTTGGGATGGTCCTCAAAGAGGGCATTCACCTTTTCCTGGTTCAACTCAAAGGGAAGATTATCGATTTTTTGATTCTACCAAATCAGATCATGGGCATTATACCTGTAAAAAGGCAGTTTTTAGGACAGGCCGTCGCCAGGCGCTGCCAACCACGTGAGGTCTCGGTCGCAACGGCGCCGCAGAGTTCGTTGGCAATGGACCACATCGCACGACGGAGCTTGCCACGCTCCTGTTCTTTTTTAGGGCGCTAGGCGTAAGGGGTGCAGCGAGGTGAGAATCATGAGGCTCCTGGTACTTTTTGACCTTCCCACGGGCAACGCCTCAGAGCGCAGGTCATACGCTCGCTTCAGGAAGTTTCTTATCCAGGACGGCTATGCAATGGAGCAGTACAGCGTGTACTCGCGCGTTCTCTTGTCTCGCTCCAGCGCAGACGCGCACCTTGCCCGCCTACACAAGAACCTTCCCAAGGCAGGGCTGGTAACAGCCCTCATGCTCACCGAGAAGCAGTTTGAGGGACGGGAGGTCCTGGTAAACACGTCCGCCCCCAAGAAGCTCCCCCAGGACATTGGCTCACAGCTGACGCTGGTCATCTAGACGCCACCCATTGTCCGGGCATCGTAGCAGTAACCTAAACAGTCCTCCTCAATGACCCTGACCTTCGTCTTCTTGTTCCACCTGCCAAGCGTGGGAATGTTGGTTGCCATCCCCTTGGCAAGGGGGGCAAACTCAAGCGAACAATTCATAATGTCCATACCTGAAAACCTTCCGAGCTTGCCATCAACCTCAAGCACGTCATTGCGCCACATGACGATTGGCGTCTGCTTAAGCAGATGGTCTGGGGCAGCTGGCCATGCATGGCGCGCAAGACGCAAAACGGCAAAGCGGGGAACGTACTTCCCTTGCCGCATAAGCGGTATGTCCACGTAATAGACAGGCTCAACATACCACTTGCCCTTGCCCTTCTTGCCCGCAGGGTCCAGCCATAGGCGCACAAATGCCATCCCCTCAATAATGTGAGCGTTGCCGTCCTTGCCAATAACGACATTGCCCTTCTTGAGCTCTTTTCCGCCACCGCAAAGCATCGCAAGCTGCTTCTTATCATTAGTTATCCCAAGGAAGCGGTAGTTGGTGTCTTTAAAAACCTGGCCCGTTACCCCATGGTCGGCCATGCGCGTGGGAATCACAAACTCTCGGCGGACCCTTACCTCGTCGGCAAAGCCTGGCCAAGGCTGCGTCTGCGCAAACCTCTCCTTTCGTACCTGCTTGAGCGTGTTTCTTCCAAGCTTGCTCGCATTGGCAACCCTCTTGATGGTGGCCGCGCTGCACGCGGCGATAATGCATGCGTCAACTGCGTGGTGGCGGTCGTCGTCGCGGTCCTTCTTGTCATGGGGCCCATAGTTGAGGCCCCAAACGCGGCGCAGCTGGGCGGTTGCGCCGCCTGTAACGGCATACACGTGCCGTTTGAGCCCGTCCTCGGGGAAGACGAGGGAATCCTCAATAAAGTTTTTGACTGCCACCGACATGTACCGGTCGTCGTTGAGGTTTCGGCTGAGAAACTCCTCCTGCGCCTTCTCGTCGAGGTTCATGTTCAGAAGGTAGCGTCGCTTCCTTGGAGAGATCCTCTTGTTTAGCCTAACCAGCACACTATACCTATCCCAGTCCGGGGCACCGGGCTCCCCCGAGGTCATCCACTCGTATGGGGTGCGCTCCCGCTTGTCCTGATTTGACTTGGAAAGAACAAGCACCTTGTTGTTGTGGCTGTCATCGCACGTTCTGGAATACGGGAGCGCATGATCAATCTCGCAGTAGCGCTGTTCCTGCGCATCAAACAGCCTGCATAGGTCTATGGGAGCTCCCGTATAGGCATCCTTGCCTCCCTGCTCCTCAAACAGCGACATCATAAGGAGGTCGCGCCCACGAACCTCGTCCTGGCCGCAGCCCTTGAGCGTGGCAATGCTCTCGCGCCATGCTTGATTCTGGTCTTTGCGCCTCCTGTTTGCCCGCGCAATGAGGTCCTTCTCATGTTTGGACTGCTTCAGGTCGCGCCCCAACTCAATGCGGATCTCATCCGGCACGCCATACCGACGAATAATGGCGTTGACAATGCGCCGCATGCGCCCCATGGCGCGAAGCACGACGGGATTGTTGCAGCTGGGGTCATAGCGGGAATACGGAGGAAGAAAGCTGCCCCTTTGCGTTCGCTCGGCGGAAGCCCTAAAACTGCGCAGGCCGGAGTTTGCCTCCGCGTCATCCAGCGTGAGGACCGTTCCCTCCTCGTCGGAGTCAAAGGCGTCCAAGAGCATCGCAAGCGCCTTGCGAGAGCGCCGGGCATACCCCTTGAAGAGCTGGCTCGAAAATGGCAGTCCCATCACCGCGTCCAGCTCCTCATCGCTGAGGTCGCAGCGGTAGTGCTCCGTCAGGCGGCGTCTCAAGGACTCCTCTGTGCTTGCATAGGTGAGAGACTCGCATATGTCGTCGGCAAGCTCGCGATCCTTTAGCAAGCGCCCCATGAGAGATTCTGGCAGGAGCGTCCTCAGCCGCCGCCAGGCCTTGGGAACATAGACCTCGTCCTTGCTTTCTTCCTCCAGGCCCACTCCCTTGAACACGACGTCATGGGCGGAAAGGTCGAGGTCCTTGCGAACCGCGGCGTAGGTAACCTTGCAGGTTTTGTTTCCCCTCAAGGCAACCGGGGAAAAGAGGATGTCCAGAAACTTCCTGCGCTGCGCCGCGCTCAGCCTGGTCTCGCTCCCGTCGGCATGAACCATCACAAGGTGGCCAAACCTTTCGTACGCGTTGCAGAGCTCCGATGAGAGGTCCGCCCGGGCCGCACGTGGCTCGCCAGAAAAATAGGTGCAATTTCCTACCCGCTGATACACCTTCTCGTCATAGTCAAGGTCCTTGTGTTCCCAGGAAAGGTTTACGAGATAGCTTTCCTCAAGCTCCGTCGTGGCAATGTCGTTTCCAAGGCTCCGTTGTGCCTCAAACAGTTGGCGCACCTCGTCTTGCACCTGCGCATTGGTGATGCACAGGTCGTAGTTGCCCTTCTTGTTTCGGGAGCGGTTGGTCTTGAAGAACATCTCCCCAACCGTCCGGTATCCCTCCATGTGCATGAGCTTCTCGTTGTTTGCTATGGCACCGAGCACCTTGCGGCTCTCTACGTCGGCAACGTCTTGGCCAATGCCTTCCTGGCTGGCAGGTCCAGTGCGCCTCTTTGCAACCTCACCGTGGGGAATGTAGCCACGACGACCCGAAAGGCAGTACAGTATCTGGGCAAGCTCTCGGGCCTCCAGCTTACGGTCGAGTCCCTCGGCCCTTAGCTGCAGCAGCGGAAGGTCGCCCTTGCGAGACTGAAACCACCTCTTGTCGGCATCGTGGGGAACCAGGTGGGCGCCCTGGAGCAACTCCAGACAATGCTTCTGACGGTTGGAGGTCCGTAGGGTATTGCGCCGGACCGAGCGAGCCATCCTCCTAACTACCGCAAGGCTCACTTTGTCCTTGCTTCTCTGCGGAACGTCAAACAGATGCGACCCCATCTCCAAGATTTTGTGATCGTCGCAGTCAAGCAGGGCAAAGCCGCAGCTCGCAATGCCGGGGTCAAGACCCAGTACGAGCTTGTGTCGCTCCTGATTCATGGCAGCTCCTCCAAGTATCATGCCTGCAGGGGGGTCAATCAGGTTTGTGTTGTGCACCCAGTGTACTTTACCCCCTCGACATTGAGCGACGGCCATCCCCCGACGGCAACTGGGACCATGAGGCCTGCCAGTGCGCTTGTCAAGAATGTCAGACGCGTCCCAGGCCGCCAGGAGCCCCGGGCGTCAAACGTGCCCGCCTTTTCCTCCTGGACGGCCCCTTTGCCTGTGCTGGGGCACTCCACGTGCATGCCGCCACGGAGGAAGGCAGCCCCCTACCGAGCCGCCACTTCCGCGCTGGGGCGATGCGCCGCATTCTCACCGGGATAAGCTGCCGCGCCCTGGTCAAGGCCCGCCTCCGCGACGCCGCCAGGGTGAGACGTCGCGCGCTCGTCAAGGCGTCCCAGCACGATCTTGTAGCCGCCGGCACCGTGCAGCAGACACTTGCTCACGCGACTCACCGTGGTCGAGGAGGCTCCCGTGGCCGCGGACACCGCGACGTACGACTGCCCCTCGCTCAGCAGCGTCGCCACCTCGAGGCGCTGGGCCAAGTCGGCCAGCTCGCCCGGGGTGCAGAGGTCAACGAGCAGGGCGCGCGCCTCGTCGGCGTCGCCGAGCATGCTGAGCGCCGCGCAGAGCCGCCTGCCCGTGCGCGACGTCATGTCGCCCGATGCCTGTGCCATATGGGCATGCCCCTTCCTGCCGACATACGTGCCTCAGTGTAGCGCAATGGACGCGCCACCCTCGAGGCGGCGGATGTCAGGGGACGGGAGGGCTTGGGTATAAGGGGGTCGTTCACCTGCCCGCCACCCGCGGCGACGCAGGGCCACGTTCGAAGGAGTGCTCATGGGCTTTATTGGAAGATGGGTCGTCACCGCCGTCGCCACGCTCGTCGCTGTCTGGCTCGTGCCCGGCATCGAGGCCGTCGGGGGCGCCTACCTCGGTCCCGCCATGTTCGCGCTGGCGCTCGCCCTCGTGAACGCCACCGTCAGGCCCGTCGTGGAGCTTCTGTCCCTTCCCCTCACGATTCTGACGCTCGGCATTTTCTACCTCGTTATCAACGCCATCATGCTGGAGCTTGCCAGCTACCTCTCGCGCGAGATCTTCCACGCCGGCATCACGATCGGCTCGTTTGGCTCCGCCCTCGTCGGTGCCGTCATCATCTCCGTCGTGGCCCTGCTCGTGGGCGGCGCGACCGGCCTCTCGTAGCCGCGAGCCCGGCGCCCCGTCGTCGCTTTGGGGCCACGGCGCAGCGGCGAGCCCTTGCGCCCCCCGCTGCACAAGCTCCTCGCCCCGCCTCCTCAGTCCCTTGGCGAGGCCTTCCATGCCCTCGCGGACGTCGTTGGCGAGCGACTTCCTCGTCGCCCTCCCCAGGATGTCGAGCAGCCGCGCGACGACGGCGCGCGTCTCGTCGCTGGCGCCCGCCGCCGCGGCGAGCACGCGCCCGATGCTGCCGCCCTCTATGATGCCGGGCAGGGTCGTCGCGCCGCCGGCCTCCAGAATCGAGAAGAGCTCGTCCACGAGGCGGGCGCGGGCGTCCAGGTCGATGCCGTCAAGCCAGAGCGCCAGCGTGTCCGACAGCAGACGCGCGTCAGAATCCAGCCCCTCCGCGCGACACAGGCCCGTCGGCCCCACCTGCCAGCTCAGGGGGTCATGCTGTCCCAGCCCGCGCTCGGAGGAGAGCACGTAGCGCCGGGGCGCCTCGGGACGGTCCATGAGCTGACCCACCACCGAATACGACGGCTGGATGCGCCTGAAGGCCGCCCCCGCGCGCTCGTGGGCGCCCACGGGACACAGGGTGCGGTCAAGGCCGGGGCCGTCGAAGCTGTACGCGAGCTCGATGCGTCCCAGCTGCTCGTCAGGACAGGTGGCCAGGGCATATTCGACCAGGCAGCCCCCCTTGGAGTGCCCCGTCAGCACGAGCGGGGGCGCGCCGGCGGCGCGCAGGACCCCGTCCAGGTAGTCTGCGGCGCACCGTTGGGCCTGCGTGACGGTGGAGGCGAGCAGGAAGTCCTCCCGCCATCCCACGAGCGTGCTGTCGGTGCCCCGAAACGCGATGACGAGGGCCTCGGGAAGCTCGACGCACATGGCGGCAAACTGCAGGGCGCGCGACTCGTCGACGACGTCGACGCAGCCGCTCAGTCGCAAGGTCCCAAAGCGGCGGCTTGTGGCAAGCGCGCGGACAAACTCAACGTCCAGGCTTGCCAGCGAGCGCACAAAGGGCGACAGGTCCCCCTGGGCCTCGGCGAGAATCTGCGCGCAGGCGTCGCCCAAGGTGGAGCAGCTTCCCCGCGGCGGCACGACGCGGGCCAGATCAAGATAGGACGCGGTCGCCAGGACCAGGGCGTCCACCTCGTTAAACGGCCGCTCGTCAAAGTGTAGGTCCCCACGCCACCGCAGGTAATCCGTCATGTTGGGCATGAGCTTGCCTCCCCTGCCGTGATGGGGTCAATCATAGGCCGCACGGCGGCCCCGCACAAGATGACGGGCGCGCCGGGCGCCCTAGAGGAGCTCATCCTGCCACCGGATCTCCTTGAAGCCCACCAGGACCAGCGGCGTCCCGTCATCTCGGGTGCCGACGACGAGAGGTCGCCTGACGAGCATCCCGTCCTCGGCGAGGATGGTGCACGCCTCGTCACGGCTGATGCCGGCGTCAAGGCGCTCCTTGAGCTTCCGCTCGCGGTACAGCCTGCCACTCGTGTTGAAGAGTCGCCGCGGCGGCAGGCCCGAGGCGGCCTGCCAGGCTTGAAGCTCGTCCTTGGCGGGCCGCTCGGCGACGATGTCGCGCAGCGCGTAGGTGACGCCATGCTCGTCGAGCCAGCGCAGGGCCCTCTTGCAGGTGCCGCATCGGGGGTGATGGATGACGGTGAGGTCGTGGGCTGCCATGGCTGCCTCCGTGGTCGGTGCGGACGAGACGATGTCTCCTGTCGGCCTCGCATGTCGCCGCAGGGTCGGCGGGCGCGAGGGCGGCGGCACGGGGCCCCTAGGCCTCGAGCCTGCCGCGGAGCAGCTGGTTGAAGAGCTTGGGGTTGCCCTTGACGCCCGCCGCCTTGGAGGCCTTCATGCACTGGCCCACCAAAAAGCCGAGGACCTTGGCATTGCCGTCGCGATACTGTCGCACCTGGTCGGGGCAGCGCTCAAGCACCACGTCGACCACCGGGCGAAGCGCTCCCTCGTCGGTGCTCTGACGCAGGCCGCGCTCGTCGACGACGGCCTCGGGGTCACGCTCGCTGCCGTCCACCGCCTCGAGCACCTCGCGGGCCTGCGCGAAGCTTATGGCGTCGGCCGCGAGCAGCCGCGCGACGGAGGCCGCCTGGGAGGCGCTGACGGACGCGTAGGCAGGCAGGAGGTTGACGACGACGTTCGCCAGCGTCCCGGCCGTCTTCTCGCCCGCCAGGTCGAGCGCGCGCTCGAAGAGCGCCGCCGTCGCGGGGTCGCCCGCTATCTGCGCGGCGTCGGGGCGCTTGAGGCCAAGGGTCGTCACGAAGCGGTCACGCTTCGCATCCGGCAGCTCGGGGATGCGCGAGCGCGCCTCCTCGACGAAGGCGTCCGAGAGGTCGAAGGGCGCGAGGTCGGGGTCAGGGAAGAGGCGGTAGTCGTCAGCGGTCTCCTTGACCCTCATGACAACCGTGCGGCGTCGGGCCGGCTCCCAGTGGCGTGTCTCCTGAAAGACGACGCCCCCCTCCTCCAGGACCTCCGCCTGGCGGCAGATCTCGTACTCCAGGGCGTCATGCAGGCTCTTGAAGGAGTTGATGTTCTTCATCTCGGTCTTGGTGCCCAGACGCGTCTCGCCCCGGCGGCGCAGCGAGACGTTGCCGTCGCAGCGCATGGAGCCCGACTCCAGGGAGCAGTCGGAGATGCCCAGGGCCAAAAAGGTCTGGCGCAGCTTCTCCATGAACAGGCGCGCCTCCTCCGGCGTGCGCAGGTCGGGCTCCGTGACCAGCTCGATGAGGGGGGTGCCGCAGCGGTTGTAGTCGATGAAGGACTCGTCCGCCCCGGTTATGCGGCCCTCCGCGCCGCCGGCGTGCACCATCTTGGCGGCGTCCTCCTCCATGTGGATGCGCAGGATGCGGATGGGGGCCACGTACGAGCCGTCCTCGGCGCGCTCGATCGGCGGCGTCCGGTCGCCGGGGGCGTCGTCCTCCCACCGCGGGCGCTCCCTGGCATGCTCTCCGGCGACCTCAAGGTCAAGATGGCCGTGCATGCAGAAGGCGACGGGACCCTGGGTGGTCTGGAAGTTCTTTGCCATGTCGGGATAGAAGTAGTGCTTGCGGTAGAACATCGAGCGCCGCATGATCTGGCAGTTCGTGGCAAGACCCGCCATCACGATGGACTGGATGGCCCGGCGGTTGGGCACGGGCAGGGCGCCCGGCAGGCCCAGGCACACGGGACACACGTTGGCGTTGGGCTCGTCGTCGTGACTGAGACGGCAGTTGCAGAACATCTTGGTGTCGAGCGTCGTGAGCTCGGTGTGGACCTCGAGGCCGATGACGGCCTCCCAGTTCTCGAGCACCTCCGGAAGCGACCTCATCAAAGCTCGCCTCCCCTGCCGGCGCAGCCCGGGGCGACGGGCGCCCCCTTGCCGAGGCCTCCCCCGGCGTCCACGGCGCGCTCGAGCGCGCGGGCGAAGGTCAGCAGGCGGCGGTCATCGAAGGCCGGGCCCTGGAGCTGCGCGGACACGGGGAGGCCCGTGTCGCGCCCCAGACCCAGCGGCACCGAGACGGCGCCGTTGCCGGCGATGTTGCTGCTGATGGTGAACATGTCCGACGCATACATCTGCAGAGGGTCGCTTATCTCGCCAAACTTGAAGGCCGTGCGGGGGGAGGCGGGCATGAGGATGACGTCGCACCGCGCGAAGGCGCGGGCATAGTCCTGCGTGATGAGGGTGCGGACCTGTTGGGCCGGGTAGTAGTACTGGTCGTACACGCCGCTCGAGAGCAGGTAGGCCCCGAGCATCTGACGGCGCTTGGCCTCCTCGCCAAAGCCGTGCGCACGCGAGAGGGAGCTCTGCTCGGCGAGCGTGGCGCAGCCTGGCTCCTGATAGCCATAGCGAACGCCGTCAAAGCGGGCGAGGTTGCTGAAGGCCTCGCAGGGGGCTATCACGTAGTAGGCGGCTATGGAGCTCGCGATGTTGGGCAGGCTGACCTCGACGACGTTGGCGCCCTGCCCCTCGAGCGCCGAGCGCGCCCGGCCGACGGCCTGACGCACCTCGTCGGTGAGCCCCTTGACCTCCAAAAGCTCGGGCACGACCCCCACCGTCATCCCCTCGATGGAATCCTCGAGGCTCTCGAGGAAGTCGGCGCGACAGTCCTGGCTCGTCGAGTCAAAGGGATCGCGCCCGGGGCCGACGAGCGCGTCCATGGCGAGGGCCACGTCCTCGACGCGACGCCCGAAGGGGCCCACCTGGTCGAGCGAGCTGCCAAAGGCGACGACGCCGTAGCGGCTGACGAGGCCGTAGCTGGGCTTGAGCCCCACGACGCCGCACAGCGAGGCGGGCTGGCGGATGGAGCCTCCCGTGTCGGAGCCCAAGGAGAGGGTCACCTCGCCGGCGGCCACGGCGGCCGCCGACCCGCCGGACGACCCGCCCGGCACGCGCTCGAGGTCCCAGGGGTTGGCCGTGGGGTGGAAGGCGGAGGTCTCGGTGGACGAGCCGAAGGCGAACTCGTCCATGTTGGCCTTGGCCATGGGCGTCGCGCCGGCGTCGATCATCCTCTGCACGCAGCTTGCCGTGAAGACGGACTCGTAGCCTTCGAGCATCCTCGAGGCGCATGTCGTGCGCGTGCCCACCAGATGCATGTTGTCCTTGAACGCCGTGGGCACGCCGGCGAGGGGACCAAGGGCCTCCCCCCGGGCGCGTCGCTCGTCCGTCGCGCGAGCCGCCGCCAGCGCGAGCTCGGCAATCACCTGCAACAGGGCTCGCACGGCGGGCTCGCGCGCCTCGATGGCGGACAGCGAGGCCTGCGCCACCTCCACGGCCGAGAAGTCACCGGCCGCCACGCCCCGCGCGATCTGTGCGCAGGAGAGCTCGTCAAGGCTGACCATCAGCGATCACCTTCCCCGTCGCCCAGGATGGAGGGCACGCGAAAGTAGCGACCCTCGACGCTGCCGGCGTTACGGAGGGCGTCGTCCAGGGGCAGCGCGCGCTCGGAGGCGTCGACGACGTCTTGTCCCATCACGTTGGAGAGGTCCCCGATGGGATGGTAGGTGGGGTCGACCCCCTTGAGACCGTAGGCACGTATGGGCTCCAGGAGGCGGACCGCGTCGTTGAGATAGGCGGTCATCTCCTCGAGCTCCTGGGCGTCAAGGGCGATGCGGGCGTAGTCGGCGATGCCGGCGACGTCCTCGGTGGAAAGTGCCATGAATCCTCCGTCACACGAAACGCGAATCTAGGGACAGTACGACAGCGCGATAGCCCACCCATTGTATCCGATAGCCACCTGCGCGGGGCGCCTGTCTGCATGCCTGCGCATATGCGCCAGCGACCTTCAGGGCGACACGGGGGCCTGTCAAAGACGCCCCGGGGCCACCGCGCCGCTAGCGACCTTCGTCGCCACGGGCCCGACGCAGC
The DNA here is from genome assembly GCF_001811895.1 of Olsenella sp. HMSC062G07. Taxonomy (NCBI): domain Bacteria; kingdom Bacillati; phylum Actinomycetota; class Coriobacteriia; order Coriobacteriales; family Atopobiaceae; genus Olsenella; species Olsenella sp. HMSC062G07. Next base: position 1,212,273 of record NZ_KV806951.1, read on the forward strand.
ATGAAGGACCCGTACAGCCCCGCGACGAGCCCCAGCAGGGCGGCGCAGGCCCCGATGGCGACGTACTCCCAGAGCGGCAGGATCGACCCGTGCGGGAGCGTCAGGCGAGCCCCCAGCACCACTCCCAGCTGGAGCAGGACAAACGCGAGGCCAAGGGCCGGGACGACGAGCAGGCGCCCCCAGCCCCAGGAGCGCTGGGGCGCGACTGCGGCGCCCAGCGCGAAGGTGAGCGTCACCATGAGCAGATAGAGGGGAAGCGCCACCTTGACGGAGCCGAGCAGGTCGGGATGAAGGACGAAGCACGCAAGGTAGCCCGCCCAACCCATGACGTAGCACGAGAGGACGACCCAGAGGCGTCTCGCAAAACGCCGGCGCAGGGAGCGCTCGGCGACGTCGTCGCGGGGCGTGACGGCGCGAGGTCGGGGCCTTGCGCCCCCCTGACGAGGGCGCGTGGCGCCAGGACCCGCAGGCCGGGCCTTTGTCGAGGGCCGCGCCGTCCGGTTCCGCGCCGTCGTCGAGCCCCTGCGCCGGGACGGACTCTGCCCCGTCGAGCGGGGCCGGGGTCGCGCCCTCCGGACGTTCCTCTGACCTGCGTCTCCTGCCACGTACCTCCGCACTCCCCTTCCAAGCCGCCACCGCGAGGCGACGTCCGGCGGCGCATCCTCGCGCCGCGTCATCCTGATTCTACGGCAGTGGGGCGCGGGCGGCGAAACGACGGGCGCCGCCCGCGCGCCTGCGTCGGGAAACCCACGGGCCCCGCGACGCAGCGGCAGGGGCCCCTCAGAGCAGGTGCTCGGCGATCTGGACCGCGTTGGTGGCGGCGCCCTTGCGAATCTGGTCGCCGCAGCAGAAGAGCGTCAGGGCGTGGGTGCCCTCGGGCGCCGAGAGGTCGCGGCGGATGCGGCCCACGTACACCAGGTCCTGGTCGCTCGTCTCGAGCGGCATGGGATAGCGCAGCGCGCGAGGGTCGTCCACCAGGCGCACGCCCGGGGCGTCGGCAAGGATCTCTCGGGCCTCGTCCGGCGAGAGGGGACGCTCGAACTCCAGCGTGATGGACTCGGAGTGGGAGCGCAGGACGGGCACGCGCACGCAGGTGCAGCTGACGCGCAGGTCGGGAAGATGCATGATCTTGCGCCCCTCGTTCTGCATCTTCATCTCCTCGGACGTGTGCCCCTCGTCGTCAAAGCCCCCGATCTGAGGTATGAGGTTGAAGGCGAGCTGATAGGCAAACGGGTCGGTGGCCCCCGGCTCCTTCCCGGAGACGATGGCCCTGACCTCGCGCTCCAACTCGTCCAGGCCCGGCTTGCCCGCGCCGGACGCCGCCTGGTAGGTGCTCACGACGAGCCTCGTGAGGCCTGCCGCCTGATGCAGCGGCCACACGGGCACGAGGCCGATGATCGTGGCACAGTTGGGGTTGGCGATGATGTTGCGCGGATGCCGGGCGATGTCGTGGGCGTTGATCTCGGGGATGACCAGGGGCACGTCGGCGTCGAGCCTGAAGGCGTGGGAGTTGTCCACGACCACGGCCCCCCGACGGGCCGCCTCGGGCAGCAGCTCCTTGGCCTGCGCATCGCCTGCGGCGCCCAGCACGATGTCGGCGCCCTCGAAGGCGTCGGGCGTCGCCTCGCGCACAGTGACCTCGCCGCCCCGAAAGCTCACCGTGCTTCCTGCCGACCGGGCGCTGGCCAGGGGGACGAGCTCGCGCACGGGAAAGTCCCGCTCCTCGAGGCAGCGTCTCATCTGCGTGCCGACGACGCCCGTCGCGCCCAGTATCGCAACAACCTTACCTGTCATGTCTGCCCCCTTTGGTAGCGTGAGTGAGCGTGGGCGCCCGTCGGCGGGCGACGCCGTCGCCTAGGCGAGCGTAGCCTGCCTGGGCATGTCGACCATTTCGGTGTCGACGAAGTTATCGTAGATGCAACGGATGGCGCGCTCGAAGTCCGCGTTGCTGACGCCCATGATGATGGAGATCTCCTGCGAGCTCTGGGTGATCATGCGGATGTTGATGCCCGCCTCGCCGAGGACGCCAAAGACGCGGCCCGACGTGCCGGCACGACGGCTCATGTTGCGCCCGACGACCGAGATGAGCGCAAGCTGGTCGACCACGTTGATGCTGTCGGGCTCGAGCTCCTTCTGCAGGTCATGGACGATGGCATAGATGTTGTCCTTGACGTCGGCGGCGCTGACCACGACGCCGAAGGAGTCGACGCCCGTGGGGATGTGCTCCACCGAGACGCCGTAGCGCTCGAAGACGGAAAGCGCCCGACGCACGAAGCCCACCCTGGACGACATGTGCGCCTTCTGCACGTGCACGGCCAGGAAGTCCTTCTTGCCGGCTATGCCGGTGATGAGGTGCTCGCGGGCGCCGTCCTTGGCCACCTCGGAGATCGTGGTGCCACGCTTCTCGGGGAGGTTGGTGTTCTTGATCTGGATGGGGATGCCCACTTCGCGCACCGGGAAGATGGAGTCCTCCTGCAGGACGGACGCGCCCATGTAGGACAGCTCGCGCATCTCGTCGAAGGTGATGCGATGGATGGTGCGCGGGTCGTCCACGACGCGCGGGTCGGCCGAGAGGAAGCCCGAGACGTCAGTCCAGTTCTCATAGAGGTTGGCGTCGATGCAGCGGGCCAGAATCGCGCCGGAGATGTCGCCGCCGCCGCGCTGGAAGAGCTTGATGGAGCCGTCCACCGTGGAGCCGTAGAAGCCCGGCATCACAAAGTCCCCCAGGCGCTGCACCGCGTCGCGAATGCGCAGCTGCGTGCGCTCGAGGTCGACGGTACCGTCATGGTGGAAGACGATGACGTCGCGCGCGTCGAGGAAGGGCTTTTCCAGGTACTCGGCCATGAGCTGCGCCGTGAACCACTCTCCGCGCGAGACGACGAACTCGGGGGAATGGGCATGGATGGCGTCGATGAAGTCGTCGAACCTCTCCCGCACCGGGAAGCTCAGGCCCAGCGCCTCCTTGATGTCAACGTAGCGCTGCTCGATCTCGTGCAAAAGCGCGGTGCAGTCGACGTGGTACTCGATGTGGGCGTTGACGAGCAGAAGCAGGTCCGTGACCTTGTTGTCCTGGGCGAAGCGCCTTCCGGAGGCCGACACCACCACGAAGCGGCGGTCGGGGTCGGCGTCAACGATGCCCTTGACCTTCTTGAACTGCTCCGCGTCCGCGACGCTCGAGCCACCGAACTTTGCGACCTTGATCATCTACGCCTCCCGCGGGAGCGCCGCCATGAAGGAGGTCGCATCCGTCTCAAGCGCTCGCTCGAACAGCTCGCGCGCCTTCTGTGCCGTCACGTCCCGCACCAGGTACGCGCCGGGCGCGCAGGCCTCGCCCCCCGCGGGGCGATCCGCCGTGCGAAACAGGTAGTCGCCCCCAAGGAGCGTGGGGTCATAGGCCAGGTCACCGCCGAGGTCATAGCGAGGGCGCCGTCCCTCCTGATAGTCGATGACGTCCTGGACGATGGCGTTGCCCGTGGGGAGCATGCCCGCGCCCTGGCCATAGAACTTGAGCTCGCCCACCGTGGAGCCCACGAGCGTCACGAGGTTGAAGTTGGAGGGCACGTGCGCCTCGAGGGTCTCCTGGGGCAGCGCCACGGGCTCGACGCAGACGGCATAGGAGCCGCCCGCGCGCACGCCGCGACCCAGGAGCTTGACCGTGCGGCCCAGCGAGGCGAGCAGGTCGATGTCGGCCTTCGTCACGGTGCGCAGCCCCGTGACGGGGAACTGCCCCGTGCAGGCGACCCCAAACGCGACGCAGGCGGCGATGAGGGTCTTGTTGCGCACGTCCACGCCGTCGATGTCGGCGGAGGGGTCGCGCTCGGCATAGCCCAGGCGCTGGGCCTCGGCGAGCACGTCGGCGAAGTCGGCCCCCTGCCTGACCATGGCGTCAATGACGTAGTTGGTGGTGCCGTTCATGATGCCCGAGAAGGACGTCACGTCATCGACGCGACGAACCCTCTCGATGCCGGAGATCCAGGGGATGCCGCCGGCGCAGGTGGCCTCGATGAGCAGGGCGGACCCCGACGTGGCGGCAACTTGCGCAAACTCTGCAAAGTGGGCGGCGACGACCGCCTTGTTGGACGTCACGACCGCCTTGCCCGCCGACAGCGCCCGCACGATGAAGGCATGGGCCGGCTCGATGCCGCCCATGCACTCGACGACGAGCTCTATCTCGTCGTCGTTGACGATGTCGTCAAAGCTCGCGGTCATGCGCGGGTCCGTGAGGCGCCCCGGAAGCTCGAGGATGCGCGCGACCTTCACGCCCTCGACCCTCTCGGCTATGATGCGGTCTACTCCCTGGCCCACCGTGCCGTGTCCGAGAAGGGCAATCTTCATCTTGGTCCAATCTTTCGAGTGTGTGACGGCTCCGCTGCCCCTGGGCGGGCAACGCTATCATACGGTGCGCACGCCCATGCATGCACGAGGACAAGGAGCGCACCCGTGGAAACGTTCTATCACAGCACGCGAGGCTGCGGCGGCTCCGTAACAAGCAAGCAAGCAATACGTGCCGGCATCGCCCCGGACGGGGGCCTGTACGTCTCGGACCAGCTGGGCGACAGAAAGCTTGACCTTTCGGTCGTGACGGGGCAGGGCTACCGCCAGACGGCGTGCCAGGTGCTCTCGACGCTGTTGCCCGACTTCAGCGACGAGCAGGTCAAGGACTGCGTCGCCGGCGCCTATGGCGACACCTTCGACAGCGCCGCCGTGACGCCCGTCTCGCCCCTGGGGCACGACTGGCTGCTCGAGCTCTACCATGGCCCTACCTGCGCCTTCAAGGACGTGGCCCTCCAGATGCTCCCCCGCCTCATGACCGCCGCGCGCGACGCGGACGGCCCGCGCATCATGATCGTGACCGCGACATCGGGCGACACGGGCAAGGCAGCGCTCGCCGGCTTCGCCGGCGTCGAGGGCTGCGGCGTCACGGTCTTCTACCCGGAGGGCAAGGTCTCCGAGACCCAGCACCTTCAGATGGCCACCCAGACGGGACGCAACGTCGCCGTCTGCGGCGTCACGGGCACCTTTGACGACTGCCAGGCCGAGGTCAAGCGGATCTTTGCCGACGTCGCCCTGCGCGACGAGCTCGCCGCGGGCGGCGTCGCCCTCTCGAGCGCCAACTCCATCAACGTCGGGCGGCTCGCCCCCCAAGTCGTGTACTACGTTGACGCCTACGCCCAGCTCGTGCGCAGGGGTGCCGTCACGCTCGGCGAGGCCGTTGACTTCTGCGTCCCCACGGGCAACTTCGGCGACGTGCTCGCGGGCTACTTTGCCAAGCGGATGGGCCTTCCCGTGGGCAGGCTCGTCGTGGCATCCAACACCAACAAGGTCCTCACCGACTTTCTCGCGACCGGCATCTACGACCGGCGGCGCGCGTTCGTCAAGACCATCTCGCCCTCCATGGACATCCTGGTCTCGTCCAACCTCGAGCGCATGCTCTACTACCTCACGAACGGCGACGTCGAGCAGGTAGCCGCCTGGATGGGCTCCCTCGCGCGCGAGGGCGTCTACGACATCGGCGCGACATGGCTCGCACGGCTCCGCGAGACCTTTGACGGCGACTTTGCCACGGACGCCGAGACGAGCGCGGCCATCCGCGCGGCCTGGGAGGACGAGGGGGTGCTCATCGACCCGCACACGGCCGTCGCCTCCTGCGTGCTGCGCCGCCGCGCGCCCGAGAGACGCCAGCGCGTGTGCCTCTCGACGGCAAATCCCTACAAGTTCTCGGCCGACGTCCTCGCGGCGCTGGGCGTGGCGACGCAGGGCATGAGTGACTTCGCCTGCATGGACGAGCTCCAGGACCTCACGGGCATCTGCGCACCGCCCCAACTGCGCGACCTGCGAAGCGCCCCGATCGCCCATGACTCCATCTGCGAGCGAGGCGCCATGAAGAGCTTCCTGTCCCATGCCTGCGCGAGGATCTTCCGATGAGCCGCCCGCACGTCGCGGCGTCGCCCGAAGGCGCGCGACGGGCGACGCCCGTCATCATCGAGGTACCCGCGACCTCGGCCAACGTGGGCGTGGGCTTTGACTGTCTTGGCATGGCGCTCGACCTCGTCGCGCGCTTCTCGTTTGAGACGGCCTCCCGCACCCGCATCGACGGCTGCCCCGAGCGCTTCAGGGGTGCGGACAACCTCGTATGGACGAGCTTCCTGGAGACCTGTCGCAGGCTCCGCCGCGAGCCGAGGCCCCTGCACATCACCATAAACTCCCCCATCCCCCTCTCGGGGGGCCTGGGGTCAAGCTCCGCCTGCGTCGTCGCGGGCGTCATCGCAGCGCAGGAGCTGGTGGGAGACGGCCTCGATCGTGACCAGGCGCTGGACATCGCCTGTGAGCTTGAGGGGCATCCGGACAACGTGGCGCCCGCCATCCTCGGCGGGCTCGTGAGCTCGTTCGTCGACCGGGGTCGCACCCACCCCGTCCGCCTCGAGGTGGCGCCCAACGTCAGCTTCGTGGCGATCGCGCCGCCCTATGAGCTGCGCACGGCCGACGCCCGCGAGGTCATGCCCCGACAGGTCTCGCTCGAGACGGCCGTCTGGCAGGTGGGGCACTGCGTCGCCGCCGTCCACGCCCTGGTCACGGGCGACCTCGAGCTGTTCTCCGCCGCCTCCTCGGACAGGCTGCACGAGCCGTACCGGGCGCCTCTCATCCCCGACTACGAGGCCCTCAGGCGCACGGCGCTCGCGGCGGGAGCGTCCGCCTACCTGATAAGCGGGTCGGGCGCGACCATGCTCGCCGTCTGCGACGGCGAGCGCGTGGCGCGGCGCGTGGCCGACGCCGTCCTGGGCATGGTGGAGAACCGCGTCGAGGGCCTGTGGGTGCGCACCCTGTCCGCACGCTCGGCGGGGGCGCGGGTGGCGTGAGGCGCCTCGCAAGACGCCCGGCCGCCTCCCCTATCCGCCCAGGTAGGCCTTGCGCACGTCGTCGTCGTGCAGGAGCTCGGCTCCCGTGCCCGTCTTGCTGATGGTGCCCGTCTCCAGGACGTAGCCGCGGTGCGCGATCGAGAGCGCCATGGAGGCGTTCTGCTCGACGAGCAGAATCGTCGTGCCCTGCTCGTTGAGCTCCTTGATGATGTCAAAGATCTCCTCGACGAGGATGGGCGCAAGCCCCATGGACGGCTCGTCGAGCATGAGAAGGTCCGGGCGGCTCATGAGGGCGCGTCCCATGGCAAGCATCTGCTGCTCACCGCCGGACAGCGTGCCAGCGGACTGCGCGACGCGCTCCCTGAGGCGCGGAAAGCGGGCGTAGACCCGCTCGACCTGCTCGCGGTTCTCCTCGTCGGTGCGGGTGTAGCCTCCCATGGCGAGGTTCTCGCCGACGCTCATCTGGGTGAACACGCGACGTCCCTCGGGACAGAGCGCCAGGCCTCGCTCGACGATCTTGTGGGGCTTGGTGCCCACGATGTCCTCGCCCTTGAACGAGATCGAGCCGCCCTCAGGCCGATTGAGGCCCGCGATCGTGTCGAGCGTCGTCGACTTGCCGGCACCGTTCGCCCCGATGAGTGACACGATCTCGCCCTCGTTGATGTCAAACGAGATGCCCCGGACCGCCTTGATCGCGCCGTACGACACGTGCAGGTCCCTGACGGACAGAATCTGCGCCACCTACCTCACCCCAACCTGCTTGCCCAGATAGGCCTCGATGACCCTTGGGTCGTTCTGGATCTCCTCGGGCGTGCCCTTGGAGATGATCTTGCCATAGTCGAGCACGGCGACGCCCTCGCAGACGCCGCTCACGAGCTGCATGTCATGCTCGATGAGAAGGATGGCGATCTGGAACTCGTCGCGGATGAGCTGGATGTTGCTCATCAGCTCCTCGGTCTCGTTGGGGTTCATGCCGGCGGCAGGCTCGTCCAGAAGCAGCACCTTGGGCTGGGTCGCGAGCGCGCGCAGGATCTCAAGGCGACGCTGGGCGCCGTAGGGCAGGTTGCCGGCGGTCTCGTCGGCAAGCCCGCGCATCCCAAAGATGTCAAGGAGCGTGAGGGTCCTGTCGCGAAACTCCTCCTCCTGGCGCCAGTGGCTGGGCAGGCGCAGAATGTCGGCGACGAGAGAGGAGGGCATCGCGTTCGTGAAGCCCACGAGCACGTTCTCGGCCACCGTCATCCTATCAAAGAGGCGGATGTTCTGGAAGGTGCGCGCGATGCCCATCTTGTTGACCTGGACCATCGACTTGTTGGCCGTGTCAACGCCGTCAAGCAGAATCGTGCCGCGCGTGGGCTTGTAGACGTTGGTGAGCAGGTTGAAGATCGTCGTCTTGCCCGCGCCATTGGGACCGATGATGCCCGAGATCTCGGTGCGTCCCAGGGCGATGGAGAAGTCGTCGACCGCCGTGAGGCCGCCAAAGTCGATGCCGAGGCGCTCGGCTTGGAGCACCGGCTGCGAGCCGAGGTCGCGCTCGGGAATGAGATTGGGGGTCTCCATCTGCACGAGCACGGAGCGACCCCTCCTGGGTCCGCCCTGCGCGCCGACGGCGTCCGCCGAAGGTGACGTGCCGTCAACACCCGTCGGCACGGACATGCGCCCTTCCTTAGGCATGGACGTTCGCCTCCTTCGCATCGTGGTCGCCAGGGTCAGCGGCGGCCGGGACGGCCTTCCAGGGCAGGCGCCCGTTCAGGGCGTTCTCGACCCAGCGGGACAGCGAGAAGTCGTACGAGCCCAGCAGGCCCTGGGGACGGAAGATCATGACGAGGATCAGGACGACGGCGTAGGCGACCATGCGGTAGTCCGAGAAGGCGCGCAGGGCCTCGGGCAGAATCGTCAGCACGGTGGCGGAAAGCACCGACCCGATCATGGAGCCCATGCCGCCGAGGACCACCATGACCAGTATCTCGATGGACTTCATGAAGCCGAACTTGGCCGGCGCCATGACGCCGACGCAGCCCGCGTAGAGGCCCCCGCCGACGCCCGCGAAGAAGGCGGAGGCGACGAAGGCGAGCGTCTTGTAGTAGGTGACGTTGACGCCCGACGCCTCCGCGGCGACCTCGTTGTCGCGGATGGCCAGGATGGCGCGACCATGGCGCGACTTCATCAGGGCGTGGATGACGAAGAGCGAGACGGCCACGACCGCAAAGGTGTTGACGAAGTTCGTGTAGCTGGGGATGCCCGTGAGGCCCTTGGCGCCGCCCGTGAGCTCAAAGCCCAGGACCGCATCGACGTTCTGCATGACGACGCGGATGATCTCGGCAAAGCCGAGCGTGATGATGGCGAGGTAGTCACCCTTGAGCCTGAGCGCCGGCACGCCGATGATGATGCCGCAGACGGCCGCCACGGCGCCGCCGAACAGCAGCGCGAGGACGAGCAGGGCGAGGGCGGCGGGGCTTCCCGTCACGAAGTCCCGTGCGCCGACCCCAAAGACGGGCTCCAGCCGCATCAGGAAGATGGCGCAGGCATACCCGCCCACGGACATGAAGCCGGCATGGCCCAAAGGCAGCTGTCCCAGGTAGCCCGTCGCGACGTTGAGCGACACCGCCATGATGATGTAGATGCCCACCTGCTCGAGGACCGTCGTCTGATAGCGGGTGATGACGCCCCCGTCGACGAGCAGGTTGCCGACGACCAGAAAGGCGAGGACGAGCAGCGCGTTCATGGCGTAGCGCATCGGCATGGACAGGCGCCTCTGGACGGGCCCCGTCGTGGCGCCCAGCGAGATGACGGGCTTGTCCGTGGTCTGAGTTCGCATGCTCCCCCCTAGACCTTCTCGCTCATGGTACGGCCGAGGATGCCGGTGGGCCGCACCACGAGCACGATGATGAGCAGCATGAAGACCACGGCGTCCTTCCAGGTGGAAAGGCCTATGGCCGAGACGAACACCTCGGCGAAGCCGACGAGCAGGCCGCCTATGACGGCGCCGGGTATGGAGCCGATGCCGCCGAGCACGGCGGCGACGAAGGCCTTGGTGCCCAGCATGATGCCCATCGTGGGCGAGGCCTGCGTGTAGGCCATGCTGTAGAGCACCGCGCCGATGCCCGCGAGGGCCGAGCCCATCGCGAAGGTGAAGGAGATGGTCGAGTTGACGTTGATGCCCATGAGGCGGGCGGCGCCCATGTCCTCGGAGACCGCGCGCATGGCCTTTCCGAGCTTGGTCCTCTGCACGAGAAAGGTCAGGACGGCCGTCGAGACGACGGTCACGACCACGGTGATGAGGGCTACCGTCGAGAGCTGCGCGGCGCCGATCTGGACGTTGCTCACGTCAACGTAGCTGGGAACCACCTTGGCGTCGGCGCCGAAGACCAGCTGGGCACCGTTCTCCAGGAAGTATGAGACGCCGATCGCCGTGATGAGGATCGAGAGCCTCGGCGCCTCGCGCAAAGGGGCGTAGGCCACCTTGTCGATGAGCACGCCCAGAAGCGTGCAGCCGGCCACCGAGAGCACGATGGCGAGCACGGGGCTGAGGCCCAGCTGCGCCATCACGATCCACGAGATGTAGGCGCCCGCCATGATGATGTCGCCATGGGCGAAGTTCAGCAGCAGGATGATGCCATACACCATCGTGTAGCCCAGCGCGACGAGCGCATAGATGCTGCCCAGCTGCAGCCCGTTGAGCACCTGCGTCAAAACCGTCACGGCACAACCCTTCCCTTCCTGATGTCCTGCCGGATGCCGGCCGCCGTCGCACGCCACGGCGCCGGGAGTCAGGCGACAAGCCCCCGGCGCCGTGCCGTGCCCGATGTCACGCCGCTAGGCATCGATGGTGGTGAACACCTTCTCGGTGCCGTCCGCGTCAAAGCTGATGACGAGCGTGGACTTGACGGGGTCGCCCGTGCCGTCGTACGAGATGGCGCCCGTCACGCCCTGGACCTTCCCCTTGGCGATCTGGTCGATGACCGCCTGCTTGAAGTCGTCCTTCGCAGGGTCGCCGCCCGCGTCGAGGGCGCCCTTGATGCCCTGGGCGAGGACGTTGGTAGCGTCGTAGCCGAGGGCACAGAAGTTCGTGGGGTCCTCGTTGAACTTCTCCTTGTAGGCCTTCACGAACTCCTGGACCCCGGCGTCCTCGTTGGTCGCGACGAACGAGCAGCAATAATAGCAGTTCTGAAGGTCGGCCGCCGAGGCATACTGGCCGGAGGCGATGTTGGACCAGCCGTCCACGCCAAAGATGGGGCCGGAGAATCCCTGCTGGCGTGCCTGGGTGATGATCTTGCCGTCGTCCTGGTAGTAGTTGGGACAGAAGATCGCGTCAACGCCCGCCGAGATGATGGTCGTGAGCTGGCTGTTGAAGTCCACGTCACCGTCCTGATAGCCGGACTGCTGGGGGACGCTGATGCCCTTCTTGCCCGCCTCCTCGACGAAGGCCCCGTTGACGCCCGTGGAGTAGTCGTCGCCGTTGTTGTAGATGGTGCCGACGGACTTCCAGCCCTGCGACTGCGCGAAGTCGGCCATGACCTTGCCCTGGAAGGGGTCGGTGACGCAGGCACGGAAGGTGTTGGGGCCAAAGCTGATCACCTCGGCCGCCGTGGCGGAGGGGGTCACGCAGGGGAGGTTGTCGGCCACGGAGGCCTGTGCGACGGCGATGGAGGGCGTGGACGTCACGTCGCCGATGATGCCGATGACGCCGTCCTCGACCATCTTGTTGTAGGCGTTGAGCGCCTCGGTGGCGTCGCCCTTTTCGTCCTGCTCGTCAAGTTCGACGGCGTAGTCGCCGATGCTGGGGTTGTTGGCAAAGTAGAGCTCCGCGCCGTTGCGGCAGGCGATGCCGTACTGGGCGACGCTGCCCGAGAAGGGGCCGAGCACGCCGATCTTGATCGTCTTGTCCGAGCTGGACGCCGACGTGCCGCCACAGCCGGCCAGAAGCGACGCGCCGCCGAGGCCCGCGGCCGCCAGGCCGCCAAACTTGAAGAGGTCGCGCCTGCTGAGTGAGTGAGTCATGATGTCCTCCCAAGGTTGAGCAGTCCGACCAACCAGATGGTGTGCAGGTCGGGGGTTGACCAGATACTTTATGCCGCCCCCATGCTTCTGCCAGGTGCGCCGGGGGATACTTATTTTGTTCGTAACAACACGCCGCCGCCCGAAAGCGCCAGACGCACAGGCTTTCAGGACGCAGCGCGACGCGGCGGCACGCCGTCGCCCAAAAGAGGAGCGGCCGAGCGCACGGCGCAGGTCATGGCCGCCTAGGCTATGGCGTTTTCGACCAGGGCGGGCTTGGCCATGTGCCTGGGCTGGTACTCCGTCTGCGCCCGCCGGTTCGCCTTGCCTGCGATGACGTCCGTCGATCGCAGCGAGAGCGAGCTGTCGAGCACGTGCAGGCTGTCCGTGGGGTCCATCTGCGCATAGGCGCGCGCGCGACGGGACGCCTCGTCCTTGATGATGCCGTCCACGTACGTGCGGGCGTTGAACGCGGGGTCGGCGAGCACGGGCGCGGGCGTCTCGTCATGGGACAAGACGAGGGCGGGAGCCTCGGCGGGAACGTAGAGGCTGATCTTCTCGTCCATCGAGGCCAGCGCGAGATTCCAGTCGTCGTCGCGCTCCGCGCCGGCCGTCGGGGCGAGGGGCACGTCGACGTCATCGTCAGTCGCGAGGACGCGGTCCTGGGTCGTCACGGCATCCGCGCGGGGCGTGGGCCACCTCCGTCCGCGCGCATCCGTCGGGCGCGCGCCACGGGCGGTGCCGGGAGTCACGCCGGGGGCGGGGGCGGCTCCCGCCCGCCGCGCGGGGGCGCCTGCGGAGACGCACGATGACGCCTGCGCGACGTTGCCTCCGACCAGGCGCACGGAGTCGCCCAGGCGGTCGTTCCACCACGAGGTGCCCACGTCGCCCACGCTGCCGTCGGCGCGCTCGATGATGGGCAGACCCTCAAAGCGGTCGCCGCCCAGTCGCTCGGCAAGCACCTCCCTGACGCCGCGCGCCTTTGCGGCAAGCCGCTCGGCCAAGGTGATGCGGCTGACGTAGTGCTCCGCAAAGTCCTCGAGGTCGCTCGAGAGGTGCTGGGCGCCATCGCGCGCGGGGGCGTCAGAGGTACCGGCCGCCGTCGTGAGAGCACGGCGGGGCGTCGGCGAGGGCGAGGCGGCAGCGTCGGGCTCGACCTTCCGGGCGCGGGACCCGGCATGCCCGGTGATCGGCAAAACGCGCGGGCGGTCTCCCTCGCCCCGACCGTCCGACGGGTGGCCGCCGGACGCCGGACGGCCGACGTCGGGCAGGGCGGAGAGCCTCTCCCGGCCGGCAAGGGACGCCGCCGATGCCTGACGCTCCAGGGGACGGACGGCGGGAATGTCATCCGTGACGGCGGACGGGACGGGACGGGGGACGGCGGGGCTCTCCCCTGCCGAGCGATCTTCGGACGCCCTCATGTCGGCACGGCTCTGCAGCGCAAAGCTGACGCCGCAGGCGACGCCCGTGATGACGGAACCCGCGAGCACGCCGAGCGCGAAGGGATACACGACGTCCGGGCTCAGCGACCCAGCGACGCTCGTCTCGCCAAGCGCCGCCCGAGGCAGCAGGGTCATGCCGACGCCAAGCGTGGCCGACCAGGCAAGACCCGCTCGGACCGCTTCGTCACGTATGCTTCCAGCCATCGTCACTCCCTCGCGCCGCGACCGTCACGCCCCTCGGGCGGGCACGTCGCGGTGCCCGACCTAACGAGACGACTGTGGCAGTGCAGGAAAGACTGACGCCTTGGCAGTCACGATGCTGAGTCACGCTCGTCCGGCAGGTTTCGTCTTAGCTGCATGTGCCGACATGGGAACGGAAGGTTCCCTCTCTTTGCATGATACCGCCTGGCATGCCGTTTGCAAGCGAAAGACGCCCAAATGCCGGCCGTTTTGCCTTGCAGGGGCGCGGCGGGGGCGCCTGCGGGCGTCAGACCCGCCAGCGGACGCCCCCGGCGACGTCGAGGACGTCGGCTAGGCGATGTAGTCGCTGGACTGCTGGGCGCGCTTGGCGGAGCGGATGAGGAACTCCTGGTTGTCGTTGGTCTGCCGCAAGCCCTTGACCAGGGCGGAAGCCGAACGCTCCGTGTTGTTCATGTTGGCGAGGACGCGGCGGATGCCCCAGATGAAGGGCGTGAGCTGGGGGTCAAGCAGAAGCTCCTCGTTGCGGGTGCCGGACGCCACCGGGTCGATGGCCGGGAAGATCCGGCGGTCGGCAAGGTCGCGGTCGAGCTTGATCTCCATGTTGCCGGTACCCTTGAACTCCTCAAAGATCACCTCGTCCATCTTTGAGCCCGTGTCGACGAGCGCCGAGGCGATGATGGTGAGCGACCCCCCGCCCTCGATGTTGCGGGCGGCGCCGAGGAACTTCTTGGGCGGGTAGAGCGCGGCGGAGTCGACGCCGCCCGAGAGGATGCGCCCGGAGGGGGGCTGGGCGAGGTTGTACGCGCGAGCGAGCCTGGTGATCGAGTCGAGCACCACGGCGACGTCCCTGCCGAGCTCCACCAGGCGCTTGGCATGCTCGATGACGAGCTCCGAGACGGCCGTGTGGTTTGACGCCGGCATGTCGAACGTGGAGGCGACGACCTGTCCCTTGATGGAGCGCTCCATGTCGGTGACTTCCTCGGGACGCTCGTCCACGAGAAGGCAGAACAGCTCCACCTCGGGATTGTTCGTCGTGATGGACTGGCAGATGTGCTTGAGGACCGTGGTCTTGCCCGCCTTAGGGGGACTCACGATGAGGCCTCGCTGGCCCTTGCCGATGGGCGCGACGAGGTCGATGGCGCGACCGGTGATGGAGTCCTTGCCATGTTCCATGACCAGGCGCTCGTTAGGGAAGATGGGCGTGAGGTCCCGGAAGCGGGGGCGGTTGCGCATCTCCTCGGGCGCGCGTCCGTTAACCGTCTCGACGCGCTGGAGGGGGGGATACTTGCTGTTGTTGGAGCGGGCGGGCCCCACCGACCCCTCGATGGCGTCGCCGGGCCTCAGGCCAAGCTGGCGAATGAGCTGCTGGTGCACGAAGGCGTCATCATCCCCGGGCATGTAGTTGCCCGTGCGCAGGAAGCCGTAGCCCTCGTTTTGGATCTCGAGCACGCCCCGCACGCGCCTGAAGCCCTCGGCGCGCGCGGCCGCCTCATAGATGCTGGTGACGAGCTCGGCCTTCTTGAGGCCGACGTACGCGACGCCAAGCTCGGCCGCCTTGGACCTGAGCTCCGCCACCCTGAGGGACTCGAGCTCCTCGCGCGTGAGGCTGGGCGCGTTATTGGGTGCCGCCTGTCCGCTTCGGCGGTTGCGGCGGTTGCGGCGGTTGTTGCGCTGGCCGTCAAAGCCGTTTGACGTGCCTGAGGCACCCTCGTCGGGGCGGGCGCGACGGCCGCGACGCTTTTGGGCCGCGGGGCGCGGCGCGGCGCGGCCAGGCTCCTCGGGCACGGCGGGCGTGGGCGACGCGGGCTTCTCGTCGCGCGTCTCCTCAGGGCGCTCCGCATGCCCCGCCCCCGTGGCCAAGGCTGCGTCCGCGACGTCCTGCTGGACCTTCTTCTTCCTGCCCCGCCTCTTGGGGGCGGCGGAGGCGTCGGCCTCGGCGATGGTCATGGTCGGAGGATCAAGCACCGTCCCGAACGCCTGCGTGGCCTGGGTGACGGCCTCAGTCAAGTTCCTGACGTCAAACTGCGCCTGCTCAGACGGCGCGTCCTGCGCGGCGGCCTGCTCCGCCTTGCGGCTTCTGCGACGGCGGCGCGGCTGGGCCTCCTGCGTCGCGGACGGCGCCGGCTCGGGCGCGGCCTGGTCCTCGCCCGTGGTGGAGCGGGAGGCCCTTGACCTGGCGGTTCTGGGCTTTCTCGCACGCGTGGGACGGGCGGGCTCGTCGGGCGACGTCGGGATGGCACCGGCGGGCATGACGCCCTCGTTCGGACCCTCTTCTGACATATGCGTTCCTATCTCGTGATGGGGCCAACGGCCCAACGCAGCACCCCGTCCCACGGTGGCATGCCTGCCGCGACCGTCGCGAGACAAGCGCCCAAGGCGGGGCGTCAGGGTGAAAGCTGGTTAAGAGACGACAAAGGTGACGGCGGGTCATCGTCGGGACCCGGCATTGTCTAGCCTATATCATCGTCAGCGTGCGCGCAAGGGCGAGCGGGCATAAAAAAGTCGCTCCCTGCAGCCGCGAAATGAACCCACCTTCCCAGGTGGGTGCCCTCGTCGCCGGTTCCAGCTTCCTCAACAGCGGAGGATGCCTGTACTGAGGACGATATATGGGCTCCCTCAAAACGCTTGTCGGTTCACCCAGTTGTTGCTGCAGGGAGACGACACCTTCACTATACGGGAGTCACGCGACAATACCAGTCTTGACTTGTCACGCTCGATGACAAGAATAAAAGGGTGAGCGCTTTTTCCCGCCCGTGCGCTCTGTCAGCCGACCGCCCCGCCGCGACGGTCGCAGCACTGCCACCAGTCTGGGGGACGAAGCGTCACATGCCTGAGCCCTGGGTCATTCATCTCGCCCTTCTTGGCGTAGCGCTGCTCACGACGCTTGCCGTGACCCCGCTTGCCAAGCAGGTCGCCCGCAGGATCGGCGCCATCGACCGCCCCGGCGCCCGGCGCGTCAACACGGTGCCCATCCCCCGCATGGGCGGCCTGGCCGTGTTCGCGGGTCTCGTCTCCGCCCTGCTCCTCCAGTACCTGGGCACCCTGCTGCTGGGCTGGCCCACCGCCTTCGCGCCCGCCCCGCACTTTCGCAGCATGGACTATCACCTCGTCGAGCTCGGCTTCGTCATCATCTTTCTCACGGGCGTCCTGGATGACGTCTTTCAGCTCAAGCCCTGGCAGAAGCTCCTGGGACAGGTGCTCGCGGCCGCCGTCGCCGTCGCGGGCGGGCTGGTCATCGGCACCGTGGTGAACCCCTTCACCGAAGGGCCGCTCAACCTGGGCTGGGCCGCCTACCCCATCACGATCTTCTACCTCGTCGCCTACGTGAACATCATCAACCTGATCGACGGCCTCGACGGGTTGGCAACGGGCATCTCGTCCATTGCGGCGCTCACGATGCTGTTTCTCTCCGTCCTCGCCGGTCGCAACGACGCCGCCGCGCTGTCCGCCGCGCTCGTGGGGGCCACGCTCGGCTTTCTGCGCTACAACTTCAACCCCGCAAGCATCTTCTTGGGTGACTCTGGGTCCCTGCTGCTCGGCTACGCCCTCGGCACCATCTCGCTGCTGTCGGTCACGCGCGTCGCGGGGCTCACGACCATCATCGTGCCGCTGGTCGTCGCGGCCGTCCCCATCATCGACACCTTCTCGGCCATCGTCCGGCGCAGGAGGGCCCACGTGAGCATCAGCCAGGCGGACCGGGGCCACATTCACCACCGCCTCATCGACGAAGGGTTCAACCAGCGTCAGGCCGTCCTGCTCATCTATGGCTGGACCACCCTTTTGTGCGCGGGAAGCCTCGTGATGACCCAGGTGGCCGTGGTGCCGCGTATCGCCATCTTCCTGGCGCTGTTCGTCCTCTCGGCCCTCTTTGCCCAGCACCTGCACCTGTTCAGGCCCGTGCTGCTCCACCGGGCCAGCCCCTGCGACGACGAGGGTGATGTCAAGAGGCAGGACGAGGCCGGCGCTGACGACGCGGAAGGGGCGCCCACGTGCGAGGGGCGCGCCGGACGCGACAAGAGATAGCCTGCGGGAGGGGGACGCCGCAGGCGCGAGGGCGACAGGCTCGTAGGCCCAACATCAGACTCGCAGGCCGGTCTCACATGAGGCGCGCCCCGCCGCGGCAATACGTCGCGGCAGGGCGCGCAAAAACGTGCTGACGCACAGGTCGTGGCCTACTTGGCGGCCTCCAGGGCCTTCTTGGCGACGGCGGCGAGGTCGGCGAAGGCGGCCTCGTCCTCGTAGGCGACCTGGGAGAGGACCTTGCGGTCAAGCTCGATGCCGGCGAGCCTCAGGCCATGCATGAACGTGCTGTAGGAGAGGTCGTTCATGCGGGCTGCGGCATTGATGCGCTGAATCCACAGGGCGCGGAAGTCACGCTTCTTGTTGCGACGGTCGCGGTAGGCATACTGTCCGGAATGCTGGGCCTGCTCCTTCATGCCGCGGAAGGTGCGAGAGGAAGTCCCGTAGTAGCCCTTGGTGCGCTCGACCAGGGTCTGACGCTTCTTGCGACCGGCGACTGCGCGCTTGACACGTGCCATATCGTATCAACTCCTTGAATGTCTGATGGTGCGCGTGCGCGCCTAGTTGTTGCTGCCCATGCGCTGCGAGACGACCTTGGCGTCGCAGCTGGCGAGCACGGCCTCCTTGCGGAACCCGCGAATGCGCTTCTGAGACTTCTTGGTCAGGATGTGGCTCTTGAACGCCTTGGCACGCATGATCTTGCCGGTGCCGGTGCGGCGAAAGCGCTTTGCCGAACCCTTGTGCGTCTTCATCTTGGGCATGCTAGTTCTCCTTCTGACTCTCGATGCCGCCCTCGCCGTCCTTCTCGTCGAAGGCTCCCTTGATCGGGGCGACAAGCATGTGCATGTTGCGGCCTTCCATCTTAGGCTGCTGATCGACCGTCGCATAGGGGGCGAGGTCCTCGGCAAGCCGGTCGAGCACCATCCTGCCCTGCTCCGGATGGGCCATCTCGCGCCCACGGAACATGATGGTGATCTTGACGCGCGCGCCCTTCTTGAGGAAGCGCATGACATGGTTCTTCTTGGTGATGTAGTCCCCCACGTCGATCTTGGGGCGGAACTTCATCTCCTTGACCTCGACCCTGACCTGCTTCTTGCGGGCGGCCTTGGCCTTGCGGTCCTGCTCATACTTGAACTTGCGATAGTCCATCACCTTGCAGACCGGAGGCTCCGCGTTGGGAGCGATCTCCACGAGGTCCATGTGCTGGTCCATGGCAACGCGCAGCGCGTCACTCAGGCCGAACAGGCCCAGCTGCGACCCGTCCACGCCGATGAGGCGGCACGTGCGTGCGGTGATCTCGCGGTTGACGCGAGGTCCATCGTTCTTGGCTATCTTCTACACCTTCCCTTCGCTGCGGCGGGACTCGTCGCGTCCGTGACGCCCACGCATGAAAAAACCTGGAGCCAACAGCATCCAGGAGACAACACCCCAGCTCGTGGGGACAAGGTTCATTGTCTGACCAGACAGCTGCCTGACGGCGCCGTGTAGGTGGGGGCTCACGCACAGTCCCGCTTCTTACGTACTCTATAAGGATACGCCAGCCGGGCGCGGCATGCAAGGGCGCGATGTGACCCTCGCCAAGACACGCACACAACCGGGCCGGACGATTGGGGTCGGCTGTCCCGTGCGACGTCCCTAGGGTGCCATATGGTGCCCGGAGTGGGGGTCGAACCCACACGCTGGTTTCCCAGCTGCGGATTTTGAGTCCGCCGCGTCTGCCAATTCCGCCATCCGGGCACGAGGCAGTGAAACTATAGCAAATAAACGGCCCAGGAGGCCGCGACGTGGGCGGCCGCACGCCGATCGCCGCCGGAGCGCGCGGCGAGTCGCCGTGACCTGGCGGTTGCGGCGCCGAACGCCCTACGACCGCAGGTAGGGGTTGGAGGCGAGCTCCTCCCCCATCGTCGTCATCTCGCCATGCCCGCAGAAGAGCCTGGTCTGGGGGTCCAGTTCGCGCTTGAGACGGGCGAGCGAGAGGCTCATGTCCCTTGGGCTTCCGCCCGTGAGGTCGGTGCGGCCGCAGGAGCCCTGGAAGAGGGTGTCCCCCATGAAGGCAACGCCCGTCGCCGTTCCCTCGCCCACGAGGCAGACGCTGCCGGGGGTGTGGCCGGGCGTCTCCATAACGCGAAAGCGGGCGCTCCCCAGCTCGAGCACGTCGCCCTCCTCATAGGTGAGGTCCGGCTCCGGGGCGTTGTCGTCGTAGGCCCTGCCCGTCTCGCTGGGCTCGCCGGCGTGGCGAGCGAGCTCGGCGTCGGCGGGATGAATCACATAGCGGCCTCCCACGGCCTCGCGAAGCGCCTTGACGCCGCCCACGTGGTCGCCGTGACCATGCGTCGCCGCCAGGTAGCGCACCGTGACGCCCTCGGGCAGATGCTCGGCGACCTTGGCGCCGGAGTTGCCCGGGTCGACGATGAGGCACTCGCCCCGCGACACGTAGGCGTAGCAGTTGGTCTCAAGTGGTCCCACCACGAACAGGACGATGCGGTCGCGCTCGCCCGTCCCGCCGCAGCCGTGGCGGCCGCAGCAGCCCTGACCCTCGTCGTGGTGGCGACCGCCGCAGCAGCCGTCCGCGCGGCCCTCGTCATGCTCTGACATCCTAAGTCCTCCTCTTCATCTGGTTGGCACCCTCACCCGGCATGATGCGCCGGCAGTCGTAGACCGAGGTCACGCGGCTCACAGAGGCGAGCAGCGGATTCAGCAGCGAGGCGTCGGATATGGCCGTGAGAAAGCGCAGGCGCGCCGACCCGGACGACGACGTCTGGGTGGCGGCGGAGAGGATGTTGCCGCCGGCGTCACCGATGGCCGTCGTCACGTCCTTGAGCAGCCCCATACGGTCGGTCGCCTCGACGACGATCTCCACCTGGAACTCCGTGGCGCCGGTCGTGTCCCACTCGACCTCGATCATCCGCTCCGGATGGGCCATGAGGCCCCTGACGTTGGGGCAGCTCGTGCGATGGACCGACACGCCCCGACCGCGCGTGATGAAGCCGACGATCTCGTCGCCCATCACGGGGTTGCAGCAATGGGCGAGGCGGGCCAAAAGGTCGGGGTCGCCCCTGACGATGATGCCGCAGTTGCCGTGACGACGACGCCTGTCCGAGGCGGCGCGGGCGTCGGGGCGCACCAGGGGCCTGTCCTCCGTGAGGGCGCGCTCCTTGGCCTCCTTGCGCGCCGCGAGGCGGTCGCGCTCCGCCTGGTTCTCGGGCGACCCCTCCTCGAGGATGGCCACGATCTTGTTGGCCACCTGCTTCACGGAGAGCTTCCCGGCTCCCACGGCCGCGAGCAGGTCATCGACTCGCACGTAGTCAAGCTGGGACATAACGCGGTCGAGCGCCCTGACCGTCCGCGGCGTGGATATGCCGTACCCCCGCCTGCGCAGCTCGTGAGAGAGGTCGCTGCGACCCTGCTCGGCGTCGTCGGTCTTGGAGAGCGTCGTGAAGTACTTGCGAATCTTCGCCTTGGCGGAGGGGGTCGCCACGAGGTTCAGCCAGTCGCGGCTGGGCTTTGAGTTCTTGTTGGTCAGGATCTCCACGCGGTCGCCGCTGGTCAGACGATACGTGAGCGGTACCACCGAGCCGTTGATCTTGGCGCCCACGCAGTGGTTGCCCACCTCGGTATGGACCGCGTAGGCAAAGTCAAGGGGGGTCGAGTCCCTCCTGAGGCTCATGACCTCGCCCTTGGGCGTGAACACGAAGATCTCGTCCTCGAAGAGGTCGACGCGCAGGTTGTTCAGAAACTCGTGGGCGTCCCCCATGTCGTCGTCCATGGTCCAGTCCAGGCTGCGACGAATCCAGTTGATCTGCGAGTCCACGCCCTGGTCGTCCGAGGCCATGCGCCCATCGGAGTTGCCCGCCTTCTTGTAGAGCCAGTGGGCGGCGATGCCGTACTCGGCCTTCTCGTGCATCTCGTAGGTGCGAATCTGGATCTCGACGGGACGCGCGTCCGCCCCGATCACCGTGGTGTGCAGCGACTGATACCCGTTGGGCTTGGGCATGGCCACGTAGTCCTTGAAGCGCCCGGGGAGCGGGTGCCACAGGGCGTGGACGGCCCCTAGGCAGGAGTAGCAGTCGCCCACCGACTTGGTGAGGACGCGCAGGGCGATGAGGTCATAGATGTCCGAGAACTCCTTGCCCTTGCGGGTCATCTTCTGGTGGATGGACCAGAGGTGCTTGGGCCGCCCGGAAATCTGGTAGCCCGTGAGCCCCGCGACCCTCAGCTCCCCGTCGAGAACCTTGATGGCCTCGGCCGTCTCGCGCTCGCGCTGGGCGCGGGAGTCCTGGACCATGCGTGCGATGCGCTCGTACTCCTCGGGCTCCAGGTAGAAGAACGAGAGGTCCTCGAGCTCCCACTTGATGGAGCTGATGCCCAGGCGGTCGGCCAGGGGGGCGTAGACGTCCATGGTCTCGCGCGCCTTGAACGTGCGACGGTCGGGCTTGAGGGCGGCGAGGGTGCGCATGTTGTGGAGGCGGTCGGCGAGCTTGATGATGACGACGCGAATGTCCTTGGACATGGCGAGGAACATCTTGCGCAGGTTGAGCGCCTGCTTCTCGTCCATGGACGAGACCTCGATGGAGGTCAGCTTCGTGACCCCGTCCACCAGCTCGGCGACCGTCGTGCCAAAGCGATCCGTCAGGTCGTCGAGCGTCGCGGAGGTGTCCTCCACCGTGTCGTGCAGCAGCGCGGCACAGATGGGATCCTCGTCCATCCTGAGGTCCTTGGCGAGAATGAGGGCGACCTCGACGGGATGGTTTATGTACGGCTCGCCGGAACGGCGCCTCTGGTCACGATGAAACTCGGCGGCAAACTCGTAGGCGGCGCTGACCTTGTCGACGGCCTCGGGCTCGAGGTACTCGGCACAGGTGCCCTTGAGCACCCGCCAGTTGTCCGCCTGGGGGACGCGCCGGCGCGCAGGAGGCGCGGCCGTCTCTTCCCGTTGGTTCGTCACTGTCCGTCACCTCCATCCGCGACCTGCCCAAAGCCGGGGAGCAGAGGTCCCCCGACGAGCCCGGACAGCGTGTCCCGACTACTTGAGAGTACCCATTTGCTGAAGCTCTCGAACTCTCGCGCCTGACGACGGGCGGCACGGTAGCCGCTCGAGCGCTCGAGCGCGACGCGACCCGCTATGGGCAGAAGCGAGATGACCCGTGCGTCCGCGTCTCCGCCCAGCGCGATGAGGCCGAGCTCGGCAAAGGTCGCCACGGCACTCGCGGCCTGCCGCGCGTCATAGCGCGCGGGCGCGTACGTGGCCGACGCCGCCGACGCGATGTCCTCGTCGCTGGCCGTCGTCGTGTCGCCGGGGTCGCACAGCCGACGAATCGTCGCGAAGAGCTGCGCCATGGCGTCGCGGTCCGGCGCCTGCGCCGCGAGGATCCTCTCGTTGAGCTCGGCGTCGCGCGCCCCAAACAGCAGCCATATGGCGGCGTCGTCACCGTCCCTGCCCGCGCGCCCGCTCATCTGGTTGAACTCGACCTTGTCGAAGGGAAGGTGGTACAGCACGACGTTACGGACGTCCGAGAGGTTGACCCCCTCGCCGAAGGCGCTGGTCGACACGATCGTGGTGATGAGCCCGGTCCTGAACGCACCCTCCACCCGCAGCCGTGTGGGGCGTCCAAGCCCCGCGTGATAGAAGGCGATGGCATGGCCCAGGTCGGGGAGGGCGTCCCTGAGCATGCGAGCCAGTTTCCTGCTGGCCTGCCGGCCGTTGACGTAGATGACGGTCTTCTCTCCCGAGGCGACGATGTTGACGAGCGCGGCGTCGCGGTCGGGTGCCGCCCTGAGGTCCATGACGTGGAGGTTGGGTCGCTCGGTGGCGTCAACGACCACGTCCGTCTCGGCGAGGCCGAGCAGGTCCAGGACGGCGCGGGCAGTGGAGGGGTCCGCCGTCGCGGTGACCGCCAGGGTCGTGGGGCCGCCCAGCTCGCCGAGGACGCGCGGCAGCTCGCCGTAGGCCCCCCTGCCGGCCGAGGAGAGCGTGTCGGCATGATGCGCCTCGTCCACGACCACAAAGCCGATGCGGCGCGATCGGGCCAGACGGGCCACGTGCAGCGAGAGGAACTCGGGCGTCGTGAGCACGACGCTCACCACGCCTCGGGCGAGGGCCTCGTAGGTCTCGTCCCGCTTTGCCTGGGGCGTCTCGCCCGTGAGCACCCGCACGCCCACGCCAAGGTCGCGCATCGCATGGGCGAGATGATAGGACTGATCCGAGATGAGGGCGCGCAGCGGGTACACGAACACGCTTGCGCGTCCGTGGGCGAGCGCCTCGCGGGCGGCGTGCAGATGGAAGATGAGCGACTTGCCGCGACCCGTCGCCATGACGCAGAGGCAGGACCTGCCTGCGGCCAGGCGGTCGAGCGTCTCGCGCTGCGCGGGCAGCAGCGGCGCCGAGCCCAGCAGGCGCCTGCGCAGCGCGTCGGTGAGCTCGTCGTACGAGAGCGTCGAAAGCGCCTGCAGCGTCGCCTCGACCGTCTCGTCGCCATCGGGAGAGCCCAGGTCCTCGCCTCCTGCGGAGGCCGCGGGGTCGTCGGACGACGCGTCGGCGAAGAGACCGTCCGTCAGCGCGACGAGCTCGGCGGGGCGTGGGGGCTCGTCGTCGCGATAGAGGATGTCCTTGACCATGAGCTTGGGCTTGGTGCGCCCCTGCCAGGTCTCGTTGACGGGCTCGAACACGAGGTCGACGGCGCCCTCGCAACCCACGGCACGCTCTATCTGGGGTGCCCTGAACATGATGGACGGCACCGAGGCGACGCCGTCCGTCGCGGCAAAGCGCAGGTGGTTGCCGGCCGCGCCCACGCGCGCGCGATTGCGCATCATGACGCCGGCGCACCCGAAGAGGGGCTTCTTATTGCCCTGGCCAAAGGGCTGGAGGACCTCGAGCGCCGCCAGGTTGTCAACGGTCATCTCGGACAGCGAGACCAGGGAGGCGAGCTCTCCCCTGCTTGCGAACTCCTCGGCGGGCAGGGCGTCCATGTACGCCTCGAGCGCGGCGCGAAACGCGTCCAGCCTGCCGACCTCGCAGGTCACCCCGACCGCGCCGGCATGACCGCCAAAGCGCACGAGCAGATCCGAGCAGCTCGAGACGGCCTTGAAGAGGTCCACCGTTCCCACCGAGCGTCCCGACCCGCGCGCGACGCCGTCACGCACCGAGAGGAGGATGGAGGGAACGTGATAGCGGTTGGTGACCCTGCTCGCCACGATGCCCTTGACGCCCTCGTGCCACCCCTCCCCCGCGACGACGATGACGCGCTCGCCGTGATAGCTTGCGTCAATCGCCTCGAAGGCCTCCTCGGCAAGGCCGGCCTCTATGTCCCGGCGCTCGGCGTTGATCTGCTCAAGGCGCTCGGCGAGCTCGACGGCACCTGGCATGTCATCGGCCATGAGAAGCTCGAAGGCCACGACGGTCTTGCCCATGCGGCCGGCGGCGTTGAGGCGCGGGATAAGCGAGAACGGCAGCACGTCCGCCGTGACGCTCGAGAGCTCCGTGCGAGCCGAGGCCGCGAGGGCCACGATGCCCGGGCGCCTTCCCTGGCGCATGAGCGCGACGCCCTCACGCACCAGCGCGCGGTTCTCGCCGGCCAGCAGCATCATGTCTGAGACGGTCCCCAGCGTGGCGAGGTCGACGTAGGCGCGCCAGAGGTCGGGCGCGCCCCTGCGAGCGCCCACGACCTGAAGCAGCTTGAGCGCGACACCGGCGCCGGCGAGCTCCCGCGAGGGGCAGTCGGCGGACATCTTGGGGTCACAGACCGCGACGCCGACGGGAACGAGCCCTGCCGGCTCGTGGTGGTCGGTGACCACCACGTCAATGCCCTGGGAGCGAATCCATGCCACCTCGGCCTGAGCCGCTATGCCGTTGTCCACCGTAACGATGAGGTCGGGCCTGCCGTCGTCCAGAAGCCGGCCCAGGGCGGCCCGCGTGAGGCCGTAGCCCTCCGCGAAGCGGTCAGGAATGAAGGGACGGACGTCTGCGCCCAGGTCGCGCAGGCCCTTCGTCAGCAGACAGGTGGCGCTCATGCCGTCCACGTCGAAGTCGCCGAAGACGGCGATGGCCTCGCCCGCCGCGAGCGCCGAGGCGAGGCGGTCGGCCGCCTCGCTCATGCCGGGTATGCCCAGGGGGTCCTCCCAGTCGCGCTCGAGGGAGGGAGTCAAAAATCGTCGCGCCGCCTCGGGCGTCCGGATGCCGCGCGCCACCAGCGTGCGGGCCACCAGGGGCACGACGCCGCAGCGCTCGCCAAGCTCGCGGACGCACGCGGCGTCAACCTCGGGCAGGCCCCATCGGTCGCTGTCCAGGAGGCCGGGCACTAGCGCGTCCCCTCTTGGGCCGGCTCCGCCACGTCACGCCGGGCCGCGTCGCCGTACTTGGCCTCGCGCCTGGCCCAGTCCGTCTCTCGCGTCTTCCATATGGCCAGAAGCGGGCTCGCCACGGCAAAGCTCGAGTACGTGCCCAGAAGCTCGCCGACGAGCATCGCGAAGGCGAAGTCCCTGAGCGTCGAGCCGCCCAGCAGCAGCATGGCCACGACGGGGACCACCGAGGTGAGCGTCGTGTTGATCGTGCGGACGAAGACCTCGTTGATGGAGAAGTTGGCAATCTGGTAGTAGGTCCGATGCACCCCGTCGCGCAGCTCCCTGGAGTTCTCGTTAATGCGGTTGAACTCGACGACCGTGTCATAGAGCGAGTACCCCATGATCGTGAGGAGGGCGGCGACCACGTTGGGCGTGATGGCCGTCTGTGTCCAGGCGTACACGCCGACGGTGATCAGCAGGTCATGCAGAAGCGCCAGGACAGCCACGAGCGACATCTTCCACTCGTAGCGCAGCGACACGTAGGCGACGATCAGCAGCAGGGCGACACCAAAGGCGAGGGCCGACGAGCGAGTGACGTCCGCGCCCCAATCGGGTCCGATGGTGGTGACAGTGTAGTTCTCGGAGGTGAGGCCGAGCGCCGCAGCGGCGGCCTCGGCGTGTGCGTTGGCCGTATTGGGGTCCGTCGTGTCGGAGCGCACCAGGAAGCCCTGGGCGCCCTCGGTGACGGTCGTCTGGACCGTAGGGTCCACCTCCCCGGCAGCGACGAGCGCGTCTCTCATCCTCCCGAGGGCGACGTCGCCCGTGTCGCGGAAGTCGATCTCGGTGCCGCCCCTGAACTCGATGCCAAACACCAGCCCGCGGACCACGATGCCGATGACGGCAAGCACCACGAGTGCGCAGGAGAGCGTGAGGAAGGTGCGGCGATGCCTCATGAAGGGAATCTCGCGCGAGAAGTGGCTACGCATGGGCCTCACCCCCCTTGCGTCCCTCGCCGGGCGCCGCGGCGGCGAGGTCCTGCCTGACGCCCCAGAAGCCGGGGTGACGCTCGATGGCACGTAGGGCGAGCAGCCGCAGGGCGGGCGCCTTGAAGCAGAACATCGTGACTATGTCGCAGATGATGCCGAGGGCGAGCGTGAGGCCAAACCCCTTCACGGACCCGACGGCCACGAAGAACAGGGCCAGCGCCGTGACCAGTGAGACGGCGTCCGCGTCAAGCGAGGTCATGATGCCGTGCCTGGCGCCCGAGATGGACGCCTGTCGAATCGACCTGCCCATGCGAATCTCCTCGCGGAAGCGCTCGAGCACGAGGATGGAGGAGTCGGCGGCCGAGCCCGTCGTCAGGACGACGGCGGCCAGCCCGGGGAGCGTGAGGGCGTAGGCGCCGACGTGCGACAGGAGGGCCAGCAGCCCCAGATAGAGCACCGCGAAGACGACGAGCGAGCCCATGGTGAGGAGCCCCAGCCCCTGGTAGAACATGAAGAGATAGGCCACGACCACGGCAGCGCCGATGGCGATGGCGACGACGCCCTGGCCGAGCGAGTCCTGGCCCAGGGTGGGCCCGACGACGCGGCTCTCGGAATAGGTCAGCGTCACGGGCAGAGACCCGGAGTCAAGGACGGTCTTAAGCTGCTGCGCCTCATCGAGGCTGAAGCCGCCGGTGATGGACACCTGGCCCGTCGTGATCTCGCTCTGGACGGCGGGAGCCGAGTAGACCACGCCGTCGAGCACGATGGCGATGCGCCCCTTGATGGGCGCGAGTTCCTTGGTCACAGCGGCAAACTTGGCGCTGCCGTCGCCACCGAGCCTCAGGTTGACCGCGTAGCCCCCAGAGGCCTTCGTGGGGTCCTGGGCGACGGAGACGGTCGATATGTCCGACCCGTCCATGAAGGACGTGTACGTGCCCTCCTTGAGCCTCACGTTCGTGGCGCCGGCGTTGAGCTTCAGGAGGGCGTCCGCGTCCCCGATCTGGTCAAGGCGGGCAAACTCCAGGTGCCCGGTCTGGCCCAGGGTCGAGATCACCTGGTCGGCGTTGGTGGCGCCGGGGATCTGGATCAGGATCGAGTTTGACCCCTGCTGCTGCACCGAGGTCTCGGAGGCGCCGAGGGCGTTGACGCGATTCTGGACGATGCCCGCCGCCGTCGCCATGTCGCCCGACGTGGGCGCCGATCCGTCCGGTTTCGTCGCCCTCATGATCACGGACACGCCGCCCTGGATGTCAAGCCCCTGGGTGATGCGCTCCCGCAAGGGCGTGAAGCCCACGACCGCGACGACGAGGACCACGAGAAGGATGACGAGCGTCGAGACGTACCGACGAATCGAGTGGCGCATACGCAGGTCGGCGCGCCTGCCCGTCGACGAGGTCGCGGGGCGGCGACCCCTCGCTCCCTTGGGCGGGGGCGTCGCCCCTGCACCCGTCCAGCGACTGAGGCCAAGGGAACGCCCCGGGCCCGCATCTTGCTTTGACATGTCTCACGTTCCTTCGTAGGGGGCTCGCGCCCCTCCTTGTCTCAGATTGACATCATACTCCACGATCGTCGCCGGGCCTCGCGCGCCGGGGGCCTCCTCGAGCGTCCCTACCAGTCGGCGCTGCCGGGAAGCTCGTCCCAGCGGCGCACGAAGTCGGCGTAGCGGCCCTCGATGACGGCCGTGCGCGCCTGCCGCATGAGCTCCAGGAGGAAGTGCAGGTTGTGAAGGGACAGCAGGATGCCGCCGAGCATCTCTCTCTGCTTGACCAGGTGGTGCAGGTAGGAGCGCGTGAAGCCGCCCCGGCAGGCGGGGCAGCCGCAGCCCTCCTCGAGGACGGACCGATCATGCGCAAAGCGGGCGTGCCTCAGGTTGAGCCTGCCTGCGGACGAGAAGGCGCAGCCCATGCGCGCCGTGCGGGTGGGCAGGACGCAGTCGAACATGTCGATGCCGCACGCCACGCCGTGGACCAAGGTCGTCGGGTTGCCCACCCCCATGAGGTAGCGCGGCTTGTGCCGGGGCATATGCTCGCTCGCGAGCGGCGCCAGCGTCTCGAACATGATGGCGTGGTCCTCGCCCACGGAGTAGCCCCCGATGCCGTAGCCGGGAAAGTCCCCGCAGGACTCAAGATGCTCAAGGCTGCGCAGGCGCAGGTCAAGGTGCATGCCTCCCTGAACGATGCCAAAGAGGGCCTGGTCCTCGCGGGTATGGGCCCTCGCGCAGCGCTCGGCCCACAGGCTTGACAGCTCCACCGCGCGCTCCACGAAGGCGCGCTTTGCAGGGTACGGCGTGCACTGGTCAAGCTGCATGACGATGTCGGCGCCCAGGCTCTGGGCAATGGCCATGTTGTCCTCGGGCGTCCAGTGGACATAGGAGCCGTCGTAGTCCACCGTGCGGAAGGTCACGCCGCCCTCGTCCAGCCTCACGAAGTCTCCGTGGCTAAAGACCTGGAAACCGCCTGAATCCGTGAGGATGGGACCGTCCCATCGCATGAAGTCGTGCAGACCTCCCAGTTCGGCGACGAGGTCGGCACCGGGACGCTGGGAAAGATGGTAGGCGTTGGCCAGGATGATCTTGGCGCCCAGCCCCCTGAGCTGTTCCGGGAGAAGGCCCTTGACCGTCGCCTTGGTGCCCACCGGCATGAAGATGGGTGTGGGGACGTCGCCATGAGGCGTGTGCAGGACGCCCGCCCGCGCGTGCGTCGCGGGGTCTTCGGCGATGAGGTCGTACGTGAACCACTTGCTGCTCACTGCCTGGTCCTCTCTATGGGGGTGATGGGTCGCGGGCCGGCCGCCGACGCGAGGGAGGGTCGCGGGTCAGGCGAGCGCGGGCGAAGGCGGGCAGGCCCGGCCGAGCTTTGGTCAGTTGATTCTAGCAAGACTGCCCGTGGCCCCGCCGGGCGCCGACGCAAATGCGCGATGCGGGCAGGGCCGCCCTGGGCGGCGCACGTGCGAGCGCGGGCGTTTTGTCGCGGCAAAAAAGCCCCCCGCATGGCGGGAGGCTTGGCTGTGCGCGTAAACCTACGAGCCCTACTCGCCGAAGAGGGTCTCCTCGCCGTCCTTGATGGCCAGGATGGCGTTGAGGGCGTCCTGCTCGTCAGGACCGTCGCAGCAGATCTCGACCTTGGAGCCGGTACCAAGGCCTGCGGCAAGAATCATCATGATCGACTTGGCGTTGACCGGAGCGGAGCCCTTCTCGACGTCTTTGATGGTGACGGCGCTCTGGAAGCCCTTGGCGGTCTGCACGAACTGCGAGGCGGGACGCGCGTGAAGGCCGGTGGCGCTGACGACGGTGACCTGCTTAGAAACCATGGGAGACTCCTTTGTGTGCCAGGGCCGCATGCCGGTGTCGACCCCGCTGGGACGGTAGATATATGAAGGTTACACCAAATGCCCGATCGGGTTGAAGGGTAAAATGGGGCTAATCGCCAAATAGCCCGCCGCCGAACGTCCTGCGTGGGTCAGCGGCGGCAACGCCCGTGCGCCGTCAGGAGAGCTGCGGCGCAGTGCCGACGAGACCATGACCGTCCCCGCGCGAAGGGAGCACCTATGTCCATGCAGCCCCAGGAGACCTCGTCTGACGAGCGGCCCGACGGGGGCGCCGGGCAAGGCGCGTCCGCCTTGTCGCCCCTCAAGGGGGGACTCGACGCCGTCAAGCGCGTCTGGGAGGCGTCGAGGCAGCACGCCACGGCGCGTGGCCGGCTGCGCGAGCTGTCCCAGGCCCTCAAGGAGGACCGAGACGAGCTTGAGCGCAGGACGCGGATAGAGGACAACTACGACGCCATCGTGAGCGAGCAGGAGGCGGAGCTCAAAGACGCGCAGGAGGCGCTGCGCGACGCCGAAGGGCGCGCCGAGAAGGCCGCGGGCGACGCGGGCGCCCTGCAGGAGAGCCTCAGCTCCCTGCGCGCCGAACATGAGGACAGCCTGCGCCCCTATCGCGAGCTCATGGACGCCACGAAGGGCCGCTCGGACGACGCGGCGCGTTCGCTGGCGGACGCCAGGCGCGCCGTGAAGGGTGCCGACCAGCAGGTGGCCGAGGCGGCAAAGCGCCGCGAGCAGCGCATCGCCGCGGCCAACAAGGCCGTCGACAACGCGCAGGACCGCCTGAGGAAGGTCCAGGCGGAGCTCATGGCCCTCAAGAAGGATCCCTCCGCCTCAGCCTCGGCGCTGTCGAAGATGCAGAGCGAGGCCGTGGCGGAGCAGGCGCACCTCGACGCCGCCCGCAACGACGTCGCACGCGTCACCGTCGAGTGCCAGCAGCTCGTGGACAACGCCCAGACCCATCTCTGGACCCAGCGCCAGTCGCTGGAGGCCGTCGAGCGTCAGGCCGGCGACGCCAAGCGCGAGGCGACCAGCCGCCGCGAGGAGTACGAGTCGCTCTACAACGCCGCTAGGGACGAGGAGAGGCAACTTCAGGACCAGATCTCGCAGGTCGAGCATGACCGGCAGCTGGCCCAGGACGACGCGCGGGAGGCCCAGGGTCGCATCACGGCGGCGCGCGACATCCTCGACGAGGCGGGCGACGTCCATGACACGCCGGAGAAGACCGCCGCCCTCGAGCGCGCCATCGACGAGCGACAGGCGCAGCTCGTCTCGCTCGAGGCCGAGGTCGAGGGCCTCGCCCGCTTTGAGCGGAACCTGCGTGCCAGGACAAGGGGTCAGCGCCTCGCGTTCGTCGGGATCGCCCTCCTCGCGCTCGCGGCCGTCGTCGCCGTCGTCGTCGTGATCATCACGCAGGTCCTGCGCTGAGGGTCGAGCGCGCCGCGGGCCTCGCGGGCGCGCGAGGTGGGCGCGCCTACCTGATGAGCATCGCGTCGCCAAAGCTCAGGAAGCGATAGCGCTCGTCGACGGCGGCGTGATAGGCATCCATGATCTGCCTCGTCGAGGCAAAGGCGGACACGAGCATCATGAGGGTCGAGCGCGGCACGTGAAAGTTGGTGATGAGCGCGTCCACCACGTGGTAGGTGGACCCCGGCATCAGGTAGAGGTCGGTGGTGGCGTCGCGGCGGGCGACGAGGTCCCCCCTGCCCGTGACCCTCGCCGAGTCGGGCGCCCCCTCAAAGCGTCGTGCCGCCATCGGGGGGTCGGATGCGGGCGCTGCGAGGTCAAAGGCGCTCTCGAGCGACCTGACCGACGTCGTGCCCACGGCGATCACCCTATGGCCCGCCGCCTTGGTCGCGTGGACCGCGTCAACGACGTCCTGCCCAACGTGGTAGCGCTCGGTGTGCATGACGTGCGCCGTGGGGTCTTCCTCCTCGACGAGGCGAAAGGTGTCGATGCCCACCTCGAGCTCGACGGTCTTGAAGCCCACGCCCCGCGCCGCGATGCGCTCGAGGAGCTCGGGCGTAAAGTGGAGTCCCGCCGTGGGTGCCGCCGCTGAGTGCTCCTCGCGCATGGCGTAGACCGTCTGGTACTTCTCGGGGTCGCCGTCGTACTGCGTGATGTAGGGCGGTAGGGGCACATGGCCCGCCTTGTGGATGGCCTCGTCGAGCGAGAGGCCCCGCGCGGGCTCAAAGCGCAGCAGGCGACCGCCGCGGTTGTCCTCGAGGTAGTCGACGACCTCACCCGTGAGCACGGGCTCCCAGCTCAGGGGGGCATGGGCCCCGCCTTCGCGGTACTCGATGACGCTCCCCTGCTTGAGGCGCCTGCCGGGCTTGACGAGGCACTCCCAGACGCGTCCCAGCGGATCTATGTCCTCGCGGCGCTTGAGCAGGAGCGTCTCGGCGACCCCGCCCGTCTGGCGCTTGTGACCCATGAGCCGGGCCGGCAGCACCCGCGTTCTGTTGGCAACGAGGAGGTCCCCCGCCTCGAGGTAGTCAATCACGTCTGTGAACAGGCGATGCTCGACGCTGCCGTCCGCCCTGTCAAGGACGAGCAGGCGGCAGGAGTCACGCGGCTCCGCAGGGGCCTGGGCGATGAGCTCGTCGGGAAGGTCATAGTCAAAGTCGTCGGTGCGCATGGTTCGAGCATCTCCTTGGAGCGGGTGGCGGTACGGATGGATGAGGCCTGCGCCGCAGGGGGCATGCCGCGGTGGGGCGCGGGGCGCTACGTGCCCGTCACGAGGCGAGACGGACCCGCCTCCGTCAGGACGCGACCGGCGCGCGCGGCCGCCTTGGCGGCGCGGCGGGCGTCGCGGGCCTCGTGGCGCTCGCGCGCGGCCTCGGCCGCCGAGAAGCGGCAGCCGCAGTAGCTCTGCCGGTACATGCCCAGCTCGCGCGCCCCCCTGACGGCGTCGGGATAGCGGTCGCGGACGTCGCGCCACACCGCGTGCAGGCCCTGGGCGCGCGCAAGGGTCACCAGCGCGTCCTCGCACGCGTCAAAGAGCTGGTAGGGCGAGACGGCCAGGGTCGTGCTCACATGAGAGAAGCCCCGTGCGCGAGCGATGCGGCAGGTCTCGGCCAGGCGCAGCGCGTAGCAGGCCCTACAGCGGCGCCCGCGGTCGAACGCGGCGGGCGCCACGAGGCGCTCCCAGCCGTCACGGTCGTCCGCGCCCACGATGACGTCCACGTGGGCGACGCGGGCGGCCCAGTCCCTCAGGACCCTCAGGCGCAGGTCGTGCTCCGCGACGGGCTGGATGTTGGGATTGACCCAGCAGATGGTGGGCTCAAAGCCCTCCTCGCGCAGCAGGCGGACGGGCTCCAGCGAGCAGGGGCCGCAGCAGGCGTGGAGCAATAGCGGCGTGCGTCCCGACGCCGACCGTTCGTCCATGGTCCCTCCCCGCTGCCGTGCGCGGCGTCGTCCGGCGCCGCCCTTCCGCCCTGGAATTGTAGAGCATATGGGACGCCGATTCCCGCGCGCGGGGCGCTATCCCATGAGTTCGATGCCACGCTCGGTGTCGCGCACGTGCGAGCAGCCCCTCTCGCGCCAGATGGCGCCCGCCATGATGAGGTCGCCCGCACAGCCCGCAAGGTGCATGGCTCCGCAGCACCACGCCAGCAGAGGCAGGCTCGCCGCGACGCACAGGAGAAAAAAGGCGACGCTCGCGAGCAGGGCGGGCGCCACGAGCACCGCCATGAAGCGGCGGCGAGAAAGGAGCGTTCCCGCGGCGCAGGCATAGAGCATGCCCTCCTGGGCGCCAAGGCGAACCCGCGTGCCAGGCGGTCCCAGCAGCTTGAAGGCAGCCGCATGGACGAGCTCATGGAGGGGCAGCGCGACGAGGCTCAGCGTCAACAGGAGCGCCGCCCAGACGGGCGGGGCCACGGCGTCGCGGACGCCCGACGTCAGCAGCACGAGGGCGACCGCCGCGCCGACGACGAGGACGACCAGGACGAACCCGCCCATCCTGCGTCGCATCGCCTCGTCGCCCAGCACGTCTATCTCGCAAAGCGTCCTCATGGGCCAAGGGTAGCACGGCCACGCCCCGAGGCATGAGGTCCGCGCGGGCGCATGCCGACCCGGTCGGCCCGGGCGGCGCGAGCGCGGCCGATGTGGGATAATCGCCTGCGTATGGTAGCTCCCTTAGCCTCGCAAAGGACCGTGCGCATGTCTGTCAGCCTTTCGAACCGCCCCTCCTTCCCCGCCCGCGCCGTCATCACGGGCGGTATGCCCTACGGCAACAAGAGCCTGCACTTTGGGCACATCGGGGGCGTGTTCGTGCCGGCGGACTTCTTCGCGCGCTTCCTTCGCGACCGCCTGGGAAGGAGGAACGTGCTCTTTGTCTCGGGCACCGACTGCTATGGCTCGCCCATCATGGAGGGCTATCGCAAGAAGGTGGAGGGCGAGGGCTTTGACGGCGGCATCCTCGACTACGTGGGCGCCAACCACGACGCCCAGCGCCGTGCCCTCGACGCCTACGACATCAGCCTCGACCTGTTTGCCGGCTCTGGCATCGGGCCGGCCCGAGACATCCACGCGTGCCTGACCGCCGCCGTGCTCACGCGCCTGCACGAGCGGGGTCACCTGCGCCGCATGGGCACGCGACAGTTCTATGACGCCGCGGCGGGCCAGTTCCTCAACGGCCGGCAGGTCACGGGCCGCTGCCCCGTGCGCGGCTGCAAGAGCGAGAAGGCCTACGCCGACGAGTGCGACCTGGGCCACCAGTTTGACCCCGAGGAGCTCATAGCTCCCGTCTCCCAGCTCACGGGCACCACGCCCGAGCTGCGACCGGTTGACAACTGGTACTTTGACCTGCCCTCCTTCAAGCGGGAGCTCGAGGGGCTCATGGACGAGTGGGACCTCGACCCTCAGGTGCGCCCCATCGTCACCACGACGGTCCGCGAGTCGCTCGTGGCCCCGGTCATGTACGTCCAGACGAAGTTCCGCGCGGCCTTTGACGCCGCGGCAGCGGAGCTGCCCGCCCACGAGCTTCATGAGGCGGCCAAGGGGCAGCAGTCCTTCTCCATCGCATTTGCCAGCTGGCAGGACCGCGACCGGGCGCGCGAGGTCCTCGAGGCGGCGGGCGTACGCTTTCGCACCGGCAAGACCCTGCTGCCGTTCAGGATCACGGGCAACATCGCCTGGGGCGTGCCGGCTCCCGAGCTCGAGGGGACGAGCGGCCTCACGGTGTGGTGCTGGCCCGAGAGCCTCTGGGCGCCCATCAGCTTCACCCAGGCGGCGCTCGCCGGCGCCGAGCCGGGACGCTACGCCAGCGACGACTGGCGTGACTGGTGGTGCTCCGCCGACGCCAAGGTCTACCAGTTCATCGGCCAGGACAACATCTACTTCTACTGCGTGGCCCAGCCCGCGCTCTGGGAGGCCCTGGACTGGGGCCTCACGCAGGGCGTGCCCGTGGCCAACCACCACATCCTGTTCATGAACAAGAAGGCCTCGAGCTCCGGCGCCGTCAAGCCGCCGCTCGCCTCTGAGCTGCTTGACCACTATGACGCCGAGCAGCTGCGCTGCCACTGGCTCAGCCTGGGCCTCGACCAGAAGGCCGTGAGCTTCTCGCCCAAGCCCTATGACACGAGCGTGAGCCACAGGGACAAGAAGACCGGCAGGGACGTGCTCGTGAAGGACGATCCGCGCGTGGCCGACCCCGCCCTCAAGGAGAGCGCCTTTCTGGCCAACATCTTCAACCGCCTGGCGCGCTCCTGCCTCTATGGGGCCCAGAACGTCTGCGACGGGCACCTGCCCTCGCACGACGCCGACGAGGAGGTGCGCGACGCCTGCACAGAGGCAACGCTCGCCTTCGAGCGCTGCGCCCATGCCTTTGACGCGCACGGGGCGCTCGCCGTCGTCGAAGACTTCTGCCGCGGCGCCAACAAGCGCTGGTCCGACGAGTCCAAGGCGGCCCGAGGCGATGACGTCGCCTACGAGCACGCCCTCGCCAACGCCTTCGCGGCCCTGCGCACGACGACGCTGCTCATGCACCCCGCCACCCCCGAGGGGTGCGAGAGGATCTGCGAGCACCTCGCCTTTGACCCCGCGCTGTTCTTCTCGTGGGAGCATGCCTTCCAGACGCCGCTGGAGCTGGCGCGCGAGCTTGGCCAGGCGCCCCGGGAGCACGCCCTGGTGGAGTTGCCCCCGCGCACCGACTTCTTCACCAAGTAGGCCACGATGAGCGAGAGGGCCGACATCGCGCGCGAGAGGACGCCCACGCGCCCCGCGCAGGGCGGCGCCCCGACGCCGCCCGCCCATCGCGTCCCCAGCCCCTACGCGCGTCCCAGCACGGCCCCCGTCATCGCCCGACGCGTCGCGACCGACGACGGCGCGCGGATCGCGACCTTCGTGTATGGCCGGCTTGCCCCTGCGACCTCGTCGCGTGACACGCGCGAGCCCGTGCTCTTCCTTCATGGCAACGGCGAGGAGCACGGCATCTTCGGGCCCCTCGTCGACGCCGTCGTCTCGGCGGGCCATGCGGCCGTCTGCCTTGACTCGCGGGCGCAGGGACGCTCGACGCGCGGTCGTGCCCGACTCAGCTACGAGCTCATGGCCCTCGACGCCCTCGTGTGCCTGGACGCGCTAGGCGTCCGTCGCGCCCACCTCGTGGGCTTCTCGGACGGCGCCATCGAGGCGCTGCTGATCGCGCGCGATCATCCCGAACGCGCCCTCTCGCTGCTCGCCATCGGGGCCAACCTCACGCCCGAGGGAGTCGTCGAGGAGGATGGGTGGGACCTCGCCGGCAGCGCGAGGGCGGCCCGCTCCTGGGCGGCATGGGCCCAAGGTCTGCCTGCGGACGGGGACGTCGACCCCACGCTGCTGTGCCC
>NZ_KV806951.1:1249292-1288609 GCF_001811895.1 Olsenella sp. HMSC062G07
CCCACCGCCGGCGAGGCCCGCGACGGCGCCGACCTGCTTGAGCTGATGCTCGAGGAGCCACACGTCAAGGCGTCCTCGCTCGCGGCCGTGCGCTGCCCGGCCACGATCGTCGCGGGAGAGCACGACTGCGTCCGCCCCGAGGAGACCCAGGCCATTTATAAGGGCATCTGTTCGGGGGGCAACGAGCGCGTGCGCCTGGTGGTGGTGAGCGACTGCGCCCACAACGTCCCCAAGCAGGCCCCCCAGATCGCGGCGACGCTGGCGCTCGAGACCATCCGCGCCGCCGCGCCTACTCCACGCTCTTGAGCGACTCCACCATGTCGATGCGGTCGAGCTTGTGGCGCATGATGAGCATCACGACGCCCGAGAAGACGAGCGTGAGGACAAAGGCGAACGCAAAGCTCGGAAGGTGGATGGTGCGACCGAACATCACGTAGTCAACCTCGGCCGTGGTGATGACGAAGCGCTCCAGGAACACGCCGAGCGCCAGGCCCACGGCGTCGCCGATGAGCGTGAGCAGGATGATCTCGCGGAAGACGTAGGCGTACACCTCGCGGCGCGTGAAGCCCAGGACCTTGAGGCTGGCTATCTCGCGCACGCGCTCGTCCACGTTGATGTTGGTGAGGTTGTACAGCACGATGAACGCCAACGACGCCGCGGACACGATGAGGACCACCACGACCATGTTGACGGCCGTGAGCATGTGGCGATACTGGTCGATGATCTCGTTTGAGAAGATCACGGTGGAGACGTCCCCCAAATCATGCAGACGGCTCGAGATGCCGGCGCGGGCGGACGCGTCGGGGATGTTGCACCAGATCGTCGAGAACGTCGGCACGACGTCGCTCACGCCCTTCCAGGCCTCACGGCCCACGTAGACGTAGTTGCGCACGTAGTTCTCCGCGATGCCCGTGACGGTGAGCGCATGGCCGTCCCCGACGGCGTTGCCGACGTCGTCCTGGTCATAGAGGACGATGCTGTCCCCCACCTTGACGCCATGAAGCGCGGCGAGCTTCTCGCTCACCACCACCGCATCGTCATCGAAGGGGACCTGGGAGCCCTTGACGCGGTCCCTGAGGCTCACGGCGGAGGGAAGCGCAGCGCTGTCCTGGGGGATGACCACGGTCGTGGCGGTGGTGGAGGTGGCGCTCGTGGAGGCACCGGTGCCGGAGGCCTGCATGTTCTCCTGCTGCACCCGCACCTGGTCGCTGACGGACCCGGTGGAGCGCAGGTAGTCGCTCACATCCGCCACCTCGAACTCGGTGGCGTCGGTCGTGAGGCCCACGGTGGTGTCGTAATGGACGATCGAGCCAAACTGAAGGTCGATGATGTCCCAGATGGAGTCGCGCATCCCAAATCCCACCAGGAGCAGGGCGGTACAGCCCGATATGCCTATGACGGTCATGAGCAGGCGGCGCTTGTAGCGGAAGAGGTTGCGGAACGTGACCTTCCACGAGAAGGACAGGCGCCGCCACACGGGGCCGACGTTCTCCAACAGAATGCGCTTGCCCGCCTTGGGGGCACGCGGGAGCATCAGCGTCGCGGGCGCCTCGCGCAGGGTGGAGTACGCGGCCGCCCAGGTGGCGAGCAGCGTCACGCCCACACCCAGCCCGCCGGCCATGAGGGCCACCGGCAGGCTCACAGGCAGGGGAAACGCCATGAGCGGCACCGCATAGATGATGGAGTAGGCGACGGTGACCACCCGGGGCAGCACCTGCGACAGCACGAGAATGCCCACGACGGCGCCGAGGCCCGCCGCCGCGGCCGCATAGATGAGGTACTTGCTCGCGATGGCCGCCTTGCCATAGCCGAGCGCCTTGTACGTGCCGATCTGGACGCGGTCGTCCTCGACCATGCGCGTCATCGTGGTGAGCGCCACGAGGGCCGCCACCAAAAAGAAGATGAGGGGAAAGACGTTGGCGATGTGATCCATGCGCTCGGTGTCCGCCTGATAGGTGGCCGCGCTCTCGCTCTGGGTGCGATCGAGGACATAGACGTCGGGGAGCCCGATGTCATCGATTTTCCTCTGGGCGTCCTGAATCTGCTGCCAGGCCGTGGCGAACCGCTCGTCCGCCTCGGCCTTGCCGTCGTCGTACCGGACCCTGCCGTCCTCCAGCTGGGCGCGGGCGGCAGAGAGGCGGGCGCGAGCGCGAGCGAGCTCGTCGGCGGCGGCGTCGAGCCTGGCCTGGCCGGAGGCGATCGCCCGCCGGGCGTCGGCGCCACCGTCGTCGAGCTGCCGCTGGGCGGCGTCAAGGGCCCCGGCACCGTCGATGAGGTTCTGAGCGCCGTCGAGGGCCTCCCTGATCTGGGCGGCCTGGGCCTGGAGAGCATCATGTCGCTCCTTTGCCGGCCTCAGGGCGTCAAGGGCCTGCCGCGCCGCGTCACACTGCGCCATGAGCTCCGCCAGCTGCTGGCGCAGGGCCGCGAGCGTGCCGGGGTCGGCCGCCCCGCTCGCCTCGAGGGCGTCTATCTGCTTCTGGAGCGCCGTCGTGGCCGCCTCGAGCTGCTGGAGCTGCCGGCTGACCTCGTCGTAGCGCTCGGCAGGGCCCGCAAGCTGGGCGAGTGCGGCGTCCACCTGGGCGGCCTGTCCCTCAAGCCTTTCTCGCGCCTCCTCGAGCGAGGAGGTCTGCGTGCTGTTCAGGAGCTCGTCGACGCCTCGACGCCACTCCGCGCGCCGCGCGTCGAGCTGCGCCTGGCCGTCGGCAAGCTGCCGTTCGGCGTCCGCCCTCCTGCTTCGCAGCTCGGCCACGCCCGCGTCATACTCCCGCTGGCCCGCGTCGAGCTGCGCCTGGCCGTCGGCAATCTGCGCCTCCGCCTCGTCGAGCCTGCGTTTGGAGGCGGCAAGCTCGTCGTAGGCCTCGTCATGCTTGTGCCAGTACGTGGCAACCTCGTCGTCAAGCTCGGCCTGGGCCTTCTTCCGGAGGTCCTCCCGACGCCCGGACGCGAGGGCGTCCGTTTCCTGCTCGATGCGCTCCTTGACCGATCCCACCTTTGTGCGATAGGCGTCCGACCCGCTCTGGAGGTCCTGGGCGCCGGCGACCTTCAGATAGGCGACGGTATAGGCCGCGTCGTGCTTGAAGGCGCCGTCGGGCACGTAGAGGTAGTCGTCGATCTTGCCCGCGCCCAGGTTGGTGGAGCCAAAGTTACTCGTGTAGACGTTGTCGGACGAGCTCACCGTTCCCACGACCGTGTAGGACCTCGTCTGGAGCAGGTCGTCAAGGGCGGAGCTGCCATAGAGGACCCTGATGGTGTCCCCCACCGACACGCCGCGGTTGACGTCGGCCGAGATCACGCACTCGTTCGCCGCCGTGGGCCAGCCTCCCTCCCGGAGAACGAGGCGGTTGACGCGCGAGGCGCTCACGGACGCGAACCTGTCCTTCTCGGCATCCTCCTCGCCAAGGGACGTGATCCTCACGGCCACCTGCTCGTCGGCCATCTGGGCCATGGCGTCCACGCTGCGGGAGGCCATGACCTCCGTGACGCCCTCGATCTGGCCCAGACGGAGGACGTCGGCGTCGCCGAGGCCCAAGGTCGAGATGACGCGCAGGTCCCAGAGGCAGGTGGCGTCGTAGTAGCGGTCGGCGGCCAGGCGCATGTCGGAGCCCGCCATCTGCAGGCCCGCAAAGAAGCCGCAGCCCAGCGCGACGATGCCCAGGATGGCGAGGAAGCGCCCCAGGCTGCCGCGGATGGAGCGCAGAAGCTCAAGCCAGAACGCCGAGAGGCAACGTCCGCGAGCGGACGGCCTGTCACGGGGCGCGTCGGGCGGAAGGGAGGTGTTCATGGGCGCGGGCATGGGCCTACCACTCGACGACGGCGGCGTCGGCGGGACGGTCGTTGAGCTCGACGGCCTGCGCGCGCCCCTCGCGGACATGAATCACGCGGTCGGCGATCTGCGTGAAGGCCATGTTGTGAGTCACGATGACCACGGTGCGTCCCGTGCTCCTGCAGGTGTCCTGGAGAAGCCCCAGTATCTGCTTGCCCGTCCGGTAGTCCAGGGCGCCCGTGGGCTCGTCACAAAGGAGCAGCTTGGGGTTCTTGGCCAAGGCGCGTGCGATGGCCACGCGCTGCTGCTCGCCACCGGAGAGCTGGGCGGGAAAGTTGTCCATGCGCTTTTCGAGTCCCACCTGCGCGAGCACGTCGGCGGCCGGCAGGGGGTCACGACATATCTGCCCCGCCAGCTCCACGTTCTCGAGCGCCGTGAGGTTCTGGACGAGGTTGTAGAACTGGAACACGAAGCCGATGTCGTGACGGCGGTACTGGGTGAGCTCGCGCTCCCCCATCGCGCTGACGAGCGCACCGTCGAGCGCGATGGTGCCCGAGCTGCAGGAGTCCATGCCCCCGAGCATGTTGAGCACCGTGGTCTTGCCGGCGCCCGAGGGGCCGACGATGACGACGAGCTCGCCCCGCTCGATGGCGAAGTCCATGCCATCGACGGCCCTGACCTCGACGTCGCCCATCTGATACGTCTTGCGCACGTCCTTGAACTCAACGAACGCCACGGGTCACCTCCTGCCAGCGTCGCCTGCGCCCGCCGTGCGAACGCGGCGGCCGAAGCCAATTCTAGCGTTCCGGCACGTGGGGAGCGACCATGGCGGCAGGCCTGTCGCCCAGGCGCGAGCGGACGCGCCGGCGACGGTGCCGCCCGTCAGCCATGATGCCGCTCCCCTCGCCCCTCGTCATGACGCCGCTTGGCCCTGCGGGCGTCACGCCGTAGGGAGTGCCCCCCGTACAGCAGGGCGACGCCACCCAGGACGACGGCGATGGCAAGGAGCGTGAGGGGCAGCTGCGTGCCGCCTCCACCTGGGACCAGGGCGATGCCCAAGGCCGACAGGAGAACCCCGAGCAGGGTCAGCAGCCATGAGCCGCGGGCGTTGGCCGCGACGTCACGATAGTCCCTCTCCTCGCCGACAAGCTGCCGCGTGCGTGCCTGACGCGCCATGCCTCACCTCTCTTCACGTCCGTCCCGTCCATGACGACTTCCGTCTATTATGCCCAAGCACGACCGCAAGGATGGCGCTCGGCGCCCGCGCGCGCCCAGACGTCACAAAGCCGTCAGCGCGGGCCACGCCGCGAACTCTTGGCGACAAGGGCGCGACGGCGGCGGGTGGGACCTATTCCCGGGCGTCCACGCGCTCCAGCAGGGCGATGTCCTCAAGGGGGATGCTCGCCCCGTCAAGCTCGAGAACCTGATCGGCTCGGCGCAGCCTGGCGACGACGCCCCGTGTCAGCACGTAACTGCCGTCCCGATAGTGGCGGACGAGGACCTCCTCGCCGGCGCGCAGGGACGCCAGCAGCGCCGAGAGCTCCTCGCGGCGCTCGAGGCCAAGCTCGACGCGCGGCACGCGGCCCAGCCGACGCTCGCGCTCGCGCAGGGCCGCGCGATAGCCCCTGAGAGGCTCGAAGGGCATGAAGATCTTTGCCCGCCGCGAGAGAGGCATGCGCGGATGGCGCAGGTGCAGCTCGTCGTCGCCGTCGAGGGCCGGCGCCGGGTCGCCCGGCGGCGTCGGCCGCGCAGGACGTCCGGACGCGGCAGCCCCAGGACGTCCCAAAGCCGTCCCCTCAGCCCTCCTCGACGCCACTGCGATGACCCCCGATCTGGGCGTTGCGCTCCCGCGCCGTGGCACCCGGCAGCAGGTCTATGCCTTTGAGCAGAGCGTTCTTGCCAAACTTGCCCTTGATTGCGCTGATGGCCTCCTGGCGACGACGTTCGCGCGCGTCATCTGCTCCCCCATCGTCAAGGAGGCTCATCTGGGTGCCCGGGGCCCGCTCGGAACCGACCCCGCCCAAGCAGACGCCCAACCGGTGCACCGGGAGGTCCCGGGTGACGACGCGACCGTACAGCCCCTCGAGCGCGCGCCAGATTCGCGCGAGCGAGCTGGTGGGCTGCGACAGCGTGACGCCGCCGGCGTCCCTCAGCTCACCTCGGCGCAGGTCGCCCGGGCGCGCCCCTGCTCGCTGCGCCACCCCGAGGGCGGCAAGCCCGTCGCGCGGGGTGGGCTTGTAGCCCACCATGAGCGAGAGGGACGAGCACACGAGCCCGCGCTCCACCAGCTCCAGCGTCAGGACGTCCGCCATCTCCTTGGCGATGACGAAGCCGCCCGCACGGTCCGTGTCATGCGCCAGGACCTGGCCGTTTGAGAGGCTCTTACTCCGCGGCCGATAGGACTTGACGTCTGCGATGGTGACGGGCTC
This sequence comes from Olsenella sp. HMSC062G07, assembly GCF_001811895.1. Lineage (NCBI taxonomy): Bacteria > Bacillati > Actinomycetota > Coriobacteriia > Coriobacteriales > Atopobiaceae > Olsenella > Olsenella sp. HMSC062G07. Next base: position 1,255,485 of record NZ_KV806951.1, read on the forward strand.
GACGCCCCAGGCGTGGTCGATGAGTATCTCGGCGTCCACGCCGAACGTCCGGTAGAGCGGCTCGCGGGGATGCGAGGCCAACTGCCCCATGGTGGTGACGCCCAGGGAGGCCAGCCGGCGCGCCGTGGCGGGGCCGACGCGCCAGAAGTCCGTGAGGGGCCGATGGTCCCAGAGCGTCTGACGGTAGCTCTCCTGCGTGAGGATGCCAAGCGAGTCGGGGCTGCGCTTGGCCGTGATGTCAAGGGCCACCTTGGCGAGGTACAGGTTGGTGCCCACCCCGCAGGCGGCCGGAATGCCCGTGGAGCGCACCACGTCCTGACGAATGCGCTCGGCCAACTCGTGGGCCGTGCAGCCATACAGGTCCAGGTAGGGAGTCACGTCCAGGAAGACCTCGTCAATGGAGTACACGTGGATGTCCTCGGGGCTCACGTACCGCAGATAGACGGCGTAGACGTCGGCGGAGCGCTCTATGTAGAGGGCCATGCGCGGGCTCGCCATCAGATAGTCGATGGACGTGGGAATCTCAAACACTCGACAGCGGTTGCGCACGCCGAGCGCCTTCAGGGCGGGCGACACGGCCAGGCAGATGGTCTTTTGGGTGCGGGTGGGGTCGGCCACCACCAGGCGGGCCGTCAGCGGGTCGAGCCCGCGCTCCACGCACTCCACGCTCGCGTAGAAGCTCTTGAGGTCAACGACCAGATACCAGCGTTGGCGAGGCGATGTGCGCCCCGCCCCCGCGGGGGTCGTGGCAAGCCCGTGCATGAGCGTCTGACCCTAGCGAAGGTAGACGATCTGGTCCTTGAGCCGCTCGACGGCCTTGGGGCCCAGGTAGCGACCCACGAGCGCCAGGCCCAGCTCCACGCAGGTGCCCAGGCCCTTGCTGGTGATGAGGCTCCCGTCCATGACCACCGGGTCTTGGAGCACCTGGGCGCCGTGCTCGACGAGGACGTGCTGGAAGCCGGGATTGCTCGTGGCGCGCCTTCCTGCGAGGAGGCCCAGCTCGGCCAGGATGAAGGGCGCCGCGCAGACGGCCGCGACGTCCGTTCCCGCCGCGACGGCCGTCCGAAGGGCCGCAGTCAGAGGCTCGCAGGCGCGCAGGTTGGTCGAACCGGGCATGCCGCCGGGTAGGAAGAGCAGGCCGTAGTCATCAAACGAGAAGTCCTCGTCCCGCAGGCTGCGGTCGCAGACGATGGTCACCTCGTGGCTCGATTGGACGGCCAGGTTGCTCGTCACGGACACCTTGTCGACCTTGATGCCCGCGCGATAGAGGAGGTCGCATACCACCAGGGCCTCGCACTCCTCCAGGCCATCGGCAAAGAACGCGGCCACGCGCAGGTCGCTCGTCTTCTTGAACATGACTTCCTCCCTCGTCCCGGGCCATCTCATCCGTAGCATAGCGCAAGATGCGGACATATGTTCGATGAATTTGACCATGGTGGCGCGAGGGGGGCGTCGGCGCGGACGCGTGGACCCCGGCTAGCGCAGGTGAAGCTCGTCCCTGAAGGCGCGTATCAGCCCAAGGGCGACGCCGGCGGACAGCAGGCCGGACAGCGGCACGTTAAGCCACAGCCCTGTAAGGCCGAGCGGCCACAGGACGCCCAGGGCCACCAGCGGGGCGACGAGGGCGAAGAATATCGACAGCAGCACCGCAAGCTTGGGGTTCTCGGTCGCGGTGAACAGCGAGAGCGTCGCTATGGGGAACCAGCGAACCAGGTAGGTCAGCGAGAAGCACCTGAAGGCCCAGATGGCCAGGGCGAGCAGCTCGCCCGAGGCGTCGGCCATAAAGATGCGCGTCACCTGCTCCGGAAAGAGGAACATGACGCAGGAGAACCCCACGCCCACGAAGGCGGCGGCGCCAAAGCACCAGCGCTCGATGGCCCGCACGCGCTCAAAGTGACGGGCGCCCCAGTTGTAGCCGACGGCGGGCTGCAGGGAGTCGCAGATGCCGTAGATGATGGGATAGATGAAGCCGCCCGCGTACATGAGCATGCCGTAGACCGACACGGCGCGGGCCCCGCCCGTCGAGAGCAGAGCGACGTTGAGTATGACGGCGGCGAGGCGGCTGGCCACGTTGTTGAGAAACGCCGACATGCCGGCGACCATGACCTCCCTCACCAGCTCAAGCGTAAAGCGCGGGCGCACGAGCCGCAAAAGCATCCGTCCCGCCGCGAAGGGCGCCATCCCCACGACGACCGCCGAGGCGATGGCGACGCAGTAGCCCAGAGCCGCGCCGAACACACCCAGGCGCGCATAGTACAGGAGCGAGAACTCCACGGCGGCCCCGACCAGCGCCATGAACACGTTGAGGGCCAGGGCGCTCTTGATCTTTCCGCAGATACGCAGGTAGTTGTCAATGGCGAACATCGTGGTGGTGACGGGCGACCAGAGCGCGTACATCCTCACGAAGGTCACGGCCATGTCCGCGAGCTCCCCCGTGGCGCCCAGCATCCCCATGATCCAAGGCGACAGGAGCCAGAGCAGGCCGCCCAGCAGGCCGCCGCCCGCCACGTTCATGATGATCGAGCAGCTGAAGACGTTGTTGGCGCGGTCGTGGTCCCCCCTGCCCAGGGCGATGGAGATGGGCACTGACGAGCCCACGCCCACCAGGTCGCCAAAGGCGAAGACCATGATCACGAAGGGCATCGCGAAGTTGACCGCGGCAAAGGCCTGCTCGCCCAGGATCTGTCCCACAAAGATGCCGTCCGCCAAATCGTAGAGCGAGGACGAGAGCATGCTCAGGGCGCCGGGGACCGCGGCGGTAAAGAAGAGGCGCCGGGGCGAGAGGTCAACGAAGAGCCGCCGCGCCCGCTCGATGCGCTCACGCTGCGCGTCGGAGGGAGGCGTGGCTTCGGGCATGTGAGACAGGCTCCTCTCGGTCCGTGGGATGACGGGTCAGAGTCAGGGTCAGGGTCCGTGACGCTGCGCGCCACGACATCTGATGATGGTACTACTCGCCCCTGAGAGCCTCAACCGGGTCACGACGCGCCGCGGCCATGGCGGGCACGACGCCCGCGACGAGCGTGAGAAGGACCGAGACGACAACCAGCGCGACGGCGTCCGCAAGACGGAGCGCCATGATGCCGGAGACGCCCTGGGCCTGGAGCACGGCGGCGTTTATGGGTGCCGACAGCGCATACACGACGGAGACGGCCAGAACGCCGGACAGGAGCCCCTCGATGGTCGTCTCGGCATTGAAGATGTTGGCGATGTTGAGCCGGGACGCCCCCATGGCGCGCAGTATGCCGATCTCCTTGCGACGCTCAAGCACGCTGATGTAGGTAATGACGCCGATCATGATGGAGCTCACCACCAGCGAGATGGAGACGAAGGCGATCAGCACCAGCGAGACCATGTCGACGATGGAGGTCACCGACCTCATCAGCGTGCCGGCGACGTCAACGTATTGGATGGCCCGTCCCTCGTCTTGGGCGTCGCGAGCAGCCTGGTTGTACTGGTCGATGACGCCGAGCACGCCCTCCTTCGACGGGAAGTCCTTGGGATAGATCTTGATGAGGTCGGGGTCGGCTGCGTCCGCGTACCCAAGCCTCCTGAGGTTGGCGCGGTAGGTGAGCTCGTCCGCGTTCGCATAGTTGGCAAACAGCGAGGCCAGGTCCTCCTGGCTCATGTTGAGCTTGATGGCGCTCGCAAAGACGGCGGGGTCCACCGTGAACCCGTCGCTCAACGCGCGCGAGAGCGCAGACATCTGCGCCTGAAGCTGGCCTGATATGACCTGTGACAGCCGGACGGAGAGGCTGTCGGTGGCCTGGGCCATCTGCTGCTGCAGCTGCAGGGCGAGCTGCGTGGTCATGGTCTGCGCCGCCACGGACATGAGAGACTGCATCGACTGGGCAAAGTAGGGCACGAACTGCCTGGTCAGATAGGCCTGCATGGCATCGTCCACAACCGTCTGCAGCGTGGTCTCGGTCAGCGCGTCGAGGTCGTCGCGGACCTCTCGGGCCGTGGCGTCCTCGCTCACGTACTCCTGAAAGCGCCGTGACAGCGCGTCGGACGAGATGGAGGGGTCCGCCAGGACCTCGTCGGGATGGTTCTGGCGCATCCACTGAACAAAGCCACTGCCCAGCACGTACGTGTCGTGGGCGATGGCGTCGCGCTGCTCGTCCGTCAGGTCGGCGGCGGCCTGGCCCAGCGCCGCGTCCACGTCAAAGCGCGGGGCGTCGGCGACGAGGCGCCCCAGGGCGTCGGCGTCAAGAATCGAGGACGTCACGCTCGGGTCAAGGCTCATGCCCGTCAGGTCGGGGCCGAATGTCCCCGTGGGGTCGGAGGGCCCCAGGGAGATGCCCGAGAGGTCAAGCCGTCCCAGATCCTGAAGCGCCGAGGCGTCAAAGGAGAAGGCGCTCCTGAGCTTGTCCTCGTCAACGGAGAAGAGGGAGCTCATGTCCATGGTCCTTCCCTGCTCGCTCTGCAGGTCGTCGAAGGTCCGTCCCGTGAAGACGTCCACCTCGGGCTGCGCGAGCTGGTCCTGGACTATCCGGCTCTCGGACGAGTCCTTGATCAGGCGGCTCGTCAGGGACGGCAGGTAGCCGATGCCCTCCGGCATGCTCGACCCTCCCGCCGCGCTCGTGGACCTGACGACGCCCACGACCTTGAGGGTGATGCCCTCGCCTATGACCGCACGCAGGTAATCCGCGTCGTCGGACATGTCAGTCCATGTTCCTGACGAGGCGTTTCTCTGGTAGAGCGCGCAGGCCGGAACGACCTTGAACCTCATGCCCATCGCGTCGTCGTAGCTGAAGTCCCTCGCGTCGTCCGGCAGCTCCACGTTCTCTCCGCCGGTCCGCCTGCGCATGAGGTCGCTCATGGCGTCGAGGTCATAGAAGCCGAGGTTGTAGAGGGTGTAGTCGCTGATGCTGCCGTCCGGCCGCAGGATGAGGACCGCCTCGTCGTCGGAGGAGGGCCAGCGTCCCCTGACCACGTCCATCTGGCTCTCGAGAAGGTCGCGGCTGGAGGCAAGCTCCGAGAACGAGGAGGACCCGAAGGGGGTGATGCTGAGCGACAGGCGCTCGCCCGCGCGCGGCGACGGCCCGCTCAGGGGTGAGGGGTTGAGCTGCGTGACGCCGTGCGAGGCGTCCTCCTCAAAGACCCAAGGCGTGACGTCGTAGCCGTACTGGACGGCGGAGGCATAGCGCGTGATGTCCGATGTGCCTCCCTCGAGGAAGCGCTTGAACTCGGCGAGGTCGTTGGATCTCACCTGTGCGAGCAGGTCGCCCACCAGGGCGGTCTGCGGGATGGGGCCCGAGGCGTCGGCCTCCTCGCCGCCCCCGGACGCCCCCTGCGTCGAGTCCGACCCTCCCGTCATCGTGCCCATCAGGCCCGACATGTCCATGCCGACCCTGCTCACGGTGAGCGGGTAGCTCGAGAGCGTGTCGCGCTCGGTCTTGCGTATGTAGTCGTTGACGCCGTTTGAGAGGGCCAGGATGGCCGCAATGCCCATGATGCCGATGGAGCCCGCAAAGGCCGTGAGGGCCGTGCGTCCCCCCTTGCTCATGAGGTTGTTGAAGGAGAGCGAGAGGGCCGTCAGGATGCCCATCGACGCGCGTCTTCCTCCCCTGCGATCGCGTCCAGGACCGCCGTCGCCAGACGACGCGGGCCGGGCGGGCGCCACGTCTCGGGCGCGGGAGTCGGGCGCGGCGTCCGGGGCCTTCCCTGCCGCGACGATGGGATCGGAGTCCCCCACGACGCTGCCGTCCCTGATGCGAATGACGCGCGTCGCGTAGCGCTCGGCCAGACCCGCGTTATGCGTGACCATGACCACCAGGCGGTCCTGGGCGACCTTGGCCAGTATTTCCATGACCTGTAGGCCCGTCTCGGTGTCCAGGGCCCCCGTCGGTTCGTCGGCAAGGATGATGTCGGGATCGTTCACGAGGGCGCGTGCGATGGCCACGCGCTGCATCTGCCCGCCCGAGAGCTGGTTGGGCCGCTTGCGAGCGTGGTCCGTAAGGCCAACCTGCCCCAGCGCCCGCAAGGCGCGGGTCCTTCGCTCCGCACGACCCACGCCCGAGAGCGTGAGCGCCAGCTCCACATTGGAGAGGACCGACTGATGCGGGATGAGGTTATAGCCCTGGAAGACGAAGCCCACGCGATGATTTCGGAAGTCGTCCCAGTCCCTGGGACCGTACCGCGCGGTGGAGACGCCGTTGATGACGATGTCGCCCGCGTCCGGACGGTCAAGGCCGCCAAGGATGTTGAGCATCGTCGTCTTGCCCGACCCGGACGGCCCCAGCACCGCCACGAACTCGCTGTCGCGCAGGGTCACCGTCACGCCGTCAAGCGCAACCTGAGAAAACGCACTGGTCACATAGGTCTTCGAGACGTTTCTGAGCTCTAGCATCTGCATCCGTTTTTTCCACATCCGCCCTGCAGGGCAGCCACCTGACATGGGGGACGTACCCACAAATCGTGCGCGCCAGCCAAAGGCTTACGAAGCCAAGACAATACGACCCCTCATCACGACGACGTCCGGACAGGCATGTCCTCGGGACGCCCGCCAGGGGGCCGCGCGACCACATTACACCGACGTCCGGCCGTCCTACCGACCGATCAGCGACCTCTTGTACTCGTATGCCGCCGCGATGATGTCGCAGCAGCCCTGCCGGCCAAAGACCGAGCGGTCCACGACGAGGTCCTTGTCGGCGTACATGTCCCACCTGCCGGCGGAGTAGCGGGTGTAGAAGCGCTCGCGGCGACGCTGCTGACGGCGCACGAGGGTGAGGGCCTCATGGGGCGAGAGGCCCCTCTTGTCGGCAACGATCTTGACGCGACACTCGAGCGGAGCCGTCACCAGCACCGCGATGAGGTTGGGATTGTCGCGCAGGATGTAGTCGGACAGGCGCCCCTCGATGATGCAGCTCGTGGTGGCGCCCAGGTCCAGTATCACCTGCCTCATGGCCTCAAAGAGGCGGTCTGACTCCGTGCGCTGATCGATGGCGCCGGGCAGGAGGGCCAGCGGAACGTCCTGGGCCCGCTCGGCCAGGGCGGCCTGATCCACGTTGACGCCCATGCGCCGGGCCGAGCGCACGAGCAGCTCGTTGTCGTACAGGGGGATCGAGAGCCTGTCGGCGAGGAGCTTGCCCACCTCGTGCCCCTCCGCGCCGTAGTCGCGCGCGATCGAGACGACGATGGGGTCGCTGCCTCCGCAGACTCCCGTGAGATCGGTGCTATGGCGCGCGGCCAGGGTGATGGGGCTCACGTTGTTCCTCCAGGCTCAAAGGGTCCTGCGCCCCCGCGGGGCGCCCAAGATGGTGCAGGCCGCGCTCACGCGGCGGCGAGACGACGCTGGTAGCTGCGGACCGCCAGCGATATGGCAAAGTTCAGCACGAAGTAGGTCAGGAGCACAAAGCCGTAGAGCAGCAGGATCTGAGCCAGCGTGGAGGCCTGCCCCATGACGACGGCGGAGTTGCGCATGAACTCATGGACGTCGATGCCGCGCAGGTACGAGGTGTCCTTGATGACCGTCGTGCACTGGCTGAACAGGGCCGGGACGATGGCCTTGAAGACCTGCGGCAGCACGATGAGGCGCATGGTGCCGAAGAAGCCGAAGCTCTGCGACTGGGCCGCCTCGAACTGGCCCTTGGGGACGGCGTTAAGCCCGCCGCGCACGATCTCGGCCATGACTGCGGAGGTGAACACCGTGAACGCCAGAATCGAGACGAGGACGTTGTCGCCCTTGACCGTGAATCTGAAGATGAGAATCCACAGCAGGTTGGGCGTGCAGCGGAAGAGCTCGATGTAGGCGCTCACGGCCCAGCTGAGCCAGCGAAGCCGGCCCGCGCAGTACTGCTTCACGAGGGCGAGGACGGTGCCCGCGAGGATGGAGAGCACGATGGAGGCAAGCGAGATGACGATGGTGTTGAGCAGGCCCTGGAGCATGAAGCTCACGTTGCTGACGGTGAAAACCCCCATGCGCTACACCTCCCCCGTCGTCCGGGCAACAGGGGCGGGCGTGCCCGCCGACGAGGCCTTGGGTCGTCGCAGGCGCCCGGAGCGTCGTTCCAGCCAGCTGATGAGCAGGGCGAGCGGGAAGCAGATCAGGAAGTACATGGCACAGCAGATGACGTAGCTCTGCAGATAGCCCGTGTCGGCGACGATGATGTCGGCCTGGTACATGAGGTCGCCGCCGGCGATGAGCGCAAGGACCGAGGTGTTCTTGACCAGGTTGAGCGCCTGGTTGGCCAAGGGCGGCAGGATGATTCGAAAGGTCTGCGGCAGGATGACGTGACGGTACGCCTGCATGCGCGAGAAGCCCTGTGACTGGGCGCCCTCCAGCTGGCCGCGCGGGATGGCCTCGATGCCGGTGCGGATGACCTCCGCCATGTAGGCGCCGTGGTAGAGCCCCACGCAGACGACCACGAGCAGGAACGGGGCTATCCTCACCACGTGCGGGGTCCCGAACAACCGCTGCAAGATCATGGGGCCCGCGGTGTAGACGAAGAACACCTGGACGACGATGGGAGTGTTCTGAAAGAACTCCACGTACACGCGGGCGACGGCGCGCATGACCCCGGAGCGCGTCGTGGAAAAGACGCCAAGGACGGTGCCCACAACCAACGAGAGGGCCAGTCCCAGCAGCGACACGCCCATCGTGAAGAGGAACCCCTGCCATAAAAGCCCGGAGTCGGCGAGCGTCGCCGCCCAGCGCTCCGCGTCAAGAAGATCCATGGTATCTGTCCCCCTCCCTAAAGAAGCTCATAGCGTCGGGCGAGCGCCTTGATGGTGCCGTCTGCGACGAGGCGGCTCACCACGGCCTGACAGAGCCCCGCCAGCTCCGCGGCCCGCTTGGTGGTGCAGATGCCGTAGTCCTGCTCGCCAAAGACGAGGTCGCTCTGGAGCAGCTCGTTGCTGTCGTTGACATACCCGCCTAGGATCGAGCGGTCCAGCGCGAAGACGTCGATGTTGCCCGAGGCGAGGGCCGCCGCCAGCGTGGGATAGTCCATGTACTGGGCAAAGGTCAGGTGAACCTTGTCCTTGAGGCCCTGATCCTCGAGCATCTTCTCCATGGCCTTCTTGGTGTTGGCCCCCTCGCCGATGCCAATGACCCCGCCGTCCAGGTCAAGCACCGTCTTGATCCCCGACGACTTGAGGACGAGCATGCCGATGGAGTCGGTGTAGTAGGGGTCAGTGAAGTTCCATGACCTCTTGCGCTCCTCGGTGATGGTGTAGGTGGCGCAGACGAGGTCAACCTGGCCGGAGTCCACGAGGGGACCGCGGGTCTTGGCCGTGACGCCCGTGAACTCCACGAGCTTGCGGTCCCTCGCCTCCTGCGCGGTGGTCGAGAAGACCTCGGCGGCCAGCTCATGGCAGATGTCTATCTCCATGCCCCTGAAGATGCCCGTCGCGGGGTCCTGGTACCCGTAGCCGGGAACGTCGGTCTTGACGCCGCATCTGAGCACTCCGCGGCCTTGGATGGCTTCCACGCCGTCAGCCGCGCTCGCAGCGCCCGAGCGAGCGCAGCCTCCCAGCGAGGGTCCGGCAAGCGCGAGGCCAAGGGCGCCCGCCATGCCCAGGAACGATCGTCTCGTGAGGCTCGTGGTGCCGGTGACGATGGCAGGTCGTGTCATGGGCCCCTCCCTACTTGAGAATCTTGCCAAGGAACTCCTGGCAGCGCGGGTTGTCAGGATGGGTGAAAAAGTGCTCGGGCGTACCCGTCTCAAGAATCTGGCCGTCATCCATGAATACGACGCGGTCGGCCACCTGACGGGCAAAGCCCATCTCGTGCGTCACGCAGATCATCGTGATGTTCTCCTGGGCAAGCTCGACCATGACGTTGAGAACCTCGCTGACCATCTCGGGATCGAGGGCGCTCGTAGGCTCGTCAAGCAGCATGATGGGCTGTCTGGTGCACAGGGCCCGCGCGATGGCCACGCGCTGCTGCTGGCCGCCCGAGAGGTTCTGGGGGTACTCGTCGGCCTTGTGGGCGAGCCCGACGCGCGTGAGGTTTTCGAGGGCGGTCCTCTCGGCCTCCTCCCGGGTCCTGCCCTGGAGCTTCAGGGGCGCCAGCGTGAGGTTGCCCATGACCGTCATGTTGGGATAAAGGTTGAACTGCTGAAACACCATGGAGGTATACCTACGGGTGATGTCCAGGTGGTTCTTGCGGGTCATGAGCTCGCCGCCCACGCGCACCTCGCCGCTCGAGGGCTCCTCGAGCCAGTTGATGGAACGGATGAGCGTGGACTTGCCCGAACCCGAGGGGCCGATGAGAACGAGCTTCTCGCCCTCGCGAACCGTGAGGTTGACGTCCTTGAGGACATGGAGGTCCCCAAAGTACTTGTTAAGGTGGCTGATCTTGATCATGTCGAGCATGGTGGTGGGTCCCTTCCTGCGACCGTGAGCCTAACGCCGCCCGTAAAGAGGAATGATAGAGAATGATACGTGAAGAGGGACCCGCCATGAACGCGGGCCGACACCGCACCATCTGGGCCCTCGTCTTGCATGTCGCGTCGCCACGACCAAGGCGCGCGGGACGAGACCTGGGAGGCACGGCAACTGAGGGACGGGGGGACCATGGACCGGGACACCTACATCGCAGCCAGCGCCAGCGTCACGGGAGACGTCAGGCTCGGGCGGGACTGCTCCGTCTGGCACGGCGCCGTCATCCGGGCCGACGCGGAGCCCATCCGCCTGGGGCCGCGCAGTAACGTCCAGGACAACGCCACGATCCACGTTGACCACGGCTTTCCGGTGCGCCTGGGCGAGGGGGTGACCGTGGGGCACAACGCCGTCGTTCACGGCTGCGACGTGGGCGACAACACCGTCATCGGCATGGGAGCCATCGTGCTCAACGGCGCCAAGGTGGGCAGCGACTGCATCATAGGGGCCGGTTCGCTCGTCACCCAGGGCGCGGTGATACCCGACGGCAGCCTTGCGCTGGGAAGCCCCGCCCGCGTCAAGCGAAGGCTGACGCCCGCAGAGGTCGCGGCGAATGCGGAAAACGCCGAGGAATACGTGCGGATGGCCCGCGAGCAGCTAAGCTAGGGCTGCGACATCCTCTGACGGCACTGGCGCACCGAGAGACGGCCCGCGAGCAGCTGGGCTAGGCGCCGCACGACGCCGCCCGGCCCTAACCCGGCTCGCCGGGCTCCCGCCCGGGCGGACCCCGTGCCTAGATTCGCTCGGCCAGGTCCCGCACCAGCGCGGCCGTGCGCTCCCAGCCCAGGCAGGCGTCCGTGATGGACTTTCCGTACACGCCGCCGTCCACTGGCTGGCTGCCGTCCTCGAGGTAGGACTCCACCATGAAGCCCCTGAAGATGCCCGCGACGTCCGCGCTGCGGCTCACGCTGTCGAGCACCTCGTTGGCAATGCGCAGCTGCTCCAGCGGGCGCTTGCCCGAGTTGTCGTGGTTGCAGTCGATGATGACCGCCGGGTTCTCGTAGGCGCCCGAGGCGTACCGCATGGCCAGGCGCTCGAGGTGCTCGTAGTGGTAATTGGGATAGGTGACGCCGTCCATGCCCTGGTAGCCGCGAAGCAGCGCGTGCGCCAGGGGGTTGCCCGCAGTCTCCACCTCCCAGTTGCGATAGATGAAGGTCTGGGGCGCCTGGGCGGCGCTGATGGAGTTGAGCATCACGGCCATGGAGCCGCCGGTGGGGTTCTTCATGCCCACCGCACCGCGCACGCCGCTCGCCACCAGGCGATGCTGCTGATTCTCCACGGAGCGCGCGCCCACCGCCACATAGGAGAGCAGGTCGACGAGATACTGGTAGTTCTCGGGATAGAGCATCTCGTCGGCCGGGAACATACCCGTGCGCTCGATGACCGCCAGATGCATGTGACGGATGGCCTTCACGCCCTCAAGAAGGTCGGGCGCCCCCATGGGGTCGGGGTTGTGCAGGAGCCCCTTGTAGCCCGTTCCCTTGGTGCGCGGCTTGTTGGTGTACACGCGCGGGACGACGAGGAGCTTGTCCTTGACCTCCTGCGCGAGCGCGGCGAGCCTCTCCATGTAGTCGAGCACCGAGTCCTCGCGGTCCGCCGAGCAGGGCCCGATGATGAGGAGACGCCGTGGGGACTCCCCGCGGATGATGGCCGAAAGCTCTGCGTCAAACGTCTCCTTGCGCGCCGCGAGGTCGGCCGAGAGGGGCATCTCGTCGCGAATATCCTGCGGTATGGGCAGGTGGCGCTTGAATCTCATGGGCATGGTGGTCCTTCCCGCAGGGGCGCCCGCGTCGGGCGTCCGGTCCGTGGTCTCCCTCGCCGTCATGGCGCGTCCCATCCTAGCACGCGGGCGCAGGGCGCCTCTCCCCGCAGTCGCAAGATGCCCTCCACAGACGCTCGCGGCACCTGGCAAAACGCACGACGGGACCCATCGTGCGCCACGTCACGTTCGACATGCCACCGACGCTGCTGGCGCCCCTGTTCAGGAGTATGCTGGACGGTAACCGTAGATTCCCAAGTGAAGGGACGCCTCGTGGAGAAGGACCGCCTGATCGCGTTCTTTGACGCCTTGCTCGCAATCATCATGACCGTGCTGGTGCTGGAGCTCAAGAAGCCTGACCCCATAAGCTGGGAGGGGCTCTGGGCCATCCGCGGCGACCTGTTTGCCTACGTCGCCTCGTTCTTCTGGCTGAGCGCGCTGTGGTCATCCAACAACGCAGAGTGGGACTACGTCAGGGTCATCGACCGCCGCGTGGTGTGGTGGGTGCTGGTGTTCCTGTTCTTCACCTCGCTCGTGCCCTATGCCACGAGCCTCCTCTCCAACAGCTTCTACGACCCCTTCCCACAGGCGTTCTATGGGATGGTGATCGTGATGACCGCGGCCACCAACATGTTCCTCTACAGCAGCCTCATCAAGGCCGACAAGGACAACGGGACCCTGCGTCACTTCACCAAGTTCAACCGCAGCATCATGCCCGTCGACTTTGCGATCAAGGCCTGCGGGCTCATCGTCTCCCTCGTCTTCTGGGCGCCCGCCGCGTCCGTCTCGGTCATCATCGCCGCAGGCGTCGTGCTGGGCCACCTGCTCATACAGCATCGAAGCTCGCGCCTCATAGACTAGGGCGCCGGCGCCAACGAGCCGCCGCGCGCCTCCCGGCGCATCGGGCCGTCTGACCCTGCGCTATGATGTGCGGGTACGACCATCGCGACGCAAGGAGCGCCATGCCCTGCACGACCATGCTCGTTGGCAAGAATGCCAGTCATGACGGATCAACCATCATCGCGCGCAACGAGGACAGCCCCTCCGGGCTCTTCAACGCCAAGCGCATGCGGGTGGTGCTTCCCGCCGACCAGCCCCGCCACTACCGTTCCAAGATCAGTCACGTACAGCTCGACCTGCCCGACGACCCCCTGCGCTACACGAGCGTGCCCGACGCCGACGACGCCGAGGGCGTCTGGGCCGCCGCCGGCGTCAACGCGGCCGACGTCGCCATGACCGCCACCGAGACCCTCACGTCCAACGAGCGCGTGCTGGGGGCGGACCCCCTCGTGCAGCTCGTGCCCGCTCGCGGGCGTGCGGGCGAGGCCGATTACGTTCCCGAGGTCCCGGGCGGCATCGGCGAGGAGGACATGGTCACGCTCGTGCTCCCCTACATCCGCTCGGCGCGCGAGGGCGTCCTGCGCCTGGGCGCGCTCCTCGAGCGCCACGGCACCTACGAGATGAACGGCATCGCCTTCTCGGACGTCAACGAGATCTGGTGGCTCGAGACCGTGGGCGGACATCATTGGATCGCCCGGCGCGTGCCGGACGACTGCTACGTGACCATGCCCAATCAGCTGGGCATCGACGAGTTTGACCTTGCGGACGCCTTGGGCGCGCAGAAGGAGTTCATGTGCTCGGCGGACCTCGAGGGCTGGATGGCCCAAAACCACCTTGACCTCACGCTGCCGTGCGCCCTCGCCGACGACGAGGCGACGGAGGGGGGCGGGCGGGGCGCGGGCGCCCCCGTGGCACGCGTCTTCAACCCCCGCGACGCCTTCGGCAGTCACTCCGACGCCGACCACGTGTACAACACGCCGCGCGCCTGGGACATGCATCGCTTCCTGACGCCTCACGAGGGCTGGGACGACCTCTCCTTGGCCCGTGGTCCCGAGGCGGACGACCTTCCCTGGTGCCTGGCTCCCGAGCGCAGGCTTACCGTCGAGGACGTCAAGTACGCGCTCTCCCTACACTTCCAGGGGACGCCCTATGACCCCTACGGTCGCCTGGGCACGAGCGCGACGCGCGGCATGTACCGTCCCATCGGCATCAATCGCAACTGCGAGCTCGCGGTCCTGCAGCTGAGGCCCCACGCGCCCGAGGGCGCCCGCGCCTTGCAGTGGATGGCCTACGGCTCCAACGTCTTCAACGCCCTCGTGCCGCTCTTCGCCAACGTGGACGAAACGCCCGCCTACCTCTCGAACACGGACGCCGGGCAGGTGACCACCGAGAGCTTCTACTGGTCAAGCCGCCTCATTGCCGCCCTGGCGGACGCTCAGTTTGCCGCCAACCAGCCCGCCGTCGAGCGCTATCAGCTGGCGGTGGGCTCTCGGGGCCACGCCCTCGTCGCCGACGGCGACCGCGACGCCAAGAGCCTCTCGCGCAAGGACGCCGCCCGCGCACTCACGAAGGCCAACGAGCGGATCGCGGCCATGCTGCGCGAGGAGACCGACAAGGCCCTCGCCGCCGTGCTCTTCACCACCAGCGAGGGCATGCGCAACGCCTTTTCGCGCAGCGACGGCTAGGCGTGGGCGGCATGGGCGCGACGAGCGTCGGGACATCCGGGAGGCGAGGCGTGTGAGCGGACGGACGGGGGTGGAGCGGGCCAGGCGGCCGCGGCGGCAGTACTCCACGGGAGAGGAGGTCGCCAACGCCGTGTCACATGGCGTGGGCGTTCTGCTCTCCATCGCCGCACTCGTGCTGCTCGTCATGCGGGCGGTCGCGCACGGCGGAGGCGTCCGCCTTCTTGCCGCGCTGCTCATGGGCGGCGGCCTCATCCTCGAGTTCCTTCTCTCGACTCTCTATCATGCGCTGGTGCCGCCGTCGGCGAAGTCCGTCTTCAGGACCCTGGACCACAGCGCCATCTACCTGTTCATAGCCGGCAGCTACGCGCCCTTCGCGCTCGTCACGCTGGCAGGTCGCGGGGGCCTGGAGCTCGCGCTTTTGGTCTGGGGCGTCGCGGCGGCCGGCATCGTCGCCGAGGTGGCGCTCAGGGAGCGTCAGCCCGCGTTTGTCTCGGCCCTGATCTACGTGGCGATGGGCTGGCTCATCGTCGTGCGCTTCATGGACATCTGGGAGCTCATGCCGCGCGCGGGCTTTTGGCTGCTGGTCGCCGGCGGCGTCTGCTACACGGTCGGCGTGGGCTTCTACGTGGCAAAGAGGGTGCCGTACCTGCACTTTGTCTGGCACCTCTGGGTGCTCGCGGGCGCCACGTGCGTCACGCTCTCGGCGTTGCTGTTTGTGGTATGACGGCGCGGGGGGCTTGACGCGCGTCGCAGGCGCCGACGCTATCCCAGGGCCCGGCCAAAGACCCAGCCCCAGCGCGGCGTCACGCTGGTGCCGTAGTAGGAGACCCACTCGTTCAGGCCGATCGTACGGATGTAGCCAATGTTGTCCATCATCGTGCCGCCGCCGACGTAGATGCCGATGTGACCGTAGATGCGCCCGGCGCTCGTATGACTGTGGGTGGACACCGCCACGATCATGCCCGGCCTGAGCGTGCCCCTGTCCGAGCTCACGCACCAGTTGTCGTACATGTCGCAGGCGTCGCCCGCAGGGTAGCCCAGGCCGGCGTTCTGAAAGACCATGCTGACCCACATCGCGCAGTAGCCGCCGCCGGGCGAGGGCGTCGCATGACAGGCGTCGACCACGCGCGCGGCGGCGCCTGACGCGGCCGCCGAGGGGTCCAGCGCGCCCGTGACGCCGGATGGCGCCGACGCGGCCGAGGACGCGCGCGCCCGTGCCGCGGCGGCCTCCCGCGCGGCCCGCTCCTGGGCCGCCCGCTGCTCGGCCATCTGCTGAAGTTGGTCATCGCGCTGGGAGAGGAGCTGCTTGACCTGGTCGGACATGCCGTCCAAAGTCGAGCGCACCTCGTCCTGCCGAGACCTCATCTCCTGCATCCGCTCCCGCTGCGTCTGGCTCAGCTCCTCGAGCCGGGTCTTCTGGTCCTCAAGCTCCGCCTTCTGCTGGTCAAGCTGTGCCCTGACATCCTTGACCTCCTGAATCATCCGCCGGTCGTTTTCGGAGATCTTGCCAAAGTAGTAGACGTTGGAGGCAAGGTCCTCCAGGCTCGTGGAGCTCATGAGTACCGACAGGATGTTGCCGTCATCGCTCTTGTAGGAGCTCGACACGCGCTGGGCCAGGCGCCTGCGCTTCTCGTCCAGCTCCCGCTGCCGGGCATCGATCTGGGCCTGCGTGTCGTCAATCTGGCCCTGGGTGGACTCCACCTGGGCGAGCGTGTCCGATTGCGCCCTGGCAAGGTCCTGGTATTCGGCGGCAAGCTC
Source organism: Olsenella sp. HMSC062G07 (assembly GCF_001811895.1). Classification (NCBI taxonomy): domain Bacteria; kingdom Bacillati; phylum Actinomycetota; class Coriobacteriia; order Coriobacteriales; family Atopobiaceae; genus Olsenella; species Olsenella sp. HMSC062G07. Next base: position 1,271,910 of record NZ_KV806951.1, read on the forward strand.
GTCAAGACGCGCCTGGACCGCATCAAGCTCCGCCTGCGCGTCCCTGAGGTCGGACTCGGTCCGGGCGAGGTCCGAGGCGGTGTCGGCACGGGCGGTCTGGGGGGCGAGCGTCGCCGTGGTGGCGGCCATCATGAGCCCAAGCGCCTGCCTACGTGTGAGATGGTTCGTCTTCAAGGAGGTCCCCTCGTTCGTTTATGCGTCGTTGCGTGCGAAGACTCGGTTCGTGACACGGGGCGTGAGGCGCCCTTCGGGGAGAGTCTAGCAAGACGCGCCGCAAAATGATAGCGGCCGGCCCGATGGGTCGCAGCCCAAAGGCGCCTCCTCACCAGCCGCGCAAAAGCAGCGCGAGCGCCCGGTTGGTAAGGGGCATGACCATCGCGAAGGCGAGGGAAAGCCAGGGTCCCCAGGCAAAGGTCCCGGCCGGATGCCCCTCGAGGTCGCGCCGCGCCCGACGAGACCTCCCCGCGAGCAGCGCGCGGGCCCCCACGAACGCAAGGCCGAGCAAACAGCCCAGCGCCAGCACCAGAAGGCCGGCCTCCCATCCGACGCAGAACGTGACGGCACCGAGCAGCTTGACGTCACCGCCGCCCACGCTCTGCCTTCCCAGCATGCGGTCCATGACCAGGGCGAGCGCCACCAGCACGCCCACTGACGCCACGGATTGGATGAGCGAGGACGCAAGCGTCAGCAGCACGCTCACCGGCCCCGACCCTCCCACGAGCATCCCGCCGCCCGCAAGAAGCACGTGTGTCGCAAACAGGGAGGCCACGCAGGCGTTTGGGATGACGCGGCGGCGCAGGTCGGCAACGCTCAGCCACGCGAGGGGCACGAGCATGACCACCGGCTCGGCGGCCTGCATGCCCAAGGAGACCTCCGTCAGCCCCATGCGACGGCTCCAGTCCGGTCGCGGGCGTCGTCAACGGCGCACGCACCCGCGACCCCTCGTGCGGCGCGCCGCCCCAAAGAACAGGGGCCAGCCCGAGGCCGGCCCCCGTCAACGCCAGATCGGCGTCATGCGCGACGCCTAGTTCCAACCCTTGCCGTCAGAGCCGAACTCGACGATGAGCTCCTTGGTGCGAGCGGTGATGGCGTCGCGGCCCGGCTTCAGGAGCTTGCGTGGGTCGTAACCCTTGCCCGTGGTGTCGGCGCCGGACTCGACGTACTTCCTCGTGGCCGCCGCAAAGGCGAGCTGAAGGTCGGTGTTGACGTTGATCTTGCTGATGCCCTCGGAAATGGCCCTCCTGACCTGGTCGACCGGAATGCCGGTGCCGCCGTGCAGCACGAGAGGCAGATCGCCGGTGAGCGCCTTGATCTGAGCAAGGCGGTCAAAGGAGAGGCCTGCCCAGTTCTCGGGATAGATGCCGTGGATGTTGCCGATGCCGCAGGCGAGGAAGTCCACGCCCAGGTCGGCGATGCGCCTGCACTCCTGAGGATCGGCCAGCTCGCCGGAGGAGGTCACACCGTCTTCGGTGCCGCCGATGCCGCCGACCTCGGCCTCGACCGAGATGCCCTTGGCGTGGGCCGCCTTGACGACCTCCTCCGTGCGCTTGAGGTTGGTCTCGAAGTCGGCCTCGTGCGAGCCGTCGTACATGACGGAGGTGAAGCCGGCCTTGATGCACTGGAAGACCTGCTCATAGGAACCGTGGTCAAGGTGCAGGGCAACGGGCACGGTGATGTCCTTGTCCTCGACGAGGTTCTTGACGATGTCCGCGACGACCCTGAATGAGGTCTGCCACTTTGCCGCGCCGCCGGTGCACTGGATGATGAGAGGCGACTGCAGCTCCTCTGCGGCGTCAAGGATGGCACTTGCCCACTCGAGGTTGTTGGTGTTGAACGCACCCAAACCGTAGTGACCCTTCTCGGCGTTCCTGAGCATGGTGCTTGCGTTGACGAGCATACGTACCTCCAACGGACGGCATGTGTAATGCTTGCATGCCTATCATACCCCTTGCCCGCACCTCGCGACGCAACGTTGGGAACGGGCGCAGGCAGGGGCTCCGCGCGCCGCGGAAACGCCGCGCCCGCATGGGGTAGGAATCGTGAAGGCGCGCCCGCGGCGGGGGCGACAGGCCGAAGCGGGTACTACCATGGAACGCAACCCATGACGCATGTCACGCATGACACAGGAAGGGAGAGGCCCCTTGACAGCCGACGGCAGGACCCCCCAACAGGACGATGACCGCTCGGGCGCAGGCAAGCTCGCCGAGGAGGTCTCCTTCTCGACCATCATAGCGAGCGCCCTGGCCGCCGTCACCTCGTTTCTGCTGCAGTCAAAGATCGGCCTTGCCGGGTCGCTCATCGGCGTGGGCGTCGCGGCGGCAGCCTCGGCGCTTGCCTCGCAGGTCTATAAGTGGCTGTTGCGCACCTCGGCCACGAGGATCCGGGACAACCTGGGGGTCGACGAGGAGGCGCCCGACTGCGAGCCGGCTGACGTGGCGAGCGACACCGTCGTGCGCCAGCGACCTGGCCAGGCCGTGAGCGAGCGTCGCATGGCCCCCGCAAGCATACGCCGCGCCGTCGCAAGGCGCAGGTCAAAACGACGCGTCAAGACAGCGCTGGTCTTCACCGCCGTCGTGGCGGTGCTGGCCGTGCTCGTCTACGCCGCCATCGTGAGCCTTGCCACCTCGGGCCGGGGCATCGGCAGCACCGAGACGCCCCTCTCGTCCCCTGGGTCTTCGACGCCCTCGAGCGCTGCTCCCACAGCCAGCCAGACGCCCGACGCGCCCGGCGCCGACGACGCGCACGGCACGGCGGCAAGCGAGCCGAGCACGGGAGACGCGCAAACGCCGGGCACGCCCCCCTCAGCCGGAGGCGACGCCGCAACGACGACGCCCGACGACACGGCCGGTGACGCGACCGCAGGCGGCGACGCGACGTCAGGCACTGCGAACGGTGCGGCCAACGGGCGGTCGTCGGACGCCTCCTCGCCCACGACGAGCGCCCCGAACGGCGCCGCCGACTCGACGACGGGCGCCGGGAGCGGCGGTGCGGGCGCGAAGGGATCGAAGGTCGGCGCCTCAAGCTAGCGTCGCGACGTCGGCGCCTTTGCTATACTGGGGGCGAGCAAACACGCACGACAAGGGGCCCTTCCAGCAATCATGACGCAACTACCCATCTTTGTCCTGGCCTTTGCGCTGGGCGCCTTTGCAGCCCTCTCGGCGCTCGCCATCACCCTCAAGAGGGGCGGCGCGCCCGGCAGGGGCACCTATGCCTGGTTTTCCCTCTTCATGCTGCTGCTTGCGACGTCCTGCGTCATCGTCCTTGGCGGCTCGTATGATTCCGAGGACGTCACCATGCCCTGCATCTGCGTCCTTACCATGGCGGGCGCGGCCGCGCTCAGCCTGCTGCGCGAGAGACGCAACGAGCTCGCCTCGTCCCCCATGCATATGCCGTCGCATGCCCCGAAGGCGGAAGGGGGGCTTCGAGGGCGCCTGCGGGCCGCGCTGTCGTCCGACGTCGGGCGCATGACGCTGAGAAACCTCGTCTCCATCCTCGTGGCGGGATGCTTTGCGCTCTATGCCCTTGAGGAGCCCTGGCAGCATGCCCTGCCGAACATCAAGGCCAAAGCCCTGTTCTTTGAGCTCGCCTTCATATGGCTCCTCATGCTCGCGGGCTACTTCCTCTTTCAAAGGCGCATCGTGGGGGCGGCCGTGGCGCATGGCGCCGTCGTGCTCGCGGGCGTCGCGCAGCTCCTCGTGGTCACGCAGCGCGGCGGCGTCATCATGCCGGGGGACGTCTTTGCCCTGGGCACTGCCGCCGCCATCACGAGCGGGCTGCAGCTTTTAGTGGGTCCCGACCTATTCTGCGGCCTGACGGCAGGCACGCTCGGCTTTCTTGTCCTTGCCCTGGACCCCCTCTGGGGCGGGAAGGCGCGCCAGGATGAGCCCACGAGCGAGAGCCAGGACGCCGCGCGGCCCCGCAAGGCGCAGCTCGCGCGGAAGGTGTCGGGCATCGCCCTCAACCTCGCGCTATGCGCGGCAAGCTGCCTCGCGTTCGGTCGCCTGGCGGTAGCAAGCCACGCATACCTCCAGAGCGAGGGCGTCAACCTGTGGCTGCCGGCCATGTTCTACCAGCAATACGGCTCGGTGCCCACCTTCGCCATGGCGGCGCTCGAGCTTGACATCAAGGCTCCCGCAGGCTATGACGCCCAGACGACCCGACGGGCCGAGGGCGATCTCGCGAGGCAGGCCGAGAGCCTCCTGGACGATGACGCCCATAGGGCCGCAGCCGCCCAGTTTGAGGCCATGAGGCCGACGGTTATCGGCGTCATGAACGAGACCTTCGCCGACCTCTCCACATATCCCGAGGTCCTGGAGGCGGGATACGCAGGTCCCGGCTTTGCCTTGTCCATCCATGACGCCGTGCAGCGGGGTGTCGCCTACACCTCGGTGCTCGGGGGCGGAACCTGCAACTCGGAGTTCGAGTTTCTCACGGGCGTCTCCATGGCCTGCGTCGGCCCCGGAAAGTACCCCTACAACATGTGCGACTTTAGCCATATCCCCTCGTTGGCCAGGCAATTTGCCGACCTGGGATACGTCACGACGGCCATGCATCCCAGCCTTTCCTCCAACTGGAGCCGCAGCCGCGTATATAAGCAGATGGGATTTGACCGGTTCCTGAGCATCGACGACTTCGCAGGCGCCCCCCTCTTCCACAGCTGCGTCACCGACCGCGCGACGTACGACAAGATTCTCGAGCTGCTGGAGGCCGACCAGTCGCCGCAGTTCATCTTTGACGTGACCATGCAGAACCACATGGGATATGACCTGGGCAACATTCCCGAGGACCGCCTGACCAACGTCACGCTCCCCTGGTTTGGCGAGGACGAAAACCGTCAGCTCAACGAGTACCTCTCGTGCGTGCAGGCCTCCGACGACGACCTGCGCTACTTCGTCGAGAGGCTGCGCGAGCTTGACCGGCCCGTGGTGCTCGTCTTCTTTGGCGACCACCAACCCATCATATCCCCCTGGATCGTGGAGGCCTACCACTCTGAGGAGAGCGAGGCCGCCAAGACCCGCATGAGCTTTCAGACGCCCTATCTGATATGGGCAAACTACGAGGTGGACGGCTGCGCCCAAGAAGGCGAGAGCCATGACCTGAGCCTCAACTACCTGGCGTCCGTGATGGGAGAGCGCATGGGGCTCCCCCTGACTGACACTCAGAAGGCCACGCTCATGCTCATGGACGACCTGCCGGCCGTCACCCTCAACGGCTATCTGGACGCCGAGGGTCGCTGGGTCAACTCGACGGACGGAAGCGGCGAGCCAACCGGCGCCTACAAGCTCCTGAGGGACATAGGGTACCGAGATCTTGCGTCACGAGCCTAGCCCGGCACCCCCGATCCGGCGTCCGGCGTCGGCCGCCGGCGCAACGCTGCTCGGCCAAGACCGACGTCGCCAGGATGGACGCCGCGACAGGCGCGGTCATCCTGCGCGCAGGAACGAGAGCACCTCTCGTTTGGCCGTAAGGAAGCCCTCTGTCAGCGCAAAGTCCGCCGCCGAGACGCCGGCGGGCGGCCTTTCCACCCTGACCTCGGCCCCCACCCGGCTTGGCACACCGGACGCCGGATTCCCGACGAGCACGTAGACCCGGCGGGCCATGGTCACGGCCTCGTCCACGTCATGCGTGATGGCAAGCGTGGCAATGCCCAGCTCATGGGCCATGTCACAGTACCAGCTGCGCATGTCGGAGCGCGTGAGGGCGTCCAGCGCCGAGAAGGGCTCGTCCAAGAGCATCACGTCATTGCCCATGAGGTAGGTCCTCAGGAAGGCCGCGCGCTGGCGCATGCCGCCCGAGAGCTCCGAGGGCCAGCTGCGTTCGGTGCCCTTGAGGCCAAAGCGCTCAAACAGGGGCTGGGCCCTCTCGTGCGCCTGCTCGCGCGAGAGGCCCCCCAGCACCAGCGGCAGGCTCACGTTGTCCAGGATGCGCTTGCTGGGAAGGAGCAGGTCCTTCTGCAGCATGTAGCTCACCCGACCGGGCGTGCCGGTGACGTCGTGCCCGTGCAGGAGCACGCGCCCCGACAACGGCCGGGACAGGCCCGAAAGCGCGTGCATGATGGTGGTCTTGCCGCAGCCGGAGCGTCCCACCAGACAGACGACCTCGCCCGCGCCCACGCTGAGCGAGACGTCCTCGACGACGACGGAGTCGCCGGCGTCCCAAGAGAGCGTGAGCGCCTCCGCCTTGAGCGCGGGCGCGACGTCGGCAAAGGCAGCGCCGGCAGGGGCAGCGGGCGCGCGGCCGGCCGCCCCCCTCTTCCCACCGCCGTCCGCAGGAACTCTCACCTATCGCTCCAGGTAGTCCATGGTCCAGCCGGCGTTGACGTTAATCTGGTTCTCGACCAGCTTGTTGTCGTTGAGCCACTGGAAGTAGCGGGCCCAGCGCCCCTTGTCTATGACACCCCAGCTCGGGGCCTCGGCCTGGTACTGACCGGCGAGGTATTGGGCGCTCTTGGCCACAAGCGCCGCGTCAAGCTCCGGCACCTCCTCGCAGAGGATTCGCGCCGAGCCCTCCGGATCGCTGATGGCCTTCTCAAAGCCCTTCTTGGCCGCGCGCAGGAAGGCCTTCACCACGTCCGGGCTCTTCGTGGCGAAGTCGGGGTTGACGGCGATGACCGGCGTATAGAAGTCGAAGACCTCGTCCATCGAGATGAACGAGAAGTAGTTCACGGGATAGCCTTGGACGGCCGCGTTCTGGACGGCCCAGCCCTCATACACCCACACGTCGTCGAACATGTTGGCCTTGAGGCCCGCTACCTCGTCGTCCGTGTTGTAGGGGACCATCCTCACCTTGGAGAAGTCGCCGCCGTCAGCCTCCACCACGTCCTTGATCGTAGCCTGCTCAATGGGCATGTCCCAGGTGGCGTAGGTGTGGTCCTCCATGTGTCGGGCGCTCGTGATGCCGTCGGCCTGGCGGCTCATGATGCCCGAAGTGTTGTGCTGGATGATGGCGGCGACGGCCTCGATGGGCGTGTCGGGCGCGTTGGAGAGGACGTTGGCGATGTAGTCCTGGTAGCTCACGCCCAGCTGCGCCTGACCCGAGCCGATCATGGTCTCGGCGGTGTCCTCGGCAGGCTGGACGATCTGGATGTCAATGCCCTCGTCGGCAAAGTAGCCCTCGCGCTTGGCCACGTAGATGCCCGTATGGTTCGTGTTGGGAGTGTAATCCAGGCAGAAGGTGACCTTGGTGGGCGCGGCGGGTAAGCTCGAGGGGGCGGAGGGCGTGGACGAGGCGCAGCCCGCGAGGGCGGCCGTGGCGGCCAGGGCGCCGGCGCCCGACAAAAAGCCGCGGCGGGAAAGGTTGGCGCACGTCGAGCGATCGGTGTTAAAAGTGGTAGAAGACATGTTCGTCAGTTCCTCTCTGCCCGTTTCCAGGGCATGCAGATACGTTGCAGCACGCCGACCACACCCATGAGCGCCAAGGAAAGCGCCGATATGAGCATGATGACGGCAAACATCTTGTCGTACGAGAACGACTTGCGGACCCGGGTCATGTAGACGCCCAATCCCGAGAAGCCCCCCAGCCACTCCGCGATCACGGCGCCGACGATGGCGTAGGTGGCGCTGATCCTGAGGCCGCTGAAGAACTGCTCGGCCGCCGCAGGAATCTTGACCTGCCAGAACACCTGGACGGACGTGGCGTTCATGGTTCTCATGAGGTCCACCATGTCGGGGTCGACCGAGCGGAAGCCCGCGACGAGCGACACGGCGACGGGAAAGAACGTGGTGATCACGATGAGCACCACCTTGGGCATCAGCCCGTAGCCAAACCACAGCACCAGAAGCGGGGCGACAGCGACGGTGGGGATGGTCTGCGAGACGGTGATGAGGGGGCTGAAGGCCAGGTAGAGCATCTCAAAGCGATCCATGAGCACGGCAAAGGCAAAGCCCACCGCGCACCCTATGAGAAGTCCCAGGGCCGCCTCGGCCAGCGTCGTGGCGGCATGGCTCGCCAGAAGCGGCGCGTCGGCGACGAGCGCGGACACGACCTGCGCGGGACTCGGCAAAAGGAAGTTGGGAATGAGACCAGCGACCACGGCCAGCTGCCACAGCGCCAGGAGCCCCGCCACCGTGGCGGCGGGGACGACGGCGCGACGCACGCCTCGCCGGCGCACAGGGCGTGCGGACGACGCCGGAGCCCGGCGCGATGCCTTGACGACAGGCCGATCGCTGTCGTACCCCTGAGCCACCTAGGCCACCGACCCCGCAGACGCTGGCGCAAACTCCGTATCGGTCTGATGATACTTGCCGATCTTGCGCTCGGTGGTCATGACGTCGCCGTCAGGACGGTAGAAGATCTTGACGTAGCTCGCAGACTCGGCGCTACCTGCGGCGGCGCCCGCCTCTATGCAGCGCCTCACGAGCGTCATGCAGGCGTCAAACTCCCCCTCGACGGTGGTCTCAAACGGTCCCACGTAGTAGTCGAGACCGCTCGCGTCGATGGTGGCAATGACCTCGTCGACGATGCGGCAGACCTCGTCGTCGGAGCCCGCTCCCATCGGCAAATATTGGATGGCGACAGAACAGTTCATCGGCACTCCCTCCTGCGGGCCACAAAAAAGGGTCCCGCTGTGTCCGGGACCCTCGCCTTTGCGCGTGCCGTGGTCCCTACGCTGGCATTACCCAGATCAGGTTCTAAGGTCGAACGAATAGGTCGTTCCTCTCAGCCGCGCCGTATCCGCAGCTCCCTTTCTACACGGATAGTATAGTCCTCTTAGAGACCTGATGATTCGTCCGCCTCCGCAATTACAGACCAGCGCGCAATGGCACCCCCCCACTATCAGGAGGTGTGTTGCAAGAAAACCCGGCGCGGCATCCGTGGCTGCAGCTTTTAAGGGAATGCGTAAAGATTCATAAGCGCCTCGTAAAGACGTTCATGACAACATATGAAAGAGTGAGTGTTTGTGTGGCGTCCCCTCGCCTGTCATTTTTGCCTCTGGCGCGTCACAGTCGCAATGCAAGAGCCAGGCCCCGTTGCCATCAAGTCACTAGATTAGGCCGAGGCGTTCAAGCGCGGTAGCCACGCCATCGTTGGCGCAACATTCGGTTGTGTAGTCGGCAGCATGGCGGACACGCGAAGTCGCCTGCCCCATAGCAATGGCGACGTCAGCCACCTCAAAGAGCGAGAGGTCGTTTTCAGAGCCCCCAAAGACGAGCACCCAAGATGGCACAACACCCATATGTACCGTCAGAAAAGTCCAGAAGAGTACTGGCACCTGCGCCTTTCGAAACGCCCGGCATGACGAGATCGTGACACCCATCCCTCCACGTCGTAATAGGTCAGCTCGCGCTGCAGAAACTCACTGGCGCGATACGTCCCAAGCGCATCGTCGATGAAATTGATCTTGCCAAAACGCAACTCTAAGCCTGCCGCGCGTATTTCACTGGCACTCCTCATTACCGGACCATACTTGTATAGGCTCTCACCGCAGACATTGAGCTTAACACGCGGCGGCGTCCCTTCAAAAAGCACCGGCATGTCCACATGCAGCGCCTCAAAGACAATTACTCGAAGCAAATCGTATGAGAAGGGTCAATCAACGATGACGGCTTCATCAAGCACGACATACGCGCCGTCCATTGAGACATAACCTCTGAAGGGCACCCCGTCGAGCAGGCGCGTAATACCAACGCGCGAACGTCCCGTCGAGAGCACGGGAATGCCACCACGCTCAGCAAACGTCCGCAAGGCCTCGCAAACATACTCGCCTGGGTAGTCCTCTGGACCATGGATTGGGTCGCGATATACGAGCGTTCCGTTTACGTCAAAGAAAGCGACGACGGGACCGGTGATCAACCGAACATGCGAAGCAAGGGCTTCTTCTTCCCATGCGGTCACAACTGCTCCCTATATGCCACCAGCGTCTCTTCAGTCCATCCATTGGGCATCTACGTCACATAACTCTCGTAACTCGTGCTGCCATAGGTATGCGCAGCGACAAAATAGCCCTGGTAGGCGTTTGCATATCCAATGATCACCGGATGCTTTCCCGACCCCACAAAGGGTTCCTTGACAAATGTGCCTAGCTCACTTGCCAGCTCGCCTGGAAACGTCACGAACATCAATGCCCCTAGGTCAATTGTGGTCATTCGGACCGTAAAGTCCACTTCGTGACGTTCGAATTGCCGCCCAAGCATTTCCTTCTCGATATCTGCGAGCTTCTTCTGATCAAAAGCGGGGCCGTTGGCAAGCACGCGATTTACTGCGTCGAGCTGTTCCTGGTATTGAGAATAAAACCGTTCGTTGTCGTATGACACACGATGTAAGACGGTGCGTACGACAGGGGGCAACAGACTGACCGGTTCAAAGAAGTCTTTCATGATCTCTCCGGTAATGCCATTGCTTACGCGTCTGAGCTCAGTAAAGTCATTTCCTTGACGGAACTGGCGATTGCCAAGATCACCCGACGCCTCCGTAAAGCCATAGGGAACGCAGCCAATCCACTCGGCAAGCTCGTCTCGTACGCCACCTTGAACATCGGTCGTGATCAGACAATTGGTAGGTCCGACTACCGTCGCGTGGCAATTGAAGTTGAGCATCGCACCGGCAGCTACCTCGTCTGCCCCTACGAATCTCACGACCAGAACCTCGTCATCGAATGGTAGGTGCGCATCGTTTCGGTTTGAGCACAATCCGCGCACATATCGAATCAGCAGCTGCGGCTTGACTTCAACAAGACGATCATTGAGCTTTGTCGCAACCTGTACCACAAGCCCCGTGACCATATCGACATAGCCCGGCGTAGCGGGAATCCCCATAGAGGCGTACTCCCAAAACCGCGAGTGCTGAAGCCAGGCCTACTCAACATTCATGCCCTCTATGACGTCAGAGGTCCAACCGAGGAAATCCACCAGTCCATATTGCTTCGAATGGTCAGTTGGCCTACCCCACAATTTTTGGATGCAGAGCTGCCCACATAGCTGAGGGCACACGCATAATGATGTCCTACACAAATGTGCACAGGATTGTGCAAGATGACCAAGATGATGGAGGACAGACTAGCGCCATCCAGGGACGGTGGATTGACCCTGATGGCCATGATGAACACAAGGCCTGCTCCTTGAAATCCAGGCTGCAGAGATTGTTAAAAACGCCGTCGCGTCATTGCTTCCTGTCGCAAGGTATATCCATTTCATTCCTCAACAGGCGAGCGGACGCGGAGCATGTGTATCGGCCGACGCCTTATTAGGCAAGAGTTGTCTCCACTGAGCATCTCCACTGAATAATGCTGACATCAAACTCTCTCATGACGGATGATGCCCTCCAACTTAGCAATGGCTTCCTCATAGGAAGCGCTCTTAAGCAGAGACGAAGCATTGATAGGATCAGCGAGCGCAGATATCAAATCACTATAAAGGTTCATGAATGACTTACGCTCATGTGGAGGTATGCCTAAAAGCAACACGAGACTCACTCGTTGCTCGCCCCAAGTAATTGACTGTTCACTGATGACTAGATACAGGAACGGTTGCATTGCAGACGGATGAAGCGAGTGTGGAATAGCGACGAGGTTGTTGAACGCGGTGGGAGACAGACGCTCGCGCTCAAGCACTTCGTCGGCAAAACCCTCCCCAACAAGCCCCTTGCGCTCACAGTCTGCGGCAAGCAGACGTATCACCTCCTCTCGTTCAAAAGTGGGCACAGAAAATCGGACCAAGTCCGGCCTGATGAAGTTCCGAAGCATAGCTGCCGTTGAATGCCCGCGTCGCTCACGAAGAACGTCCTCTACACAGTCAAATAACCTGCGTTCATCCGAGTCACTCATCATAGGTCCAACAATAAGTTCACAGACGCCGGAAGGAACGTCAACGTGCGCAGTAGTGACCACCAGGTCACACGCTATTTGCAATGGTGAATAATCGGCGACTCTCTCAGCCAATACAACCTCACCACGATTTCCGAGCACCTCATCCACCCGTCTTACAAGGGCGCTGCCAAGCTCGCAGTAGTCAAGATAGAGGACCACGCAGCGAATGCGGTTACCTCGCCGTGGATCCTGCGATAAATATCCACCTATATGAAATGCAAGAAATGCAATTTCATCCTCACTCACGATGCATCCTGAGGCGCCCTCAATGACTTCCGCTGCTCTAACGGCCATGTCATAAATGAAAGGATAGTCGGCCTTGACCGTCTCCACAAGCGGGTTGGGGACCTCCATGCCGAGTTCCATCCGGCGCAGAAGCAAGTGGACATGCGCAGCAAAGCGCTGTATGAACTCCTCTGAGAAACCATCGAGACAGTACGTCCATGAAAGTAGGTCGGCAGCCTCACGCGCAATCCGTAGGTCGCCTAGGGTCACGAGGGTCTGATCGACAAGTCCTCTCGCATTATCTCCACACCTACGCGCATTAATCTCAACGATTAGCGCGATATAAAATCGCTCCGCCGAATTAATATCAATGTCGGCAGCGTCCTCAATCATGCTGCATATTTCATCAGCAGAGCTTTGTGAGATGTCCGATACCTCTGCCCAGCCAAGGTCCTCATCGCTGATCGCCAGGCCAAGGGATATCCTGTTCTCCATAATTTCGAGATGCGCAACGAGATTGTCGAGTCCAAAATCGCCGCACGCAAGCCCATGATCATCAAGCGCTCTTTTCACGAGCTTTCGGAGTTCACACGACCTGAGAACGCCCTTCCCAGAACACTCGACGGCGGAGAGTGAAAAGTTGGAGAGGGAACTCCTGCGCATAACGCGCCTTATGAGTCGTCGTTTATTCCGCTCGGCCCCTTCAATCCAGACGAATTCTCGCTGCTTCTCAAGAAACAGTTCCTCCTCAGCGAGACGTGGGCGCAGGGTTCTAAGAAGCGCCGACAATGAGGAATCTGAAACGTGAAGGCTCTCGGCAAGATCGTAAACGTTTTGCGCGCCTGGACGTGAGAGTAGTCTGACGAGAAGCCGATCATCGCGCCGGACAGCAGATCTTTCGCCCATCAGTGATGTGATGTTGACATCTACGTTCGACATGAGACGATATCCCCGATGGGATGATTCAATCACTTGACGACCGTCATTAGCCTTGCGTACGTAGGCACGCACGGTCCTTGTTGTCACTCGAAACGCATCTGCTAAGACCTGCGCCTCAACCCAGTCATCATGCTCGCTAAGAACTGCAAGCAGCGCGTCCACCGTCATCTGCATGCGCTGCACCCCTCTCATGCTGAAAATTACAGCAAGTCACCATTTTCTCGTCAAATGGCCCCGTTCCGCCATCGAGGAAATGTCCACCGAGCGACAGCGTTTCCTGTCCGGAGGAACTGTGCTGATTTCCTCTTCTGTGAGCAATGTGAGAAAACTGCTCTCAGAACAAGATGCTCTTAACGTACTCAATATATCCAGGGGGCGGACCGAATGCTGTTCGACAAAAAGCTTGCTCGTTTTCATATTCGGGCAGATTCAGCTGAATTAGCCATCCATGCTGGCGCCCAATTACTGTTGGAAGCAGGGGACGTAAAAACAGAGTTTGAACAGCACGTACTTAAGCGCGAAAAACAGTTTCCCACGGGACTCGACACCCAGCCTGTGGGAGTGGCGATTCCCCACACAAGTTCCGATTACGTTAATAACTCACAAATCGCTTTCGTCTCACTTGAGAAGCCGGTTGAATTCCACTTCATGGCTGACACAAAACGGATAATCCGCGTGGGAATGGTGTTCTTGCTCGCAATGAGTAAAGATCACGAGCATGTGGACACCTTGAGCACGATTATGGAGCTTTTTGCAAGTGAAAAAACGATTTCCGAGCTATATGCATGTTCCTCATCCACAGATCTGACGGAGCTTTTTTTGCGTCACAACATCAGCTAGCAGTTCATTTCCAGAGAAAGGAATGCACTATGATTGACGCAATTCTGCAATGGGTTATAGGGCTTGGCGGCACGATTCTCGTACCAGTGATTCTAATCATTCTCGGACTTGTCGTACGACTCAGCCCGGCTCGCGCAATTATGGCAGGTCTTACCGTTGCCATTGGCATGATTGGCGTCAATGCCATCATTGGAATCCTTACCTCAGCTCTTGCTCCCGCCGTACAGTCGATGGTTCAAAACTTTAATCTTTCGCTCAATATCATCGATATGGGGAGCGGAACTGCGGGACCGTTATCCTTTTCCACGACCCTTGGCGTCCTCATCATTCCAATCGCTATTGTCATTAACCTCCTGCTTGTCTGGGTGGGCATGACCAAAACGCTTAACGTCGATGTTTGGAATCTTTGGCAACCAGCCATGGTCGGTGTCATGGTCTGGGCAGTTACAAGCGACTATCTACTTGCGGTCCTCTCCATGATTCCGTTCTTCCTATTTGAACTGCTGCTCGCAGATTTGTTCCAGCCATTGATTTCAAAATATTTTAACCTTCCTGGCATCGCTATTACTCATGTTATGGCTCTTTCCGGTATGGTGCTTGCCATACCACTTAACTGGGTTTTTGAGCACATCCCCGGACTTAGTAAAATTGACATCAACTCCGAGACAGTACGGAAGCGTTTTGGCTTCCTTGGAAACCCCATGCTCATCGGCTTTGTAATTGGATGCGGTATCGGAATCTTGGCAAAGTTTGAATTTGCGGGTATCGTGAACCTTGGTATCCAGACCGCCGCAGTCCTCACACTGCTTCCAAAAATGATTTCAATGTTCATGGAGGGCTTGACGCCAATTGCCGAAGCCACTCAGCAGTTTACCGAGACGCATCTCAATGGTGCGAACGTAAACATTGGCATGGACGCCGCCCTCACCGTTGGCAACCCTGACGTGCTGGCTGTTTCCATTATCATGATTCCAATTACACTTCTCATCGGTGTTGTGCTGCCTGGAAACCAGGTACTTCCTGTTGGAGACCTTCCCACGCTCGTCTTTGCGCTATGCCTTATGGTAGCCGCCTTTCGCGGTAACTTCGTACGCTCCATCATTGGCTGCTCGATTTACACGGTAACAATGCTTTATCTCGCCACTTGGATAGCACCCGCCCTCACGGGCGCATATCAAATCGCTGGCTACTCAGTCGAAGGACTTGCGTCCTTCGTCTCCGCTGGCCTGTGGCCTAATGCGCTCTGTCTTGCTATCGCACAATACAGTGGCTACGCCGGCGTTGCAGTGCTCTCCGTCGTCGCACTAGCATTGCTCTTCTACATCAATAAGGCACGGCACGTCGTCAGTAAAATTGCTAAATAAATACACTATTTTATCGTTTGGTGGTACCTGTAATTTCACGAAAGAAATCACAGGGTCCGCCTTAAAAAAGGAGTTATGTAAAATATGAAGACCATTCTCATTATATGCGGTGCAGGACACGCAACATCTACCGTCGTGCGCTCAAAAATCAGTCGTTGGCTTGAGTCAGAGGGGTTGGATAGCCAAGTTCAAATTAAACAATCCTCAGTAACCCGCGAGGTGGAAAACATCTCCAATGACATGTATGACATTGTAGTTACCACCACGCAAGTCCCTGACGCAATCCAGAATCGCGTCATTAATGGGATTGCACTTCTTACGGGCATCGGCGCCGACGCAGTGTTCACTCAAATAAAAAATGAGCTTGGGAAGTGAGTACGACATGCTTGTCAGGCATGCAAGAATTACTGTCCACACATGCGCCGGACGTCCCTCATATCACAATATCACTGACGATGTAAGGCGTATCATTGCCCAAAGTGGTGTTCATGATGGCATCTGCACCGTTACTTCCGCGCATACGACCTGTTCGATTTTCTTCGAAGAGTATATGCATGATAGAAATTTTTATGGCGATGAACTGCTGCACGTTGATTTAAACGAGGCGCTCGATAAAATTGCTCCGCGCCAGACTACCGAAGGGCAGTATCACAGCCCCGGACCCAGACATATTGCCTATGGCATGGGAAAGACCGATCCTGCCTATCCTGCGGAGGAGTGGACCATGCTCAATACTGATGGACACCTGAGGAGTGATATTATCGGCGCTTCCGAGACCTTTCCCGTCATGGAGGGAGAGTTGCTGGTAGGAGCCGTTGGATCCATCTACTTCGTCGATTTTGATCAGACGCGCGAGCGCGTCCGGCATGCCAATGTAGTTGTACTTGGCAGTAAGGAATAAATATGGATACCGAAATCATGCGGGGGGTCATACTGTCCGAAGGACAGGAACTCATACGGCTCGCTGATGCAATTGACTACAAATCATTGGCGTGCCTTGAAGAAATAATTCGAGTCAAAGGGCGTAACGTTTTTTTCACCGGCTGCGGAACCTCGGCTATGGCGGCTCGAAAATGCTCCCATACACTTCAGGTTATTGGCAGTCAGGCCTTCTATCTCAATCCAAGTGATGCAGTCCACGGAGGACTAGGAGCAGTAAGGGAAAATGATGTCGTAGTGGTCCTTTCCAAGGGTGGCACGACCAAAGAGCTCATGGCTTTTCTGCCTAACCTCCATGATAAGGGAGTAATAATAGTTGTCGTAGGAGAAAAACACGAGTCGCCAATCGGAAAGATGGCAGACTTGTTTGTAAAGATACGGGTTGACCGTGAACCCGATGCATTCAACATGCTGGCAACCGCGAGCACACTTGCTGTGATTGCGGCATTCGATGCCCTGGCCATATCACTAATGAATGAGACACACTTCACTCGGTCAGCATTTCTAACCACCCTAGCGGAGACGTTGGCAACCGTCTTGCGAAGGGGCAGGAGTAGGCCGGGCGCGAGCTGAAAAGGCGCCAGGGCGCC
>NZ_KV806952.1:0-344 GCF_001811895.1 Olsenella sp. HMSC062G07
CGGGATCATCCCCGCATGTGCGGGGAGCACGGCACCATTGGAGACTAGGAAGCACCACCTTGAGGGATCATCCCCGCATGTGCGGGGAGCACGATCGTAGCGGCATTGCCCGCGCTCGCCTACGCAGGATCATCCCCGCATGTGCGGGGAGCACCGCGTTCGCCGTAGCCGGGTGTATCGCGCTTGCGGGATCATCCCCGCATGTGCGGGGAGCACCGTTCGTTAATTGCTCAATTGCCGCACACGCTAGGAATCATCCCCGCATGTGCGGGGAGCACGAGTCCATATGCCACAAGAGATTATACCGCAAGGGATCATCCCCGCATGTGCGGGGAGCACCGACG
>NZ_KV806952.1:444-911 GCF_001811895.1 Olsenella sp. HMSC062G07
GTCGGGATCATCCCCGCATGTGCGGGGAGCACGGTACCTGGAGGGCACCGGCGTGGGCGGCATCGTGGATCATCCCCGCATGTGCGGGGAGCACGACCGTCTTGGCCTTGAGGACCATCGTCTCGCCGGGATCATCCCCGCATGTGCGGGGAGCACGGCAAAATCCTTACGGCACGAGCGGACGGGCGAGGGATCATCCCCGCATGTGCGGGGAGCACCCAATCGCAGAGTACGTGAAATCAACGAGCACAGGGATCATCCCCGCATGTGCGGGGAGCACGTACGCGCCAGACATTGCCGGCGTTAGGGCGCCGGGATCATCCCCGCATGTGCGGGGAGCACTCGCTGGAGAATCTGCGGCTCACGACGGCGTTCAGGATCATCCCCGCATGTGCGGGGAGCACGTAGTATTCGGCGCCGTCCTCGCCGATGACGTCGGGATCATCCCCGCATGTGCGGGGAGCACG
>NZ_KV806952.1:1011-1968 GCF_001811895.1 Olsenella sp. HMSC062G07
GATCATCCCCGCATGTGCGGGGAGCACCGACGCCGTGACGCCGAGCGGCGTCGAGGAGTGGGGATCATCCCCGCATGTGCGGGGAGCACCCCTCCTTGCGGCCATCTCTTCACATCGCTTTGGGGATCATCCCCGCATGTGCGGGGAGCACTCGCGACCGGACGATCGTCTAGCAGGGAATCGTAGGATCATCCCCGCATGTGCGGGGAGCACTCCGACGATTCTGCCAAGCCCGACGGGTACGGCGGGATCATCCCCGCATGTGCGGGGAGCACGTGCGCCCATGACAGGCGCACCCACGCGGGTGCGGGATCATCCCCGCATGTGCGGGGAGCACGTTGTATGGGCCGTCGCCCTTGGCGTCGGCGTCGGGATCATCCCCGCATGTGCGGGGAGCACGGCTATGTCAAGGCCGGAGACCGTCCGGGCGAAGGGATCATCCCCGCATGTGCGGGGAGCACCGGCTGCGGCCTCGGCGACGGCAACGGATACGGAGGATCATCCCCGCATGTGCGGGGAGCACCGCAGCTGGGCGGGCGTGCTCGCGGCGAAGGTGGGGATCATCCCCGCATGTGCGGGGAGCACGTATCGGTGGTGTGCGGCATTGTGTCTCCCTTAGGGATCATCCCCGCATGTGCGGGGAGCACGTAGCCAAGCTTGAGGTTGTCGAGCATCGTGTAGGGATCATCCCCGCATGTGCGGGGAGCACGCTGACCGCCCTGACGTGGAAGGCCTCGAACCAAGGATCATCCCCGCATGTGCGGGGAGCACGCGTCATTCCAGAACGGCCTCGCGACGGGCGTCGGGATCATCCCCGCATGTGCGGGGAGCACTGCTAGTACCAAAGGCCGTAATCCGTGGCCCTTAGGATCATCCCCGCATGTGCGGGGAGCACCTACTAATTGCTACCGCCTACAGCCGCCTGCTTAGGATCATCCCCGCATGTGCGGGGAGCAC
>NZ_KV806952.1:2068-2473 GCF_001811895.1 Olsenella sp. HMSC062G07
GGGATCATCCCCGCATGTGCGGGGAGCACGCTGCTCACGGGGGCGACGGCCTAATGAAGCTGGGGATCATCCCCGCATGTGCGGGGAGCACTCCATGGACGAGCTGCTTGACGCAATCATCCGCGGGATCATCCCCGCATGTGCGGGGAGCACAACCTCCACCGTGTCCTGGGACGGCAGCTTCGGAGGATCATCCCCGCATGTGCGGGGAGCACAAGCATGGGAGATACCCCACATGTAAGCGGCACAGGATCATCCCCGCATGTGCGGGGAGCACTCGCGCTTGTGTACATATGTACTCTAGTAGATGAGGATCATCCCCGCATGTGCGGGGAGCACGGCGCAGCGCGACAGGATCTTCGACACGGCCTCGGGATCATCCCCGCATGTGCGGGGAGCACGCTG
>NZ_KV806953.1:0-310 GCF_001811895.1 Olsenella sp. HMSC062G07
CGACGTCCTTGGCGGCAACGTCGCGCGCGACGAGGAGGCGCTTCTCGTCGCGCGCGCCCTCGCAGGAGCTTCGCGCCGCAGACGCCGCCTGGGCGTCGGCGAGGGCGCGGGTCCGCGCCCCCTCCTCCTCGTCCTTGAGCGCCTGGAGGGCGCCCTCGCCGGGCACGTCGGACGAGAGCGAGGCGGGACGCGGATGGTGCGGGGAGCCGCAGACGGGGCAGGCCTTCCCCTCTTGCAGGCCGCGTGCCAGAATGCCGGCCTGATGGTCAAGATAGGCGCGCTGGGCGCGCTGGGAGGCCTCGCGCGAGGC
>NZ_KV806954.1:0-285 GCF_001811895.1 Olsenella sp. HMSC062G07
GGGCATGCACTTGCGCTTTCCTCCAGAGCGGTAGCAGCAGTGTCACGCAGTCCGCCCCGTGGATCAAAGCATCTATGGTTTTCCCTCGTGTCTTTCCCACGAGGCTTTCCCACGAGGCTTTCCCACAGGGCTGTCCCACGTGCACACGTGGTGGGAGTCGATCCTCGGCTTGAACGTCAAGGCAGTGCAGGGAAAACCGGTTCCTCTGGAATGGACTGACACATCTGGGGGACTCTTGGAATGGTGGCACGACCCTGGAGTTCCTCTCGCCTTTCCTGTGGAGAG